>JBBSOF010000010.1:0-89248 GCA_038260025.1 Phycisphaerales bacterium
GAGCACAAGGATCGCCTGGAAGAGCTGGTGGTTGAACGCACCCTGGCGCTGGAGCAGAGCTACGACCAACTCCGCCGCAACGAACGGATGGCATCGCTGGGCACGTTCGCGGCAGGCCTGGGCCACGACCTGCACAACTCGCTGCTGCCCCTGCGCGTGCATGTGCAGGAACTGGCCAAGGCCGCGGGGGAGCTGCCGCGCATCGGCGAGAGTGTGCACGCCATCGAGTCCATCGTGGGGTACCTGGGGTCGCTGTCGCGCGGCATGCGGCTGTTCTCCCGCGATATCAACCAGGACACGGACCGCGGGTACACCAACCTGGATGAATGGAAGCAGGATGCGTGCCGGTTTTTCCAGTCTTCGGTGCCGCGCGAGGTGCGCGTGACGTGCGAGGTGGCCCCGGGCACGCCGAGCATCGAGGTTGCGCCGCACCGTCTGAGTCAGACCATCTTGAACCTGGTGATCAACGCGGGCGATGCCATCGCCGCGGCCCGCGCCCCCGGCACGCCCCGCGGCAGCATCGCCATCACCGCCGTCCCCGCCGGTGAGAAGGAGGTCGCCATCCGCGTGCATGATGATGGCTGCGGGATGAGCCCCGAGGTTGCGCGGCGCTGCCTTGAGCCGTACTTCACGACGAAAGCCCGTGGGCAGGGCGGCACCGGCATGGGCTTGGCCATGGTCTTCGGCATCGTCAGCAACGCGGGCGGGCGCGTGGAGGTCGAGTCGACGCCCGGCCAGGGAACGACGTTTGTGCTCACGCTGCCCGCGGCCACCACGGAGACAGATGCCGGGGCCCGCCTGCCCGCGCACGTCACGATCGCCAACCAGCGCATCGCCGCGTTTGTGAACGTGGTTGTCGACGCCCTCAAGATGGAGACCGTTGACCGCGCGCCCGCCGCGGATGAGACGCCCCCGCTGTGGATCACGGATCCACAGGCGGCCACGCCGCAGGCTGTTCGCGCTTTTATGGCCGCGAACCCGGGATCGCGCGTCATCGTGGTGGGCGGCGATGGGCAATACGTCGAGACAGGCGCGGAGACCACGCCGCCGACGGCGCTGTCGCGACTGCGCACGGTGATTCTTGATGCAGCGCACGCCACGCGGCCGTGACGGCCCGGGGTTGATGTTAGAGCGGCAGCGCCTCAGCAGGCGCAGAGGCGGGCCATCTCCGGCACCACCTGCGCGATGGCGAGGGGCTGCTGCGAGCCGCCGCGCAGGTCTTTGACCTGCACAGTTTGATCAGTCTCGATGATGATGGCGAAGCGTGCGCCCAGGCCTGCCGCCTCTTGCAGCAGCTTGCCGACGTTGCGGGTTGTCTTGTAGGTGTGGCGGGCGTGCAGGCCCGCGAGGCGGAGCGCTGCCACGAGGGGGCGGACCTGCGCCTCTGCCGCGGGCTCGCCGTTGGAGATCACGTAGACGTGCGGGGCGAGGCCGGTGCGCTCGAGCAGTTCGGAATCCTTGGGCATCAGGCCCTTGTCCTGCAGAACCAGCGAAAGGACGACATCACCCATGCCGAAGCCGACGGCAGGCGTGGGGGGGCCGCCGAACAGCTCGACAAGGTTGTCGTAGCGCCCGCCGCCGGCGATGGCCCGCTCGTTGCCGCCGGCCTCGTGTACCTCGAAGACCATGCCGGTGTAGTACGCGAGGCCGCGCACGATGGAGAGGTCAAAGTCGATCCAGTCGATGATGCCCGCGGCAAGAAGCTGCTGCGAGAGGGGCGTGACGGCCTGGGAGAAGAACGTCATGTCCAGCACGTCCTGCGGCTGCTCGGGGTCTGGCGCGGTGATGCGGATGATGCCCTTCTGGAAGACTTCCGCCTGGTCGGGCGTGAAGCCGAAGGCCGCGAGCTTGGCGACAAAGTCGGGCGCGGGCATCTTGCTCCGCGCATCGAGCAGGGCGAGCAGCGCGGGCTGCTGGTCCTGCGGCATTCCGCGGCTGGTGAGCCATTGGGCCAGCGCAGCGCGGTGATTGACTTTGACGCGGACATCGGCGGGCGTGAGGCCTAGGCCGCGCAGCAGTGAGACGCAGGTGGCGATCACCTCGGCATCGGCAGCGGGCGAAGCGTCGCCCAGCAGGTCCACGTTCCACTGGAGAAACTCGCGCAGGCGGCCGCGCTGCGGCCGCTCGGCACGAAAGAACGGCCCCGCCATGTACCACTTGGTGGGCTTGGGCAGGCTGTTGGCCTTGGATGCGTAAAGGCGGGCCAGGGTGGGCGTGAACTCGGGGCGCAGGGCATAGGTCTTCTCACCACCCTCGCGCGTGAAGGAGAAAAGCTCGCTGACAATGCCCTCGCCGCTCTTGACGGTGTAAAGGTCGAGGTGCTCGAAGGTGGGGCCGTCAACCTCATCAAAGCCGTGGATGACCGAGGCTTTGCGCCACGACTCGAGCATGAACCGGCGCCGCGCGGCATCGAGCGGGTAGAGGTCGCGGGTGCCCTTGGGGGATTGGAAGGTGTGGGGGGAGGGCATGGGACAGGAGTGTATGGGAGGGGGCTTTGGACCCGTTAAACGTAATCGGGCTGACCTTAAAGGTCTTGATCATCGCGTTCTTCAGGGTCGTCTGGCTTCGGGGCAAGCAGGCCGCCGGTGTACGAGATATGCCCGCCGACAATCGTGGCGGCCGATGTGTAGGGGTGCTCCTGGGTC
The DNA here is from genome assembly GCA_038260025.1 of Phycisphaerales bacterium. GTDB lineage: Bacteria > Planctomycetota > Phycisphaerae > Phycisphaerales > UBA1924 > JAEYTB01. The sequence continues at coordinate 2,646 of JBBSOF010000010.1, forward strand.
TTTGTCGGGCTCAGGATGTGGAGCACCAGTACGCCCATCGCTTTGAGATCGTCGGCGATCATGGACCGGTGGCATCTCCACCACACGGCCTCGGAGCACATGATGGCGGTGCGGCGGGCGCGGGCGGCTTCGAGCAGTCGATCGACACCGTCGCGGAAGGCCTGGGTCTGCATGTAGTCGGCGTAGCCGCGGAACGAGGCGTTGCGCCACGCGGCGTTGGGGGAGTTCGGGCTGGTCTTGCGCCGCCCGCCGAGCTCGGGAAAGTGCGCATAGCCGATACCTTCCGCCTCAACGGCAACTGCGAGCGGGGCTTGGTTGAACTGGGGGAACTTGCGCGAGCCGGGGTGCGACCGCACGTCCGCGAGGAGGGTGATCTGCTGGCCGCGAAGGAGGTCGATGAACTCGTCGATCGGGCGCGTCGAGTGCCCGATGGTCCAGATGATCAGGTTACGGCCGGGCACGTTTGCCCTCCCTCGGTGGATTGGCCTGTTAAAGGTTCGGTGCGATTGGACGGGGGCTCTTGTTCGCTTCCGGATGCGTTGCGCCAGCGGCTTTTTCGATAGACGCAGGATGCCCGCCTTCGTTTTCCCAGCGGGCCAAGGCCCGACGCAGGGCCGGCTCCATGGCTATCGCGGCAGGGGCGGCGGCGGCGGCGCGATCGGGCGGGTTGTTGGCTGACGGATTGAGGTGGACCGTCAGGAGCATGGTGCTCTCTTCCCGCGCGACGATGCCGTGCTCGATCCCGGCAGCCAGCACGAGCAGGTGACCGGCACGAAGGTCGTGCGTCTGGCTCTCTGCCGTGATGCGCAGGTGGCCCTTGAGAACCTGTATGACCACGGTGCCTTTGGTGCGGTGTGGCCGGAGATGCGAGAGGTGTGTAAACAAGAAGAGGGCCACGGTGGTCCCGCCGTGCTTGTACAGAGTCTCCTGTCGATGCCCGGATTCACCGGCCTGGGCTTCTTTCGAGAGCACGCCCGCAACGGCTGCAAGATCAAAGCGGTGCTGGGGCGCGGCGAACCTTGTTGAAGGGTGCTCGCGGAGCCGTTCGTGCGATTGCTCTGCCATGCGTGGCCTCTCTATCCCGAGCGGATTTCGCCAAAGTTCAACCCGCACAATGGCCGTGGCTCAAACGAGAGATTGTAGCTCGGGTCTGAATGTACACGAGCAGAGGCTTGAATAGGAGAGGTGCGGGAGAGCGCGACGGCCTTCTGTGGCGGCTCACCTTGTCTCTTACAATGGCTGCCTATGACACTCGAAGCAGTTCTCACCACACTCGAATCGATGGGCAATGAGACCCGCCGGACGCACAACGCCAGGATCGGCCCGGACGGGACGGCCCCGCCTGCCAACCAGTTCGGTGTCCCCATGGGCGACATCCGCACCCTCGCAAAGAAGATCAAGGCGGACCATGTGCTCGCGCTCAAACTCTGGGCAACCGACAACCTCGAAGCCCAACTCCTGGCCACGCTCCTCCTGAAACCCAAGGAGCTCTCAGCGAAAGACCTCGACACGCTGACGCGATCGGCAACCTGCGCCCTCGCGGCCGATTGGCTGAACGGTCATGTCGTCGCCCAGCACCCGGAGAAGGATGCGCTGCGCGACAAATGGATGAAGGACAAGGATCGCTGGGCCGCCCGCGCGGGTTGGCACCTCACCGCGAGCCTCGTGAACAAGGGGGAGGCCGGCGAACTCGATCTTGATGCGCTCCTCGACCGCATCGAGAAGGAGATGCCCAAGGCCAGGCCCGAGGTGCAGTGGACGATGAACAACACCCTGATGGCCATCGGCGTCAAGCATGCCGCGCACCGCGCGCGGGCTGTCGCCATCGGCGAGAAGATCGGCTTGTACTCGGGCTGGCCGATGTCGAAGGGGTGCATCATCCCGTATGCGCCTGTGGCGATTGCGGCACTGGCCAAGCGTCAGAAGTGAGCGCCGTGATTGGACTCGTCGCGGCGGACATCGTGCCCGCGGGCGACCGCCTTCGCCCCCCCTCGGCTGCCGCTTGCAGGCGTTGCGGGTGGGGATGCGTGAGCTTGACATCATACAACCATATGGTATACTAAACCAAATGGTAGTAGATCAATCACCCCGGCTCGACCTTGTGTTCCACGCTTTGGCGCACCCCGCCCGCCGGGCGATTATCCGGCAACTCTCGGGGGGGGAGCGCAACCTCAGCGAGTTGGCCTCGCCCCTGCGGATGACGTTTCCTGCCGCCACCAAGCATGTGCGCGTGCTGGAGGGGGCCAAGCTTGTCCGCCGCCGCGTCGTCGGGCGGCAGCACCTCTGCCGCCTGCGTGCGGCGCCGCTCAAGGAAGCGATGCTCTGGACCGAGCAGTTCCGCCGGAACTGGGAGGCCCGCTTCGATGCGCTTGACGCGCTGCTGGAAGAGATGAAAACAGAAGAGATGAAGCCCGCGGAGCAGCCGCGTACTCGCCGCCGCTGAGCGTTTTAGCGGCGGTCTGCCCCTTCCCTCACGTTGTCAATCACAAGGACCACCATGAACCCCACACCCGCCAAAGGCCTGCAAATCTCGACTCCCACGGATACCACCATCGTCCTCACCCGCACGTTCAACGCCCCGCGTCGGCTCGTGTGGGAGGCGATGACCGTGCCGGTCAAGATGCGCCGCTGGATGCTGCCGCCACCTGGGTGGACGTTGACGGTCTGCGAGTGTGAGGCGCGCGTGGGCGGCGCGCTGAGGCTGGCATGGAAGAGCGATGAGGCCGATCCGGCCATGACGCTCGAAGGCGTGTTCACGGAGGCGGTGCCGCACGAGCGGATGGTTCACACCGAAACGATGACGTTCGGGGGGTGGCCCGGGACCGGCCAGACGATCGGCTCGCTGCTGGAGACGCACGAGTTTGAGGAGAAGGGCGGCGTCACGATGATGCGCATCACGCAGGCGTACGACTCGAAAGACGCCCGGGATGGCGCGGTCGCCTCGGGCATGGACGAGGGGATGGAGGCGGGGTATAGGCAGATGGATGCGATGTTTGCGCAGCCTGCGTAGTGCAGGTGTGAGCATCTGTGGCCTCGGAAGGGCCGCGGAATGAAGCAACGGGTGGGGCGCAGTCCGCCGGCAGAATCTGGGAGTAAGTTCCCGGCATGGCGGGCCCTTCTTTGCAAGGCGAACTTCCTACGCCCCTCTGGGGCGGGAGAGGCTAAGGGATATCCGTTTCCACGGGTTCCGCGACGCTCAAAGCCGCGTCGCTCCACCCGTGGCTACATCCCATGGCCCCTCCGGGGCCAAATACGTCGAACGCACCACGTGGTTGAGCGGACTGAAGAAACCCTCGCGGGCTACCATTGGCCCGCTATGCCGACGATCACCATTAATGGGCGGAAGTGCGACTTCACGCCGGGTCAGACGATCCTTCAGGCCGCCAACGCCGCGCTGCTGGAGATTCCGCAGTATTGCTACCACGATGGGCTTTCGGTGGTGGCTTCCTGCCGCATCTGCCTGGGGGAGGCGTTTGCGCCCAACCCCAAGAGCGGGGCGATGGAGCCCTACATGGGGGGCAAGCTGTTCCCGACCTGCCAGACGCCCGCGGTGGACGGGATGGTGGTGCACACCGACAGCCCCAAGAGCGTGGCGAACCAGAAGGCGGTGATGGAGTACCTGCTGATCAACCACCCGCTGGACTGCCCGGTGTGCGACCAGTCGGGCGAGTGCTTCCTGCAGGACTATTCCTATCTGTATGGGCGGGGCGTGTCGCGGTTTGAGGAGCAGAAGGTCAAGCAGCCCAAGAAGGACTTGGGGCCCCACGTCTATCTCTACGCCGACCGCTGCATCATGTGTACCCGCTGCGTGCGCTTCACGCGCGAGGTGACGCAGACGGCCGAACTGATGGTCATGGGCCGCGGCAACAAGGAAGAGATCGACGTCTTCCCGGGCGTGCCGATTGACAATGAACTCTCCGCCAACGTCATCGACCTGTGCCCTGTGGGCGCGCTGCTGGATAAGGACTTCCTGTTCGCGCAGCGGGTGTGGTTCCTGAAGGAAACGCCGTCGATCGACCCACTGACGGCGAGCGGCGACAATATCTCGATCCATCACAACGAGGGCAAGGTCTATCGCATCAAGCCGCGGACCAACATGAGCGTGAACAAGTGGTGGATCACCGATGAGGTCCGCTATGGCTGGAAGTTTGTCCACAGCGCCGACCGCCTGCGCTCGCCCATGCGCAAGCAGTTCGGCACGAGCGTGGAGTGCGACTTTGTGCGTGCCTACGACGATGCGCTCGCGGGCCTGAAGGTTGGCGGCGGCAAGAAGTTTGCCGTCGTGGTCAGCCCCATGCTCACGTGCGAAGAGGCGTATGCGCTCGCGAAGCTGGCGAAGGCGATCAACCCCGATGCGGTGCTGGCGGTGGGGCCGGTGCCGATGCACGGCAGTGACAAGACCTTCCCGCCGAATGATCCCCAGGGCTTCAGGGTGTACGCCGAGAAGGCGCCCAACGCGCGGGGCGTGCGCCGTGTTCTGTCGACCTTTGGTGATGCGCTGTCGTATGAGCAGTTGCTGGCGGCCCTGGGCCACGGCAGCGGACGCAGCGATATCGGCGCGGTGCTGCTGACGGGCAACTACCCCAGCGCGTGGGCCACGCCGGAGCTGATGAAGTCGCTGGGCGGCAAGTTTGTGGTGCTGATCGACACGCTGGCGAGTGAGCTTTCTGACCGGGCCGACATCGTGCTGCCGGGGGCCACCTTCGCGGAGAAGGCGGGCACGTTTGAGAACGCCCGCAACATGCTGCAGGCGTTCCACCAGGCGATCCCCGTGATCGAGATGGCCAAGAGCGAGGGGCAGATTGCCCTGGACATGCTTGCCGCGCTGGAGGGGGCTCCGGCGGTGGTGGATGGCACGGCGAGTGTGGTGCTGGTGTCGACATGGGGGCAGGTCGCGGCGGGCGGGCAGGTCGTGCTGCCGCGGTCGAGGCTGTTTAATGCTTCGAACATGCGCGCTGAGATGGGGGGCAACCCCGCGCTGAGCGCGTTCGCGACCCAGGTGAGTGAGCCATTGGAAGAGGCGCGGCAGGAAGCGGACATGGACGTGGTTGAGTTGTAGAGCAGGGCGGATACTTGACACTCATGTGGTCCATCATGGTGCTGGTTGTGCTCGTGGGCATCCCCTTCACGCTGTGGTGGTGGAAGCAGGCCGACAAGTGGGCCGATGCCGAGCACAGGCGGTTCAAGGTGAAGGATGATGATCGGGAACGAGTGGTGGTGAAGAAGTAAACGTGCCATCGTTCGATTGATTCACGAAGACATCGCATTGAATACGACTCTGTGAAGCGGCGACCAGCCAACTCGCAGTCACGGCGTATTGTTGTTTGTGCCGCGTTACAAGCTCACCATCGCCTATGACGGCACCGACTTCTGCGGGTGGCAGAAGCAGGAGCCGTACGCCGATGCGCTGCACGCCAACCCGGCCACGCTTGATGACCGCGTGCAGGCGGGGACGTCGGGCGAGCTGAAGCTCCAGGTGCAGGGGCATGTGCAGCGCGAGGGGGAAGACCGGCCGCGGGCGCAGCTGCGCACTGTGCAGCATGTGGTGGAGCGGGCAGTGCGGGAGATTGTGCGCGAGCCGGTGGTGCTGCTGGGCGCAAGCCGTACTGATGCGGGTGTACACGCGCGGGGGCAGGTCGGGGCATTCTCGTGCTCGCCGCTGGTTGAGGCGGAGGAAGAAGAGTCGGCGTCGCGCACGGGCGGGTGGCCGCTTTCCCGCGGCTGCGAGCGGCTGCTCCAGGCCATCAACGGGCGGCTGCCCGGCGATGCCCTGGTGGCTGGCATCGAGCCTGTGGCGGCGGATTTCGACCCAATCCGCGGCTGCACGGCCAAGGCGTACTCGTACACGATCCACGCGGCGCGTTCACGCCCGCTGTGGGACCGCCGTTACGTCACGCATGTGTGGGAATCGCTCGATGCCGGGGCGATGCACACCGCGGCAGCACACCTCGTGGGCGAGCATGACTTTGCGGCGTTTGCTGCCGCGGGGCATGGGAGGCTGACGACGGTGCGGACGATCTTTTCGTGCGCGGTTGCGCGCGAGGGCGACCGCATCCGCATCGACGTGAGCGGCAACGGGTTCCTGTACAACATGGTGCGGATCATCGCGGGCACGCTGACGCAGGTGGGGCGGGGGCGGATGTCCCCGGGGGATATCCCCGGCATCATCGCGGGGCTGGACCGCACCAACGCGGGGCCGACGATGCCGCCTGATGGGTTGTGCCTGGAGTGGGTGCGGTATGGCGACTGAGCCGCGCCAACGCCCCGCGCGTCCGCCATGCCGACCCCGGTGGCGGGGTGTGGCGGTAGCGCTGTCGTTCGTGCTGATGATGGTGAGCATGACGGCGTGGTTTATCACGGGGTTCTGGGACTATGACCTTGCCCTGGCGCGTGACCAGGGGCGCCTTGGGTACACGCGGTTGGTGGTTGCCGCGGGAGTGGTGGAGTTTGGGCACGCCACGGTCTTGGATGCGGACGAGTGGGGGTTTGAGCGGCTGACGCGGGTGCCGGCGGGGATGGCGTGGCGGTACCGGTGGCGGTTTGTGCCGATGGTTGATCTCAACGGCTGGCGGGCCGCGCCGCACGACAACTGGGCGTGGATCGTGCGTCTGCCGCTGTGGTGTACGGCAGTGCTTGGCGCGGTGGGAATCGTTGTGGGAGTGCGATGGCGCGCCCGCGGCGGAGGGGCTGCGGGCGGAGCGAAGTGATACTATTGAAACATGGTGACGGAGCAGGACATCCAGGCTCTGGCGGACAGGATCGCGGCGGAGTTCCAGCCGCGGAAGATCATCCTGTTCGGATCGCACGCCTATGGCACGCCGCGTGAGGATTCGGATGTGGATTTGCTGGTGGTGATGCCGTTTGAGGGGTCGCGTCTGGAGTTTACGGGTGCGATGCGGGCGCGCGTTCACCCGCTGGTGTTCCCGATTGATGTGATCATCCGGACGCCGGACGAGATGATCTGGCGGTATCGGGGCGGGGACCCCCTCATCCGCGAAGCCGTCGATCATGGACGCGTGCTCTTTGAGGCGGCCGCGTGACACCCGAAAACGACCGCCAACTGATCATTGATGAGTGGCTTGCAAAGGCGGAGGCTGATCTTGCGACGGCGCGGCGGGAGTTTGCATTCAGCGGCAAACGCAACTTTGATGCGATCGGTTTTCACGCACAACAGGCCGCAGAGAAGCTGATGAAGGCGGTGCTGATCAGCCGCGATGCACCCGCGCCCAAGATTCATGATCTCGAATCACTTGATCAACTGCTCCGGCTTGTGGGGGTTGATCGTCGCATCGACGCAACAGACCTGGGCGATCTGACGAGTGCGGCTGTCCACGCACGCTACCCGGGAAACGACATCACTGCCGCGAATGCTGAAAAGCTGCTTGCGACATCGGAGTCTGTGTGGGCGTGGCTGCGTCCCTTGGTTTAGGACTCCCCAGTCAGTCTCTTTTACATCGGGCCATTCCACCGGGCGCAGACCTTGTGGGGCCTGATAGGGAGCATGGCCCGGCTCGTGAAGCCTGGCTACCAGCCGCCCCGAGTGGCGGTCGCCTGCACGCTTTCGTGATACCCTACGCCCATGTCCATCCGCGCCGCGCGCAACAACATTCTGGCTGGCGGGTTTGTGGTCGTGGCCATGGCCCTGGGGGTGTGGGCGAGTTTTCAGCTGAGTTCGGTGCCGCCGATGAGCGGGCTGACGCGATTCACCGTGCGCTTTTCGCTCGCCGATGGCGCGGCAGGGCTGAAGCAGGGGTCGGATGTGCTGCTGGCGGGGCAGAAGATCGGGCGCGTGCTGAGCGTCAACTTTGTGCAGGATGGCGGCGTGCCCACGGGCGTGGATGTCGAGGTGGAGACGCGGGCCGATGTCACGCTGTATGAAGATGCGGGCGTGTATTTGCAGCTGCCGCTGCTGGGCACGCTCAGCAGCATCAACGTGACCGAAGCGGGCTCGCCCGGGGCGGCCCCGTTCACTGGCACCTCGGCGGCAATTGAATCGGGCGACCGGGTGACGGGGCACCTCGCGCCGCCGGCGTTCCTGGCGCAGGCGGGGTTTGGTGCGGCGCAGGCGGCGCAGCTGCGGTCTTCGATCACGGCGCTGGAGGCGGGGATCAGCCGCGCTACCAAGCTGCTGGACAAGTCCTCGCCGCTGGTGGAGGGCGGGTTGGGCGATGCCCAGAAGTTGCTGGCGCAGCTGCGGATCAAGGTTGAGGAGTGGTCGAAGCTTGTCGATGCGACGGCCGCGAACATCGAGCGTGCGTCGGGCAGGCTTGACCCGCTGATGACCAAGGCGGAGACGGGGCTGGACGGGGCCATCGAAGCGATTGAGCAGGTGCGCGGGCTTGTGGCGGAGAACCGCTCGAAGCTCGGCACGATCATGGACAACGTGCAGAGCGCCACCGGCAAGATCGATCAGAAGACGATCGACGAGGTGAACAGCGCTATTGCGGCGGGGCGCGATGCGCTGGAGACGTTCTCCGGTGCGCTCACGGGCGTCAGCCGCCTGGTGAAGGAAGAAAGCCCCAGCGTCCGCCGCACCATCGCCAACCTGCGGCTGATGTCGGACCAGCTCAAGCTGACGGCGGTGGAGGTGCGCAGCCAGCCGTGGCGCGCGCTGCACAGCCCCACGAACAAGGAGCTGAGTACGCAGGTGCTCTACGACGCGACGCGGGCGTATGCCGAGGCCTCCAGCGACCTGCGCGGCGCAGCGGAAGCCCTCGCGGCTGCCGACACCCCCGAAGCCGCGGCAGAACTCAGCGCCTACCTGCGTGAAAAAATGGACACGTACAAGGCGGCAGAGAAGGCGCTGATGGACCGGCTGATCACGGCGGAAGGAAAGTAGGGCGTTGTCTTGAAACCTGGGTGATCCACGTGGACACCGGGTTGAAGGCACTTCGGTGGCACGCCGATGAGACTGGGTAGGCGTTGCTTTCTCGCGCTAAACTCGGTGTCGCGAACCCTTGATTTCACTTTGGAGTATGCGCCTTGTCCACACCAGGTCCCTTCATCGGCATCGATCTCGGCGGCACCAACATGCAGATCGGGGTGGTGTCTGCCGATATGAAGCTGCTTGCCGGCGCGAAGCGCAAGACCAAGGCCGACGAGGGGCTTGAGGCGGTGCTGGCGCGGATGGTGTCGGGGATCGAGGAGGCGTGCGAGACCGCCAAGGTGCCATTGGCTGAGGTGGCCGGGCTGGGCATCGGCGCGCCGGGCGCGGTGGACCCCGAGAAGGGCGTGGTGGTCGAGGCCGTCAACCTGCGGTGGGACGATGTGCCGCTGGGCGACCTGCTGCACAAGCGGCTCAAAATCCGCACCTTCGTCGATAACGATGTGAATGTGGCGGTCCTGGGCGAGAACCGGATTGGCGCGGGCAAGAACGCCAACGACCTGCTGGGCGTGTGGATCGGCACGGGCATCGGCGGCGGGCTGATCCTCAACGGGCGGCTGTACTACGGCACGCACCTGAGCGCGGGGGAGATCGGCCACACGATCTTCCACCCCGGCATGGGCCTGGGCGAGCGGACGCTGGAGAACGCGTGCGCGCGGAGCTCGATCGTGGACCGCATCGTGCGGCTGATCCTCTCGAACCACAAGAGCAAGCTGACGGCGGAGGTGGAGGGCGATTACTCGAAGATCAAGTCCAAGACCCTCGCGAAGTTTTATCACGGCGGCGAGAAGCCGGACAAACTCGTGTGCGAGGTGATCGACCATGCGGCCCACGATCTGGGCGTCGCGATCGCCAACTTCGTGACCACCCTCTCGCTGCAGCGCGTGGTGCTGGGCGGCGGCCTGACCGAGGCGCTGAGCAAGCCCTTTGTGGAGCGGGTGCAGGATGCAGCGCGCGAGCACGCGTTCCCGGCACGCTGCCGCAAGGTGGATGTGGTGGAGAGCACCCTGGCAGACAACGCGGGCGTATTCGGAGCGGCGATGATCGCGCAGGAGCGGCTCGCGGCAAAGCCTAAAGGAGACTGAGCATGCGGACCCGCCAGCGCGTTGTCCTGTGCGGTGCCGCGCTGCTGATGCTGCACGGCGCGCCGGCACTGGCGCAGGCCCCGGGGCCGGGCACGGAATTGCCCGCCCAAGTGGAGGTCGGCCAGGCGCGGCTGATGGAGACGCTGCGCTCCCTGCCCACGGCAAGGGCAGCGTTGGGGGATGAGGCCAGCCGCGAAGGGCTGCGCCGCACCGAGACGCTGCTGACCGAGGCTCTGACAGCATTGGGGTACACACCGCAGGTCCATCAGTTCAAGTGGGCGCTGCCCATGCAGCCGCAGGGCAAGGGCGATGGGGTTGCGGAGGGTGAGCACACCTACCGCAACATCATCGTTGAGATCCCCGGGCGGAGTAAGCCCGATGAGGTGCTGCTGATCGGTGCGCACTTCGATGCGGTGCCGGGGGCTCCCGGGGCGGACGATAACGGCAGCGGTACTGCCGCGCTGCTGGAGCTGGCGCGGGTGCTGAAAGATGTGCCGATGCAGCGGACGGTGCGGCTGGTCTTCTTCAACCTTGAAGAGGTGGGGCTGGTGGGCTCATCGGCGTATGTGAAGTGGCTGCGGGAGCAGGGGCAGGTGGGTGCGCGTGGGGGCGTGGCGACAGAAGGTGAGCGCATCGCGGCGCCAGCGCGCTTGGTAGGGATGATCAGCCTGGAGATGCTGGGGTATTACAGCGATGAGCCGGGGAGCCAGAAGTCTCCGGTGCCGCCGATCAAAGGGGTGTTTGAGCCCCCGACGGTGGGGGACAACATTGCGCTGGTGGGGTTCAAGCGCGATGAGGTGTTCATCCGCTCGTTCGAGGCGGGTATGAAGGCGGGGTCGCCGGGGCTGAAGGTGTTCGCGTTTGCGTTCCCCCTGCCGCTGCCGGACCTGATGCGATCGGACCACCAGCCGTTCTATCTGGCGGGCGTTCCCGCGGCCATGCTGACGGACACGGCCAACTTCCGCAACCCCAACTATCACAAGGCGACGGACACGGCGGACACCATCGATGCGGAGCGGTATGCGCGGACGGTCCGGGGGGTTGCGAGCGCGGTGGTGCAGGTGGCGGGGGAGGTTGAGGCGGCTCAGAAGTGAGGGGGCCCAGGGTGGACTGCTCAGAACCGGCCTCGCCCAAAACTACTGTTCCAGTCCAAAACTGAACCAGGGAGACGAGCCATCTTGAAAGGCCCGCTCCCCGGGGTTGGTGCGCGTGATGTAGAAGGAGTACGTAGGACTATCGGCTAGAGTTCGGGAAGAAGTTCGTTGATTGTGGCATCGATCTTCTCGGGCGTGTCGTAGGTACCACGGGCGATCTGCTCGCGGACATCATCGACAAGCTGCTGGCGGATGGGGAGGTTGCGGAGTTTGTTCATATATGTTGCCAGAGTGGAAACCTCGACCTGATCTCCCGGGCGCTGGGCAACGTTTGCCGCGGAAGCGCTCCTGCCGGGGGTGGTTCCGGTGGTGCTGATGGGCTCAAGGCGTTCGAGACGCCCAGCGCTGATGGATGAGACTTCGGACATGGCGAGGCTCCTAAACAAGGGCCGGGGCGACCAACGATTCTCCAGCGTGCTCCCCCGCGAACTGTGTACGCGATCCTCGCGTTTGATGGTGTCGTATGGCTATGGTGTTCTCGTTCCCTGCCGCGTAGGTATCGACGGGCCTTTCGCGTTGCCTGCAAAATAGGGGGACTTGGGTAAAATAAATGTAAGGGTAGGGGATTGCTGAACTTACAACGAGTAACACATGACGGACCTTGCAGCATGAACTTATGTTTTTCTCATCTTGCATCCCCTTTTAAGGTGGCTTGTTTCATCTCGCTGCTGGGTTTCGTGGGGTGCGGCGGTACGAAGTCGGCAAAGCCTGCGCCTGCTCAGACTGAAAGCGTTTTCGCGCCCTTCGGTGATGACCCAGCCACCGTGATGGGGGGGAAGCAGCGCACCAAGGCGGGCGAACCTGAGAAAAAAGCGCCTTGGTCCATCGTGATTGTTTCCGCCGGCGGCGAGGCCGCGGACTCTTCCGCGCGCGACATGCTGATGAAGGTTCAGACCCGCGGCAACCTGCCCGAGGCCTTTACCGAGCGCCGCGGCAACGCCGTGGTCGTCGCCTATGGCGCGTATGAAGGGCCCGACGATGCCGCGGCGCAGCGCGACCTTCAGCGCATCCGCTCCATGGAGATTGACGGCGCGCGTCCCTTTGAAAATGCGACACTGTCGCCACCTCCCTTCAAGGCCCTCACCGGAGGTATCCCGCAGTTCAACCTGGCCACGCTGAAGCAGTCGCGCGGCAAGAACGCCGTGTACACCCTGCAGGTGGCGATGTACACCCGTCTAGGGACCAACGTGGTTTCGGCGGAGGACCTGCGGCTCTGCCGCGAGAAGGCGGAGGAGGCGGTGGTGGAGCTCCGCCGCGAGGGGGAGGAAGCGTTCTATTTCCACGGCCCGCACGGCAGCATGGTGACGGTGGGGGTGTTCAACACCAAGGACCACGACGAGTCGAAGCCCTCGTTCGAGTCCTTTGCCCTCAACGAGGCGCGGCGGAAGCACCCGATGAACCTGGTCAATGGCGCACCGCTGATGGAGCGCTCGCGCGGGCAGGTGGAGCCGAAGCCGCAGCGCAGTTTCCTGGTGCCCATCCCCAACTGATGGGGGCGTTGCCGGCGTTCAGTTGAGGCTGGGGATCGGGAAGTTTGATGAGATGTAGCGGATGCCGCTGATGACCCAGGCGTCGCCCTGGGGCACCGCATCCAGCCGCCACCAGGAGATCGTGGGGCCGATGGACTGCCCGCTCACGCGCACCCGGGCCTGCACCTGCGCCGGGCCCGAGGGCGGCAGGTGGATCTGCGCATCCAGCAGGGCGTAATCGTTGATCTGTGCTGCGCCGCTGGGCCCCAGCATGGCGGCAACGCGGTTGAGGATGGCCTGCTTGGAAAGCCCGTTGGGAGAGGCGGGGGAGTACAGAGCGGCGCTGTCGGCCAGGTCGGCATCAAGCGCGGCGATGTTGGCGGTGGCGGTATCAGCGACCAGCTTCTTCGTCAGGGCAAGCACCTTCTCACGGGGGGTGGTGATGAACATGGCGGCGGCCCAGATTGCTGCCGCGGCAAGCATGAAGGCGGCTCCTACGCGCATGGCGAGCGCACCCTTGCCCTTGTTGTTGAGGGCGAAGAAGGCGATGGCCCCGGCGGCGACCAGCGCGATGATCAGGAGCGTGGGATTCTCCACGGTGTAGTGCCCCAAGGGCGATGGCGAGGGCAGGGGCTTGGGGGCCTGGGCGTCGAGGGAAACCTGTGCCAACAGGAGCGAGGTGAGCGCGGGGGCCAGGGCGGAGGCCAGGGTGGGGGCGAGGGTGGGGGCGAGGGTGGTCAGCATTGATTCGAGTCCGGGGGCGAGAGGGGCCGATCTTGGGATGCCCGGGGTCGTCGCACCCCGCGGCTGTCACATGGTTATCACATGGTTGTACGCCGCCGGGGTTGAAAAGACGCACGTGAAGAGCGAGAGGGGGCAGGCATGAGCGAGCAGCATGAGGCGGGCGGGGCGGCGGGGGTTGCCGCGGACCCGCGCGTGCTGGAACGGAACCTCTGCCTGCTGGCGGCACGGTCGGGGCGGATGGTGGAACGGGTTTTGGCGGCAACGCCGGGCCGGGATATCGCGCTGGTGTACGCGCCCGATGGCGGGCTGACGGGCACACTGGCGGGCCGCCAGCTCGGCAGCCTGCGCGGGCCTGTGGCCGAGGGTGAACGCTTCGCGGCATCGGTGGATATCGCGGCCAACGCCGCGGTGGTGGTGCGGGGCTTTGGGCTTGGGCATCATGTGGCCGCGCTGGCGCGGCGGATGAAAATGCACGGCGCGGTAGTTGTGTTTGAGCCCGATGCCGCGCTGCTGCGGGCGGTGCTGGAGCGGGTGGACTGCACGCCGTGGCTGGCGGGATCGAATGTTTCGATCATCACGGAACCGGAGGATGCGGGGGCGATTGCCGCGGCTGTTGCGGGGGTCGAGGCGATCCTGGCGGCGGGTACCGCGCTGGTGGACCACCCGGCGAGCCGGGTGCGCCTAAGTGCGGTGTCGGAGGCGTTCGGTGTGACCTTCACGGCGGTGATGAAGGCGGTGCGGACCAACGTGGTGACGACGCTGGTGCAGGTGGATGTCACGCTGAAGAACCTGCTCGGCAACCTCGCGTGGTACGCGACGGTGCCGGGCGTGGCGGACCTTGCGGGGGCGTGTGCAGGCAAGCCCGCCGTGGTGGTATCGGCGGGGCCGAGCCTGGCGCGGAACGTGCAACTGCTATCGCAGCCCGGCGTGCGCGAGCGGGTGGTGATCATCGCGGTGCAGACGGTGCTCAAGACGCTGCTGGCCCGGGGCATCCGGCCGCACTTTGTGACAGCGCTGGACTATCACGAGATCAGCCGCCGGTTTTATGAGGGGCTGACGGCGGGGGATGTCGAGGGCGTGACGCTGGTGGTGGAGCCCAAGTGCAACCGCGCCATCCTTGAGGCGTTCCCGGGCGCTGTCCGCTGCGCGGCGGACGCGGTGCTCGATGGCGTGCTGGGCACGGGGCCGGGCGGGCTGGCGCGGCCGATGGGTGCGGTCGCGCCGGGCGCGACGGTCGCGCACCTTGCGTACTACCTCGCGCGGTTCATGGGGTGCGACCCGGTGATGCTCATCGGGCAGGACCTCGCGTTCACCGATGGCCAGTACTACGCGCCCGGCGCGGCGATTCATCAGGTGTGGTCTGGGGAGTTGAGCGAGTTCAACACGCTGGAAATGCTGGAGTGGCAGCGGATCGCACGGATGAAGCCGCAGCTGCGCAGGGTGCGCGATCATGCGGGTGGCTCGATCTACACCGACGAGCAGATGGCGACGTACCTGGTGCAGTTTGAGCGCGACTTCGCCATTGATGCGGCGCGGGGGTGGAAGACGATCGACGCGAGCGAGGGCGGCGCTGTGAAGCAGCACACAACCGCGATGCCGCTGGCGACGGCCCTGGCGCGATATGCAACCTGTGATGTGCCGGTGCCGGGGACGCCGGTGGCGATGGAGGGCGGCACCCTTGCAGCGCGCCTGTCGGCGGTGCGGAGCCGACTGGGAGACCTGCGGCGCAGCGCGGGCCGTATCGCCGTGATGGGCCGCGAAGCCGAGGGGCTGCTGGATGACATGCTGCGCCGCCAGCAGGACCAGGCCAAGGTCAACAGGCTGATTGAGCAGGTCGGTGCCATCGGAACCCGTGCCGCGGCAGAGGCCGCGTACGACCTGGTGCAGTGGATCAACCAGACAGGGCAGTTCAACCGCTTCCGCGCCGACCGGGCCATCGGCATTGATCCATCACTCTCGGCGATGGATCGCCAGAAGAAGGAGATCGAGCGCGACCAGGTGAATGTGCGCTGGCTGGCCGACGCCGCCGAGCGCGTGGGTGAGATGCTCGATGACGCCGCGGCGGAGCTGGTGCGCGGGTTTGTCTCACGCGGCGAGGGGGCGCGGGAGACATCGCACCGCGCGGCAGGAAAAACGGTTGCCATCACGCCCGCCCAGCGGCTGTGGGCGGCGGTTCGGGTCGATGGCGAAGCCGGCGGGCTGGGTTTGGCGCGCAGCCTTGGGACAGAGTTTGCTGGCGGGCGCAATGCGCTGCAGATGATGCTCGCCCGGCTGGCACGGTGCGAACGGATCGCTGGCGTGCTGCTGGTGTGCGCGGATGAGGCCGAAGCGCGGCAGCTTGCCGGTGCCGCCCCTGCGGGGCTGCGCCTTGAGTATGAGGTTGTTGATGCGCCGGCGTGGGAGGCCGCGCGGGCCCGCGCCCGCGCTGTGGGGGCTGCGCGCTTGTGGTCGCGCTGGTGCTGGCGGGGCGGCATTGCGAACCTGTCGTGCTATGACGAGGCGGTGTCGCCCGCGCTGCTCGCGCCGATCCTGGCCGGGCGCGGGCTCGACGCGGCGGTGTGTGTTGGCGATGACTGGGCGCTGGTAGACCCCGCGCTGGTTGATGCGGTCATCGACCGCCATCTGGAACGGCCCGAGGTGCATGAACTGGTCTTTGTGCATGCCCCGCCGGGCCTGGGTGCGTGCGTTGTTCGCGCTGGCGTGCTGAAGGAACTCGCGGCAGGGGAGTCGCCCCTGGCAAGCATGGGCGGGCTGATCGGGTATCTGCCTCACGCACCGCAGGCGGACCCCATCGCCAGGCCGGCGTGCATCAGCACGCCGCCGCATGTGCGGGATCTTCTGGTGCGGTGCGTGCCAGATTCACCGTGGGGGATGGAAGCTCTCGCGCAGGCCCTGGGTGGCCGTGCGCTCGAAGCGAATGCGGCTGAAGTAGCGGAGTTGCTTGCGCACGTTGAGCAGGAAGTGGAGATGGTGACCGTTGCCGCGGCGGGGGCACGGAAAGATGCGACCATCCACGCACTCGCGGGCGGGCACGGGGCACAGCGCGCCCTGACAGTGGTGGATAGCGGCGGAAGGCTCGACGAAGCGTTGCGACTGGCCCAGGTGGGCCGCGATGCAGGGTTTGCCGCGGTGCATGTGCGCACGCCGCTGCTGGGGGGCGTGAGCGATGCGCAGCGCGTGCTTGATGCGGGGCTGGATGTCGTGAGCGTGGATGTGCTGGCGGAAACGGCGGAGACGTACACCGCCCTCACCGGCCGCGCGTGTTTCGATGAGGTTCGGCTGGGCGTTGGTCACCTGCTGGAGCATCGCAGCGTGGCAGGCGGCTTGCCAACGCTGTGGGTGGTGCCGCGGATGACGCGGTGCGATGCAACGTATGAGCAGGTGGAAGACTTCTTCAACCGCGGGCTGGTGACGGCCGGTGCGTGCGTGGTGGAGGGGTGTTTAGGCCGCGCGGGCGGGGAACGGATTACGGCGCTGCCGCTGGCGCGGAATGTGCTGGAGCGGCATCGCCACAGCACGCTGCTGGTGGGGGTTGACGGCGCAGTGCGCAATGGCGCGGGGGAGATCGCGGAGCGGCCGGGGATCGGGCGGGTGAATGGGGGCGAGGTAGTTCACACGGCGGGGCGTCATGGTGCGCTGCACGTTGTCGCGGGCGGAGCAAACCTACCCCCCGGCCCCCTCCCTCTGGGAGGGGGAGTGTGATGAACGATGTGCTGGCGGTGATCCTGGCGCGGGCGGGCAGCAAGGGCGTGCCAGGGAAGAACACCAAAGTGGTGGGGGGGCGGCCCTGCATCGCGTGGACGATCGAGGCCGCGAAGGCGGCGCAGCGCGTGACGCGGGTGGTGGTCAGCAGTGACGATACGGCCGCGCTCGACCTGGCGCGGGGCTTGGGCGTTGTCACGCTGCACCGGCCCGCGGCGCTGGCGGGCGATACAGCGCGCGTGGACGATGCGGCACGCCATGCGGCAGAGGCCGAGCCGCTCCACGACATCATCGTCATCCTCTACGCCAATGTGCCGGTCCGCCCCGCGGGGCTGATCGACCGTGCCGTCGCGCTGCTGCAAGAGAGCGGGGCGGATTCGGTGCAGAGCTACGCGCCGGTTGGCAAGCACCACCCCTGGTGGACAGCGCGACTGGAGGGCGACGGCGCGGTGCGCCCGTGGGAGGGCGATGTGCTCAACCACGGCGTCTACCGGCGGCAGGACCTGCCCCCCGCGGTCATCCCCGACGGCGGCGTGCTTGCCGTGACACGGGCGGCGTTGTTCGGGGCGGTGGGTGCGGGTGATGGGCCGCACGCGTTCTTCGGGAAAGATCGCCGCGGCGTGCTGAATGCCGAGGGAGCGGTGGTGGATATCGACAGCCCGATCGACGTGGTAGTGGCAGACACGCTGCTGCGGAACGCCGCGCTACCGTTGAAGCCATGAGAATCGGCGGCCGCGACATCGGACCCAACCAGCCCGCGTACATCATCGCGGAACTGGGCGTCAACCATGATGGCTCGGTGGAGCGGGCGCTAGCCCTGACAGATGCCGCGGCAGAGGCCGGGGCGGACGCCATCAAACTCCAGTTCTTCGAGGCGGACCGACTCATGAGCCGCGCCTCGCGCCTGGCGGCGTACCAGCAGGCGGCGGGCGAGACAGACCCGCTGGAGATGCTGCGGCGGCTGGAACTGGGGTGGGATGCGATGGAGCGGGTGATCGCCCGCGCGCACGAGCGCAGCCTGCACGCCATCGTCACGATCTTCAGCCTCGAGCATGTTGAGGACGCCCGGCGGCTCCCGTGGGACGCCTTCAAGACCGCCTCGCCCGATGTGGTGAACAAGCCGCTGCTGGAAGCGCTGGGCGAAGTGGGCAGCGGCGCGCGCACAGGCTCGCCCCCGCCGCGTCCGCTGATTGTCAGCACCGGCGCGGCAACACTGCAGGAAGTGGCGCGGGCGCTGACCTGGCTTCACCCGGTTCGCGAGCGGTTGGCGGTGCTGCAGTGCGTCAGCAGTTACCCCACGCCGCTGAGCGAGGGTGAGCTGGGCGGCATCGGGGCCATCGCGGATATCTGGCCGGGGGCGATCGGCTATAGCGACCACACCGCCGAGGTCATCACGGGCGCGGTGGCGGTGACGCTGGGGGCGCAGGTGCTCGAGAAGCACATGACCTACGACAAGCTCGCGCCGGGCCCGGACCACATTGCCTCGCTCAACCCGCGCGAGTTCGCGGAGTATGTGGATCGCGCCCGCCAGGCGTTTGATGCCCGCGAGCACCTGCGCAAGGACCACCCGCCCCAGGATTTGGCGCGGTTCATCGGCGGGGCCGAGAAGCTGAGCGTGGGCCGCGGCGCGGAATACCTGCGCACCAAGCGCGTGCTGGCGATAGAGGAGGATGTGCGACGCGTGTCGCGCCAGTCGGTGGTCGCCACGCGGGCTCTGCCCACGGGGCACACCATCGCGCGGGGAGATGTGACGGTGAAACGGCCGGGCACGGGCATCCCGGCGGAATCGCTGCTGAGCATCGTCGGCACACGCCTGGTGCAGCCCGCCGAGGCGGACATGCCGCTGCTGCCGGAACACTTTGAGCCACGGCCGCACACCGTCGGCACGGGCGGGCAATCCGGCGGCGGGGGGCCGAGATGATCGGCGACGGCTGGAACGATGAGCCTTCGGTGCGGCCCACGCCGATGGATGCGCCCGAGGCCACGCGGCGGCGGGTGGCGGTGGTCACCGGCACGCGGGCCGAGTTCGGGCTGCTTCGCCCGGTGATGCTGGCGATCGCGGCGCGCCCGGACCTGGAACTGGCGGTGATCGCCGCGGGATCTCACCTCATCGCGCCCGCGCTCACGTTCCACGAGGTCAAGCAGGCGTTCGCCATCGCAGACATCGTGCCAATGCAGATCGCGGGTAAGACGGGCCGGGCCGAAGATGCCGAGGCGCTGGGCAGGGGCATCGGCCGATTCGCGCGGAGCTTTGAGAAGCTGCGGCCAGACTGGGTGGTGGTGCTGGGGGACCGCATCGAGGCGTTTGCCGCGGCAGCCGCCGCCAGCGTCGCCGGGTACGCAGTCGCGCACATCCACGGCGGCGACCGCGCCGAGGGTGTGGCAGATGAGGCGATGCGCCACGCGATCTCCAAGCTCGCCCACGTCCACTTCGCGGCGACACCGCAATCGGCGCAGCGGCTGCTGCAGATGGGTGAGCCCGCCGAGCGGATATTCACCGTGGGCTCTCCGGCGATCGACGCGCTGGGGGCGATCCCGCCGCTTAAGACAGGCTTCGATCTTGAGGCGGAGGGAGCGAAGATCGGTGTGGATGACGTGACCGCGCTGCTGCTGCTGCACCCCATCGGCCGGACCGTGGAGATGGAGGAGGCTGCCGCGGCCTCGGTGCTCGCGGGGCTTGCGGGCGAGAAGGTGCTGGCGATGCACCCCAACTTCGACCCTGGGCGCGAGGGCGTGCTGCGGGCGATTGTGAGCGCGGGCGTGGCGCACCGGGCGCACCTGGAGCGGCCGGTGTTTATCGGGCTGCTCAAAAGATTGGCGGAGCGGGGCGGCGTGATGGTGGGCAACAGTTCCGGCGCGCTGATCGAGGCGGCGGCGCTGCGCCTCCCGGCGGTGGATATCGGACCGCGCCAGGGCGGGCGCGAGCGCTGTGGCAACGTCATACACATCGATCACGAGCGACCCGAAGAGGTTGCCGCGGCAGTTGAGCAAGCCCGAAAACTGCCCCGGGACGCGATGACGCACCCCTACGGCGATGGTCACGCGGGCGAGCGTATTGCCGCGGTACTCGCGTCTCAGAGCCCGTACCAGCCCGGCATGCTGCGCAAACGCAACGCGTATTAGGGCGCGGGTGCCAGGGATCGTCTCGGGACCGTGTAGGGATTTTGGAGAAGGTTGGGCGAAAGTGGCGCGGATGGACTGTCGATGAGAAGGTCACGCACCGGCACGCTGCCGGCGGGAGCCATTTCAATGACGACGACCGCCACGAACGAACGCGACCAGGTTGTAGCAAACGCCATCCGCGAGATCAGCCACATCGCGACCCTGCCCGAGATCACGGTGAAGGTGGTCGAACTCGTTGAAGACCCCAAGAGTACGGCGCAGGACCTGCACAAGGTGATCTCCAGCGATCCCGCGTTGTGCAGCCGCATCCTGAAGGTCGTGAACTCCTCGTTCTACGGCCTGCCGGGGCAGATCGGCTCGATCAACCGCGCCATCGTGATGCTCGGCCTCAACGCCGTCAAGAACATCGCGATTGCCGCGAGCCTGGCGAAGCTGTTCCGTGGTGGCGACCTGACGCCGACGTTCTCGGCGCGCGAGATTTGGACGCACAGCAACCTGACCGCCGTGGGTGCCAAGATGGTCGCCAACGCCCTGCGCCTGGGCCTCGCCGACGAGGCGTTCCTCGCCGGCCTGATCCACGACATCGGCGTGATGGTGGAGATGCAGGCCGACCGCAACAAGCTGATGGAAGTGCTCCGCACCGTCAACGCCGACGCCAAGGGCGTGCCCGCAACCGAGATGATCACGGCCGAGAACGCCTGCTTTGAGGCCAACCACCAGGACTTTGGCGCCGGCCTGTGCGAGAAGTGGAAGTTCCCCAAGAGCTTCACGATGGTCACCGGCTTTCACCACCGCCCCATGGACCTGCCCACCGAGAGCCGCACGCTCACGGCGCTGGTGTATGTCGCCGACCGCCTCGCGGCAGACACCGGCATGGGCTTCCGTCAGGACTTGCTCAACACCACCATCGACCCCGAGGTGCTCGAGTTCCTCAAGCTCAGCAACGAGAAGCTGGCCGAGGTCCGTGCCACCCTCACCGCCCAGGCGGGCGACCTCAGCAACGTCGTAGGGATGTAAGCAGCCCCCGGCCGCGGCAATCGAATACGCTCAAGGCGTGACTACCGCCCCGGTCAATGCCGCGCCCAGCGTCCCCGCAGGGGCCGCGCTGCGCCTCATGGCGGCGGACATCAAGCTGTCGCACTCGATCTTCGCAATGCCCTTCGCGGTGCTTGCCGCGTTCCTGTCTCACGCCGCGAGCGCGGAGGCGTGGAGCGTGTTCGCGGGCAAGCTTGGGCTCATCGTCGTGTGCATGGTGCTGGCCCGCACGTGGGCCATGCTGGTCAACCGCCTCGTGGATCGTGGGTTTGATGCGGCCAACCCGCGGACGGCTCGCCGGGCGTTTGCCGCGGGAACCCTCGCCGCCCGGCGTGGCTGGGCGGTGGCGGCCGGGTGCGCCCTGTTGTTTGTCGCGGCCAGTTCTGGCTTTTGGTGGTTCTACGCAAACCCGTGGCCTGTCGCCCTCAGCCTGCCGGTGCTGGGCTGGGTGGCGCTGTACTCATGGACAAAGCGCTGGACCGCGTTGTGCCACGGGGTGCTGGGGGTATCGCTGGCGATGGCGCCGCTTGCCGCGGGGCTGGCGGTCTCACCCGAGGCGCTGGTCACGACGCCGGCGATCTGGTGGCTGGCGGGGTTCGTGGTGATGTGGGTGGCGGGGTTTGATGTGATCTATGCGCTGCAGGATGAGGGTTTTGATATTGGGCGCGGGCTCAAGAGCATCCCCGCCGCGCTGGGCTCGCGCGGGGCGCGGGCGGTCAGCGCACTGCTGCACGCCGGCGCGGCCGGCGCGCTGCGCATGGCATGGTGGAGTCACCCGGCCTTTGGCTGGCTCTTTGCCGCTGGGGCGGTGTTGGTGGCGGGGCTGCTGGTCATGGAGCACCTGATCGTGGCCCGCAGCGCCCGGCGCGGGCTGGCAGGGCTGAACATGGCGTTCTTCACCGTCAACGGCGTTGTGAGTTGCGTGCTGGGCGCGCTGGGGGTGGTGGACCTGTTGTGGGTGTGAGGCCTGTGCACCTCTGAAGCCATTACGGATCGGTGGATGTGCGGACGCGGACATTCTTGCGGCCGTCGAGCGGGCCGTTGGGCGCTGTCGCGCCGGTGAAGAGACCGCGGATGGTGCGGGCCACGAAGTTAAGGGCGAGCAGCGCCAGGATGATGACGATCACGGGGATGAGGATGATCAACGCCACGGCGACAAGCGTCAGGACAATCGCGCCCGCGGCAAGGCGGGTGAGCCAGCCCGGCTGACGCTGGATGGCCGCGTAGGTGCGGCCGGCGTGCGTGCGGATGGTGGCGACCGTGAACATCCTGATGATTGTAGAAGAGTGGAAAGTCCTGAGTCCTGAGTCCTGGGTATTAGGGGGAAAGCGGGATTTTCCATTTCAGGACGCAGGACTTCGGACTCAGGACGGGTTGTGCGGGTTACCCTTCGGCATCAATGGCAACCGCTGCTTCCAACACCGCCTCGCCCTTGGGCGAGTTTGTCCACCTGCACCTGCACACCGAGTATTCGCTGCTGGATGGGGGAAACCGCATCGATAAGCTGGTGGCGCGGGTGGCGGAGCTGGGGATGAAGGCGGTGGGCGTCACCGACCACGGCAATATTTTCGGGGCGGTGGCTTTTTACACGGCGTGCAAAGAGAAGGGGATCAAGCCGATCCTGGGGGTGGAGGCGTATGTGACGCCGCCGGGCAAGCCGCGCACCGACCGGACGTACTCGGGCGGGGGCGAAGGCGGCTATCACCTCGTTCTGCTGGCCGAGACCGATGAGGGGTGGCGCAACCTGCTGGTGCTGTGCAGCGAGGCGTACCTGACGGGGTTTTATTACAAGCCGCGGATCGACCGCGAACTGCTGGAGAAGCACAGCGCGGGCCTGATCGCGATCAACGGGCACCTGGGCAGCGAGATCGGCGATCACCTGCTGGCGTTTGAGCGCAGCGGGGACAAGAAGCACTGGGACGCGGCAATGGAAGCGGCGGAGTGGGGGAAGCGGGTCTTTGGGAAGTGGCAGAGTGGCAAAGCGGCGGAGTGGCAAAGTGAGGATGTGGCACGTCCGCGCACTTCGCCACTTCCTTCCTTCTTCATCGAGCTCCAGCACCACATCCCCGAGCAGAACGCGATCAACAAGCACCTAATCCGGCTTGCGAGAGAAACCGGGCTGCCGCTGGTGTGTGATAACGATTCGCACTTTTTGCGCGCGGAGGACCACGACAGCCACGACACGCTGATCTGCATCAGCACAGGGAAGCTCAAGAGCGATACCGCGCGGATGAAGTACCCGGCGGAGCTCTACGTCAAGAGCCCAGTGCAGATGCGGGAACTCTTTGAGGAGTACGGCGAGGCGGGCACCGAGGCTCTGGCGAACAGCGTGCGGATCGCCGAGCGCTGCAATGTGACCCTGCCGATGGGCGTGAGCCATGCACCCATGGTGCGGGTGAAGGTGCGGGCGGAGGGGACCGATGAAAGCGGTAAGGGGAAGAAGGGTGTTGATGCGTGGCCGGTGGATGTGCTGCCGCGGTGTGATGAGGCGAGGTTTGGCGGCGACCTGACGGCGTGGTACCAGGCGTACTGCGCGTGCTTTGAGGTGGTGCCGTTCCAGGTTGATATGCAAGCATCGGAGGCCGAGCGTGCGCGGCTTCTGGCGGAGGCGAAGACGGAATGTGACCGCGCGCTGCGGCTGCTGTCGGCGGCAGGGATGGTGTGGCGGTATGGCGCTGCGGCCGCGGGCGAGGCCGGTCATGGGGCCGGTCAGGGTGCTGGCCCTACGCCGGAGATGGCGCGGCTGGACCGCGAGCTGAAGATCCTGTGTGACAAGAACATCGCGGCGTATTTCCTGATCGTGTGGGACTTCGTGAGCTGGGGGCGACAGCACGGGGTGCCGGCGTTGGCGCGTGGTTCGGGCGTGGGGACAATGGTGGGGTATGTGCTGGGGCTGAGCAATGCGTGCCCCGTGAAGTACGGGCTGCTGTTCGAGCGGTTCACTGACCCTGACCGCAGTGAGTACCCCGATATCGATATCGACCTGTGCCAGGATGGGCGCGGCGATGTCATTAATTATGTGCGCACGAAGTATGGGCATGTGGCGCAGATCATCACCTTCGGGACGCTCAAGGCGCGGGCGGCGCTGCGCGATGTCGGGCGAGTGCTCAATATGCCGCTGGCCGAGGTGGACAAGATCGCCAAAATGATCCCCGAGACGCTGGGGATGACGCTGGAAGATGCGCTGGAGAAGGAGCCCGACCTCAGGAAGCTGTACGACCGCGAGGCGGTGGTGCGCCAGTTGATTGACAACGCGATGGGCATCGAGGGCCAGGCCCGCCACGCGAGCGTGCATGCCGCGGGCGTCATCGTCGCCACCCGCCCCCTGCACGAGATTGTGCCCCTCTACCGCCAGTCGGGGAGCGCCGACCACGAGGTGGTGACTCAATGGGACGGCCCGACGTGCGAGAAGATGGGCCTGCTGAAGATGGACTTTCTGGGGCTGCGCACGATCTCGGTCGTGGCGCGGGCGCTGAAGCTGATCCGCGAGGGTTTGAGCGAGCGAGAAATCTGGGAGGCCGTTGGACGCGGAGCGGAGCACGAAGAAACACAGCGGCTCAAGGAAGAGCTGGCGGGCAAGAAAGGGCGCGCAGCGAAGGAACGATCGCTCCCGCTCACCATTGATCATCCGCTTGATTTAGATCGTTTGTCATTTGCTGACTCTAAGGTCTTTGAGCTCTTTCGGCGCGGCGAGACCACCGGCATCTTTCAGTTCGAGTCCGGCGGCATGCGCCGGCTGCTGACGGAGATGAAGCCCGACCGGCTCGAGGACCTGATTGCCGCGAATGCGTTGTTCCGCCCCGGCCCGATGGACCTGATCCCCGACTACAACCGGCGCAAGCACGGGCAGGAGGAGGTGCCGCGGGTTCACGAGGTTGTGGATCGGTACACAGCCGAGACGTACGGCGTGATGGTGTACCAAGAGCAGGTGATGCAGATCGTGCATGGCCTGGGCGGGATCAAGCTGCGCGATGCGTACTCGCTGATCAAGAACATCAGCAAGAAGAAGCACGACAAGATCGAGAAGGAACGGCCCAAGTTCATCGATGGCGCGCAGAAGCAAGGGCTGACCAAGGGCGGCGCGGAGGAGTTGTTCGAGCTCATTTTGAAGTTCGCGGGCTACGGCTTCAACAAGAGCCACAGTTCCGGCTACGCCATCGTCGCGTACCAGACCGCGTATCTCAAGACGTACTTCCCCAACCAGTACATGGCGGCGTTCCTGACGTACGAGTCGGGGGCGAACAAGGTTTCGGACTGGATTCCGTACCTGGATGACTGCCGCAGAACTCGGTTTGTGGACCCGGTCAGCGGGCAGCAGATCAAGGTGGGCGTGGAAGTCCGACCGCCGGATATCAACCTGTCGCTGTCAGACTTTGCGGTGGTGTTTGAGGGGGAGGACAGCCACAAACGCCACGCGGTACAGAACGAAGAGGGGAAGAAAGGGGAGGAAAAGAATCGGACTCCCCTCTCGGAGAGAGGGGGTACCCAGGTTGGGACCCGCGCCAGCCAGGGGCATGTGCGGTTCGGCCTTAAGGCGCTGAAGGGAGCGGGCGACAAGGCGATTGAGGCCGTGATCGAGGAGCGCATCAAGGGCGGCGTCTTTACAAGCCTCTTCGATTTCTGCGAGCGGATGCCCGCGGGCAGCGTCAATAAGTCCACGCTCGAGGCGCTTGTGAAGTGCGGCGCATTCGATAGCGTCCACGGCAGGCCGACGCGCAGCGCCATGGTCGCCACGATTGAGCAGGCACTGAGCGCGGGCCAGCGCGTCGCGTCAGATAAGGCCGCGGGCCAGGCCGCGCTCTTCGGCGGCGGCGGTGCCACGCCCGTGAAGCCGCCGGTGATCGCGCTGGCGAAGGCCGAGCCCTGGAGCGAGGCGGAGACGCTGGCCGAAGAGAAGGATGCCCTGGGCTTTTATGTGTCGAGCCACCCGCTGGACCATTGGAAGAGCTGGTCGGGAATCTTCACGACCACGAACGCGGCAGGCATCAAGGAGATGCAGCAGGATCAGCGGGCCGTGATTGCCGCGATGGTGCAGTCAGTGCGGACCATCGTGGTCCGCAACGGCAAGTCAGCCGGCCAGAAGATGGCGATCGTGACGGTCGAGGACATGACCGGGGCGTGCGAGTGCGCGCTCTTCACCGAGGCGTACGCGAAGTTCGGGCACCTGGCCGAGGCCGAGAAGGTGGTCTTCGTGCTGGGCCGGGTTGACCTGAAGCGCGGCGAGCCGCAACTCATCATCGACCGGCTGGTGCCCATCGACGGCGTCCCGCTGGAGGGCGGCCGGTTGCGGCTGATGGTGGATGAGGTGCGGCTCAATGGCGGTGCCGCGGGTGCCCTGACCTACGCGGCAACCCTCCTCCGGTCCAAACCCGGCACCGGCTCTGCCGCGCTGCCCGTGGAACTGGTCATCGGCACCGAGGACCAGGTCGCGATCCTCGCGGCAGACTCCAAGCTGCGGGTCGCGCTCGAGCCCGACCTTGTGAAGGCGTTGGAAGCGGAACTGGGGGCTGGCATGGTTCGACTGGTGGGCGGGGTGGCCTTTGAGAAGACGGAGAAGGCAGACCGGCCGTGGGAGCGGCGGGGTTCGAAGGTGGGGTAGATGTCAACGATCCGGCGATATCGTTGAAAAGTGCCTCTCGGTGGTTCAGGGGATTTCGCGATTGCGATGAATGCAGGCCATAGATTTATCGTTTTGGGTCGAAAATGATAAATCGGCCGGGAAGAGCACGCGTGACATGAGCGCCGAACCCCGTAATAGCGAATAAACCCCATAGGGCCGCAGGCTCGATCGGGACGAAGATAGGGGTGATGAACGAGCCTAAGCCTGTGCGTGCGTCGGTTGAGTGTGGCCTTGGTGAGGGTGCGGAGACGCCGCGCCTGGGGCCGGTGGACTCGCTGGCCGCGTGGAACATCGTGCTGCTGGGTGATGATGAGCACTCGTACAACTACATCACGCGTCTGCTGACCGAGGTGTTCCACCTTGCGGGGCAGCGAGCCGTGGACGTTGCGGCAGCCGTCGCAGAGCACGGCCGCGCCGTGTGCTGGACAGGGCACCGCGAGTATGCCGAGTTCAAGCGAGAGCAGGTCGCCGCTTTCGGGCACGACGCCTTGATGGAGCGGTTGACGGGGCCGATGTGCGTGGTGCTGGAGCGGGTGTGACCATTTTCAAGTGAACTGCCCAAACGCGTCAGGGCCTATGTTCAGGAAGTTGCCCTTCGCAAATCCGCGTCAGGAGCGCGAGCTCGGTGACGCGGGGTGGAGATTTACTCCGCGAGGCGATGAAATAAGTTCTCAAGCTCGGCCTCGGTGCCTTCGCCGGCTTCCCAGCGGGCGAAGGCAGCGCCGAGGTCTTCAATGTCCACCACTCCGTCGCCAGTAAGGTCGGCACCGTCGGTCACGGCGACCACGTGGGCGACCGCCGCTACGACGACCCCGTCTTTGACAAATGCGGTGACGATACCCGCGCAATCCCCGTTGCAGGCGGGGGGCGCTTCGGCCACAACCATGATGGATCCATCGGCGAGAACGGTGGGGAACGCGGCGACCTCCTGCTCCCTGATCGCTCCTTCCTCGTCCGTGTCGCGCACGAACACCCACACGTCATCAAAGTCAGGTGCCCGCCCTTCCAGCGAGTAAGTGCTGCCGTACCAGGTGTTCAGTGCAGGTATGGACGCTCCAGTGCGGAGCGTTCCCACTCCCGGCTTGCTGGTTCGGGGGGCGAGACAGTTCACGAAGAACTGATTGGCAGCGGCGTAGCATGCTTGCCGACGGGAGGCTTCGGTGTTCCTGCGATCGCAGTCTTCGAGCGCATCTTGGAAGCAGCTCCAGCATGTGCTGGGTGAACTCGCCCCATCACAGGGAGTCAGCGGGCCCGGCCGGGCAGACCGCGGGTGTGTTGCAGGCTGACCGAACGCCGCCACTGCCAAAGTGACGGCGCAAAGGACTGCGGACACAATCTGGGTATGCACATTCATGAGCGTTTCTCCGATAGTTGACACCAACACCCCGCTACAGGGATGTTTCGGCACGCTTCCAGATGAACGAATGGAAGAGCGGGCACGTGAACACGCCGTCGGGTCCCGGGTAGTCGCCGGAGTGGTTCCACCTGCTTCGCTGACACTGTGTACAGACAGGGTGCGGAGAAGTTGCGGCAGCGCGGCTAATGTGCGCCCCTCATGACCCGGTTCTTTGTGCTCCAAAGTGAGGACCTTGACGCGGCTGCCGCGGCGTGGCTGCGCGAGTCGTGCGATCTCACGGCGTGCCATTTCAGCGATCCGGCGTTCGATGGCTACCTGGCCAAGGCCGACGGGCTGGTAGTGCGGACGTACACCCGTGTTGATGGCGCGTTCCTGGACAAGGCGCCGCAGCTGAAGGTGGTGGGCCGGGCGGGCGTGGGGCTGGACCGTATTGATGTCGCCGAGTGCCGCCGCCGCGGGATCGAAGTGGTACACACGCCCGATGCCAACACGCAGGCCGTGGCGGAGTATGTGTTCGCGCTGTTGTTTGATGGGCTCCGCCCGCGTCAGTTCCTCCAGCGGCCCATCGAGCAGGCGCGGTGGAATGCCATGCGCCGCGAGCTGGAAGCGGTGAACCAACTGAGCGAGTTGACGGTGGGCGTGCTGGGCATGGGGCGGGTGGGCTCGCGCGTGGCGCGGATCGCGGGCGGGCTGGGAATGGAAGTTCTTTACAACGACCTCGTGGACATTCCTGAGGACAAGCGGTGGGGGGCGCGGCCCGCGCCCCTGGCGGAGATGCTGCGCCGCGCGGATGTGCTGAGCGTGCATATTGATTCGCGCCCAGGGAACAAGGGGTTCGTGAACGCGGGCGTGCTGGGTCAGCTGCGCAAGACGGCGATCATCGTGAACACCAGCCGCGGGTTTGTGATGGATACTGCAGCGCTCGGGGAGTTTCTCCGCAAGACACCGACGGCCAAGGCCCTGGTCGACGTACACGACCCGGAGCCATTTGGCCCTGATTACCCGCTGCTGGGGCTGGACAATGCTTTTTTGTCCCCGCACCTGGCGGCATCTACCGCGACTGCGCACGTGAACATGAGCTGGGTCGTGAAGGATGTGTGGCGCGTGCTGAACGGGGAGAAGCCGGTGAGCGCATCCCCCTGAGCCTGCGGGTGGCCCCCCGCTCCGCGGCGGCAGGGCGTGCGTATTGCGGTGGTACGAGGTCGCAGGTTTACCGTTCGAAGTGCGCTTTGTGCGGCCGTGTGCGTAACAAAGACCGCCGCGGAGCGGGGGGCCACCCCGGAACTAGATCGGCGGCCTGCCGCCGGCGCGGCGCCAGGCGCTCAGCTGGCCCAGGTGCGTGGCCTCGTGAGAAATTCCCACGTACAGCAGTGCATCGGCGATGGTCGGGAATCGCTGTTGCCAGCGGGCCAGCGGCGTGGGCGCGCTCAGGGCTTCGGGCTTGGCGTCCTGCAGGGCGGTGGCGAGGGTGTCGTGGGCGAGCAGGTAGTCGGCGAGGATCTGCTCCTTATTCGGGTAGTCGCGGGGGTTTGATGATGGCGAACTGCCCTTGGCGAAGGGCGAATCAATTGCGTCCTTGAAGGGCTCGCCCTTGACCATCGCGGCAAGCATCGGCGGGTACGGCGTGAGGTGCGAGAGTGTCCACGCCGGGTGGTTCAGCGTGATGCCCGGGATGGGCTGCGAGCACATGCCCTCGTCGGACACATCGGCGACAAGCTTCTTCACGTAGTCGCGGTGGTTGGCCCAGGTGGCCAGAACGGCGGTGATGACGGGGTGCGACATACAGGTCCTTTCCGGGTGCGGCCTTGGGTGAAGGCGCGGGGTCTGTGTAGCGGGTGAGACGCTCCATGTTACGGCGGCGGGATAAACCGCGGGTTTATGCGGGGGCCGGTGGGGTCCCGGTCACGCGCAATGTCGATTCGTGCGCCGCGGCTAGGATCGAGCATGCTGGGTCGCAGGGAAAGCAGCCGCGAGAGATACCGGAACTACAGAAGCAAGCGCGGGGCCGAGAAGGGCGGGGCGGAGGGGAGTGCGGCAGCCGAGAAGCGCAAGGCGCGGCGGGGGCGGTCGTTCTTCACCCTGTTCGGACGGTTCTGGGGGCTGGCGCGCCAGCACAGGGCGTCGATCTACATCGCGCTCCTCACGCTCACCATCGTCACCGGGCTGGGGCTGGTGGTGCCGGCATCGACAAAGATCGCGCTGGACTACATCCTGGCGGAGACGCCCAAGCCGATCCCACCGGCCGTCGTGCCCTATGTGCCCTCGGACCGGGTGACGCAGATGTGGTGGCTGGGGCTGGGGGTGGTGGGGGTGTCGCTGCTGGCGGTGGCTCTGGGGACGTTCGGCCGCTGGCAGATGACGCGGGTGACGAAGCTGGTGCAGGTACACGTTCGGCGATTGGCGTTTGATGCCGCGGGCGCACTGCCCCTGCACCGGATTTACCACTACAAGTCCGGCGGCATGTCGAGCCTGTTGCGCGAGGACGCCGGGGCGACGGGCGAGCTGCTGTTCAACATGATCTACAACCCGTGGCGGGCGATTGCGCAGCTGACAGGCACGCTGGTGATCCTCGCGTTCGTGGACTGGCGGATGCTGGTGGGCGCGCTCCTGGTCATCCCCGCCATCTGGGTGACGCACAAAACATGGATCGGGCGCATCCGCCCCATGTTCCGCGATGCCAAGATGGTGCGCCAGGTGATCGACAGCACGACGACCGAGACCTTTGGCGGCATGCGCGTTGTGCGGGGCTTCGGGCGTGAGCAGGCGGAGAACGTGCGGTTCACGACCTCGCAGCACTACATGGCCCGCCTGGAGGTGGCCATCTGGTGGTGGAGCCGCGTGCTCGAGGCTGTGTGGGCCGTCCTGATCCCCGCGGCGTCGGCGGGCGTGCTCATCTACGGCGGCACGCAGGTCATCCGTGGCAACCTCACCATCGGTGACCTCATGATGTTCAGCACCTACCTGCTGCTGCTGCTGGGGCCGCTGGAGACGCTGACGGCGACGGCGACGAATATCCAGACAAACCTTGCCGCGCTGGACCGGGTGCTGGACCTGCTGGAAGAAGAGCGCGAGTTTGGCGGCGTCCAGGGGGGCGTCGAGGTGTCGCGCGCGAGCGCGCGGGGGCGCCTCACGCTGGAGGATGTGTGGTTTACATACCCCAAGGCGTCGAAGAAGACCGTGGCGGAGCAGTTGGCCGGGCCGGGCGGTGGAAAAGCAGGAGAGGTGAGCGTAGAGCGGGGTGCGGGGGCCGATGCGGAGAAGTCAGAGCCGGAGCCCGTGATCCGCGGCATTTCGCTGGATGTGCGGGCGGGTGAGACGATCGCGCTGGTGGGCCCCAGCGGCTCGGGCAAGACCACGCTGTGCAACCTGATCGCGCGGTTCTATGACCCCACGGCGGGGCGCGTGCTGCTCGATGGCGTGGACCTGCGGGGGGTTGATGTACGTTCGTACCGCTCGCTGCTGGGAATCGTCGAGCAGGATGTGTTCCTGTTTGATGGCACCGTTGCCGCGAACATCGCGTACGCCCGGCGCGAAGTGACAGAAGCGGAGGTGCTCGCGGCAGCCAGGGCGGCCAACGCCCACGGCTTCATCGAGAAGCTCGACAAAGGTTTCAACACGCTGATCGGCGAGCGCGGCGTGCGGCTGAGCGGCGGTCAGAAGCAGCGAATAGCAATCGCCCGCGCGCTACTGGCCGACCCGCTGATCCTGATCCTTGATGAGGCAACGAGCAACCTTGACAGCGAGAGCGAAGCGCTGATCCAGCGGAGCCTGGGCCAGTTGATGCGGGGCCGGACCTCGTTCGTCATCGCGCACCGCCTCAGCACCGTGCGCAGCGCCGACCGCATCGCGGTGCTGGAGGCGGGCCGGATGATCGAGCTGGGCACGCACGATGAGCTGACCGCGCTGGGCGGCCGCTACGCCGACCTCCTCCGCATCCAGACCGAAGGCCACGAGACGGCCATGAAGGCCGGGCTGAACGGTCAGGCGGCCGCTCCGGCCGCACCCGTCGCTCGTCCACTTGACCCCTTGATCACGTGACCCCTTTGCCGCTGCCCCGCCGACGGCCGGGCCCCGCGCTAACCTTCCCGCTATGACCATCAAAACTGTCGCGGTGACGGGTGCATCGGGGTTTGTCGGGCAGAGCGTGGTGCGCGAGCTGCTGGCCCAAGGCTACAGCGTGCGCGCCCTGGTGCGCTCGCGCGAGAAGGCCCGCAAGGTGCTGCCCTCGGGCATCGTGCTCGTCTCTGGCGACATCTCTGAAGCGGGCAAGGCGGAGGAGCTGCTGGCGGGGTGCGAGGCCTGCATCAACCTGCTGGGCATTATCCGCGAGGTGCGCGGCAGCAGCGGGC
The DNA here is from genome assembly GCA_038260025.1 of Phycisphaerales bacterium. GTDB lineage: Bacteria > Planctomycetota > Phycisphaerae > Phycisphaerales > UBA1924 > JAEYTB01. The sequence continues at coordinate 35,168 of JBBSOF010000010.1, forward strand.
AGCGGTCCCAGACCTTCCAGCGCCTGCACGTCGATGCGACGCGACTGCTGGTGGCCCGAGCTCAGGCCAAGGGCGTTCGCCGCTATGTGCAGATGTCGGCCATCAACGCCACCGATGTGGGCGTGAGTGAGTATCAGCGGACAAAGTTTGAGGCCGAGATGGTGGTGCGACTGTCCGACCTTGACTGGACGATTTTTCGCCCCGCCCTCATCCACGGGCCGCGGGGCGAGTTCACGATGATGGCGAAGGAGTGGTCAACCGGCCACACCGCGCCCTTCTTCTTCATGCCCTACTTCACACGCCAGGTCGAGGACAAGCGCGTGCCCCTGGGCACCATCGCGGATGTGGACCCCAAGGTGGCGCCGGTGTCGGTGGATGATGTGGCGAAATCCTTTGCGGCATGCCTGACCAACCCCAAGACCATCGGCGAGGTCTACAACCTCGCCGGAAGCGAGACCCTCGCATGGCCCGCCATGCTGCGGTACATCCGCGACAACGTGCATGGCGCACACGACGACCAGCCGGCGTGGGGGATTCCTTCAACGCTTGCCGCGGCTGGCGCGAAGGCGGCGGCGTTCCTGGGCATGGGCGGTCTTCTGCCCTTTGATGAAGGCATGGCGAAGATGGGGGCGCAGGACGCCACGGCCACGCTGGACAAGTTCCGGGCGCATTTCGGGTTTGAGCCGGCGGGGTTCCGGGCGAGCTTCCGTGAGTATGCGGGGACGCTGTGAGGGGCGACAGTGGCCCAGCAGCCAAATAGCCAAGTACCCAAATAGCCAAGTGGCTGCGTGAAGTCACGCAGCCACCGGGTCACATCGTCAGTTATTGTCCGAGCCACCGATGTGGCGGGGCGATCACTTCGCCTTGTCGAGGCGGGCCTGCTTGTCGGCATCGGACATGGCGTTGAACTTGGCAGCGCAGCCGGCGCAGCACAGGCCGACGGTCTTGCCGTGGTACTGCGTGGTGGGCGAATCGGCGCTGAGGGCCTCGCCGCTGATGGGGCACTTGGTGTTGACCATGCCGGGCGAGGCGCTGGCCTGACGGCTCCAGTCGCCATCGCGCGTGCCGCGGTCGGCGCGGTCGTTGTGATGACACGCGGCAAGGAAGGGGAGGGCGAGCAGGGCGGGGAGGAGGAAGCGGCTGTTCATGGTCGGGTCCTTTCGTGGGGGTGATTACGCGTCGGCGACGATGTCGACGTGGGAGTACTGGTCGAGGTTGAGCATCACGATCTCACCATCATCTTTGCGCAGCTCCAGGCGGTCCATCCACAGCTTGTGGTCGCGGCTGTGCGCGTACCAACTGCCGGTCTTCTGCTGCTGAAACTGCACGATGGTGCCTTCGACCGTGGCCAGTATCGTGCTGGCGCCCGGACGCTCGCGGCGCGGCACCTGCTGGGTCACCCGCACACGCTGCCCCGGCTTGTAGGTCAAGATCGACATGGGGGCGAGTATAGGGGAAGTGGCGGAGGGGGAAAGAGAAAGTGGGCAAGTGGTCGAGTGGTCAAGTGGCATGAAAAAACCCCGCCCTGGCGGGCGGGGTTTGGGAATCGTGAGTTCGAAAAATCAGATCACTTGGGGTGGTTGGGCTCGCCCGTGGTCTTGGGGGTAGTGGGGGTGTTGGTCGTGGTGGCGGGGGCCATGGGGGTGCGGCCGGTGGTGCCCACGTTGGGGGTGTTGGTGGTGGTGGCCGGGCCGGTGCGGGTGTAGGCGATCTCGAGGGCCTTGAACTCCGCGCCGTCGGAAGCCACGTTCCACATCTCGAAGGTCATCTTGTCCTTGGCGTCGAAGCGCAGGACGCTCTTGCCGGTCTTCTTCTCGCCCGTCATGGGGCAGTCGTAGGTGCCGTTGAACACGATCTCGCCTTTGGCGTTCTTGGTGCCGCTGGCGAGCATGATGCCGGGGGCGCCGCTGTCGAACCAGGAACTCTGGTACTCCTTGCTGCCCTTGTTGAAGCCGAAGACGCCCTCGCCCTTGAACTCCATGCCGGCGACGTCGCCGGTGTAGGTCTGGCGGACGTAGCGGGCGCCCATGATGGGCTCAAACGTGGCCTTGGCATTGGAGACCATGGGGGGCGTGGAGGGGTCCATCCACATTGTGGTCTTGGCGTCCCAGGTACCCGAGAGGCTCTTGGCCAGCTCGATGTTCTCGGGGGCGAGCGCGCCCGCCTTCGCCCACTCCTCCTGCATGGCCTTCATCGCCGGGTCGGCGTTCATGTCGGGGGCGGCCTTGGTGGTCTTGGGCTGGGTATAGGTCGTCGTGCCCGTGGTCGTCGTCTTGGTTGTCGTGGCGGGCTGGTGGGTGGCGGGCTGGTGGGTATCGTGCTGGGGCTGAGCGATTGCGAGGCCCGAGCACATGATCAACGCGGCAGCGAAGGCGGACAGTTTCATCTGGCATTCTCCAATAGGTGTTCAGTGTTCCGGGAAAGGGCCGCTTTCGGCTGGCCACCGCCCGCGCGTCGGCGCGAGGGTTTTCCCCCGGAACAATAGTCGGCGCGCCGTGACCGAACCATGCAATGTTGGGACAATGTTTGGCGATTCGCCCGCCCCGGTGCCCACCCTGAACAGGTGCTGATTTCTCTGCCGTGCGGCGGGCGCGGTACGCTGAACTCCTTATGCACAACGCCTTTTATGCGTGCCCCGCGCTGTTGCTGACCCTTGCCTCCGCCTTCGCACAACCTACCAGCACGGGGCCCCTCGCCCCGCCCGCCAACGGCCCCCGCCGCGGCGATGCCCGCTGGACGGCCCTTCGCGACTGCACCGTGCACATCAACCCAACCGCCACGCGCGAGCACGCCACCGTCGTGTTCCGCGACGGTGTGATCACCTCCGTGCTCGACGGCGCGGAAGCGCCCCCCGGCGCGACGGTGGTTGAATGCAGCGGGCTGCATGTCTACCCCGGCTTCATCGATGCGTATGTGGAAGTCGATGCCCCGCCGCCTGCCGGCGATGCCAGCACCAAGCACTGGAGCCCCAAGGTGACGCCGCAGCGGTCGGCACTCGACGGCGCGGGGGTCGATGAGCGCACGGCGGAGGGGTTGAGGAAGATCGGGTTTACTGCCGCGGGGATTGCGCCGCGGGGCGGCGTGTTTAGAGGCATGGGCGCGGTGGTGAGCTTGGCCAAGCCGCCGGATGAGCAGAGCGCGGCAAAGCCACCCGTCTACGCCGAGCGCACGTATCAAAGCGTGGCCTTCGAACTGGGCGGGGGCTACCCCGGCAGCGAGATGGGGGCCATCGCGCTGATCCGGCAGTGCTTGATCGATGCGGACTGGCAGCAGGCGGTGCGCGCGGGTGGTGGGGTGATTGCGGAGAACTGTCTGGATGTGCTGGGTGGCCAGCCGCTCTGCGGCGGCTCCGAGAGTTTTGCTAACGGTCCTCAGGTGTCGGCAACAAAAGCCGCCGCGGAGCGGCGGGCCACCCAGATCCTCTTCAACTCCGATGATGAGCTCGAAGCCCTGCGGGTGATCAAGATCGCGGACGAGTTCAAGCGGCCGTACATGATCCTGGGCTCGGGCTTGGAATTTGAGCGGCTGGGCGCGCTCAAGACCGCCCTCGCGGCAAGCGGCAAAGGGTTGCGCGAGACGCCAGCGATGATCCTGCCGCTCAACTTCCCGAAAGCGCCCGATGTCTCCAGCGTCGGCAAGGCCGCTGGTGTTGAACTGAAAGAGCTGATGGTGTGGGAGCAGGCACCGACGAACCCCCGCAGGCTTGCCGCGGCTGGGGTGGAGTTTGCCCTGACGACGGCGAAACTGCGCGATCGCAACGAGTTCCGCCGCAACGTGCAGAGCGCGATCAAACACGGCCTGCGCGAGGAGCAGGCGCTGGCGGCGCTGACGACGACGCCCGCACAGCTGCTGGGCATCGCGGGTTCGTGCGGCACCATCGAGAAGGGTAAGCGGGCGAACCTGATCTTGGCCGATGGGCCAATCTTCGGCGAGAAGACCAAGCTGCGCAGCGTGTACATCGATGGCGCGGAGCACGAGATGATGCCCGCGCCCGTCGAGGTTGATGGGCGGTGGGAGATCGCGGTTGAAGGAATGGAGGGTGCGGAACCCGGCGCGGAGGGCGTGGGCCACCCAATGTACCTGGCGATCGACAAGGATGGCGGCCTCTCGGTGCACGCGGGGGAGAAGAGCGTGAAGGCGACGCGGGTGAGCATCGACCGCGACCGCATGTCGTTCGCGTTTGATCATGAGGCCCTGGGCGGACCCAAGGGCGTGTTTGTCGCCAGCGCGATCATCGAGCGCGAGGCGGGCGCAGCGGAAGGTAAGCCGCAGACGATGTCGGGCACGTGCCTGTGCGCTGATGGCAGCAGTTTCGCGTGGACGGCAACCCGCACGCCCCCCAGCGCGTTTGTCAGCTCCTGGCGCGTGGTCAAGGCGGATGATGTGGCGAAGGACCCCAAGGCCAAGGAAGGGCTGACCATCGCCATCACCGAGGGCGCCGTGACGCTGACGTTTACGAAGGACAAGCCGCGGGGCAAGGCGGAAGATGTGCCCGGCGGGGATGAGCCCGATGCGGATGCCGACCACCCTGAAGGCGAGGCGCAGAGTGCCAAGCCGGACACAACACCCGATGCAATGCCCGCCAAGCCCGATGCCAAGCCGGGGGAAGTCGATCCATCAGCGCCTGAGCGCAGCGACACCGCGACCGATGCAGATCGCGACCGCATGGCCGGCCAGCGCGGCGAGGGTGAGCCGGAGAGTGATGGTCCCCGCGCCGGACGCGCCCGCCGCCCCCGAGCGGGCGGCGCCGACATCGTCATCAAGTGTGAGGATGTGGTGATCGAGGGCGACACACTGACCTTCACGCACGACCTCGCACGCATCGGTGGCAGTGGCAAGAGCCGCGACACGGTGATGCTGGACCGAGGGGGCCCGGGCAAAGACGATGACCGGCTCAAGGGTGTCGGCACGCTGCCCGATGGCAGCGAGCACTCCTACGAGGCGGTGCGCACGCCGCACGAGGGGCTGGAGATTGCGGGCGGCCTGTGGCTGAGCGTTGATGAGGCCGAGCGGATCAAGGCGATCCCCGAGGAACTCCCGCTGCCCTTCGGCCCCTACGGCCTCGCCGAGCCCGCGCAGGCAGAGAATGTGCTGCTGACAGGCGCCACCGTGTGGACCAACGGGGAAGCGGGCATCATCCCCAAGGGCGTTGTGCATGTGATTGATGGCAAGATCGCGTTCGTGGGTGATGGCCCGGCGTGGCAGCAGTACCTGTCCCGGGTGCGGATGAAGGAGATGCCGCGAGAGGTGGATGCGGCAGGCAAGCACATCACCGCGGGCATCATCGACTGCCACTCGCACACCGGTATCTCGCGGGGCGTGAACGAGGGCGGGCAGGCGGTCACGGCGGAAGTGCGGATTGCCGATGTGACAGACCCTGATGATGTGGACTGGTACCGCCAGTTGGCGGGGGGCGTGGTGGCGGTGAACAACCTCCACGGCAGCGCCAACGCCATCGGCGGCCAGAGCCAGACGAACAAGATCCGCTGGGGCTGTGCCCACCCCGACGACATGCATGTGGAAGGGGCCATGCCGGGGATCAAGTTCGCGCTGGGTGAGAACCCGCGCCAAGTGAATGGCGGCGGCGGGCGCGGCGGCAGCGGCCGTTACCCGCAGACACGCATGGGCGTGGAGCAGATTATTCGGGACCGGTTTACGGCGGCCAAGGAATACAACAAGGAGCAGGTTCGCTGGGAAGTCACCGTTCATACCGCCAACGTCCCCCGGGGCTACCAGCGCACGGACAGGCCGGAGCCGCCGCTGAAGGAGCCCGATGCCGCCAAACTCGCGGAGTTGAACGAGAGAAATCCTCAGTTTGCGAAGCAAAAGCCCCGCCGCGACCTCGAGCTTGAAGCACTCGCCGAGGTACTAGAAGGCAAGCGGCTCGTCCACTGCCACAGCTACCGCCAGGATGAGATGGTGATGCTTTTCAACGTGGCCAAGGACTTCAACTTCAAGATCGGCACGCTCCAGCACGCGCTGGAGGCGTACAAGGTGGCGGACATCGCCCTGGAGCGCACCAGCGGCGGCGCGAGCGGCTTCGCCGACTGGTGGGCGTACAAGATCGAGGTGCAGGATGCGATCCCCGGGGCGTTCCCCATCATGCACGATGTGGGGCTGCTTGTGAGCTACAACTCTGACAGCAACGAGCTTGCGCGGCGGCTGAATGTCGATGCCGCGAAGGCCGTGAAATACGGCAGCATCTCGCCCGAGGAGGCGCTGAAGTTCGTGACACTCAACCCCGCCAAGCAGCTCCGCGTGGATGACCACATGGGCTCGCTGGAGGTTGGGAAAGATGCGGACCTGGTGGTGTGGTCGGGCGACCCGCTGTCGGCGTTCTCGATGGCCGAGGCGACGTACGTCGATGGCCGCTGCCTGTTCAGCCTGGAGCAGGATGCGACGCACCGCGAGACGATCCGCGCTGAGCGTCAGCGGCTGATCCAGAAACTGCTGACCGAGGGCGGCGCCAAGCGAGAGGGCCGCGGCGAAGGCCGTGGCGACCAAGCCCGGCCCAACGATGACACCCGCCCCGAGGGCGCGCCACGCCGCCGCCGCCCGCCAAACGACGACGCGGCCTATTCGTACTACCTCGACCTGTTCACAAGCGGGCGTGAGGCTGCCGAGGTGCCGGGCGATTGCGGCACGGGCGCGCAGCCATGAACTTGTTGATTCCCACAGAAGTCAGCCATAAGTCCGGCGCATCGGCGCCCCTGACCGAGCAACCCATGACAAACCGATTCAGCTCTCCGCGTTCGTTGCGATCTCTGCGTTCAATCTGTGGTCTGACGATTCTGGCTGCCGCGGTGTTCACGGCGCACGCCCAGGACCTCACCATCAAGTCCCCCCCACAGGCGCAGCCCATCGCCATCTTCAACGCCACCATCCACACGAGGGCGGGGGATGACATCCCCGATGGCGCGATCGTGTTTGATAAGGGCCGCATCACGCAGGTGCTTGATGAGGGCGCGTGGGACCGCACGCCCGAAGCGACACGCCGCGCCTGGAAGCAGGTCGATGCCCACGGCGGGCACGTCTACCCGGGGCTGGTGGGGGCGTACACGCAGATCGGGCTGACGGAGTTCGGCGCGGTGCGGGCGACCATCGACTCCGACGAATCAAGCAACCCCATCACGCCCGAGGTGAAGGCGGTGACGGCAGTCAACCCCGACTCCACGCTGATCCCCGTGACGCGCTCCAACGGCGTGATGACGGTGGCGGTGTTTCCGCTGGGCGGCATCATCAGCGGGCAGGTGGGCGCGATCCGGCTAGAAGGCTGGACGACCGATGAACTGATCATCAACCCCAGCATCGGCATGGGCATCCGCTGGCCCAGCACGCGCACTATCACAGCGTGGTGGATGGACCGCAGCGAGGAAGACCAGCGGCGGGACATCGGCCAGAACCTCAAGGTGATCACCGACGCGTTCGATGCGACGGAGGCGTATGTGCGGGCGCGGGCGACGGATGAGAGCGCGCCGGTGGATTTGCGGTGGGAGGCGATGAAGACAGTGCTGCCCGCGGATGCGCAGGCGCGCACCTTCATCCTCGCCAACGATGTCGATCAGATCACCTCCGCCGTAGCCTTCGCGGTCTCGCGAAAGCTCAAGTGCGTCATCGTGGGTGGGCGGGATGCAGCATTGTGCGCCGACCTGCTCAAGCGGCACGACATCCCGGTGATTGTCCAGGGCACGCTGCGCATGCCCCGCCACGACGATTCCCCCTACGACGAGGCGTACACGCTGCCGGCGCGCTTGCACGAGGCGGGCGTGAAGTTCTGCATCGCCACCAGCGACGACACCGCCCACGAGCGCAACCTGCCCTACAACGCCGCCATGGCCGCCGCGCACGGCCTGCCGATGGACGCGGCCCAGAAAGCCGTCACGCTCTGGCCCGCGCAGATATTGGGCATCGACAATGAGGTCGGCTCGCTCGAGGTCGGCAAGGCGGCGGTGCTGCTCATCACCACCGGCAACCCGCTGGAAGTAACGACGCACATCGAAAAAGCCTTCGTCGACGGCCGCGACATCGACCTCACCAACAAGCAGACCAAGCTGGCGGACAAGTACCGCGAGCGGTATCGCCAGCTGGGGCTGCTGAAGATTGAGAGCCAGGGAGAGGGAAAGAAATAGCCTCAGTCCTCAGTCCTCAGTCCTCAGTCCGCAGCGCTGGTCCCAATCACGCGCACGGTTTTTTCCGAGCTGGTGTGGCCCGCGATGATCTCCACGCTGCGCTCGCTCACCCCCGCCCACGCAGCAATCACGCGGCAGACGGCCCGGTTTGCCGCGCCATCCTCGGGCGGCGCGGCAACCTTCACCTTCAGGCGCTCGCCCAGCCTGCCTACCACCTGATCGCGGCGGCTCGAAGGCACCACCTTCAGGGCAATGCGCACGCTGGGAACCGCCCCCGAGTTATCGTCCTGAATCATCATCGCAGCACGCAGCCGGTGGAACGCCCGGGAAGCAACCACCCGGTTATCAGGAACTGCCCGCGACTCAATCGCGGAAATCTGTTGCAGCAACCCCAGGATGGTTTACCCTAGTCGCAGACAAACGGCCGCGAAGTGCGTCCCACCCATTGCCCGCTCCCCATTGCCCACCAAGGAGTCCCCGGTTGAAGCCCACCCTCCTCGCAGCCCTTGCCGCGGCAGCGCTCCTCGCGGGCTCCGCCCGGGCGCAGTTGCAGCCTGAAGAGGTGCTGGTGATCTATGACAGCCGCGTGGCGGACAGCCGCGCCGTGGCGGAGATGTACGCGGGCTCGGCGCGGGTGCCGGGGGGCACGGGCGGCGTGACGGGCGTGCGGCGGGGCGTGCGTGTGCTGGACCTTGCGAGCACAGGCGCGGCCGTCACCACGCCGGGCCTGATCACCTACACCGACTTTGCGACGAAACTCCGCGACCCGATCCGGGCGTACCTGACGGCAAGCGGGCTGGACCGCACGGTGCGGTGCCTGGTGCTGACCAAGGGCCTGCCGCACCGCATGGATGACAGCGATGCGATCCTCATCGGCGACAACCCCCCGTTGTTTATTGATGAGTTCAACGCCCAGGATGTGACGTGCGCCAGCGTCGATAGCGAACTGACGCTGCTGTGGCAGAACCTCAGCGCCGGAGAGAACGGCAACGCGGCCGACAGCAAGGACGACGGCCTGATCGTGAACCCCTACTGGAAGCTCTCTGCGCCGCTGCGCAACTTTCCCACCACCAATATCCATGTGCAGAAGACGTATGTCGCGGCCTTCGGCCCCGTGTACCAGAACTTCGGCAGCGGCGCAGCGCGGCTGACCCCCGGCGACATGTACCTCGTGTGCCGCCTTGATGGCAACACCCTGGCCGATGTGCAGGGCATGCTGAACCGCGGCAGCTCGATCATGTACAACGTCGAGACCGACAACATCCTGCTCGACGAGGCCAACAGCAACGGCGTTGCCGACACCTCGGCCAACGGCGAGCTGGATAACCAGGCGGGGCTTGCCGCGCAGCGCGCGGGGGATGATTACGAAAAAACCCGCGACTACGTGCTGAACACCGACCGCCGCTTCGCCCCCGCCCTGGTGCGGTACGACGCGCTGGCGAACGCCTCAAACTTCTTCATCGGCCCCAGGCTCAGCCCCATCGGCGGCGTGCTCATCACCGGGCCGGTGGCGCTGCTCGCGACCGCCGGGAGCAACCACGCGGGCTCTTTCCCCACCACCGGCACGGGAGAATCCGTCGCGATCATCTTCGCGCGGTCCTTCAACTATGCCAACGGCGCGATCTTCAACACCATCGAGTCATTCAACGGCAAGGACTTCGGCGGCACCGGGCGCGGCGGAATCCCGCAGGAGCAGGCCAGCGAGTTCATCGCCAGCGGCGGCACCTTTGCCATCGGCCATGTGTGGGAGCCGCTGGCCGACACCATCGCCGACAACGAGTTCCTTGTGAGCAACTTTTTGGAAGGCAACCTGTCATGGGCGGAGGCGGCGTGGAGCAGCATCCCCAGCCTGTCGTGGATGCACGTGGTGATCGGCGACCCCCTCGCCCGCCCGGCGCGCACCAGCGAAGATGTCAACGCCGACGGGCGGATCGGCGTGGGTGATATGTACGCGTTCGAGGTGTCCCCGACCGACATCGACCGGTCCGGCGCCGCCAACACCGCGGACCGGTTGTTGCTGGTGCGCTCTGTGCGATCTGATGAGCGGGCGGGGTTGGTGCAGGGGCGGCCGTAGAAGAACTTCCTACCGCGCTTCCCCCTGCCCTTCCTTCTTCAGGCGTGCTGCCGTCTTCTTCCCCACTTTCCGTGCCGGAAAAATCGCCGAGCCGCCCGTCGCCTTCTCCCGCGGCACCGGGCCATCCTTGATCCGCCCGAATGCGCTCCTGGCGTTGTCCGCAGAATACTCGCACCCGATGAACCGTCGCCCCAGGTGGTGGGCCATCACGCCGGTGGTGCCGCTGCCCAGGAAGGGGTCGAGGATCAGTTCCCCGGGGTTGCTGCAAGCCTGGATAACGCGCTCGAGGTACACCTCGGGCAGCTGGTTGTCGTGGTTGCCGCGGCGTTCCTTGTTGTTGCCCTGGATGCGTCCCCAGTAGCGGCCGTACCACACATCCATAGGCACGCGCATCCCCGCGGGCATGCCGTCTTTCTTGTCCATGGTGCGCGGGTCAAAGTAGGTGGTGGCGCGGTCGCTGGGCTCCAGCACCTGCTGCGAGTTCCATGTGCGCTCGGCCCCTGGCTTGACGAACCACAACGCGTGGACCTTGCTGTTGATGAACCGTGCCTTGGTGTTCTGCCCGAAGCGGTAGTGCCAGATGCACCAGTTCTCCATTTCCAGGCCAAGCTGCTTCAGGTGTACGACGATCTCTGCCGCGGTGTCATCGGGGATGTTCACCCAGAACGCCCCGCCCGGCCGCAGCGCCCTGTTGCACGCGCCCAGCCATTCATAGGTAAACGCGAGGTAGTCCTCGCGCGGCATCGAGTCGTCCCACTTGTCGTACGCCCGGTTCCAGTTGAAGGGCGGATCGGCGAACACCATGTCCACCGTTCCCACCAGCGAGGGCAGGCGCCCCAGCACCTTGCGGCAGTCGCCCACGTACACCTTGAGTGATGGGTCCTCAAGGTGATACTTGGGCGCGGGCTCGCGCGCGTCAGATGGCACGATCAGTTCCCGGGTTTCGGCCATGGTCATCGTCGCTCCATCCCTGTGCCGTGTCGCACGGCGTGGACGATATCACAGGCGGGCGGGGTCGCGCAACAGGCACGAACCCGCAGTCATGTGCCAGCAGGCGACCCGGGGTTACCCCACCAAACACTTTCCATCCGGCCGCGAACTCTGCACCTACAATGCACAACGGCGTGCGATGGCCCCTCTTCCGGGGTCGCCACCCTCGGTCTGCGGTTTGTCCGCGGCACCTTTCTGTACAAACCCTGAGCAGCCATGACCCAGCCGCAGCATAACGACCCCCTCAACGACGCCCCGGACGCCTTCATCCCCGACGACCCCGCGCCCGATGCGCCCGTCCCCCCGGTCCCCGACCCGCACGACCCCTACGAGGCCGCCCGCGTGGCCGCCCTGAAGAAGAACCGCGCCGAGGTCTTTGACGAAACCAAGACCTTCGCCGACCTGGGCATGCGCAACAGCGTCATGAAGGGCATCGAAGAGCTGGGCTTCGTCCACCCCACGGTGACGCAGTCGCAGTTGCTGCCGCCGATCATGGAAGGCAAGGACATCTTGGGCCAGGCCAAGACCGGCTCGGGCAAGACGGCGGCCTTCGCCCTGCCCCTGCTGTGCAAGCTCGATAAGGACCTGCCCTTCCAGGCCATCATCCTCGCGCCCACGCGCGAGCTGGCGATCCAGATCACCGCCGAGATTGATGAGCTTGGCAAGCACACGCCCATCCGCGCCACCACGGTGTACGGCGGGCAGGCGGTGCGGACGCAGGCCGACAAGCTCCAGCGCGGCTCGCACATCTTGGTCGGCACGCCCGGCCGCGTGATGGACATGCTCGAGCGCGGCCTCATCCACTTCCGCAACATCAAGCACGTCGTGCTCGATGAGGTGGACCGGATGCTCGACATCGGCTTCCGTGAGGACATCCGCAAAATTCTTGACCAGACCCCCCGCGAACGCCAGACGGTGTTTGTGTCCGCCACGATCTCACCTGACATCGAGAAGCTGGCGCGGCGGTACATGCAGAACCCGGAGAAGATCGTGGTTGCCTCGGGCAGTCTCACGGTCAGCCTGGTGGAGCAGCACTACCTCGCGGTGAACCCATGGGACAAGAAGCGTCTGCTGCTGCACCTGCTGACACACGAAGAGCCGGCGCTGACGGTCGTCTTCTGCCGCCTCAAGCGCGTGGTGGATGAACTGGCCATCGGTCTCACCCAGCGGGGCGTCGAGGCGCACGCCATCCACGGCGACATGCCGCAGGGCAAGCGCAACACGACGATGAAGAAGCTGCGCGATGGGCACCTCTCGGTGCTGATCGCATCAGACCTGGCCAGCCGCGGGATTGATGTGGACGACATCTCCCACGTCATCAACTTCGACCTGCCCGATGATCCCGAGGTCTACGTCCACCGCATCGGCCGCACGGCCCGCGCCGGCAAGAAGGGCATCGCGTGGAGCTTTGTGACGCCCGATCAGGGCGAGCTGCTCACGACGATCGAGATGCTCATCAACACTGAGATCCCGCGGATGGACTACCCGGACTTCAAGCCCACCGAGCGGCCCGCGGGCTTCCGCGATGCCACCCCCGGCGGGCGGCGCGAGGGCGGCCTCACGCTTGCCAACGGGCCCGCGGGCGGAGAGCCCCCCGCCGACGCCCCCAAGACCAACCGCATCCAGTCGTCGATGAACCCCGACCTGCCCGTCGCCAAGACCGATAAGGTGGACGAGGTGAAGTTCCCCGGCGGCATCGTGCCGACGAAGATGCCTCCCAAGCGGCTGATCCGGGGGATCAAGAGCAACCGCCGCTGAGAGAATCTCGGCGCCGTTTCCTAGGATTGACGCATGGAAATGGAAGCGATCCGTGGGATGCTGGCTGGGCACCCCGGGCCCTATGACTTGTCACTGGCGGACGGCTCGACCGTTCGCGTCAACGCGGCGACGTTCATGGGGCTTCCGCCTGCCGAAATGCGCGATGCGCGGACCATTGTCGTCTATGGGCCAGGGGCGGGCCAGTTCAAACTGCTGGATTCGTTGTTGATCGTGTCGGCAGGACCAGCCGCGGGTGAGCCAGATAGAAACAATGGTCACAACGGGAAGAATGGCTCCAACGGGCACTGAAGTGCGGTGACGTTGCCTGTGGAAAACCCGCCTCGCCTACATGCTGTGGCGCTCTACATCCTTCAAAGCGCCACACATCTATGTGATATTCCCGCGTTACACTCCCCACAGCCCCTCCGCGCACGCGCCGCACCTTTCAGGAAGTTCTCCGTTGAAGCGACACAGCCCCAGCACTCCCGGCCGCATCGTCATCATCGGCGCCGGTCCCACCGGCCTGGGCGCCGCATACCGCTTGAAAGAGCTGGGGCACAAAGACTTCACGGTCTATGACCGCCACCCGTACATCGGCGGCCTGTCGCACAGCTTTACCGACGACAAAGGCTTCACGTGGGACATCGGCGGCCATGTGATGTTCTCGCACTACACCTACTACGACCAGTGCTTCGAGAAGCTGATGGGCGATGACTTCACGCTCAACGATCGCGAGAGCTGGGTGCGGATGTTCGACCGCTGGGTGCCGTACCCCTTCCAGAACAACGTGCGCTACCTGCCCCGCCAGGCGGCGTTCGAGTGCATCGCCGGCCTGGTGAAAGCTCAGAGCGGCAAGGGCAATATCAAGAGCCCCGCCGAGGCCCGCAACTTCGGCGAGTTCATCGACGCCGTCTTCGGCGAGGGAATCGCCAAGCACTTCATGCGCCCGTACAACTTCAAGGTCTGGGCCTACCCGCCCGAGATGATGAACAAAACGTGGATCGGCGAGCGCGTCGCCATCATCGATGTCGAGCGCGCCCTGAAGAACATCCTGCTCGAAACCGACGACTTCGGCTGGGGCCCCAACAACCGCTTCAAGTTCCCCCTCAAGGGCGGCACCGGCGAGTTCTACCGCCGCTTCGGCCCCGTGCTGGGCCTGACCCAGGAAGGCAACGAAACGCCCGAGGGCCACATCCGCCTGTCCCGCACGCTGGTGAACATCGACGTTGATGCCCGCGTCGCGACCTTCAACACGGGCGAGCAGGCCCCCTACGACGCCCTGCTCACCACCATCCCGCTCGATGTGCTCTGCCGCGACATGCTCGTGGGGGCGACGCCCAACGCCGTGCCCGACACCGTCCGCGAGGCCGCGGCAAGGCTGCTGCACTCGGGCGGGCACATGGTGGGCATCGGCATCAAGCGCCCCTGCCCTAGCACCAAAAGCTGGATGTACTTCCCCGAAGACAACTGCCCCTTCTACCGGGTGACGTACCTCTCCAACTACTCCCCCTTCATGACGCCCGACCGCGAGAAGTACTACTCACTGCTCTGCGAGACCAGCACCAGCGATGTCAAGCCGGTGAACGCCGCGACCATCGTGCAGGACACGATCGAGGGGCTCATCAACGCCGGGCTCATCACGCGGGAAGAGACGAAGGACATCGTCGCCACCTGGCACTACTACGCCGACTACTCCTACCCCACGCCCACCGTCGACCGCGATGAGGCGTTGTCGGTGGTCATCCCCTGGCTGGAGAGCAAGGGCATCTACAGCCGCGGCAGGTTCGGCATGTGGAAGTACGAAGTCGCCAACACCGACCACACCCTGATGCAAGGGGTTGAGCTCGTCAACCGGCTCCTGCTGGGCGAGAAGGAAACCACCATCGGCGTGGTGTACAAAGTGACCGAGGATGGCCGCGAGGCCGCTGTCCACGAGCGCCCCGCCCACGCCGGCTCGGGCGAGAAGCGGCTTGCGGCCCAGCCCATGCACGTGGAACTCAAGGCCGGCCACGCCGGTGAACTGGTCTTGGAGCGCACCCCCGCCCCACCACCGGAAGTTGGCGACCTCGAGGCGGGGCCCATTGGTGAGGAAGAGATCGGGGTCGGCGAGGGGTCCTGAACGCCCGGAGAGCCGGGCCACCGGCAATTGCTGACAGATACCCAAGCCCCCCAGCCACCCGGCATGGGCGGCCCTGCACCGCCCGCAAGGTCCCAAAGCCGCCGGCATTCGACCCAGTTGTGCCGGTTGTTCCAAAAGAGCCGCCATATTCGTGGTTTTTTGTGAAATGTGGCGCACATTCCCCACAGATGGGCCGGTTGGGAACATGGACGGGTTTGGTCTTCAAGCCCCGTGCGTGCAACCACATGCGGCCGTGGAGGGTGCAGGGAAGCTTGACCACCTGTGGGGGTGCTGGCTTGGGGTGTTTCCCCAGGCCGCTCGCCATCAGGCCGGTTTGAGCATGGTGAAGGACCGCGCTAACCGCGCGGGGTGAAGGTTCATGAGCGCGCTGTCACGCAAACCCGAAGCGATCTTGCTTGCCCAGGACTGGCAGGCGGACGTGACACAGCTGCTCGATGAGCACCACCTTGCCGCGTGGTCCGACAGCCCCCAGCGCCGCACCCAGTTCGCGGTTTCCCTCGGCCAGTTCCTGGGCAATCAGCGCGACACCGAAGTCTGCGTGTTCTACGGCAAGCACATCACCGACCTGGACAGCTTCTGCTACCAGCTCGAGCGGGCCATCCCCGGCCCGACGCTCGACCGCCGCATCGACGGCCCCGGCGGCATTGTCGCCCTGCTCCGCACGCGGGCCTCGTTCCGCGGCCGCCCCGAGAGCAAGTACCGCTTCTACATCTGGCACGATGCCGACGTGCTGCTGCGCAGCAATGCCGCCCTCTTCGGCCAACTGGTAGATGCCATCGCCGGCGTCGCGGCAGAGGCCGAGTACGTGAGCGATGACCTGCTGCTCCTGCACCGCGCGGTGTTTGTGGGCGGGGCGATGCTCGATGTCTACGCCGAGGACCCCGGCGCCCAGTTCCGTGCCTGGCGCATGGATGAGCACGCCGAGCCCTTCTGGCAGGTCGTGACGGGCATCGACGTCCCGCCGTTCATGCGCTACCGGATTGATGTGCTGAGCCGCATGTAGCCCGGGCGTACCCTTCCCCCCTTGCACCGCTACGACCTCATCGCCATCGACCTTGACGGCACCCTGCTCGACCCCATGGGCATCGTGTCGGCCCGCAACCTCAGCGCCCTCGCGGCAGCCCGCGACGCGGGCATCCGCATCGCCATCTGCACCGGCCGCGGCCTGGTCGAGTGCCGCCACATCCTCGCAAAGATTGCGCAGGTCGAGCCCGTGGTGGTGGCCGGGGGCGCCATCATCAGCGACCCAGTCAGCGGCGGCACCGTACACCGCTTCGCCATCGACCTGGGCATGGTCGCCGACACCGTGCAGCGCCTCATCACCCACGGCCACCCCGCCCTGGTGCTGAAGGACCCTGTCGAGGCGGGCTACGACTACCTCGTGGTGCAGGGCCGCGAGCGGCTCGCGCTGGACCCCGTGACGCTGTGGTGGTTCGAGTCGATGAACGTCCGTGTCCGCTACGTCGCGGACCTGGCAGAGGATGGCCACCCCGAGCACACCGTGCGAGTGGGCGCGTGCGGGCTGTCGGGCACGATGGCGCAGATCAAGCGCGAGCTCGAAGGGGTGTGCGGCACGCGGGCCTGCATCCACCACTTCCCCGCCGTGGTCGCCCCCGAGGTCGCCCGCCGCACCAGCGACGGCCAGACGCTGCACGTGCTGGAGCTCTTCGACAACGGCGCGAACAAATGGTCCGCGGTGCAGGTGCTGGCCAGAAAACTGGGCGTCAACCCCACCCGCATCGCCGCCATCGGCGATGAGATCAACGATGAAAGCATGATCCGCGGCGCAGCGCTGGGCATCGCCATGGGCAACGCGGTGGAGGTCATCCGCTCCGCAGCAGCGCGGCACACCACTGCAAACACCGACGATGGCGTCGCCACAGCCATCGACCAGATTCTCAGCGGAGAGTGGTAATCCGAAAGCCCCTCCCCGAGGGAGGGGTTGGGGTGGGTTCGATACGCTCACGTTCACCCGTGCCCTGACTCAGGACTCAGGACCCAGGACTCAGGACTCGGGACCCAGGACTCTTCCTTGCAAACCCTCGCCGACATCAAGCGAATCCTCGAAGCCCGCGGCCTCTCGCCGCGCAAGGCCTTCGGCCAGAACTTCCTCATCGACCACAACCTCATCCGCAAGCTTGTGGATGCCTCGGGCGTGGGCGCGGGCGATGTCGTGCTCGAGGTTGGCCCCGGCACCGGCACGCTGACAGAAGAACTCGTGCAGCGCGGCTGCCGTGTTGTTGCCGCGGAGATCGACCGCGGCCTCTCTGCGCACCTGCGCGAGCACTTCGCATCCGCCGAAAACTTCACGCTCGTCGAGGGCGACTGCCTCGCTGACAAGCGCACCCTCGCACCGGCTATCGTCGCCGCGCTGGGGGATGGCTCCTTCACGCTCGTCTCAAATCTCCCCTACGGCGCGGCAACCCCCGTCATGAGCGTGCTCCTCGCCGACTACCCCCGCTGCCGCGGCCTCTTTGTCACCATCCAGCGCGAGGTCGCCGACCGCCTTGGCGCGAAGCCCGGCACCAAGGAATACGGCACGCTCAGCATCGTGGCCCAGGTGACGGCGGAGGTGCGCACGGTGGCCGCGCTGCCGCCAGAGTGCTTCTGGCCCCGCCCCGATGTCACCAGCGCGATGGTGTCCCTCACACGCCTGCCCGTCCCGCTGGTAGACGATGTCCGCGGGCTGGGCGATTTCTGCCAGTCGCTGTTTGAGAAGCGGCGTAAGCAACTGGGCGCGGTCCTGGGCCGCGGACGCACCTGGCCACCCGACGTGCAGCCCACCGAAAGGGCCGAAGCGCTCAGCCTCGCGCAGCTCATCGCGCTTTATAAGACCAGCGAGTCTGGAAGCACGCCCCAAGGCCCCGATCACCGCGCCTGATTCATGGCACCGGCCCATTGGGCGCGGTACGCTCCCTGCAGATGAACGCGGGCACCGGCACCGAGCATCGTGATGGGCATGCACTCAAGCCCCCGCCCAGTGGTGGCGACAACCACGACCTGGCGGTGGCCCTCGCCCCCGTCCTCGCCCGAAATACCGATGGCAGGCTGGGCAATATCGAGTGGTTCCGCGCCCCTTGGCAGCGCGGCGGTGCGGCAACCGGCTTCTCTACTTGGCAGCTCGATAACGGCGAGCACATCGGTGCCCTCGTCAAGCTCCCCATCGGCCCCGATGAGCAGCGCTGGACCGTCGCGCTGGGCTCGGTTGACCATGGCGACTGGTCGCACCCCCGATGCCTGCGCTTCCCCACGCCCCGCGTCCTCGCGGCAGGAAACGCGCTCAACGGCTACGACCTTGCCTGGATCATCACCGAGCGGCTCCAGGGCCCCACCCTCAATGGGTCACTCACTGAGCAGGCCGTGGTAGACCTGCTTGGCACCGCCGCGGAGTTCCAGGCGCAGGCCGGCCGGATGGTGCCGCTGGGTGCGCGTCCTGCAACCCCTGCCTGGGAAGTTACGATCGACCACTCCCGCGCAGCGGTCAAGACCGGTGCCTTTGCCGAGGCTCCCCGCTGGACCGACCTGCTGAAGAAGGTGCAAAAGGCTCTTCCGGTTCTCAAAGCCAAGTGGGAAACGCGATCAATTAATGCGTGGTGCCACGGCGATCTGCACCCCGGCAACGCCCTGCGTCGGGCGGTCCCTGAGGGCCAATCCGCCGACACCCGCCACGGCTGCGTGCTGGTGGACCTGGCCCTTGTTCACCCCGGCCATTGGGTCGAGGATGCGCTGTATCTGGAACGCCAGTTCTGGGGCCACGCTGACCTGCTGCACGGCGTGAAGCCCGTGTCCGTGCTCGCTAAGATGCGTCGTGAACGCGGCTTAGACACGAAGGAAAACTACGCCGACCTGGCCGTGGTGCGCCGCGTACTGATGGCCGCCTGCGCTCCGGCGCTGGTAGAGCGTGAGGGCAACCCCAAATACCTCCACGCCGCACTGGATTTGATTCAGCGTTTCCTGCCGCAGGCCGCCCACTGAGTTTTTAATGTCCAAACCCGCCCCCGGAGGGCCCGAGGGTACTATTCCCTGTTGGGCTTGCTGCCCGGCAAGGGGCTCAGTTCGGGTGTATGGTGGGTCATTGGGGCGGCACAGGCCGCCAGAAGGGCGAACCATGGAAGAGTACGAAAAGCTGAAGAAGCTGGTCATCGAGGCGGAAGAAGATATCAAGAAGGCCGCGGGCGGCAACAAGGCCGCCGGCACGCGTGCCCGCCAGACGATGCAGGACGTCAAGAACACGGCCCAAATGGTCCGCGAGAAGATCCTGGAGCTGCGGAATGTCGGCGAGCAGACCAGCGGGGGCTGAGGTGGTCGAGAGACCCCCCGCGGGCTCATCGCGGTTGATCTTTGACCTGAGCGGCATCGACCTCTCGGGGGTTCATGCCACGCGCGCCCAGATCGAAGAATGGATCCCCCATCGCGGAACCATGAACCTGCTCGACTCGGTGATCTGGATGAGCCCCGACAAGATGCAGTCGATCGGCCGCAAGCGCATCCGTGATGATGAGTTCTGGGTCGCCGGGCACTTCCCGGGCAGGCCCATGTTCCCCGGCGTCCTGATGATCGAGACAGCCGCACAGCTCTCGTGCTACTCGTTCATGGTGCGCCAGCCCGCCCCGCGGATGGTCGCCTTCCTGCGGATCGAGGAAGCCGCCTTCCGTGCGCAGGTTGGGCCGGGAGACGACTTCCTCGTGCTCGCCAAAGACCTCGGCTCGCAGCGCCGCCGCTTCATCTCCGAAATCCAGGGCATCGTTGGCGACCGTGTCTGCTTCGACGCCCGCATCAGCGGCATGATGCTCGAAGAGCGGGCGTACTAAAGCGTCAAGCGAAAAGCTGAAAGCGTAAATCAGAATGCGCCTGTTTAGCGTCTGACCCTCCGGTGCCTTTTCTTATTTCAGCTTTACGCTTTAAACTTTCCCCATGTACCCCCTCATCTTCGAGCCCGCGCTGATGGAGAAGGTGTGGGGGGGTGATCGCCTGGGCGCCTTCGGCAAGGCTGTGGCGCCGGGCTCGCGCATTGGCGAGAGCTGGGAAGTGGCCGACCTTGCCGCCACCTCTGCATCGGGCGCGGGGGGGCAGGGCGTGCGCTCGGTCATCGTCAACGGCCCGCTCGCCAGTTCGACATTGCACAATGTTCTTTCACAGTGGGGCGATGCCATGCTGGGCGATGCGCGACGCGCCGCTGATGGCGGCTTCCCGCTGCTCGTCAAGTTCCTCGATGCACGCGAGAACCTTTCCGTGCAGGTCCACCCCAGCCCCGCCTTTGCTGCGGCACACCCCGAGGCCAAGCTCAAGACCGAGTGCTGGTACGTGCTTGAGGCCGCGCCGGGCAGCATGATCTATAAGGGCGTGCGCCGCGGCGTCACCCGCGAGACCTTTGCCGCGGCAATCCGCGATGGCACTGTCATCGACCTCATCGAGCAGGTGCCGGCCATCGCCGGCCAGTGCCACAACCTGCCCAGCGGCACGGTGCATGCCCTTGGCGCCGGCGTGCTGGTGGCCGAGGTGCAGACCCCCAGCGATACCACCTTCCGCGTGCACGACTGGGGCCGCAGCGGCCGCGCCCTGCACATCGAAGAAAGCCTCGACTGCATCGACTACGCCCCGGCCCCCGCCGCCGTCGATGTCCGTGCGGGCGGCGTCCTTCGCACCGATTTTTTCCAGGTCTGCTCCGAGACCATCCGCGCCGGGCTGGAGCGCCCGCTGGGCCTGGAGCGTGATGGCCACGGCCGCTGCGCCATCCTCATGATGCTTCGCGGCAGCGCCACCCTTGTCGGGACAGGGCCAGAGCCCACCCCCCTCCGCACGGGCCAGACCGTCCTTGTCCCCGCCGCCATCGCCCGTGAAACACGCCTGCGTGCCGCGGAAGATGCGGAAGTGCTTGTTGCGTGTCTGTAGACCGAACTGGTTGGCCCGCACGCAGGCTGGCTGGCACCACCCTACGATGCATCCTATGAAACTCACCATTGAGGTTGAGCAGGAGAGTGACGGCCGCTGGCTGGCCGAGGTGCCAGAGTTGCCCGGTACGATGGCGTACGGCCTCACCCGCGACCAGGCCATCGCGAGCGTGGAGCCCTTGGCTCTGCGCGTAGTTGCGGAGCGGCTGGACAATGGCGAGTTCGTGCCGCGGCTCCCCGCTTTTCCGTAACCGCGTGACCCCAAGCACACGGGCCTGAAGCGCGAAGACCTCTGAAGCCCGGCGGCATGCGGCCCCGCAGAACCTCCTCGATATTTCAACCAAAAACCCCAGATTTCGGATCGACAAGACCTCTGCCGTCCGGTATATTCGCCCCCGCGTTGGGGGTTGTGCAAATCACATCTGTGGGGGCGATCAAATGAAGCGCGTGTTCTGGTCCGGGTTCGTGGCTGCCGCGGCAGTGCTGTGCGGCGTGGCTGTCGCGCAGCAGGAATACAAGTCCGAGTCCGGCAGTTGGCGCTTCGTCTGCCCCGCGGAGTGGAACCCCATCGGCTTTGATGTCATCAAGGCCGACGACGCCCAGGCCCGCGAGGAGTTCCCCGACAAGACCTTCACCTACATCGCCGGCTTCACCATGGGGCCGATGAACACCAAGACCTACCCCTACATCCTCATCAACAAGACTGATGTGGACCTGTCGGGCATCACGTTCGATGAGCTTGATGAGGCCCTGCGCATGCAGGAGCCCGACAACGAGCGCGACCTTGACCTTCTGCTGCTGGGCGTCAACTTCACCGCCGAGCCCGGCTCGCTCGACCGCTCCCGCCTCCGCGTGACGGGGTACTACGACGACACCGATGCGCAGGGCAAGGAATACCACGCGACGCTCTACACGTTCCTTGGGAAGACCCAGTCGCTCCAGTTTGAGTGCTACGACCTCAAGTCCAGCGCATCCCAGAACGTCGCGGCCTTCCGCGAGTTCGTCGATTCTTTCTCCATGCGAGATGACCTCAAGTTCGTCGCAGCCACCGGTGCGGGCCACTACGACAAGAGCAACTACAAGGATGCTCCGCGCCGCTACTCCAGCGGCGGGCGCAGCTGGCGTTACAGCGGATGGGGCATCGGTGTCATGGTGGTGCTGGGCCTGCTGAAGGTCTTCACGCGGAGCATGCGGAACTGATCCCCCTTGGGTGGCCAGCCGCTCCGCGGCGGCTCTTCGTTCGACACCCATACCCCAGGAATCGCTCAGTCGTTTCCCCGCCGCCTCACGGCACCTCCGCCTCCACCAACAACGTCAAGAGCGCCAGCGACTCCTGCCACCCCAAGTAGCAGAACTCAACGGGGATCTGCTTGGGCAGGTTCTCCTGCAAGATCGAAAGCTCCGTGCCGCACGCCACCGCCCGCAGCGAGATCGTCACCTGCATCTCGCCGGGCATGCTCGGATCATCGAACTTGTCCGTATAGCGCAGGCGCTCGTGCGGTGTCAGCTCCACATAAGTCCCGCCGAAGCTGTGCGACTGCCCCGTGCGGAAGTTCGTGAACGACATCTTGTAGCCGCCGCCCACCCGCGCCTCCATGTGATGCACCTGCGCGGTGTACCCGTGGGGTGCGAGCCACTTGACCATGGCCGCGGGCTCAAGAAACGCGCGGTACAGCCGCTCGGGCGGGCAGCGCAGCACGCGGTGGAGTCGGACGGTGTTCGCACTGTCGCCGTCAGGTGTGGTCGTCATGGCAAGGAGCGTACGAACTACACCTCAGCCGCTCAACCCCACCACCATGCCCACCGCTTCTTCCGGCCGCGGCGGGTGGCTCAGGTCCAGCGGCAGGTACACGCCGCGGCTGTGGTCGCTGTTCAGCACCACCGCATTGGGCGGCACGAACTTCACCCCGCTCTCGGCCTTCTCATGGCCCAGGATGAACCACCAGATGCCCCATCGCTCCGTGAGGTCCTCAAGCCCCTCGGCGTCATAGCCGCGGCCCCACGTCATCGTGTGCGCTGCGCCCCGGGCCTGATAGTCCTCCTCGGTCAGCCGTCGTGAGAGCAGTGTTGTGTCGAAGCGGTTCATCTGTGCCGCGGGCGGCAGGCTGTGTGAGCACAGGATGTCGCCCCTGGGGGTATGCACCTTGAGCGCAATGGGCATGGCGCGGACAAACTCAGCGATGGCGGCGTTGACATCCTCCGCCCGCTCACCAAAGACATACTCAACGCCCGCGTTGAACGCGTCGATGGAGCGGATGCCATCCTTCACGATCGCCTGCCCCATGACCTGCGCCAGCTCGTGGTTGCCCAGCAGGATGTGAACGTGCTCGGGGTGCGTGGCCTTGAGCATCGCCGCCTTGGTCAGCACGCGATAACTGAGGTCCACGCCGTTCACCAGGCGATCGGAGTGGATGACCTCGTGCAGGGTGAGGTGGGCCGGGTCATCGCCTTCAAGCTCTGCCGCGCGAACCAGCGTGGCCAGGTGCATGGGGTTGTCGTGCAGGTCGCCGGTGGCGATCAGCCGCCCGGGGGGCTCGATGAAGTCGATGGATTCCCGCCGGCACGCCGCGGTGAGGCTTGCCGCCGCGCCGGCGCGGATGGCCGCGATGACCTCATCGGCGTCGGTGATGTTCATGGCCACGACCCCCCACCTGCGACGGTTTCCCGCCCCCTGATCAGCCGCGGCTCGGAGCGTTGGCGGGGTTAGGGGTCGGCCCATCACCGATCTTCATACCCACGCCCGAGCCGGCGTTGAAGATCATGCCGGTGGCCGTGGAGGCGTTGTTGAGGTTGGCCGGCACGTTCGCCCCCGAGCCTTCGTTGCGGGCGCGGATGATGCCGCGGACCAGCTCCAGCCGGTCAACCACATAAGCCATGGATGCGGGCCGGTCGGCCGAGTCCACCTCAACGCACTGCATGATCAGCTCGTTCATCTTGGCAGGGATGCGGGGGTTCACTTCCATCGCCACCTTGGGCCGCGGCAGCAGCGAATCGTCAATGCGGCTCACCAGCGAGTCGCCCTTGGCCAGCGCCGTGGGGATCTTGGTCCCGGTGAGGGCCCAGTACATCGTCGCGCCCAGGTTGTAGATGTCGGTCTTGGGGGTGATGGGCCGACGGTGCACCTGCTCAGGGGCGATGTAGTCCGGCGTGCCCTGGATGCGGTCCTTGATGGTGCCCGTCTTGCACGACTGGCCCAGGTCGATCACTTTCACCAGCGGGCCCGAGTCCGCCTTACCCGGCGTGATGAGGATGTTGTTGGGCTTCATGTCGGCGTGAACAAAGCCGCGCTCGTGCATGTGGTGCAGGGCCGAGGCCGTCTGCTGGAAGATATTGATCGCCTCGTCGAAGCTCTTCGGCGGCTTGAGGTCCATGCTCCGCCCGTCCACATACTCCATGACGAGCAGGACATCGGTCAACTGCATGAACATCTTGGTGCGCTTGGCGAGCTTGCGCACCTTGCGGAGGTTCGGGTGATCGAGCTTCTCCGCGACATTGAACTCGCAGATCGTCTGCTGGAGGAACCGGTCGTCCTTCGCGTCGCCCCGGTGTACGTGCTTCAGGCACCAGATCTGCTTGGTCTTGGGGTCCTGCACCAGGTAAATGACCGATTCCGCGCCGCGGCCGACTTCGCTCAGCACGCGATAGCCTTCGACATCCTGGCCGACCTTGAAGAGTGATTCCTGCGAACCCATGGACCTGTGCCTGGTTCCGGCCAGATATGGCCGGCCTCCCGTGCGTTAGATCCCTGTACGGGGATCAATGTTCTTGCTTTAGTCCGACTGTCAGCCGCCGACTTGCATCGGCCCACACGGCCGGCGCGTTGATTGAACCCCTGGTATCGCCGGCAAACCCGGCAGGAATAGATCGCTCACGTGGACAAAACTGCCGTGAAGGACGGCGGAATCGCCGCCGGGAGCAGCCTCCTGCCACCCCCGCCAACCGTGAGGATATGTGAACAAGGCCGCCCCGGCTGATCGGGACGGCCCTTTTTTGTTCTTGACGCAAAACTTGATGCTCAGCGGACGACCTGGGGCAACTGCGCCCGCAGGGTTGCCTCTGAGAAGAGGCGGCCGGGGTCATCCGTCGGGGCGATCTGGCGGTGCAGGTACACCTGATCGGCGGGTATCTTGAACTCCCGCTGCAGCGCATCGACCAGTTGGACCAAGCGGCGCATCTGGGCCGCCGTGAACTGGCTGCGGTTGCCATCCCCCACCAGGCAGATGCCGATGGAGTGGCGGTTGAACCAGTCGGCCTTGGCGCCCGCGGCATGGGCCCCGGGCGTCTGCTCCAGCCAGCGACGGCCCACGTGGAGCTGCCCGTTGTCAAAGCCGTTGCCGTTGCCAACGACAAAATGATAGCCCAGGCCGTTCAGGTTATTCGCGCGGGCCTGCGCATCCAGGCTGGCCTGCGTGCCCACCGGAGAGCCGCTGTCGTGGATTACGATCGCCTGCCAGCGCGAGCGGTCGAGCTTGCGCACCGAGGAGAAGATCGACTCGATGGATTCGGTGGACGAAGTCGCCATCAGCGGCGTCAGCCCCTCCGCCGCGGCAACCGGCCCGCGGTCGAGTATGAACAGCCCGCCGCCGACGATGGTCATGGAAAGCACCAGCGACGCCCACACCACCTGCGCACGACGCGTGATCGCGTGGCCAGAAGAGCGGCCCTTCGTGCGGCCTGCGCGGCGGGATGAGGCTGTCGGCCTGGGCATGGGAAGCGTCCGTGATGAAGGGCCGGGCGGGAACAACATTGCGTGGCGCGCGACAAGCAAAATCAGCGCGTCACAAACCGACCATCGACACAATCACCATTCTACATTCAAATCGAAGAACTTTTAGGAGTTTAGCCCTCCCATCCATCACACATCGCAGGAACACACGGTGCGCATGGAGTGCGCAGCGACGATTATAAGACGTGAGGCGCGTTATTCACCCGTCAGCAGCCTGCCGCGCAGGTTTGCTCGCTGATTGCCGAACGCATCCTCCACCCGGTCTGGTGCGCGGCTATCACGCACCGAGTCGAACCGGTCGTACTGGCTGCGGGGCTCATCCTTCGGGAATAACTGCTTATGGCAGCCGGCGAGGACCAGCGCCATCGCGCCCGCGGCAAGCAGTGTCATCGTGATCGCACGCGTTGTGGTGGGCTTGTGCATAAGTGCAGGGGCAGTGGGAAAAGGTCACCGTGCCACCGGGTTGTCTTCAACCCGGTGTGTCTTGAAATCGGCCGGAGTGTCGGATCGGCGCTGGCTGTAAAGAGCCGCCACGAAGCGCCGCCGCGGAGCGGCTGGCCACCCAGCACACCCCAAAACGCAGTGTACCGCCCGAGGAACCGGGCGGCACACTGGAGGAGAGAGAAGAGAGGAGATCGTGAGTCGTTTCGTGTTGCCACGGCCGGGGGTCAGTCGGCTGCGGTCAATAGTTGTACAGGGATGTGGTTACCCAGGTTCACGCTTGCAGCCGAAAAATTCAAAAAATCTTGTGGCAATCTCAGCGTCCCCTCTCACCGCCCTGTTGCCGTACCCGCAACCAACCGGCCCTGCGGGTCAAGACTGAAGTCGCCCCGTGCAAGCCCTTGACGCACGCCCTCATACAGGACCGCACAAACCGCGGTCGCCAGGTTCAGGGAACGTTCGGCAGGCATCATGGGCAGGGTGAGCAGGCGAGACGGGTTTGCGGCCAGCAGGGGCTCGGGCAGCCCCTGCGTCTCATTGCCGAAGATCAGCCAGTCTCCGGGCCGCAGAGGGGCGTCGTACACGGGTCGGGAAGTCTTGGTCGTGAAGTACCAGACCGGGGCGGTGCCGGGCAGGGGGGCGAAGGCGTCCCACGAGGCGTGCTCCCGGACGTTGAGGCGCGGCCAGTAGTCAAGGCCCGCGCGGCGGCACGCCTTCTCGCTGGTGTCAAAGGCCAGCGGATGCACCAGGTGCAGCGAGGCGCCGGTGGCCACGCAGGTGCGACCGATGTTCCCCGTGTTGTTGGGGATCTGCGGCGACACCAGCACGACGTTGAACAGGCCCATGGCGGCTGAACTGGGCGTCACTTGCCCTGGGAACGCAGGTACTCCGACTCGGCGGCACGCCGGGCCTTAATGCCCGGGTCCACCCGCAGCACGTTGTCCAGCGCGCCCCAAAACTCCGAATCGCCCATGAAGCTGGCGTGGCGGACAATATTGTCAGAGCTGATCACCGCGCCGAAGGGCAGGCGATAGGTCGTCTCCTTGTTCACCGTCTTGAGCAGCGAGCCATCGGCGTCCAGCAGCAGCACATGGCGGATGTTGTTGGCGTTGACGATCCCCTCGACCTTTGCCTTGATCTTGTCAATATCGGTCGTGTCGAGCTTGTATTCCTTGCTGTTGATCGTCATCGGCGTCATCACGCCGATCACCACCACATCCCGCCCATACTGGCGCTGCACCTGATCAATCTTTGGGATGAGGTTGAACGAGGCGTTGAGGTCCGGGTGCCAGAAGTACAGCATCACCGCCCGGCCCTTGAACTCGGGCTTGGCGGGGAAGAAGCCGGCGCTGGGCATCGTGACCACCACCGGGGGCGGGGGGTTCTTGGGGTCGATGGGCTGCGAGTTGTTGGGGTCCTTGGGCGGCGGCGGCCATGTGACGTCCTTGTACGACTCCGGCCGCGGCATCGAGAACGGCACCTCGGGCAACTCCGTCATCGTCACGCTGTTGCGCAGCCCCTCCGAGCGGCGGCGGGCCGCGTCCGCATCACGCCGGTCCGCGGCAAGCCCCGCGTTGATCGCGCCCGCCGCGTCCTTCGACTCGCCCAGCAGGAAGTCAACCGCCGTCTCCACCGACGATGTATCCACGTCCGCATACCGCAACTGGCCGGCACGGTCGATGATGTAGAAATCGGGGTCCTGATCCTGGTGTACCAGCGTGCGGAACTGGCCCTTGGTGTCCACGGCGTGCAGCAGCGTGGCACCCTCGGCGTCGGCCTTGGGCTTCTTGGCTTCCTTCCAACCGTCGGCATCATGGACACCGATGACAATCAGGCCGTCCGCGGCATGCTTGTCGGCCAGGCGCTTGGCCAGCGCCATCGCGCGGACCGAGGTGGGGTACCAGTCGGCCCACGTCACGATGAGCACCACCTTACCCTCCAGCGTGCCCTCGCTGGGGGCCGAGCCCCCGCTCCAGTCGCTCAATGCATCCCACGCGGCCTTCGGAAAAGGCTTGAGCTCCATCGCGTCCAACTGACGCCGCCTCGACCCCTCGCCCTCGCGGAGGATGTTGGGCTCGGCCAGGGCCGCCGCGCTGGAAAACAGGATCGCGGCAGCCAGCAGAGCGGTGCGCGCAGACTTGAAGGAGTTGCGGAACGTGGGCATGAGTCGTGTACTCCAAACCTCTGAAATCGAGGCCATCAATCGACAAAGGGCAGAAATCGGCGGCAGCCGCGGTCTAGATTAGCGCGGCCATCCACACCCGGGAAACAGCATACCGCGCGTGTGGCACCCTCTCTCTGACGCTCCACGCCGCCCAAGGTTTCACGCCCCAGCTCAGTCCAGCCTGACAAGGTGGCTCAGGGCGACAGCCGCCGCAGTCGCCACATTCAGCGAATCCGCCCCCTCCGCCATGGGGATCCGTACCCGCCGGGTGCAGCGGGCCAGCGCACCGGGGGTCAGCCCCGGCCCCTCGGCCCCCATCAGCAGGGCGACGCGCCCGCCGTTCGCAACCGTGTCCAGCGCCAACGCCCCGCCCTCGGGGGTCATACCCAGCACCTCAAACCCCGCTTCCGCGAGCTGCGTCAGGACGTCCGGCCACGCCGGAGCGCGGGTAAAGGGGATCGTCAACGCATGCCCGATGGAGACCCGCAGGGCCTTGCGGTACAGCGGGTCGCAACAGCCGGGGCTGAGGATGACCCCGCAGTCGCGACCGATGAGGCACGCGGCATTGCGGAATATCGCGCCCATGTTGTCCGTATTGGCCGTGTCCTCCAGCACCATCAGCACGCGGCACGCCAGCAGCTCCGCCAGCGGCGTATCGGGCAGGCGGCGGGCGCAGGCGAGGATGCCGCGATGGAAGGGGAACCCCACCACGTTCTGCACCAGCGCCTCATCGGCGATCAGGATGGGGGCGGTGATCGTGGGGGTGACATCCGCCAGCCGCCGCGCGCCGTGGGGCGAGAGCAGCAGCGACTCGATGGGGAAACGTGAGGTCAGCAGGCGGCGAACGACCAGCTCACTCTCGGCCATGAACACCGGCCGCTCCCCCTGAAAATCGCGCCCGCGGAGCTGCGCATCGGTGAGGTTGGCGTACGGCGCGAGGCGCGGGTCGGCAGGATCGGTGATTTGGTAGATCACGGGCCAGTGTATTGGGATCGCCAGGAACGGAGCGCCACCAACGGGCGGATATTGTTTGGCACATGCCCCTGCCGCACATTGTCATCACGCTGGGAGACCCCGGGGGTATCGGGCCCGAAGTCATCGTCAAGGCCCTGGCCGATGACGCGGTGCGGGGGTTGGCGCGGTTCAGCGTGTATGGAGTGAATGGCCCGCTGCTCGCTGCCGCGGCACAGGCGGGGCTTCCGTGGCCGCTCGACGGCGTCGAGGTGGTCACCGTCGGCGACGAGCAGGAGTTCCCGCCGCGGCCGGGGGCCGAAGCGGGCAACCTGTCGTTCGCGTGCGTCACCAGGGCGATTGCCGCGCACGAGCAGGGGAAAGGGAAGCCCCCAGCGTCCATCGACGCCATCGTGACCGGGCCCATCTCCAAGGAGGCCTGGGCCCTGGCTGGTCACCGCTACGCTGGGCATACCGAGCTCTTCGCTGAGAAGTTTGGCGAGCAGCACTACGCCATGATGTTCTACGCGGCACCCGCGCCCGATGCACCGTCACTCAACGTCATTCTTGTGACCACGCACCTGCCCCTCACGCATGTGCCCGCGGCCATTACGCCATCGCGCGTTGAGGAGGTCATCCGGCTGGGCGATGCGGCCATGCGTCGCCTGGGCATTGCGCAGCCGCGGATTGCCGTCTGCGGCCTCAACCCCCACGCGGGCGAGCAGGGCCTGCTGGGTAAAGAGGATGCCGACTACATCGCCCCCGCCATTGCCGCGGCAAGGCACGCAGGCATCGACGCCTCCGGCCCCTTCCCCGCCGACACAATCTTTAGCAAAGCCCTGCACGGCCCCGGCCACCACCCCACGTTCGACCTCGTGGTGGCGATGTACCACGACCAGGGCCTGACGCCCGTCAAGCTGATCGCCCGCGACCGCACCGTGAACGTGACGGTGGGGCTGCCCATCATCCGCACCAGCCCCGATCACGGCACCGCGTTCGATATCGCCTGGCAGAACAAGGCCGATGCGGGGAGTATGAAGGCGGCTATCCGGCTCGCCGTGCGCATGGCGGACAAGAATTAAACACAGAGAACACAGAGAACACAGAGAACACAGAGAACACAGAGGGCACAGAGTTGGAAGAGAAGGTGAAGAGAGAATGCCTGATGAAGAGTGGAAAAGGGAGAACGAAACAACTGCGCAACTCAACTTCTCTCTCTCTCTCTCTCTCTCTCTCACTCACTCCACCGCCTTCTCTGTGATCTCTGTGATCTCTGTGCTCTCTGTGGTGAAAGGCTCCCCCGGCCTCTCTCCAGAGAACGCCGAATCCAGCAGCCGGTCCGGGCGTATGAAAAGCAGCGCGATGCTGCCGCACGTCATGTTGACGATCATCTCCGATGCTGTGACGGCAAGGGCGATCACCACAAAGCTCTCGGTGGTGAAGCCGGGCACCGCGAGCCACTTGGCAATGCCGGTGGCGCCCCCCTCCCGCGTGCCCAGCGCCCCCGCGGGGCTCAGCGAGAACAGGAAGTAGGTCGCCGAGATCAGCAGCGCGCTCTCGAAGTTGAGTTCCACGCCAACCAGCTTCGCCGTCACCATGAACCGCGTGGCCTGCACCAGCAGGTCGATCAGGCGGAGGCTCATGGCGACCGCGAGCGAGCCCGGGTGCGCCAGCATGGCGAAGCCGTGGTGCAGATTATGGAACGCGTTGCTCCGCAGCGCGCGGTTCAGCAGATTGATGCCCACAGGGTCTGTCAGGCGGTGAAGGCGGGCCAGGCCCCTGGCGTGCGCGAATGTCCGCGCCGCCGTCAGCACCACGCTGTAACTGATGAACAGCCCGATGAGCACCGCCACCACGAACGGGCCGTCAATCTGCTTCCGCCACACCGCCGCGGCAATCAGCGGCGTCAGCGTTGCCGCCACCGTGGCCGAAACCGCGCCCAGCCACGCCCCGATAGTCAGCAGCGGCACGCCGTTGCGGCGGTTGTGGATCATGAACCGGCAGATGGTTCCCGCCCGGAAGGGGATGTAGTTGAGCACGCACGCGCAGCCGTTGGCCGCCTGCACATCCCAGAACGGCACGCGCCGCACCGGAAAAATAGTGACAAAGAAAATGGTGCCGTTGAGCGACAGCGTGGCGAGCGAGAGCCCCAGCAGCGTCAGCAGTGTGGCCGGGGGAGCGTGGATCAGCCGATCAAGGTTCTCGCGGTTGCTGGGGCGGTTGGCGGTGTAAATGAACCACGCGAGGATGCCAAGCCCGCACATGAAGGCCCCGATCTGGAAGATCAGTTTGCGGCGGCTGGTGCGGTGCATCGGGAGTGGTTTGGTCATGATGAAGGGCGGGCCTGCGGCAGGGGCGTCAGAAGTGGTTGCACAAGGTACACACCCTGGCGCTCCCACCGCTGGGGCGGGGTGATGGGCACGGCGTACTGCTCCATCCACGCCGCCGCGGCTGCCGCCGTGATCCCCGGTTGATTCCAGCCCGACCGTTCCAGGCGCGTCAGTTCCGACAGGTTCACCAGCACCACATCAACCCGCAGGCGGGCAAAGATGGCGTTCCACTCGCCGATGGCCGCGCCCGCCAGCGGTGAAGCGTCAAACGTCGTGCTGTACACCGTCGGCCGGGTGATGTACAACGGCGTCGCATCCCCCAGCAGGAACACCCGCGTCGCGGGCGGGAGCGCCAGGTTGATGAACAGCTCCGGCGGCGCATTGTCGAGCGTGGCGCGGAGTTCCGGTTCCGTTGAGTCGTCAAACGCCTGGCCCGTGCGCAGCCCCGGCCCCGCCACCAGCAGGCTGTTGGGGCTGCCCTGCCGCTCGCCCAGGAAGATCATGACCGTGAATGCAAGCTGCGCCACCAGCGGCAACGCCGCCAGGTGCGTCCGCAGGCGCGCCGGAACCCGCTCGCAGATACCAACCACACCCGCGGCGGAAAGCACCGCGCACACCGGCAGCAGCGGCAGCAAAAACCGCGACTGAAGGTGCGAGGCAAACAGCCACAGCACCACCTGAAGCCCCAGCCCGATCGTCAGCAGCGTCAGTGGGTAGGGCAGCGATTCGCGCCCGCGCCGGAAGGGCAGCACCACTATTGAAAGCAGCGTCATCGGAAAGATCGCGCCCCACTGCGGGTGCAGCATGCCCCGGTGCGCTCCAGGTGCGCCCCCCGGCCCTGCTGCGGGCTCCGGCAGCGCCAGCAGACGCAGCCGATCAATCACGCCGCCCTGAAAATCCAGCACATCGGTATAGCGGTGCGCCTGCTCCAGCGTCCAGCGCCCGGTGCCCCCCGTCGCATTGGGGAATAGCCCCGCACCAAACGGGAACACCGGGTTGCCGCTCTCAACATAGTTCCGCAGCAGCCACGGGAACATCGCGCCCACGCCCGCCGCCGAGCCCGCGAGGACCATCCACGCCCACTCCCGCGGGCGCGCCAGCCCCAGCAGCACAACGCCCGCGGGCACGCCCACAAACAGCAGCCCGGTGGGTTTGATCGACGCCGCGATGCCGCACAGCAGCCCCGTCAGCAGCGCGCGGCGCCACGGTGCGATGCCCGTCTCCATCGCCACGATCAGCGCCCCGCTAAGCATCGCCAGCAGCGCCATCTCGTTGTACGCCATCGAGCCGGTGACGATGGCCCACGGCGTGAGCAGCACCAGGCCGAAGGCAATCGGTGCGGCCCGCGGCCCCGCGACACGGTGCGACAGGCGCGAGGTCAGCCACGCCGCCACCAGCGTAAACAGCGCATGCAGCATCTGGCACGCGATGAGCCGGTCGCCATCGCCCGCCAGCAGCCCCGCGCCCACCGAACCGCGCGCAGGCACCTGGGGCGCAAAGGTCATCGCCCCAATATGCATGAACCCCGCTTCAAGATAACTCGGCAGGTACGAGAACACGTTGTGGTGCAGCGGCGCGAGCCGCCCGTTCACCAGCCACTCCTGCGGCAGCTGCAGGTGATACTCCAGCACGTCATAGCCGCCGAACTCGCTGCCCCACAGCGCGCCCGGCGGGCTGCACGCCGCCACCAGCAGCAGCGGCACACCGATGGCAGTGATAATGGCAAGCGGTGATACAGCGGGCTCATAGCCGCGGTGGCGCAGAGCCGTGTAGCACTGGTGCGCCCCCAGCGCAAGCCCGGCAACAATCGGCGTAAGCGCGACATACGGCCCCGCCCCACCCGCAAACAGCCCCAGCGCCGCAAGCCCGTGCGACAGGAACAGCAGCGTGCCCAGTCCCAGCGCCGCCTGCAAGGCCAGGGGCTCCACCGTGCCCCGCAGCAGCGGGCGGAAGCAGCGGCCCAGCCCCATGCCCGCGGCGATGTACGCAACCGGCGCGGGCAGACCATAGATCAGCCGGTCCACCACGGTCAGAAAGCCCACCATGCCTACCAGGCTCCCGGGCGTGGCCCAGGCAACCAGCCCAAGCAACGCCACCGCCCCCGAAGCGATGAGAAGCGTGCGACGGCTGGAAGGGTTTGCCGCGGAGATGGAAGGAGATTGATTCACGTTGAACGAGCGGTCACGAACGCGGCCCATGAAACCCGGTGCTTGGCTGGGGGCGGGGCGGGGGTGGGGCCGCTGGGGTTGCCGCGTAGGATAAGGCAATGGCGGCGGGGACACCTTTACAGACGGACCAGCACGGCCTGACGATCATCGAGCCGCTGTGCGCGGTCTTTCGGCGCAAGCTGAAGGCCGAGGGCCTGAAGTACACCCCCGAGCGTGCCCAGCTGCTCGACACCGTCATGGGCTTCGAGGGCCTCTTCGAGGCCGACCGCGTGCTCGAAGCGGTGCGGCGGTCCGGCTTCCGAGTCAGCAAGGCCACGGTCTACCGCACCATCAAACTGCTGCTCGAGGCGGGGATCATCCAGCGCGCCCTGTTCGATGAAGAGCAGACGCACTACCAGGTGGTCTACGGCAAGACCCCCCGCGACATGATCGTGCGGGTGGACACCGGCGAGACGCTGATGGTGGATGTGCCGGAGCTCGAGAAGATAAGGGAGGCCGTGTGCCGCGCCCACGGGCTGTCGGCGCAGGGGCACCGGCTGACGATCTTTGCGGTGGGGGCCGAGGGGTAGCGGAAGGGACCGGCCGGCTGCAACTTTGGACCGCCGAGTCTTTATATGATTCGGCCAGTATCGCTTCCTTCATCGATGGAGTGACGTCATGCGAAATATCCTGATCGCGGTGGTGCTGGTGTGGGGTGCGGTGACGGCTTTTGGCCAGGAGCGTGAGGCGGTCGAGAAGGCGGCGATGCAGTACTCGATGGGCTGTTCGGGCGGCGACGCCCGTGTTGTGTACGAGGCGGCGGCCCCAGAGGTGCGGCTCATCCTGCGCTCGGTGGTCGCGACCCAATCAGCCATTTCAATAGTCGATACACCCGACATTGACGGCTTTGTCAGTGCCGTCAAGAACTTCGATCAAAACCTGATCGACGAGACCCGGTCCATGGGCGTCATCCTGATGAGTTTTACGCGGATCGTCGATGTCGAGATCAAGGATTCGCTAGCGTGGTGCTATGTCAAAGCCGCTCCGCCTCCCGCCAAGGCGAATCGGCGCGACCCGCTCGGTCGCGAGCCATGGGGTGGGCGACGTGTGCTCATCTCATCCGAAAAGAAGCGGGCAGAGACGACCGCACCATCGCGTGCCGAGGCGACACACGTCATCACCCTCCGGAAAGACGCGGGCGAGTGGAAGGTAAGCATGGCGCTCCGGGTGAAGGCAATCATCGAGGATCTCTATGACAACGGCGAAGATCGGCCCCGCGAATCTGGTGCCGCCGACGTTGCGGATGTGCTGGGCACGCCCGCGGGCGATGTGACCATCGGCGAAGCCATCAAGGCGGTCATCGCCGATGTCAAAACTTTCAGCGGAGCGGGCATGGTCGATATCTACGGCAACATGTCTGATGGGTTTCAAACGTTCCTGAAGGGCAAGCTGGGCAAGCCGGTGTCGCAGACCTACATCGATTTCAGCGTGCAGCGCGATGGACCCAAGGTGTACCTGCTCAACGCCGATGAGCCCGCGATTACCGACCCCGACGCCATGACCGATGAGCGTCTGTGGGCGCTGATCCTCGAATACGCCGAAAGCAAACACTGGTGGGCGCACCGGCGCAGGCCTAGTTCAACCCCACCTTCGTAATCCCCAGCCGCGCACAGATCTCGTGCAGCCGCACCACATCCTCATACGGCACCGTCCCGTCGGCATCAATCGGCACGACGATGGTGTCAACCCCCACGCGCCGGGCTTCCGCCGCAAGGCGTGTCTCAAGCTCCGCCAGCGTCTCCGCCGCGCCCCCGTTCACGGTGGCCGTGGTGCGGCCCTCATCATCCACGCCCAACGCAATCTGCAGGCGCGTCGAGGGCTCGGCGCTGGGCGCGCCCACGGCCTTGGTGGGCAGGTACGTCCGCAGGAACCACTCCGGCCCCAGGAACGCCGTGCTGGCCATGAAGAAGATGAGGATCACCATCACCACATCCACCATCGGCGTCATGTTCGGGCCATAGTGCGTGTCGTACAGCGCCTGCGCGTTGCGCTTGCGATAGGCGTGGCTCATGGCGCGCCCCCTGTCCCCGCGCGCTCGGTGACAAACCGCACCGATGTCAGCCCCGCCTCGCGGCAGGCCTGCACCACCGGCTCAATCGCCCCGTACGTCAGCCGCCGATCCGCCCGCACCTGCACCGCGCTGTTCGCCGCGTCATTGCCCACGCGCGCCCGCAGCGTGCGGCCAAGCGTCTCCACCGGCACATCCGTGTCGTCGATGCGCACGCGGGCCTTGAGGTCCAGCCCCGCCGCATCCGCCAGCACGTTGATGATGATGGGGTCGCGCGTCTCCGCGGTGACGCCCACCCCAGTCGAAGGCAGATCAATCCGCGCGTTGCGGTCAGAGGCCAGCTTGCCGACGATGAGGTAAAAAATAATGAGCACCATCACCACGTCGATCAACGGTGTGACGTTGATCTTCGCGACGGGCTGATGGTGGTGGAGTCGGCGGATTCGCATGCGTCTCAGGGGGTTGCCGCGGCAGGGCGCAGCGTATTCGCAATGACCGACCGCGAGCCCTCGCCCGCCGCGCCCTCCGCCGCGCGCTGCGATGCGTCACGCACGGGCAGCAGCTCCACAATCTCGCTCGACAGCACGATGGCCCGCGTGCACAGCCGGTCCACGCGCCCGCGGTACAGGCCATACACCAGCAGGCAGGGGATCGCCAGGCACAGCCCCAGCAGCGTGTGAAACAGCGCCTTGGAAATGCCCAGCGAAAGATCACCCGGCCCCGCCTGCCCGCCCGCCTCGCCCAGCGATGTGAACGCCAGGATCATGCCGTACACCGTCCCCGCCAGCCCGACCAGCGGCCCCAGGTTGCCGATCACGTTGAGCACATCGATGCGGCGAAACCAGCGGGCGGATTCCTCGCTTGCCGCCAGTTCCGCGGCTTCACGCATGGCCGTCTTGTCCGTCGCCGGCGCGGCAAGCGTGGCCCGCACAACCCGCGCGACGAAGTTCTCATCCTCATTAGCCGAAAGCGCCACATCCTCCCACCGCTGTGCCCGGGCCAGGTCGCGCAGCCGCGCCACCGACTTCCGCGGCACAATCGTCTTCTCACGAACCTCCATCATGCAAATGAAGATCGTCGCAACCCCGGCGATGGACCCCCCGAGCAGGATGACGGTGAAGAAGTCGAAGGACTTGAGGAACAGCGGCCACAGCCCCGTCTGGACAGGCGCGGGCGATGTGATCCCAGCGGCTTGAGCAAGGGCGGGCACGGCATACGCCGCCACGACCGCAAGGGATAACAGCAGAAGACGGAGTGTCAGATTCATTGCCCGATGGTATTCCCCGATTGTTTCATTGTGCGGCAGGCACGGGACCGGTCATTCTTCGGGCGTGTCCGTTGCAGCCGCATCCCGCGAAGTCTTATACCCCCCCGTGAACCACTGATACATGTCCGCATCCCGGGCACGGTCCGTCGCAAACGGCCATGTCCGGGCCGTGGGAGACACCCACGCCCCCGTTACGCGGCAGGCAACCGGCGCGCGCTCCGTGAAATACTCATACTCCGCGCGGGCCTCCCACGCCCGAGGCAGACGGAACACAATTCGGCGCTCGCTCGCGCCGGTGGCCACCATCTCCACCCAGGCCGCGTCATCGGGCAGGGCCGCTTCGATCCGCCGCGGCCACTCGATCAACGCAGCGCCGCGCCCCGCCGCCCGCCGCGTCGCAGGCTCAAACAGCTGGTCCCACCCCAGGGCTTCCAGATCCTCAGCGCTGGTCAGGCGATAGGCATCGACGTGTACAAGCTGCCCGCCCGCAAAGTGGCCTGCCGCGATGGGGTATTGGTTGACGAACACAAACGTGGGGCTGGAGACGAGCCCGCGCACCACGCCCAGTGCCTCCGCCACAGCGCGCACAAACGTGGTCTTGCCCGCCCCCAGGTCGCCCTCGAGCGCGACCACATCCCCCGGGCGCAGCAGCGATGCGAAACCCTGTGCCAGCGCCGCGGTGTACGCCTCGCTCGTGCTGAGCCGCTCGATGGGTGCGTGCGGCGCACCGGCGTCATCAATTCCGGTTGGCCCGAGTGGCCCGAGTGGCCCACTAGTCATGAGTGCTCCCATCCGAGCCGGTGAATCTCCACACGCTCGCCGTTGTCCGCCACCAGCACCGCCCCCTCGCCCCCGCGGCAGACCCCGATGCGCGTCAACATCGTCCCCGTTGCCGGGCACACCGGCGGAACCTGACGCGCCGGATCAACCGCGAACAGCAACTCGTAATCTTCACCCTGCGAGATCGCGCGGAGGGTGGCTTCAAGCGTGGGACCAGCCGCGCCCAGTTGCAGGCACTCCGGCGGCAGGGTGAGTTCCAGTTGCACCGATGATGCCGCGGCCATCCGCCCCGCATCGATGCCCAAACCGTCAGACAGGTCCATCATGGCGTGCAGGTCGTGGTTCAGTTCATCCGCCAGCCACGCCGCCTCCTTCACCCGTGGCTCAAACGTCAGGTGCCTGCCCATGCCCGTCTCCGCATCGAATGAGCCGCCGATCCGCCCCGTGATGTAGAGGTGATCACCCACCCGCGCGGTCGAACGCAGCACCCCCCCGCGCACCGTGTGCGCCTCGCCCACCGCTGTGATCGTCAGGGTGAGGCCCGCCCCATTTGCCGCGAACGTCGCGATGTCACCCCCCACCAGCGGCGCGCCGAAGCGCTGCGACCACGCGGCGCACGCCTCGAACAACGTGTTCGCATCCTCCTGCGTCATGCCGCGTGGCAGGGCGCACGCCGCAAGGATCGCCGTCGGCGTCCCCGCCATCGCCGCGATATCCGAAACCGCGCGGGCGATGGCCTTGCGCGCCACCAGGTCCAGCGGCGTGCCGCGGACAAAGTGCCGCCCCTCAATCACCTGATCGGTCTTCAGCAGCACCGCCGCCCCGCCGGCAACAGCCCCGACGCCCAGCACCGCGCAGTCATCCCCCGGCCCCACCAGCACGCGCGGGAAGACCCCGCTCAGCCCCGCCGAGCGTGAATAGATGTGGGTTAGTAGTTCAGCCTCGCGCATGCCACAAGGGTAGAGGGCAGGAAGGCCCCCGCGCCCGCCCATACACTGGCCCCGATGTCAGACCTCTACACATCTGTGGGCCACCGCGGGCTTGCCTTTGCCAACCCATTCGGCGAGGAATCCATGCGCCGCTGTGTGCAGTTACTTGAGCTTCCACCGCGTGCCGCCGTGGCCGACTTCGGCGCCGGCTCCTGCGAGTTGCCCATCCGCCTCGTCGAGTCCTACGCCGTCGAAGTTGCGGCTGTCGAACTCTCGCCACGCATGGCGGCAATCGCGCGCGAAACAGTCCACGCCCGCCTCATCGCCAAAGGCCTTTCCGGCGGCGTGACCGTGCACGAGGGCGATGCCGGCGCCTTCCGCGCCGAAGTCGCTCCCGCCACCTACGACCTGACCATCTGCATCGGCTCGACGCACGCGCTGGGCGGCTACCACAAAACGCTCCAAGTGCTGCGCCGCCTCACGCGCCCCGGCGGGCAGGTGCTGGTGGGAGAGGGCTGCTGGGCGCAGGCCCCACCCCCGGGCTACCTCAAGGCGACGGGCATCATGGAGGCCGAGTTCGCAAGCCACGGCTCCAACATCGATGCGGCCGTCGCCGAAGGCCTCACCCCGTGCTGGGCCATCACCGCCTCGCAGCGCGAGTGGGATGAATACGAGTGGGCGCACGCGCGCAACATCGAGGCCTACGCGGCAGGCGACCCATCAGAATCCGCCCAGGCCATGCTCCAGCGCAGCCGCGACTGGCGGCAGGCCTACTGGCGATGGGGCCGTGAGTGCCTCGGCTTCGGGCTGTACCTTTTCAAAGTGTGATCCCAACAGAAAAAAACCCTGCCACCCGGCAGGGTCTTGATCAATCAAACTCGACAAACCATGTACCGCGACCCAGGCGTCGGCTTACCGCGAGCCAGGCGTCGGCGCCGCCCCCGGCTGCGGCCGCGGCCGCAGGTTGCGCACCGCGACTAGCTCCACCTCCATATCGCACGTGATCTCCGTGGGCCGCCCGGTGATCACCGGGTTGGCCAGGTTGAACTGCTTGGGGATGTGGAGGCGGCGCTTGCCGCCGACCTTCATCCCCTCCATGGCGGTCTGGAACGCCTCGATCGAGCCATACTGCTGCTGCGACTGCATCTCGCCGGGCAGCCAGATGTACGGGTTCTCGCTGTCGGACGTGCTGACGACCTTGCCCGACTCATCCTTGATCGTTTGTGCCGCGACGGCAACGAACGGCATGGTCGCCTCCTCGCCGGTGCCCGCCGAAATGTCCTCGCTGTACACAAAGTCCTCAAGCTGGATCACGAACACCAGGTCCGAGTTGGGCGGGATCACCGGCGGACGCCCCTGCTCGCCATACGCCAGCGCCGCAGGAATGGTCAGACGACGGATGCCGCCGATCTTCATCCCCGGAACGCCCTTGCCCCACCCCTGAATCACGTTGTCGAGGCCGAAGGGAATGGCCTCGCCGCGCTCAAAGGCCGAGTCGAACTTGGTGCCGTCAGACTTGAGCGTGCCGTGATAGAACGCAACGACCACCGCATGGGGCGGCACTGCGGGCCCCGTCCCGATCTTCATGTCTTCGATCGTGATGCCATCGATCTCTTTGGTATCGATGACCGGCATATTGGGCACGGGGATGCCCGTGGGCTCGGCCGGCGCCGCCATCGGCGCGGGTGCGGCAGGCTGCCCGCTCTGCCCGGGAGCGCCAGTGGGGGCGGGCGCTCCCGACGTGGGCCGCGGCGGCTGGGCCGGGGTGCCGGGCTGAAAACCAAGTGCGGCGGAAGCAAGGCCGGCGACAAGAACGAGTGACATGAGTCGAGACATGGGTTTCCTTTCGTGGGGAGAACATAGTAGGGTCGATTGGAGCGCACGTGGCGGCACGCACAGGGCCGTGCACAAGCCGTAAATAAGATGATCAATCACCCGTATCGTTCCACATGCGGCTGCTGATTCTGTTGGTTGCGGTCCCCGGCTGTCTGCTGCTCGGCGTGGTGATCGCCCTGACGCGCCAGCAGCGGACGCTCTTCCGCTGGGCCGCGCGCAACCGGGTGCGCATCATTTCCCATCGCCGCTGCTTCATGTCCAACCCCTTCCCGACCAATCCTCTGGAAATGGCGACCCTGACGTTTCGCCAGCAGCGCAAAGCCCGCCCCGTGGTGTACAAAGTGAACGTGCGTGATGAACAGGGTCGCGTGCGCGCCGCGTGGGTGCGCTGCGGCGGGCCGCGTGGCGTCAACGATGATGAAGTACTGGTGCACTGGAAGCCCGCCGCATGCCCAAAATGCGGCTATGACATTGAAGGGCTCGAGTCAGACCGATGCCCCGAGTGCGGGACCGCGCTGAGCGTGGCGGCGACTCGCTGACTTCGCGCTGGGATGGTACAAGAGCCGCCGCGGAGCGGCTGGCCACCCGGGGATCAGTGCAGAACCCGGTAAACCTCGTTCTCATCCGTCAGCCCCATCTTCACCTTCAGCAACGCATCCTCACGCATTGGTGAGAAGCCGTGGGCCTTGGCGGTCTCATACAGCATCACCGCATCAGCCCGGGACGCCGTCAGTTTGCGCATCTCATCGTTCATCGTCATGATCTCGTACACCGCGAGCCGGCCCTTGTAGCCCACGCCATAGCACACCTCGCACCGCACGCCCGCCTCCACCGATCCGGTGCGGGCCGGCGCGGTGCCGGTGCCCGCGCACGCCTGGCAGGTCCGCCGCAGCAGGCGCTGGGCCAGCACCGCCAGCAAAGAGCTGGTCACGAGGTACGGCTCGATGCCGATATCGATCAGCCGCGGGATCGCGCCCGGCGCATCATTGGTGTGCAGCGTCGCCAGCACCAGGTGGCCCGTGAGCGATGCCTGGATCGCCAGCTGCGCAGTCTCCGCATCGCGGATTTCGCCGACGAGGATCACATCGGGGTCCTGGCGCAGCAGGCTCCGCAGCCCCGCGGCAAACGTCACGCCGCGCTTGACGTTCACCTGCATCTGGCTGATGCCTTCAAGGTGGTATTCCACCGGGTCCTCGATGGTCATCACGTTGCGGCTGGCCCTGTCGATGCGCGAGAGCGCTGCGTACAGCGTCGTCGTCTTGCCGCTGCCCGTGGGGCCCGTCACCAGCACAATGCCCGTGGGCCGCTCCGTCAGGTCCAGCAGCTGCGCCTGCATCGGCTTGGTCATGCCGATCTCATCCAGCGACAACTGCGTCGCTGTCTGGTCCAGCAGTCGCAGCACCAGCCGCTCGCCATACACCGTGGGGATGCACGAGAAGCGGATGTCCACCTTGCGGCTGCCCACCCGCACCGATGTGTGCCCGTCCTGCGGCGTGTGCCGGTTGGCGATATCCAGTTCTGTCATCACCTTCATGCGCGATGAGATCGCCGGCGCCAGCGACAGCGGCGGGCTGAACGCATCCACCAGCATGCCGTCAATCCGGAAGCGGATGACCAGCCGCGTCTCCTGCGGGTGAACGTGGATGTCGCTCGCCCGCCGCCTCAGAGCCTCAAACAAAATCATGTTCACCAGCCGAATGACCGGCGTCTGGCGGGCAAGCTGCAGAAGATCAGTCGACTGCCCCACGCTGCCCGCGGCAGACGCGATGGCCCGCTCATCCAGCGGCATCTCCTCGATGATCTCCGTGACAAGGTCCTGCCGCTGCTCATACCCCCGGTTGATCAGGTTGCCCACCCCGCCCCGCGGCGAGAGCACCACCCGCACCGGCATCCCCAGGATGTCCTCGAGCATCGTGAACGTCGCGGGCTGCATCGGCTGCGCCGTCGCCACCGTCATCGTCACGCCGTCGCTCTCCAGCCCCGCCACATGGCGCGACCGCGCCACATCCGGCGGCACCAGTTCATAGAAGCGGCTGGAAGATTCCTGGTGGCGCGGCTCGGCGATGTACTTCAGCCCCGTGCGCCGGGCCAGCAGCTCCAGCGCCTGGTGCTCATCCATCGCCAGCATCGTCAGCAGCACATCCCACGGCTCCTCATCCGAGCCATCCACCAGCGGGAACTGCCGCAACTGCTCCGCCGTGAGCGTCAGCGGCCCGAACAACTGCGCGATCCGCGGCAAATCCAGCGATGGCGTCGCCGCCTTCACGGGCGACGTGCCGTTGGCGCCATTGAGGCGGAGCAGGGATTTAAAGCGGTTCGCGTCGGCCATGGCGTCAGTGGGGGGGCGTCAGTGGGGGTGTGAAGCGTGCGTGCGGAGCCTAGCGCGTGCCCCC
Organism: Phycisphaerales bacterium; assembly: GCA_038260025.1. Classification (GTDB taxonomy): domain Bacteria; phylum Planctomycetota; class Phycisphaerae; order Phycisphaerales; family UBA1924; genus JAEYTB01. The sequence goes on from JBBSOF010000010.1 coordinate 78,182, forward strand.
GCTTGGCGGAAGCGGGATCGGGGCGGCCGGGTCCAGATCGTCGCCGATGTCCGGGCGGCCTTTGCGCTCGCGAACGGGCGCATCGGGCTCCGGCAGGGGGATAGCCGCGGGCTCGGGGAAGTTGATCGGCGCCGGCTGCGGCTCGGGGTCGTGCAGCGGCTGATCAAGAATCGCCGGCATCCGCGCCGGCTGGATGTTGGAGTTGATGTCAATCGCGGCGGTCCGCAGTTTGGGCAACTCGGTCCCCAGCTCCACCTCCGCCTGCGGGCCGCGTGTCAGCAGGCGCAGGTCGGCAAAGGTGGGATCGCGCAGAATGCGCGGCGTGAGGAATATGTACAGCGTGGTGTGCCGCTTCGAGACGTTGCGGTCCTGGAACAGCAGCCCGATGATGGGGATGTCCCCCAGCAGCGGCACCTGCACCTTGGTCAAGCGATTAAAGTCCACGTTCAGCCCACCCACCACCACGGTGGTGTCCGCCGGGATAGTCACATGCGCGTTGATGGTGTTGACCTGTTTGGGGCTGGGCAGCGTCGTGCCGCCCACCGTCACCTGTGAGCCCGTGAAGCTCGAGAGCTCCGCCGCGTACTCCAGCCGCAGGTACCCCGAATCGCTGATCTGCGGCGTCACGCGCAGCGTCGTGCCCGCCTCTTCGTTATTGCCCGCCGTCACGATGTCGCCGCTGGTGCCCGTGCCGCGGCTCACCGTGCTGGTGGGCTGCGTGTCGATGCTGATGATCTCCGCCTCTTCATTATCATCCACGAGCAGCTGCGGGCTGGAGAGCACCCGCGCGTTGGCCTTGGTCTGCAGGGCGTTGATGATGATCGGCACATAGTCCGACCGCACCACCGCCGATGTCAGCCCACCCAGCCCCGGCGACACCACCTTGGGGTTGAGGATCCCATTGGGCAGTGAAGAAAGCCCGAAGTTGGTGTTGATCAGCCCGCCCTGACCGCCGGCATTGATGAGCTGCGTCTCGACGGCAAGCCGCAGGTCGTCCGTCCACGTCACGGCCACGATCTTGGCCTCGATGTACACCTGCGGGCGGCGGAGGTCCAGCTTCTCGATCAGCCGCGCAAACTCCGGCTGCTGCGCCTGCGGGGCCTTCACCAGAATCTGGTTGTGCGCCTTGTCCGCCACCACATAGCCCCCGCCCTCAAGGCTCAGCTCGCCGGGCGTCGAGGGCTGGTTCGGCGTGGTGCTCCCCGGCAGCGTGGGGCGCGTGCGGCTGAGCGTGGCGTTGGCGGCCCCGGTGCGCCGCCGCGGGTTCGCGCTGCCGCTGCTGGGCAACAGGTCGCTGCTGCCCACCGGCTGCGTGTTCTCAATAATGCCCTGGATGACGGCAGCGATCTCTTCCGCGTCGCTGTTCTTCACCTTGTACACGCCGATGATGATCTTCTCCGACTGCGGATCAATCTCGCGGATCAGCGCGGCCATCTGCTCGTGCTGAGGCTCGGTCGCGTAATAGATGATCGTGCCGCGGGTCTCATCCACCACAAGCATCGGCCCGCCCGCGATGACCTGCTGCTGCTGATTGCCGCCGAGCTGACCCAGCCGCTGGAAGTTGTTGGCCTGGTTGATCCCGAAGCCGCTGGCCTGGTTGCTGTCGCCCTCGTTGATCGTGGTGACTTCGCCCAGCCCGCGCTGGCGGGCCATGTTGGCGATGGATGATGCCCACGAGCCCACCGCGTAGTTGCGCGGGATGAGATTGTTGGGCACATCGATCACGCTCAGCAACCCGCGCACCTGGTCCGCCTCCTCAGGCAAGCCGCGGAAGATTAAGGCGTTGCCCTGCGCATCCACCACCAGGCGATCCGCCATGTTGTCCAGCGATGCCTGGCGGGCGGCGGGGGCCCCGCCCTGTTGGCCCTCCTGAATCCCCGGCGTGCGTGCTGTTGAGATCGCCGTGGCCCCCACCAGCTCCAGCACGCGCTGGCGTGCGATCGACGCCGCAAGATAATGCAGCTCAATCCGCGTGAACTCGGTGCGCGAGGACTCCTCGATGATGCGCTCGACAAGCCTTTCCACCGCCGAGATGCGCCGCGGCGAATCGGTCATGATGATCAGCCCCAGCTCGTCGATGTAGGCGTACGAGCGTGCAGGGGTGCCCTGCGGCCCCGCCGCGCCCAGCTGCAACTCAATGGCGCTCTTGAGGCTGCTGGGCCGCAGGTTGGGCGTGCGGATGATCCGCGTGGTGGACTGGTCGCCGCCGATCGTCGAGGCGATGGTGCTCAGCGGGTGAACGGTGTACCGGCCGAACTCATCCTGCGTAATGGTGTAGTTCTGCTGCTCCAGCAGGCTGTCGAGCAGGCTGATGAGTTCGCCCTTCTTGACCGGGATGGCCGCGTTGAACACCACCGTGCCCGGCACATCGCCCTGGATGGCGACGTTGATCTTCAGCGTACGCGCCACCAGTTCCACCAGAGAGGAGAGCTGCACCGGCTCGGTAAACGCCGGAAGGTTCACCAGTTCCTGATCGTCGTTCGCGCCGGCGCCATCGGCCTTCGGGGCCGCTGTGGCGGGCGCCAGCACCGTCGGCGCGCTTCCCTGCCCAGTGGCCTGATTCCCCGGCTGCCCCGGCCGCGCCGTGCCCGGCTGTGTCCCCGCCGGTGTAATGGGCTGAGGCACGCTCTTCGTCGTCACCGTCCCCGGCCTGCCCTGCCCCGGCTGCACCTGATTCATCTGGTTCATCGACGGTGGCACCGGCCGGGTGCCCGGCGGAGGCACCGGGACGGCCTTGGTCTGAGCCAGCGCCGACAAGGGCAGTCCGGCCACAAGGGCGATAGCAAGAGTGCGACGGTGTGCGGTCTTCACGCGGATCCTCCGGCCCGTTGGCGGCGCTGCGGCCGGCGGGGTCAATACTTCTCACGCGGCTCAGCCGCGGTGCCAACACGGGTTATCCTTCGGCCGCCGAGGCGTGAAGGGCTGAATCTTGCAGGCCCATTCCCGAGGGAGGGGCTGGGGCAGGTTCTGCTTTACGCGACCCCGAAACCCGGCCGAACAATACGTTTCCCCTGACCCCCACGAAGCCAAACCCGTCCAACCCAATGAATATGCCCGCCAGCCGCCCCGCGCTCGACCGCCCGGCCAACAACCCGCGCGTTGTCAGCCTCCTGCCCTCCGCCACCGAACTGCTGGCCGCCATTGGGGGCGAGGGGCTGCTCGTCGGCCGCTCTCACGAGTGCGACTTTCCTGCCTCCGTTGCCACGGTGCCGGTCCTCACCGCCGCCCGCACCCGCGGCAGTCCTGCCGAAGTAGACCAGCAGGTCTCCGCCGCCCTTGCCGCGGGCGAATCCCTCTACACACTTAATGAAGACCTGCTGGCCGAGCTCGCACCCGACGTCATCCTCACGCAGGACCTCTGCTCGGTTTGTTCCATCGACCATGCCGCCGTCGCCCGTGCCGCGGCACGCCTGCCCCGCCCTCCCCATGTGGTTTGCCTCAACCCCACCACGCTCGAAGGCGTGCTCGACGACCTGCTCACCGTGGCCAGGGCCGTCGGGCGCGAATCCGCCGGCACCAACGCGATGGTCGCACTGCGCAGCCGTCTGTACGCGGCAGAAGAGCTGGTCAACCCCTACGCCGAGGGCCCTGTCGTCGGTTTCCTGGAATGGACCGATCCACTCTTCTGCGCCGGTCACTGGACGGTGCAGATGATCGAGCGTGCTGGCGGCAGGCACCCCCTCAACCCCACGAAGCCCAACCCCCAGGCAGGGGCTGCCGCGGGGCCGCAGCGCGCCCAGCGCACGGCGGGCCCTTCACGCCGCGTGACACCCCAAGACTTCGCGGCAGCGCAGCCCCAGTTCATCATCGTCTCCCCCTGCGGCCTGGGGTTGGAGGAAACCCGGGCCGGCGTCGTGGCGCTGGCGGCGCAGCCGTGGTGGAACGGCCTGCCCGCCGTGCGCGACGGGCGCGTGGCCCTCGTCGATGGCAACCAGATGTTCAACCGCCCCGGCCCGCGCCTGGTAGACGCCTTCGAGTGGCTGGTGGGGTGGCTCAACGAACGCCCCGGCGCGATGCCCGCGGGCTTCCCATGGGAGCCGTGGGGCATGAGCGCCGGGGCGGCTCATACGTTCTGATTGTCTGCCCGATCCTCAGGGCCCGACGCAGGGCTGGCCCAGCGGCACGCTGGTGGTCATGTGCAGCGAGGTGTTCTTGATGCCGCTGGCCGTGCAGTCCAGGCACAGCAGCGTCGAGACGCCGGTCTTGGTGTACGCGACCGTGGCGTCACGGTCCCAGTAGCACAGGGTGATGCCCATGGACGGCACATTGCCCGAGTAGGCGAACCGCCAGAACGATCCGGGCACCGCCACGGGCATGTCGAAGATGGTGGTGCAGCCCGCGCACGGCCAGAGCGTACATGTGACGTTGGTCAGGGCCTGCCCCAGGATGATCAGTTCCATGTCCCGCGTGCGCTCGTTGAGCAGCGACACCACAGGTCCGACGATCGTGGTTGTGTCGGGGCAGAGCTCCGGCATCTCGACGGCCAGCTGCGAAAGGTTGGGCGCGGCCTCCCACCCCAGGTCCACCAGCGTGCTGATCAGCGCAACGGGGTCGGGCGACTCCTGAATGATTGCGCGGATCGGGTCGTCCTCGAACACGCCATCCTCGATCAGTTTGGATGGGTTCGCAACACTGGTCCCGCTCACGGCACTCCCCAGCGTCGGCTCCAGCGTGAAGATCGCGGGATCGGCGAACTGCTCGCGGACCTGTGCCACCGCCGCGCCCAGGTCATACTCGGTCCAACCCCAGGTTGACCACTGGTCCACCCCATCCTTCAGGTACATCACGATGGGCACGTTGTTGCCCGTGAGGGTCAAGGGGTCGGCCCACGCCAGGTGCCCCTTGATCACGCCACCGGTCACAATGGGCGCAAACGTCCACCCCTCATACTCAAAGGTCGCGTACGCCCCTGTCTGCGCTGACGTTCGCGTCGTCATCGCTGCCAGGGAAAACACCAGAACGAACAGCATCCGCTTCATCATCACACCCTCCCAAACCTGTGTGCACCATCCCCGATACCGAAACGCCACGCTACCACCCGCGTGGGGCTGACATTACGCCATTCGTAAGTCTTGTGCAAATAGGGGATTATGACCCGATCAGGGGAGTTTTTTTCGGACGCTGAAAGGAGGTGTTTCACCCCATTCACGAGTCCCGGCGGTGATGCTTTTTGCCCTTGTCGCGTCCCTTGCTCCGCTGGCTGCGGCGCTGGGCGCCGGTGGATTCCTTGAAGCCCGCCCCCTGCCCGCGCCCCATGCCCCCCGCCGGAGCCCCGCCATCGAGTTTGGACAGCATCGGCTTCTTCGCCTTCCCCGCGGCACGCCCGGAGGCATCGTCCAGCACCAGCTCCATCTGCCGCTTCGCCAGATCAACCGCCGCGATCTTCACGCTCACCAGATCGCCAAAGTTAAAGGATCGCCCGGAGCGGATGTCCGTCAGCGCCCCGCTCTTCTGATCGATTTTCCAGATCGGGGTGAGGTTCTCGCGCGTCACATCGCCCGGCAGGTCCTCGGCCTTCACGAAGCCATCGGCAAGGTACTTCTCGATCTGCACAAAGATGCCGCGGTTGTTGAGCCCCGTGACCACGCCGGGGAACGACTCCCCGATGTGCTTCTCGAGCAGCTGGAGCACCAGGAAGTTGCGCAGCTCGCGCTCCGCCGACTCGGCGTTGACCTCGCGCTGCGTGATGTGCCGCCCCGTGCCCACCAACTCCTGCTCCGGCGGGCACGCTGGAGAGTCGCTCATGGCCTGCCCCAGGCTCTTGAGTTCCTTCTCCCCGCGCGGCCGCTTCTGGCCGTTCTCGGTCCGCCGCAGATACTCCGCCAGCGATCGGTGTACCGTCAGGTCCGCGTAGCGGCGGATGGGGCTGGTGAAGTGCGCGTACGCCTCGCTGGCCAGCGCGAAGTGCCCGATGAGCGCGGGCGAATACTCCGCCTTGCTCAGCGTGCGCAGCACCGCGATGTGTACCGCCCGCGCCGCGGGCGTCCCGTGCGTCGCCTTCAGCAGCCCCTGCAGCTCCTCACGCGTCGGGTTCTTGGGGATCCTGAACCCCGCCACCATCGCCACCTTGCGCATCGAATCAACATCGCCGGGCACCGGGTCGGGGTGGATGCGCCGCAGCAGCGGCACGCCCAGGTTCTCGAACAGCCGCCCCAGCACCTCGTTGGCCTCCACCATGAACATCTCGATCAGCTTGTGCGTGAAGGCGTCATCCTCGGGGTTAGCATCAATCACATGGCCCTGCTCGTCATACTTCAGCACCGCCACCGGAAGATCAAGCACGATCATGCCCTGCTTGTCGCGCCGCGCCTGGATCAGCCGCGACAGCGTGTTCATTTCCTTCAGCGCCGCAAGAAGCTGGTCCGTGTACTTGGGCGGCGTCTTCGCGTGCCGGCGGGCCTCATTCAAATCCCCATCAATCAGCGCCTGCGCCTCCAGATACGTCAGCCGCTTCGCGCTTTTGATCAGGCTGCTCTGCGTGCGCTCCCCCCGCACCACGCCGCGGCTGTCATACAGCAGATACGCCGATTTGCAGAACCGCGGCACTCCCTCCTGCAAAGAACAAATGCCGTTGCTCAGCACCTCGGGCAGCATGGGGATGACCAATCGAGGCAGGTAGCACGAGTTGCCGCGGTCCAGCGCTTCAACATCCAGCGGGCTGCCCCGGGGGATGAAGTGCGCCACGTCGGCGATATGCACCCCCAGCTCCCAGCCGCCGCCCTCAAAGTCATCCACGCGGCGGATGCTGATGGCGTCGTCATAGTCCTTGGCGTCGGGCGGATCAATCGTGATGATGAAATCGCCGGTAATGTCCTCTCGCAGCGTCAGCGCCGAGGCGCCCTTCTCCGTCCACTCGGCGATCTGGCGGTCAAAGTCCGCCGCGGCTTCGCGCGACTGCTGCACGCACTCATCGGGGAACTCCCCCGGCAGGTCGTACGCGGCAATCATCGCCTGCGTTTCGACGTCGGGCCGCCCTGCCTCGCCCAGCACCCGCACAATCACGCCCTCGCCCAGCACATTGCCCTCCGGGAAGGCCACGAGCTCCAGCACCACCTTGTCGCCCTCGCGCACGTTCTTGCTGTCCGCATCGCGCACGATGATCAGCTCGCTCAGCTGGCGCCCGTCGGGCTCCACCAGCCACTGTGCCCCTCGCTTCAGGAGCGTGCCGGTATAGCTGGTGTGCTTGCGCTTGACGACCTCAACGATCTCTCCGCTGAACCCCGAGCCCGGCCCCCCCGCGCGGTCGCGCGTCACGGTGGCCCGCACCGTGTCGCCGTTGAGCGCATCGCCCACGCCGTCGGGCGGGATGAAGATCGCCCCCTCGCGCACCGACTCGGCCGGCTGCACAAACCCGAAGCCCCGGGCGTTCTTGCGGAAGACGCCCGTGACAAACCCGCCGCGGCTGGCCACCGACGGCAGCGACACATTGCCATTGCCCGACACCTCGATCTGCCCCTCATCGGCAAGACGCTTCACCGTGCCGGTGAACTCTTCCATCTCCTCACTGGGGACGTTGAGGTCCTGCGCCAGGTCGCCGATACGGCGGGGCGTGTACGACTCGTGACGAACATGATCAAGAACGCGGCGTTGAAAGCGGAGGGACAAGGGAGGGCCTTTCGAGGGGCTTGAGGGGATCGGTCCGGAACGCCAATGGTATAAAGGCGGCGGCCATCATCCGGCGGGCGGCGTGAAGGTTTTACATCGGCCGAGCGTTCAACGCGGCGGCGGCACGGCAGGAGACGGCGACGCAGCATTGACTAACCTATGTCTATGCCCCCCACCTGCCGCGTCGGCAACATCTCCATCGGCACCGGCCAGCCCCTCGCCATCATCGCCGGACCCTGCGTGCTTGAATCCCGCGACCTGGGCTTCACCATCGGCACACTGCTGAAAGAAACCTGCGCCCGCCTGGGCCTTTCCTACATCTTCAAGGCCTCCTTCGACAAGGCCAACCGCTCGAGCATCACCAGCCCCCGCGGCCCCGGCCTCGAGCAGGGCGTCGCGTGGATCGCCGACATCGGCCGCGCGCTGGGCGTGCCGACCACCACCGACATCCACGAGCCAGCGCACGCCCAGCCCCTCGCCCGCCACATCGACCTGCTGCAGATCCCCGCGTTTCTTTGCCGCCAGACCGATCTGCTCCTCGCCGCCGGAGAGGCTGCCGCGCAGCACGGCCGCGCGGTGAACATCAAGAAGGGCCAGTTCCTGTCACCTTCCGAAATGAAGGGCCCCTTCAAGAAGCTCGCCGAGGCGGGCTGCACCAACACCATGGCCACCGAGCGCGGCACGTTTTTCGGCTACGGCCGCCTCGTTAACGACTTCCTCGGCCTGGGCGACCTGATGGAACTCGCAATCCCAGGCGGCGCACCCCCCGTCTGCTTCGACTGCACCCACTCCACACAACTCCCCGGTGCGGGCGAAACCACCGGCGGCCGCCCCGAGCGCGCCCCGCTCCTCGCCCGCGCCGCCACCGCCGCCGGCGTCCACGCCCTCTTCATCGAGTGCCACCCCGACCCCAAGAGCGCGCTCAGCGACGCTGCCACCATGCTCCCCCTCGACACCATCCCCGCACTCCTGACGCAACTCGCCGCCATCCGCCGCGCCGTGAACGTTTCCTAAGGTCCGTGTCTTCGTGCCACGGACCCTTCTGAGGGTCCGTGTCCCCATGCCGTCATACGAGCCGCGCACGAAGTAAGCGTTCCAGCGCCGAAGACACAACCCGTTCTGAAGGCCCGTGTCCTGCTTCCCCTCCCCCCACACCAACCTTCACAAACGCCCCTCACCCCCATTTGTCTTTTCCCCCCGTCCCTGCTCTCATAGCCCCATGACCCCTCCCCCGACCGACGTGACCACGGCCCCCCTGCCGCGCACGCCCTTCAAGTCTTCCTTCTGGATGTTCAACATCATCGAGATGTGGGAGCGCCTGGCGTACTACACGCTCGCGGTCATGGCCCCCATCTATGTGGCCCAGGCCGATGACCCCGGCGGCCTGCAGCTCACGCAGTGGCACAAGGGCACCATCATCCTGTGGTGGACGGCCATCTCCTCACTCTTGCCCACCGTCACCGGCGGTATCGCCGACCGCTACGGCTACAAACGCATCCTGGCGCTGTCCTTCACGCTGATGACCGGCGGATATCTCATCATCGCCCTCTGCCGAGACCTGCCCGGCTTCACCCACGTCCCCAACGGGCTCGAGTGGAACTACTACTTCTACTTCATGGGCATGGTGTGCCTCGCCACCGGCACCGCCTTGTTCAAGCCCGCCCTCCAAGGCTCCCTCGCCCTCTCCATGGGCAAGGGCAACTCCTCCGCCGGCTGGTCCATCTTCTACATGGTCGTCAACGTCGGCGCCTTCATCGGCCACTTCATGCCCGCCGTCTTCATGTCCGAGGAGCACACCAGGGAAGCGTGGCGCAACCTCTTCCTCGCTTCCGCGGCAATCTCTTCCCTCAACTTCCTCATGCTCTTCACCTTCAAGGACATCCCCAGCGGCGCATCAAAAACCGCCGGCATCTGGACCGTCCTCACCCGCACCATCACCAACCTCGCCGACCGCCGTCTCATTGCGTGGCTGCTCATCATGTCCGGCTTCTGGATGATGATGTACCAGCTGTGGGACCTCATGCCCAACTTCATCCCCGACTGGATCGACAGCGGGCCCCTGGCCAACGCGCTGCATGTCCTCCCCGACGGGCTGTACAAGGCTCTCGTAGATGAGAACAACCCCCGCGGCCCCCAGGTCCCCCAGAACATCCTGCTGAGCATGAACTCCCTGCTCATCATCTTCGGTGTTGTCTTCGTCGGCTATATCACCCGCAAGATGCGCACGCTCACCGCCATGCTCTGGGGCATGCTCTCGTGCGCCCTGGGCGTCCTTCTCGCCGGCCTCACCATGAACCCCTGGTTCCTGCTCACCGGCCTGGTGTTCTTCTCGATCGGCGAGATGTCCACCGGCCCCAAGAAGAGCGAGTACCTCGCCCTCATCGCCCCCATCGGCAAGGTCGGGCTTTACCTCGGCTACGTCAACATCCCCGTTGGCATCGGCCGCATGATCGGCTCGAAGCTCTCCGCCTACGTCTACGGCCACTTTGGCGAGAAGGCCACCCTCGCCCTCAAGTACCTCCAGCAGCACACCGCCGTCAGCGTCGGCAACGCATGGGACGGCAACCCCACACACCTCGAGGCAGCGCTGGGCATCTCCCGCTCCGATGCCATGGACCGCCTCTGCGCAGAGCTCGGCAAGGACCACACCGCCGTCACCCAGCTCCTCTGGGACACCTACAACCCGCAGTACCTCGTGTGGATCCCCTTCGCCGCCACCGGCGTCATCTGCGCCATCGCCCTGGCCATCTTCGGCCACATGGCGAAGAAGTGGAAGGACATGAACGCGTAACAAAGGAGAGCATCCACCCGTGCCACCGACTTGTCTTCAAGTCGGTGTCTTCGTTGGCCACCGAGAGTCTCGGGCGTGGCCGTTTTCATCGTGACCGCCTACCCCAGCACCCGCCTCCCAAACCCCAACCCCATCTTCTCCTTCGCCATCCACAGCGTCTCTTCCGCCACCACGTTCGCCCGCTTCGTCCCCGCCTTGATGATCTCCACCACCCGCTCATCGCCGTCCGACTTCTCAAACTCCGCCCGCCGCGCCCGCATCGGCTCCAGCAGCGTGTTGATCGCTTCCGCCAACTCCTGCTTGATGTGCCCATCGCCGATGTTGTCGCCTGCCGCGTAGCGCCGCTTCAACTCTTCCACCCGCGCACCGTCAGGAATAAACGCATCGACAAACTTGAACAGGATGTTCGTCGGGTCCCCCGGCTCCGTCGGGCTCTGCCGCCCCGTCGTGATCTTGTTGATCTTCTTCTGCACATCCTTCGGCGTGTCGCTCAAATAGATGGCGTTGTTGAGGCTCTTGCTCATCTTGGCCGTGCCATCGCCCACCCCAGGCAAGCGCCCGATGCGCCCGATGAGCGCCTTGGGAACGGGGAACACGCCCCCCGCGCTCGCGTGCTCCTCATCGGGCACGCGGTCTCCCACCCCGCAGTACGCCTGGTTGAACTTCCGCGC
>JBBSOF010000011.1:0-84422 GCA_038260025.1 Phycisphaerales bacterium
AGGACGCGGAAGAAGGACTCGATGTCGGCGTCGGTGCCGACATCACCGTCGGCGTTGAAGTCGGCTCCGCCGGGGAAGCACTCGGTGCAGCAGTTGCCGCCGAGGCAGGCGAAGAAGGCCTCGATGTCTGCGTCGGTGCCGACGTCGCCATCGCCGTTGAAGTCGGCCGTGCCGCAGGCCGGGGGGCAGGTGAAGATGGCGTGGAACGCGGCAACGTCGGCGGCGGTCACGGTTGTGCCGCTGTTCCACTCGCCCGTGGTGCCGTCGGTGGTGCTCATGCGGACCATCGCCAGGAGGGCGTTGAAGGAGCGGCCCTCGTACTTCCAGGCGGTGTAGGTGAAGTCGTCGGCGGGGTTGGTGGGCGTTGCGTTGTTGCTGGTGGCCGTGATGGTGGCGTCAAGGCTCTCGGCGGTGGCGAACGCGGCGTTGATGAGGTCCTCATCATCGCAGGTGATGACGCCGTCAAAGTTGAAGTCGCCGGCGATGAAGCGCTGCTGAACGATGTTGATGCCGCCGGAGGCCGAGCTATCCACATCGTTGAAGTTGCCGGGCGTGAGCTTGAAGCCGGTGGTGTTGATGTCGTTGAGGCGGAAGGAGCCGTTGGGGTCGAGCATGCCCGCGGCGTTGTAGAGCGGGCCGTTCTGGTCGGTGGGTGCAACCAGGGAGGCGGAGTTGTAAGACACGAGGGGCAGGCCCTGGGGGCCGGTGTCGATGATGTCGCCGCAGATGAACTCCTCATCCGCGGTGTGCGTGTTGACCATGGAGTTGTTGACGAAGCGGCTGCCGCGGTGGGGGTTGGAGCGGTAGTACGCGATGCGCGTGGCGGCGTCGGGGTTGAAGCCGGGGGTGTCGGAGATTTCCTGCTGTGAGGAGCGGGTGTACTCCTTGCCGCCGGCGTTGGACCAGGCGATGTCATCGACCATCTGGTAGGGCTCGAGGGATGAGGGCATGCCGACGTGGGGCGTCTCGGGGCGTTCGCTGTTCACCTCGGGCTCGGGAGATGCGGGGCCACCCGAGAGGAGCGTGCCGATGCCGTTGAAGTCGATCCGGCCGTCGTAGTTGACATCGGGGTTGGGCTCCTTGCGCCACGCATAGTCCGCGGCATACACCGAGGCACCGGAGCCGTTGAGGCTGTGCAGGGGGCGCTTGCGGAGGAGGACAAACGTCGCGGAGCCGTCGTTCTTGATGCGGCCGGAGGTGTCGGTGCTGGGGATATGGGCGGCAGCGAAGGTTGCGAAGTTGGTGCCGGGCGCGAAGAGGGGACGGGCCTGGCTGGTCTGGGCGTTGTTGTAGATCACCAGCAGGCCGTTGCTGCCGATGGTGAGGCCGTCGAGGGTCCAGGCCTCGTCGATCTCCGAAACCTCATCGCCCGCGTCCCAGCCGCTGGGAAGGGGGCCGGGGATGCTGTTGGCGTTGGGATCGCCGCCGCCGAAGACCGAGGCGATCATGTAGCCGGACACGCTCATGCCGGCGGGGCCGTACACCTCGATGTATTCCCAGCGGTCATCGATGGAGCCGCTGCCGGGAGGGTTGGAGTAGACCTCGTTGAGGACGATCTGGGCGCGTGCGGTGGAAGCAGCGATGAGGAAGGCGGTGAGGGTGGCGGTGCGGAGGATGGTGTTCATGGGGAGCTCTCTTTCTCTCTCTCTTGTGGTGGTGGTGGGGGGAAGGCATCAAGGCATCAAGGCATCAAGGCATCGAGGCATCAAGGCATCAAGGCATCAAGGCATCAAGGCATCAAGGCATCAAGGCAGGGTTACTCGTTTGGGCGGAAGAAGCGGCCGGTGCTGAGGATGCCGCCGAAGACTTTGCCCTCGATCTCGTCGTCGTACGCGGCGTTTGGCGTGGGCGAACTGCCGCTGAGCCAGCCGTATTCGCCGTCGTGGTTGCTGTCGGCGATTGCGGCCACATGGGCATCGGCGAACAGGAAGTTGCCGTAGATCTTGTTGTGGTCCTTGCGGTTCGCGCCGGTGGCGGAGTTGTTGGCGCGCGAGGCGGACTTGCCGTGCGCGGGGCCGAAGTCGGAGTACTTCTGGCGTGCCCATGTGCCATCGGAAACCTGGCCCAGGGGGCCGTCGGTCAGGTCCTTCACGTAACGCAGGCTTTGGCCCGCGATGTTCTCGAGCGTCTGACCGCCCGCGGCGTTGTCCTCGACGCGCCCGTCGGCAAAGAGCGGCACATAGCTGGGCGTGATGCCCGTGATGCGGCTGTCCTTCAGAGGGCCGAAGCAGTACGCGTTGCGCTGCGGGTCGTTGGAGGGGTTGCGGTTGTTGCGGAACTCGGTGTACGCCATGTACCAGGCCATGGTGTAGTTGGTGTTGAAGCCGCGGGTGTAGAGGTCGGTCTGGTCGGTGGGGACCGAGATCGCGCGGGCAGGGCGGTCGGTCAGGCGGCCCTGCGTCATTGACTGCGTCAGCTGCGCGGGGTTGGTGGGGCAAAGGAGTTGCCCTGGGATGCAGTACTCGCCGTTGACCATGTCCGCGAGCCAGCCGGCCCGGTCGATGGGGCCGGGGCCGCTGTTGAGGCGGTTGTCGAAGCGGCCGCTGGAATAGAACCCGCGGTTGGAGATGCTGTAGTTGTTGATCGCGATGCCGACCTGGCGCAGGTTGCTGGAGCAGCGCGTCTGGCGGGCCATGTCGCGGGCGGTGCCCAGCGAAGGCAGCAGGATGCCGATGAGCAGGGCGATCACCGCGATGACCACCAGCAGCTCGATCAGAGTGAAAGCGCGGAATGGGCGGGCAAAAGCGGGTTGATTCATGATCGGCCCCAGGAGCAGTTGTGCTCGGGGCCAGAGTAGAAACGTGGGCCTGGCGCAGTGTTCAGCGGGCGCGCAGGTGGTGTGAAGAGTGCGCGAAACTATGCGACAGAGGGTTGGGGGGCTTGAGAAGAGCCGGGCACCGGCCGCTCAGAGCCGCGACCGGTGGCACGGGGAGATTTACAAAAATGAGGCCGCGGCACAGAGAAGTGTGCCGCGGCCTCGAGGGGGGGAACTGGTGGATGTGCCGTGCGATCAGGCGCGGCGGCGACGAGCAATCAGAACGGTACCGATGCTGAGCAGGGCGATGGAGGCGGGGGCGGGCACGACCGGGGCGAAGTCGACGCCGCGGAAGATGGTGCCGGCGGCGGAGGTCGCAAGGGTGGTGAAGCCGGCCGACTCGGTGAAGCTGACGAGCTTGTTGGCCGAGGAGTCGGCGGTGACGGCGTAGAGGGTTGCCGCGCCGCTGGCGTCGGTTTCGCCGGTGAGGCCGCGGAGGCCGGCGGTGAGGCCGGTGTTGTAGGTGGCGGCCAGGTTCCAGTTGCTGCCGTCAAATAGCCACTTCTGAAGGCCGCCGTTGTTGGCGACCGAGCGATCGTCGGCGACCCAGAGGGTCGTTGCATCGGTGAAGACGTAGTCGTACGAGGAGGGGCCCGACGCGGCAGGGAAGCCGGGCAGGGCGGAGACCGTCTGGCCGGTGGTGGTGGGTAGGCCCGTGCCCACCGTGGCAACGCCGTAGATGGGGTTGGAGGATGCACCGATGAACAGCTGATTGCTGTAGATGTTGGCAACTCGGGAGTTGGTCGCGGCAATGCCTGTGGAGGTCGAGCTGCCCAGGGTGGCGTAGCGGATGCCGATGCTGGAGACGGCGGGGCCGGCGGTCCAGAAGTCGGTGCCATCGGTGGAGACGACGCTGCGGATGTTGTTGCCGCTGTAAGCATCGCCGAGGCCAGTGGTGGTGTCGATCCCGAAGTCAGAGCCGATGCGGCCGATGACGCGGGGGTTGTTGGCGGATGTGGTGCCTGCGACGGAAGCCGTGCCCAGCGCGGCGTCGTAGCCGGCGATGGTGAGGTAGCGGCCATCGACGCTGCGGGTGAGCGCGCCTTCGGAGGTGGCGCTGCCGCTGAGCGTGAAGCGGAAGTTCGCCCCGTTCGCGGCGGTGGGCATGTTGGTGGTTGAAATGGGGGCGGGCTGATTGGGATCAACAGCGGTGAACTCGAGCAGGCTCACGCTCTGGGCGGCGTTGGTGGTGCCGTTGATGGAGGACACCACAAGGTTGCCGGGGGTAAAGTCGGCAAGGGCGATCGCGGAGCCGGCACTGATGGCCAGCGCCGCCACGGCAAGGCGGGAAAACGTCATTCTGCTCTCTCCTGAATGCGGTCGGTCTCTCTCGGCGCCCCCGTCGAGGGGCAGCCCATGTCGCACAAAACGTAACGGCGCGGCTTTGTCCAAGCGTCAACGGTGCGTCAGGGTTGTGATAAGGTTGTGCGAAGAACCCCGGGAGGTTGTGTGCGGACGAACGGCACACGCGCCCGCGGGCGGTCCTATCGTGTTTGGTAGGCGGGCGCGTTTTGCGACTGCCAGTTCCTTGACTGTGGAGTTTCAGTGATGATCAATGCTTCGAACCGTGCCCGTGCGTCCGCCCTGCTGAGCCTCGCCCTTGTAGCCGCCATCGGCGCTGCGGGCTTCTCGACAGGCTGCGAGAAGAAGGGCCCTGCCGAGACCGCAGGCGAGAAGGTGGACAAGGCCGCCAAGAAGACCGGCGAGGCCGTTGAGAAGGCTGGCGAGAAGGTCCAGGACGCCGCCGGCGGCCACTAAGCCGCACTAGCGGCGGGGGGCGACGACCACCCGCGGCAGTCCATCAACATCATTCAGCACGCGCGTCTCCCCAAGCATCGGGTTGGCTGCGATGAGCGTGCGCGCCTGCTCGGCACGTGAGTCGGCGACCTCGATCAGCAGCAGGCCTTCTGGCTTGATGATGCGGGGTGCCTCGGCAAGCAGGCGGCGGACGTAATCAAGCCCATCAACGCCGCCGCGCAGCGCCAGGTGCGGCTCGTGGTCTTTGACGTTGGGCTCGACACAGTCCCATTCGTCATCGGGGATGTACGGGGGGTTGCTGACGAGGTAATCGAGCGCTGCGTCGGAGCGGGTGATCGGGTGGTCCATCAAGGGCTCGAGCAGGTCGCCCACCATCAGGTCGAGCCGGTCGGCGACGTTGTGACGGATCGCGTTGGCACGGGCGACTTCCGCAGCTTTGGGGCACACCTCGGTGGCAACCGCGCGAGCCCCCGGCAGGTTCTTGAGCAGCGAGATCGCGATGCACCCTGACCCGGAGCAGATGTCGGCGATCAGCAGGCCGTCACCCTTTGTGGCTGCCGCGCCGTGGCGGGCGCGGATGTTCTGCAACACCTCTTCCACGAGCGTCTCGGTGGAGGGGCGGGGGATGAGCACGCGTCGGTCGACCTGAAACTCAAGGCCGAAGAACCATTCGCTCCCGACGAGGTACTGCACGGGCTCGTGCTTGAGGGCGCGGGTCACGAGGTTGCGCAGCGTGTCGCGCTCCAGCGGGCTCGCGGGGCGGTCGGGGTCTGTGTAGAGCTTGAGTCGCTGGCAGCCAATGACGTGCGTCAGCAGCAACTCGGCCATGCGGCGCGGGGCGTCCAGTTGTTTGCGCGCGAACGCCTCCTGCATCCACGCCATGAGGCGGCGCGTCGTCCATGTTTCACTGGTGCCTGCCACAGTCACGCGGGGATGGTAGGTGGTAAAAACGCCTGCAAAAGGCGGTGCGTCAGTGGTGGCCTTCGTCGGCTGGGGCGGGTTTTTTCTTGGCAGCGGTCTTTTTCGCTGGCGGCTTTGCCTCGGCCTTGCCATGCGAGTCTGTCTTGCCGTGGGCGTCGCCCTTGCCCTCTTCGGCGTGGGCGGGCTTGCTGGCTTCTTTCTCGATCTTCGGGCGGGGCAACGTCGCCGATCCGAGATCGAACGCTTTGGACTCTTCCTGCTGGGGGGCTGGGCGCAGCATGAGGAACACCCATACCGCGCCGGCGATGAGCAGGGTGTTGATCGCCAGCAGCCCGACGGTGGCGCGGACAGCGGGTGATCGTGCCGCAAGCGGCGACGATGCGGCAACGCACAGCCGCAGGGCGACCCCCGGGCGTTTTGGCAGCACGAGCGGTTTGGCAAGCGACTCGGCTTCGGACGCGTTTACCCCTGCGGCGACGGCCGGAACCGCGGCCGCCGGTGGGGCGATCGGCGCGATTGGGGCTGCAATGGGGGTGGCCACGACTGGCGGCGCCGGGGCGGGTGGGGGTTCAGCCTTCGCAACCTGGGCGGGCTCCTCGGCTGGCGGGGGTGGGGCGGGGGCCTCATCCGCGTGTGGGCGCTGCGCCGTCTTGTTGTCGAGCAACTGGGCGGTGAGTTCGGCGAGCTGCGCATCGAGGTTTTCGATTGCATCTGCTGGGGCGGGTGGGGTGCCGGGTGGCGGGTGGGCGGGCCCGGGCGTCGCCGTCGAGGAAGCGACATCGCGCGACAACCGATTGGTGGACTGCTCCATCTTGGTCAGCAGCGAATCAATGTCGCCCTCAAGCCCGGGAGTGTCTTTGAGATCGGTGTTGGCTGGGGTGGCGGGGGTCATGTCTGTGGGCAATACCATCCTTGGCGTCGTTGTCCGGCGTCTTTGTCTAGCCTCTGATCATCCCTCTCATCATCGGGCCTGGTCCTGAAAGACTCAAGGCGCGGGAGCCAAACGATTGCCGCACCATGTTTATTTTGCGGGCTTTGAGGGCCGCCCGGGGGGTTCGATAACCCTTGGTGGCACGGAAGCCCATCATGCCCTGCGTGTCAAGCGGCTCGAGGTCGGTGATGCGCTGGTGATCAGCAATGGTCGCGGCACGGTGGCGGAGTGCCGAGTTTCATCAGCCGCGAAGGTGCGGGATGAGTGGACCCTCACGTTCAACATCGAAGGCGTTGAACGTGCGGAGCCGGTGCGGCCGCGCGTGCGGGTGCTTGCCGCGGCAGCCAAAGGTGCCGCCCTTGAGGAAATGATTGATGGTCTGACGCAGGTGGGTGCCGCGGCGTGGGGCCCGCTTATGACGGCACGCACGGTGGTGGACCCGCGGCCCGGCAAACTGGAGCGGCTGGAGCGTGTTGCGCTTGAAGCGTTGAAGCAGTCTGGACGCGCATGGCTGATGACGATCGAGGATCGCGCGAGCTTTGGTGCCGCGCTGGCGGGTGGTCAGCGCGTGGTGCTTGCTGATGCTTCGGGCGGTCCATACGAGGCGAGCGGAGCGGCGGAGATCACGCTGCTGATCGGGCCCGAGGGGGGCTGGTCGCCAGAGGAGCTGGCAAAGGCGCGCAGCGCCGGGGCCACGATTGCCGGCTTTGGTCCACACATCATGCGGATCGAAACGGCGGCGGTTGCCGCGGCAGCTGTTGTTTTGCATGCGGAATCGCGCCACGGGCAAGCGGTATGATCCGGCGGTCACAGGAGGTTCACCGATGATGAAGAGCACGATGGCGGTTGCGGCGGGCGTGTTGATGCTTGCGGGTGTTGCGTCGGCTCAGTTGCGGGGTGAAAAGGCGATGGCGCCGGCTGACGCGGGCCATCGAGATTCCGGCGTGGCGAAACCTGATGTGAACGCGATGACGAGCAAGGCTATCGCGTACCTCAAGAGCCAGCAGGACCAGGCGAGCGGGGGTTGGTCGGTGAACCCATCGGGACCAAGTTTCCCCGCCATCACGGGCCTGGTGGTGACTGGCATGCTGATGGAGCCGGGGGTGAAGGACACCGACGAGGCGGTGGCGGGGGGTGTGCGGTTCATGATGTCGAAGGTGCAGAGTGACGGCGGCATCTACGACAAGGTGCTGCCGAGCTACAACACGGCGATCTGCCTGTGCGCACTGTCGAAAGTGAAGACGCCGGAAGTGACGGCGGTGGTCCACAACGCGGCGGAGTTCCTCAAGTCGCTGCAGTTTGGGGAAGGCGCTGTAGCGCGGCCCGCGCTGGGCGATGAATCCGCGAAGCCTGTGGACAAGGACCACGCCTATTACGGCGGCTGGGGCTATGGGCACAGCGGGCGGCCGGACCTTTCCAACACGGCGTGGGCGCTGGATGGACTGCATGCATCGGGCGTGCCGTCGGATGACCCTGCCTTCCAGCGGGCGATGGTGTTCCTGCAGCGCACGCAGATGGTGGAGAAGGCGGGCGGGATGGACATCAACGCCATGGAGTATGCCAAGGGCAGCCGGCAGGGCGGATTTATCTATTCGACCAGCGAGAGCAAAGATGCTGTGGGCAGCGGGCAGAGCCAGTCATCGGCGAAGACCATTGAGGAGACGATGGATGATGGGACGAAGGTCAGCCGTCTGCGCGCGTACGGATCGATGACGTACTCGGGGTTCAAGAGCTACCTGTACGCGGGGTTGAGCCGGAATGACCCGCGCGTGCAGGCGGCAATGGACTGGATCGCGCACAACTATGCGCTGACAGAGAATCCGGGCGCGGGCGGTGACGGCCTGTACTACTACTACGTCGTGTTCGCCCGGGCGATGGCGGCCAATGGCGAGCCGACCATCCGCACGGTCTCGGCCGATGGCGAAACGGCGCAGCGCCGCTGGGCGGAGGACCTGGTGGCGCAGCTCGCGACACTTCAGAACGAGGACGGCTCATTCCGTCCGATGAAGGATGGGGCGCGGTGGATGGAGGACAACAAGGTGCTCATCACCGCGTACGCGCTGATTGCGTTGGAGGAGGCTCGGGGGCAGATGGAGAGGAAGTAGGGGTGGCGGTGCCAAGACCATGCTTCATGGTCGTGCTGTGCAGGCCGGACTAAATGTCGTGCAGGTGCCGGATGGTCTCGACATCAGCATTGTCTCGGATCGCTCTCGCAACGGCTCTGCGAGCGGCGGCGTGGAGTGCATGGCGATCAATCGCTCCCGGTGCGCTTCGCGCACGAGTCATGGAATGCTCAACCACCGCGATTGAACGTCGGACAACGGAGACGGCTGTCGCAACCGCGGTTGTCACCGCAACGTCAATCGTGTGGCAATCAAATCGCGGTTTGGTGCGGGTACCGTCTCTGCTCCCGGGGTTGAGGACAGGCGTGGCGCGGGTGTTGTCATACACGCGGCAGAAGCCGCCCGACCGCTGCGCCAAAGGGGCATATAGCGTGTGAAGGTTGCTCCAAGACCGCGGGAATCGACGCGCGATCACATCGGTGGCAACGGAGTAGCCATGGCGAGCGGCCCGCCACGCGACCCGCTGAGCGGCCAAATCGGGTGACTCCAGGTTCATGTACAGAACGCTGAACACAAAGCCATCCTCGACGAGTGTGGCGAGCCACCGGGCCAGGCCGCAGCCCGCGAGTGTCGATTCAAAGGCAAAGTCCTGACGCTGTTTGGCAATGTGCCGAAGATGCCTCAGCACGATCCGTCCAGCGGGGAGAGAGCTTCTTTCCGCGGAAAATCTGCTGAGGCCTGCCGCAACTTTGTGCGTATTGACAAAGTTCGGAATGCCCAGCGTGTTGTGGAGGACTTCGCGGGCGATGGTTGACTTGCCCGCGCCGTTCGGTCCGCCGATCACAACGACTTGTGGGGGTTCGTCGCTCATACCTACGGCTTCACCGTCAGTTCCGCCCGCTTCTCCGCGATCTCGGCCTTGATCCCGGCAACAAAGGCCTCCAGCGGCATCGTGCCAAGGTCCTTTTCCGTGCCGCGCTGGCGGACGCTGACCACGCCACTTTCCGCATCGCGGGGACCGACGATGAGCATGTAAGGCACTTTCGCTTCTGCCGCGAACTTGACCTTGCTCTGGATGCGGCCGTCGGAATCATCGAGGGATGCGCGCACGTCGGCGGCCTTGAGGGCGGCGACGACGCTTGCCGCGTAGTCGTTGCTCTTCTCGCTGATTGGCAGCACGCGGACCTGCTCGGGCGAAAGCCATGTGGGGAACGCGCCGGCGAAGTGCTCGATGAGCACGCCGCAGAAACGCTCCATGCTGCCGAAGGGCGCGCGGTGGATGACGACAGGCCTGTGCGGCTTGTTGTCGGGGCCCACGTAATGCAGGTCGAAGCGCAGGGCCATGTTGTAATCGACCTGGACGGTGCCGAGCTGCCACTCGCGGCCGATGACGTCCTTCACCACGAAGTCGATCTTGGGGCCGTAGAAGGCGGCCTCGCCGGGCTCGCGGCTGAAGGCGACGCCGAGGGATTCTGCCGCGGCAATACAGGCGGCCTCGGCCTTGTCCCAGTTCTCTTTGGAACCGGTGTACTTGTTGCTGTCGGGGTCGCGCAGGCCCACGCGCACGCGGTAGTCCTTCATGCCCAGTGTCGCGAAGATGACCTTGACGAGGCTGAGGCAGCCCTGGATTTCGGCGGGGATCTGGTCTTCGGTGCAGAAGAGGTGGGCATCATCCTGCGTGAAGCCGCGGACGCGGGTGAGGCCGTTGAGCTCGCCGGACTGCTCCCAGCGATAGACCGTGCCGAACTCGGCGAGGCGGACGGGCATGTCGCGGTAAGAGTGGGGTGCGCTGGCGAAGATCTTGGCGTGGTGCGGGCAGTTCATGGGCTTGAGCATGAAGCCGTCAACAAGCTGATCGTCGGGCAGGATGCGGTCTTTGGTGATGGTGTCGGCCTTGGTGCGTTCGTTGATGCCCGCGGCAAGGCGCGCCGACACGCCCTCGACGCGATTCATCATGTCCGCGCAGGAGCAGCCTGCCTTGCTGAGTTCCTCAAGGGCGTTGCGCTCGATGATGGGTGCGAACTGCGAGTCTTTGTAGTAGGGGAAGTGGCCGCTGGTCTTGTAGAGTTCGAGGCGGCCGATGTGCGGTGTGAAGACCTCGGTGTAGCCCTGCTTCTTCAGCTCCGCGGCGATGAAGGTCTGGAGCTCTTTGCGGACGATGGAGCCGTTGGGAGTCCAGAGGATCAGCCCCTGGCCGACGTCCTCATCGATGTGGAAGAGGCGGAGGTTCTTGCCAATGACGCGGTGGTCGCGGGCCTTGGCCTGCTCCAACTGGTTGAGGTGCGCGTCGAGGTCTGCCTGTGAGGCGAACGCGGTGCCGTAGACGCGGGTGAGACGGCACCACGGCTGATCACTTTCTTTTCCCTTCCAATAGGAAGATGCAACCGACAGCACCTTTGCGGCACCGATACGGCCAGTGGATGGAACGTGGGGACCCCTGCAAAGGTCTTCCCAGTTGTCGCCCGGCTTTCCCGTCGCGTAAAAAGAAACTGACGCTCCCGGCCAATAGGTGTACTCTTCCAGCCGATTTCCCACGATGACCTTGCGCTTCTGTTGACCTGCGGGAGGATCTTGTTGCTCCGCGGCGCGGTACGCGTTGTGCATCTTGTAGATGTTGTGTTGCTGGTCGGTGTGGTTCCAATCCGTGACCCAACGGTTTATCGCGTCACCAACATTTTCCTCAAACCGAGTGAAGGGGCGGTTTTCCTTGATGATCTCGGCGATGCGCTTGTTGATGGCGTCGAACTGCTCGCTGGAGATCTTCTTGCCTTCGGGCACGAACATGTCGTAGAAGAACCCGGTGTCGGTGGGGGGGCCGTAGGCGAGTTGGATGTCCTTGCCCAGCACATCCTGGATGGCTTCGGCCATAACGTGTGCCGCGGAATGGCGGATGAGGTAGAGGCCGTCGGGGTCGGGCTGCTTGTCGCGGGTCTTCTCGGTGATGATGGCGACCGAGCTGTCCTTGGTGATGGGCGTAGAGAGGTCGACGAGCGTGCCATCGACCTTGGCGCCCAGGGCGGCCATGGCGAGGCGCGGGCCGATGGCCTCGGCCACATCGCGGGCGGTGATGGGGCTGGCGTCGGGGCGGGGTTCAAAGGTCTTCTTGGAGCCGTCGGGAAGCGTGATCGTGAGCATGGTTTCCTTCACTCAAGGGGGTCTACGGCCCAAGCGTAGGAATCCAGCAGGCCGCACTTGGGGCAGCGGAAGGTGTGGATGCGAAGGCTGGCTTTCTCCTGGGCTCGCGTCGCCTCTCCGAGGCTGAACAATTTGGCTTTGACCGGGTCGCCGGCGACCCACTTCGCCTGGGTCACGACGCCGTAGTGGCCATGGTCGCTCTGAAAGCCAGCCTCCATGGGGAAGTCACAGTCGCGGCATGTCGGTGTCACACGTCTGTTCCTTTCTCGCCTTGCCCGCACTCGGGGCAGCGTTGGAGACGCTCGTTGATTCCAAGGTCGTAGCCGCAGCGTGCGCAGTGGTGTGACAGGCCGCGGTCGAGAGCCCTGTTGACCATGACCCTGCGGAACGCCTCCCACGCGCACGCCCCCAATGCGATAGCCGGTACGGCAGCGATGGCGCTGAGGAGCGGACCTGAGTCGCGACCGATGCCGCGGGTGATTCCCAAGCCCACCATGAGCATTGAACCTCCGAGCAGCGCCATCATTCCAACGCCGATGAACAGAAAGAAACCGACAGTGGCCACCCATGTCTTGTTGAACCGCTGCACGCAGTCCCACCGGTCCAGTTTCCGCAGGTGGAGAAGCGCCGGGTGCTTCATGGGAGATCGAAGGCTGATCGACATCGAGCCATCGTATGAGGGCCCCGTGCGAGCAGGCCGGGCCGTCACACGGGGCTACCTGCCGCCAAGCATCTGATACACCTCCGCGGCGAAGCCGTCGAGGTCGGCCCGTGCGTGAAGCCTGGCCAACGCCTGGGCGCGGTCGCCGGACTCGGCGAGCAGGAGCGATGCGAGCCCATCGTGCGTGGGATGGCGCTGCCAGTACATCTCGGTCTGCCAGCGGCTGCCGCCGCCCATCACCAGCGTCAACGCTTCGGGCCCACGCCCGGCCTGGCGGGCCTCCTCGGCGGACGCGGCAGCGAGCCCTCCCACACGCATCCAGAACAGCTCCGCCTCGGCGCCCTTGGGGAGCTTTGGTTCCAGCGTCGCAACCGCGTCCAGCACTGCACCAGCCAGGGCCGTTGCAGATTCGCTGGTGGGTGTGATGGCCGTGCCGGGCACCGCGGTTCCGGCGCGGACTGCGTCCACATGGTTGAAGGCGAGGTCGATGGCCTGGTCGAGGGTGACCCGTTTCGCGTTCCAGTCCGCGACGAGCGAAGTTGCTGCGGCCGTGCGCCCCGTTCCGGGGGCGGCTGCCGCGGCAGCGATTGCCTGCAACGGCGTTTGAGGTGGTTTACACCCGCCGAGCAGGCACATGGTGGCCAGCACGATGAAGCTTGCCGCCCGAAAGACACTCATGGAATAAGGATACTCATGTAGGCGATGAACGCGGGCGGCGGCGGTCAGGCATCTTGGGAGAGCATGATGCCGCGGGCGATAGCCAGGTCGAGGTCGGGGCAGACATTGGAGGCGTCCAGGGCATCGGCCGCGCCAGCGCTGCGCAGCCCGCGATACTGCTGCGGGTTCATGCCGGAGATGATGAGGCGCAGGTCCCGGCTCTCAAACTGCCGCACCAGCGCCCGCAGTTCGAGGGCGGTGTTGGCGTTGAACGGCGCGGACACGTCGAAGTCGAGGATGACGATTCGGCAATCCAGCGGCAGCCTTTCTGCCCAGCGGAGCAGGTCCGGCAGGCGATGGGCCGGGCCTTTGCGGTGCAGATCGCGGCGGAGGTGGTAGATGGCCAGCCCGGGCGGGATGTTGAGAGACTCCGTCGCTTCGCGCGGGGAGGGCTCGATCTCGCAGACTGGTACCCGGAGGTCGTGGATGGTCAGGGCGAGCAGGAAGCTGACGGGGAGCACCATCGCCCATTGGGGAACGTGCGCGTACGCGATTGCGCCGAGGCCGCTCCCCGTGGCGAATGACGCGACGATGCTGGCGAGGAGCGCCAGCCGCCTTCCGGTGGGATGGTTGAGCACGGTGAGCCCATCGCCGGGCGGGGGCGTTTCCCGCGGGTGTATTGGAGGCGTGCGGCGATCGCGCAGCCAGTACAGGAACAGCACGCTCTCGAGCCCGAGATCGGTGAAGATTCCTGTCATGTGGGTCGTGCGGACGACGCCGCCGGATATGCGGGTGATCGTCGCGTTCTGCAGCCCCATGGCGATGGATGCCAGCCCCACCAGGCACCACAGGGTCGCGCCCGTTGGCGCGTCTGCGCCCAGCGTGGCGAAGATCACCGCGAACGTGGCCAGCAGCAGGGCCTGAAGGGTGAGTGGCAGCACATAGAGCGATTCCCAGCCGCGACGGCGGCCGGTCTCGGTACATACGGCGGCGAGCATGGCACCGAAGATGAATGTTGCCAGCAGAAAAGTGGTGAACCCCAACAGGCCGAGGCGGGCTTCCGCGAGATCGAGGGCCCATTGGGCCACGCTGCCTGAGACATGGCTGGTGACCGTTCCGCAGGAGAGCCAGGTGAGGATGTTGGTGAAGCCCGCCACCCAGGCGAGAGCGATGGCCAGACGAGCCTGCTGAGCGAAGGAATGGGCCTGTGAGATAAGCATGATGCCCGATGCACCGCGTGACCGCCTGATCGTAGATGTCGGCTGCCGGGCTTTGTGCGTGCGTCAAAAAATGAACAAGGGCGAACCAACCGGAGTCGGCTCGCCCCTGTTATGGGGGGGTGAGATTGAAGACTGGACTCGCCTAGCGGCGACGGCGACGCGCGGCGAGGATGCCCAGGCCGGCCATGCCCATGCCTGCCGTGGTGGGAAGGGGGATGATCACGGTCTGCGCGAAGGCCTGATCGATGAAGGACGCCGAGGCGGTGCCGCCTGCACCCGCGGCAAAGAAGCGCACATCCTTCACGACATCGATATGCGTGACCGGAACAGCGGCAGGGAAGTTGAAGCCGAAGACGTTGGGGCCGTTCTGGCTGGCCATGACGTTGCCGCTGCCGATGAGCATGTCGCCGGCGGTGCGCATCGTCTCATCAACGCGGGCAAAGGAGCCATCGCCCGTTGCCGCACCGTTGAAGCGGAGCTGGCCGTTGAGGATGCGGTAGCCCTGTGCCGCGAACTCCGGGGCGACATCGACGGAGTAGGACAGCATGAAGCCGCTGACGTTTGCGTCGCCGGGTGTGGCGTCGTTGAACGCGCCCGAGAGGCGGAAGCCGACGCCCGTCATCGGGTCGGCGTTGGATACAGCGTTGATGAAGATCTCGGCGGGGTTGAACTCGCCGGAGATAAAGGCGTTCTGGGGCATGGTGAAAATCTTGTCGCCCACGCGGAACTGGCGGCCCAGCACGCTTGCGAGCGTGGTGTTGGGCTGGGTGATGTCTACCAGCTGGGCGTGCGCGGAGGTAGCAGCCAGTCCGGCCGAAACCACCAGCAAAGATGCGATCGTGCGAGTCGTCATAAACAAATCTCCTTCTTCGTCATCCGTCCCGGAACAAACAGGGTGAATGTGGGGTTGTGTGGGCTTAGCGGCGGCGACGCAGCGCGACGCCGGAGATCCCGAAGAACGCGAGAGCGGCCGTGGAAGGCAGCGGGATCGCGACCTGGTTGAACGTCTGATCGACGAACGACGCGTTGGCCGTTCCATTGACGCCGTTGGCGAAGAACTGCACGTCTTTCACCAGATTCAGGCGTGTGTAGCCCCGAACGGATGTGAACGTGTCGCTGAGCACTGTCGGCCCGCCGGCCCCGACGGCGAAGACTGAGTGGTTGCCCAGGACGTTGTTGTTGTTGCCGTCGAGCACCGTCTCGTCAACGCGGGCAAAAGAGCCCAACCCAGTGGCGGAACCATTGAATGCGAGGCCCGCCCCGGTGAAGCGCAGGCCCTGCGCCACGAACTCAGGGGCGATCTCAATCGTGTACGCAATCTGGAAATCGCTGACCCCGCTGCCGACAGCCGCGGCAAAGTTGCCGGACAGCCGGAAGCCGACGCCAACATTGGGGTCGCCAGTCGTCAGGGGGGAGATGAACACCTGGCTGGCGTTGAACACGTCGGAGGTGAAGGCGTTCGTGGGGACCGTGAAGAGCTTGTCCCCGACGCGGAACTGGTGACCGAGCACGCTTGCGAGCGTGGTATTTGGCTGGGTGATGTCTACCAGCTGGGCGTGGGCCATCCCGGTGACGGTCGAAAGGACGCAGGCTGCTGCCGCAAACTTGAGTAGATTCATGATGCGATCTCCGATTTCTCTTCCGTGTATTTCCTGCCACAAACTCCATCAGAGCGCGCCATTTCTGGGGCACCCACGACGCCGGGTACCGAGGTCTGATTCCATTTCCCGCACGCTTTGAGTGAAGTGGAAGCGTTGCTCAAGCCCGACACTCAACATGTACACCCGGAGCAGGGCACCAACAACGCTTAATCACTGCAAAGCAGGTAGTTTTGCTCAAGTTGTGGCTGAATCACTGTGGTATGCGCGAGTATGAATTTTCACTATTGTTGTTGTGATGCTGTGCTTACTGAACGTTCGCTCATGTGTTTCCAAGCCCGCCGTTCATACACAACCAAAGGAGCCGTTGTTGGTGAAGTTGGGAAAGGTCGCAGTCGGCCAGATGCCTTCGCCGAGAGGTAGGGGTGTGGAAGAGCGGAATGGGCGACCTGCTGAGCCCCGGGGAAAACTCTGACCCGCTTGGGCAAACGCGAACCCGGCTGATGGTCGATGAGTACGGGGAGTGTCCCGGCACGGTGGTGAAGCGCGGTTTTCGGACCACCTACACTCCCGTGGCTGGTGCCCCTGCTCGCATCAGGCCGCTTTGTTCACGACTTTGAGGACCCCCAAGCATGTGCGGAATCGTCGCTTACGTCGGCAGCAAACCCTGCCAATCCCTGCTGCTGGAGGGCCTCAAGCGTCTGGAGTACCGCGGGTACGACTCCGCGGGCATGGCCGTCATTCAGGACGGCAAGCTCAGCATCGTGCGCGCCGTGGGGCGGGTGGCGAACCTTGAGGACAAGCTGGAGAGCATGGGGAATTTTTCCGGTCGCATCGGGGTAGCCCACACGCGCTGGGCGACCCATGGCGGTGTGACCGAGATCAACGCCCACCCCCACACAGACGATCGCTCCGGCATCTCCATCATCCATAACGGCATCATCGAGAACTACGCCTCGCTCAAGACGCTGCTGGAAGAGAAGGGCCACACCTTCAAGAGCCAGACCGACACCGAAGTGCTGGCGATGCTGATCGGAGAGTTGTACGAGGGGGACCTGGAAACGGCCGTCCAGTCGGCCCTGCGCGAGGTGACGGGCGCGTACGCGATCGCTGTCATCTGCGAGCGCGAGCCCGAGACGCTGGTGGTCGCCCGCAAGGGGTCGCCGCTGATGGTGGGGGTGGGCGCGGGCGAGTACTTCGTCGCCTCTGATGCCTCTGCCATTGTCTCGCACACCACGCAGGCGTTCTCGCTGGATGATTACAACGTCGTCAAGATCACGCCGAAGGGCTTCCGCACCTCGACCATCCACAACGTGTCTGTGACGCCGAAGGTCGAACAGCTCGAGCTTGAGCTTCAAGAGATCGAGCTCGGCGGCTACCAGCACTACATGCGCAAGGAGATCTTCGAGCAGCCCAACGCCCTGCGCAACTGCTTCCGGGGGCGGTTTGAAATGCAGGACGGCAAGGTCATCCTCGGCGGGCTGGCCGACCACGCGAAGGAGCTGACGAAGATCCGGCGGGTCACGCTGACGGCGCAGGGCACCGCGCTGCATGCCGCGATGATCGGCGAGTATTTGCTTGAGGACCTCGCGAAGATCCCCGCGGTCGCGGAGTATGCGAGCGAGTTCCGGTACCGAAACCCCATAATCGAGGATGGCACGGTGATCATTGCCGTCAGCCAATCGGGCGAGACCGCCGACACGCTGGCGGCGTTGCACGAGGCCCGCGACCGCGGCGCGATGGCGCTGGGCGTGATCAACGTGGTGGGCTCGTCGATTGCCCGCGAGACTGATGCGGGCGTCTACCTGCGGGTGGGGCCGGAGATCGGCGTGGCATCGACCAAGGCCTTCACCGGTCAGGTGGCGGTGCTGACGATGATCACGCTGTTCCTGGCGCGGCGGCGGTTCATGTCTCCGGACCAGTGCGGGGAGCTGCTGCGCGCACTCGACGGCGTGCCCGACAAGATCGACCGCATCCTTGCGAACGACGAGCAGATCCGCCGTGTGACCGAAAAGTACTGCGAGCGTGAGAACTGGCTGTTCCTGGGGCGCGGGTACAACTACCCCACGGCCCTGGAGGGTGCGCTGAAGCTGAAGGAGATCAGCTACATCCACGCTGAGGGCATGCCCGCGGCAGAAATGAAGCACGGGCCCATCGCGCTCATCAATGATGGCATGCCGGTGGTGTTCATCGCCAACCGCGGCCGCCAGTACGACAAGGTCATGAGCAACATTCAGGAGGTCCGGGCCCGCGGCGGGCATGTGATCGCGGTGGCGACCGAGGGCGATGAACAGATCAAGAAGTACGCGGAAGATGTGCTTTATGTGCCCGACATCCCCGAGCAGCTCAGCCCCATGCTGACGGTGGTGCCGCTGCAGCTCATGGCGTATCACGCGGCAGTGATCCGCGGGCATGATGTGGATAAGCCGCGGAACTTGGCGAAGAGTGTGACGGTGGAGTAGTACGGCTGTAGATCGGGGGCCGTATAATCAATCCATGGACGAAGAGGCCCTATCCGCCCGCACTCTCCGCATTCTCGACATCGAGATGATGGACGACATGAGTGTCGCCGCCATGAAACGGATCGGCCCGCTTGGCCGCCTGCAACTGGTGGATGACATCACGCAATCCTGCCTCCTGCTGATGCAGGCACGGGCGCGGCACCAGCATCCTGAATGGACGCCTGAGCAGGTTCAGCAGGCGGTGGCTGAGAGGGTGCGCTGTGCTGCCGATTGAGCTGGCCGTGGTGGTAGGTCGCATCTGTGATGCGGTGGGGGTTCCGTACTTCGTCACCGGCGGAGTTGCCAGCACCTATTACGGCGAGGCCCGCAGCACGCTCGACCTCGATGTGGTAGTTGAGCTTGCCAGCAAAGACTTCGTCCCGTTCTGCCAGCAGTTCCAGCCGCCGGAATGGGAGCTTGACTTGTACACCGCGCGGCGATGCATGGACGCCGGCATGATGTTTAATATCGGCCACAGCCCTTCGGGCTTGAAGGTTGACGTTGTCGCCTTGGCCGATACGCCCTTCGCGGGCTTCTGCATGAAGCGGGCACGGCATGTCGACCTGTTGAGGGGCGAGCACGCCCGCTTCGCTACCCCAGAAGATGTCATTCTGAACAAGTTGCTTTTTTACATGCAGGGTGGAAGCGAGAAGCACATCCGCGACATCACCGGCATCTTGAGGGTGTCGGGCGGTGAAGTCGACTTTCGCCACTTAGAAGACTGGGCACTGCGGATCGGCGTCAGTGAGCAATGGCACATGGTGAAGAAGAAGGTTGGCCTGCCTTAGCGGGCAACTGCTGCACACTTCGCCACCACCTCCCCCCGCTTCACATTCTCGCCCTTCCCCCCGTCCGTCCGCAGCTTGAACTCGACCGCGCCTTCCGCCAGGCTCTTCTCGCCCAGCGTCAGGCGTAGCGGCACGCCGATCAGGTCCGCATCCTTGAACTTCACGCCGGGGCGTTCTTCGCGGTCGTCGATGAGCACGTCGAGGCCTGCCGCGGCAAGCTCCTGTGCCAGCTCCGCTGCCGCAGTGAGGTACTCGGCGTTGTCTGCACGCATCACCGTGATCAGCACGTGGTAGGGGGCGATTGCGGCGGGCCAGATGATGCCGTTCTCGTCGTGGCTCATCTCCACGCACGCGGCCATCGTGCGGCTGACGCCGATGCCGTAACAGCCCATAATGACCGACTGCTTTTTCTGATCCTTGTCCATGATCGAGAAGTTCATGGCTTCGGAGTACTTGGTGCCGAGCTTGAAGATGTGGCCGACTTCGATGCCGCGGGCGGCTTCGAGCTTCGCGCCGGCGGTGCGGGGGGAAGGGTCGCCGGCCATGGCGTTGCGGATGTCGCCGACGAGCATGTACTTGTCCGAGTCACTTAGGCCGCCGGTCGGGAGACCGGCTCCACCATTCTTGTTCTTCTGCAACTGCGCATGTGTGGGGTCTTTGCCCAGGTCGCGCTGCCAGTTGAAGTGTTTGACGTGATAGTCGGGCTTGTCGCCGCCGGTGGTCCAGAACATGGGCTTGTTCTTTTCGGCGTTCCATGCGATGGCCGCATCACGATCCACCAGGAGCAGCACGCCCTTCTTGCCCACCACTGCGCGGGGTGACACAAAGCCGATGGCGAATCCTTTGGCCTTGGCCTCTGCGGGGTCTGCCAGCTTGACCCTGCACTCGGCCAGGTCGCGGACTTTCCCTTCGTTCACATCATGGTCGCCGCGGACGACCGCCACAACCCATTCCTCGCCGTACTGCGCGAGCTGCTCGGGCGTGGAATCGACCTTGAACACGATCGTCTTGAGCATGTTCTCTGGCTTGACCTTCAGAAGTTTGCACACATCCTCGATGCCGGGGCACCCGGGCGTGTGCACTTCTTCCAGCGCGCCTGTGGGGTCGCCGACGAAGTAGCCCTTCTCGGGCGCGGTCCGCTCGCCGATCTCGCACTTCTCGACGTTCGCGGCATAGCCGCTGGCCGCATCCTTCAAGATCGTGTCCTCGCCACTGGCGCAGTTCACCATGAACTCGTGCGATGCCGAGCCGCCGATGGGGCCCGACTCGGCTTCGACGGCTGTGAAGGACAGCCCGCAGCGCGTGAAAATGTTTGTGTACGCCTTGTACATCCCGTCGTAGATCTCGTTCAGCCCGCCCGGTCCCTCCACGGCCATGTGGAAGGAGTACGCATCCTTCATGATGAACTCGCGGCAGCGCAGCAGGCCGGCCCGCGGGCGCGCCTCATCGCGGAACTTGGTCTGAATCTGGAACAGGTTCATGGGCAGGGCGCGATAGCTCGTGACGCACTGGCGCATCAGGTCGGTGATGACTTCCTCATGGGTGGGGGCCAGCGCGTGCGTCGCCTCGGCCTTGGCGGCCCTGCCGCGACGGTCGCACAGGCGGAACAGGTTGTCGCCGTAATCCACATCGCGCTTGGTGCCCGCGAACAGCTCGAAGGGCTCGAGCGCGGGCATCAGCAGCTCGCTGGCGCCGGCAGACTCCATCTCCTCGCGCACGATTTGCGAAACCTTGCGCAGGGTCCGCCACGCCAGGGGCAGGTAGTCGTAAATGCCCGCCCCCACCTGGCGGATGAACCCCGCGCGGTGCAGCAGCACGTGGCTGGGGACCTCGGCGTCGTTGGGGGCCTCCCGCGTCGTAGGAATCAGCGTCTGCGTCCAGCGATGAACCGCACCTTTGGTCGTCGTCATAGGGCGTCACTTTAGCGCCGCATGGTGCGAAAGTTGCGTCATACCATCACCCTCCCCTATGGCCAAAGACAGAACCTCGATTGAAGTGACGGCGGAACGGGCCGTGCTTGCCGCGGTGCGGCTGCCCAGTTCCCTCAAAGAGCCCCACGACCCTCACAGCCCCCACGATCCGTTCGGCGAGCTGCGCTCGCTCGCGGAGCAGGCGGGGGCCATGGTGGTGGGAGAGCTTTCGCAGCGCCTCGAAAAGCCGGTGGGCGCGACGTACATGGGCAAGGGCAAGGTGGCGGAACTGAAGGGCCTGTGCGAGACCCTCGATGCCACCACGATCATCTTCGACCACGACCTTTCGCCGAAGCAGATCCAGAACATCGAGAAGGAAACGCTGCGCAAGGTGGTGGACCGCAGCGAGCTGATCCTCGACATCTTCGCCAGCCGCGCCACGACGAACGAGGCCAAGGTGCAGGTGGAGCTGGCGCAGCTCGAATACACCTACCCGCGGCTGCGCGCCATGTGGAGCCACCTCGAGCGCATTAAGGGCGGCATCGGCAGCAGGGGCCCGGGCGAGATGCAGTTGGAGATCGACCGCCGGCTCGTGCAATCCCGCAAGATCGCGTTGCAGCGCGACCTTGAGGGCTTTCAGGCCCGCAAGCGGCGCGAGGTTGCTGCGCGCAAGCGCGAGCACTACACCGTCGGCATCGTCGGATACACCAACGCCGGCAAGAGCACCCTCTTCAACACCCTGACCCAGGGCGGTGCGTACGCCGACAACCGGCTCTTCGCAACGCTCATGACCCGCACCCGCGGCTGGAACATGGGCAACGGCCTGGAGGTCATGCTCTCTGACACCGTCGGGTTCGTGCGCGATATTCCCCACCATCTGGTCGCATCCTTCAAGGCCACCCTTGAAGAAGCGACCCACGCCGACCTGCTGCTGATCGTGCTGGATATCTCAGACCCGGCGGCAGAGTTTCAATACCAGGTCGTCAACCGCGTGCTCGATGAGCTGTTCGCCGAGATGAAGGAGAGCCGCCACGCCGAGGACAAGCTTGCGGCCGAGCCCCGGCGAATCCTCCTGCTCAACAAGGTGGACCAGCTCCCCGACAATGCCCCGACGCTGGTGTGGCAGGGGCGGGTGCCGGGGTCCATCCCCATCTCTGCCAAGGGCGACGCGGCCACGGAGCCCGGGCTGATCGCCCTGACCAACCTGGTCCGCGAGGGCGCGCTGGGGGATGTCGAGGAGTTCGATGTGACGGTCCCGCTCTCTGATACCAAGACCATCCACCTGATCGAAAGCCGCGGCACGGTTCTCGATCGCTCCTACGACACCCGCCACGTCACGCTCCGCGCCCGCATCGGCCGCCGCCAGCTCGCGCAGCTCCGTTCCAACGGCGCTCGCCTGGAACTGGCGACGCCGGAGGGTGGTGAGGTGTTGCTGGAACGCCTGCCGCACGAGGGGCCTGCCCGGGGCTGGGGCGAGGCAACGCCCTGACGGCGATATGCGGTACGGGGCGGAATCATGGTTTCCAGTGGAAAACGCGTCTCAGGGGGCCGATACTTGGGGTTCAGCGCCCAGCAGCGGGCATCCGCCACCTTAGCTCAGCGGTAGAGCGATGCTTTCGTAAAGCATAGGTCCAGGGTTCAAATCCCTGAGGTGGCTTTTCTGAGAGCTCGGCGGAAGGCTGTGTTGTTCTTCGCTGTTTGACGATGGGAGCCTCCATCACCCGCCCACGCCCTGCCAATCCCACCAAATTCGGGAGCGATCCATGCGTCCACTTGCCGTAGTGATGCCGATTGTGTGTGCGGTTCTTGCCTCTTGCGCCTCGGGCCAGCCCGCGGCCCCGACGCCGCCCCCCCCGCCTGCCGCGTCATCGTCCGGTGCATCTTCCGGCCTTACCCACGACCTGCTTGAGACCGTTCTCCGCCTCACTCTCGGCACCTGGTGGGGGGGTGTGTACGTCGTCAAGGACGGGCAGACGGTCCTGACGTACACCAATGGTCTTGCCAATGAGACGCTGGTCCCGTTTACCGAGCACACGCTCTTTGACATGGGTGACCTCTCCATGCAGTTCACCTGCGTGGCCGTCCTCAAGCTTGAGCAGGACGGCAAGCTCGCCATCGATGAACCCATCTCGAAGTTTTACCCCGATGCCCCCGCTGCCACTGGGGCCATCACGCTGCACCAGTTGATGAGCCACACCTCCGGCCTTTCGGACAAGGCGGAGATCAAGCAGGTGTTCTCACCCGCGGATCGCGACGCGACCGCTATGGCCGTGCTTGGCACCGAGCCGGTTTCGGGTCCGGGCGCATCATGGAACTACAGCAAGCGCGGCTACAGCGTGCTTGCGGCGGTGATCGAGAAGGCTTCCGGGCGCCCGTTCGATGAGTACATGCGGCAGGGCATTTTCGCTCCGGCGGGCATGAAGGAATCAGGCTTTATCGACGGTATGGGGTTGAACCCGGCCAATGCCGGCCTCCGCGTCAACGGCCCGCGCAGCGGCAAGACGGGCCGGGCGGGGCTGATCGTTCCCGCCGAACTGTGGACCTGGGCGGGGCGCGGTGCGAGCGGGGTCATCAGTTGCCTGGGCGACATGCAGCGGTGGGAGGCGGTGCTTGACACCGATGTGCTGCTGAACAAGGCCCAACGCGACAAGATTACGGAGGTTGTGCGCGAGAACTATGCCCTGGGCTGGTACGTCACGACCACGCCGCGAAACACGCGACGCATGTGGCACGGGGGGTCCTCTTCGGGCTTTATCTGCATCAGTTTCCGTTACATCGATGAGGGCGTCTCGATGTTCGTGGCCTCCAACGAGACCACCCAACCCGACACGATGCTCTTTGCACTGACAGATTTCCTCTTCCCCCCCCTTGCAGAGACGGTTTCCGGCCAGGTGTTCACGGGCGGGCCCAGCGTTTCAGCGCGGGAACTCCCAATGACGGTGGTCTGGAGCGCAACGGCCCAGCCGGACCGTGGGGTGCTGCTGAGGATTACCGAGGCGGGGCATGGTGAGATTGCCCGTTTGAACCTCAGCGAGGGGCTGGCACGCCGATCCCTTGCCGCGATCACGGATGTGATCCGCTCGACGGCAGGCAAGGGCTTTGAAGGCACGATTGTCCGGGTGGATCCGGTCAAGGCTGTTCGGGGCCCGGACGGTGCGGTAAATCTTTCGCCCGATACCAAGTTTGAAGTGCGGAACTATGTGAGGGGCATCGGGCCGGATGGTGCCCAATACGAAGAAACGCGGCCGACGATCGGCATCATTGACCCTGCCGCGCAGGGCTGGCCGCTGATGCTGCGGCTGGATACGAAGTCAGCGCAAGAGTTGCGACAGGCCCTTGAAGGTGCGATAACCAAGTAAAAGGCGAAAAAACAGGCTTTTGTCCATCCCGTGTTTTCTCGGGCCTCAAGACAAATCAACTTTTTGACGAAACCAAAAGTCCTGACAAGTTCAATATTCTCTTGCCTGATCTTCAAACGCCTGTACATTAAGGGTTGGGGGACCTGCGTCGGGGATGACTTCTGTCCGGTCTACTCGTTCTCTTCTGTCTTTGAGGGGTGGAAAACTACGTTCAACCGTCCGGCAACACGCGGTGCCACAAGACGTTATCAGAGAATCGCGTGAGGATGGCCCCGGATGTTCCGGGGCTTGGTTTCGGTCATGGGCCCTTTCGGCCTAAGTTCAGACTCGAGAAGGAGTTGAGTATGCAGTCCAAGTGCCTTTTCCTCGCAGTGGCGGCAGGGTCCGTCCTCGCCGTTAACGCCTTTGCCCAGACCGAGCAGCTCGGTCTTCAGGCATCCCCCGTCAACATCAACCAGATTCATGGCGGCGGTTACCTCCGCGATGGCGGCTACGGCCAGCGCATCGACCTTGAGGTGTTCCAGATCGGCGTGCCCGCCGAGACCGGCGGCGTGTTCGCCGGCTCCGGCACCAACGTCTACGACGATGCCAACTTCGCTGGCCCCTACACCAGCAACGCCAACCCCCTCGCCCTGAACGGCATGAGCACTGGCTTCATCCTCCCCGCGGTTTTCCCCGCGGTGAACGGCCAGCACCTTTACACCGCCGTGTCGTTCTACCCCAACCATGACAACGCCGCCGCGGCCACGACGTACCCCTACAGCGGCACCCCCGTGGTTGCCGCCCTTGACTGGGGCGATGGCTGGACCGATGGCGCCACCCCCGGCTCCGTCCGCTACTACGCCACGTCGATCACCTTCGGCGGCACGATTGCCACGCTGACGAACGCTGACGTGTTCAACGGCGGCGCGACCGATCGCCTCGCCGGCGTCAAGATCGAGCCCTACAACGATGCGGCCTTCACCGTCCGCGCCACCGAGTACCAGGTTGTCCGCCGTGCGGGCTTCGCTGGTTGGAAGGTTGGTTCGGGCGACACCTGGGGCTGGTTCAGCACCGCCCCGACTGTTGCGTCGGGCGAGCTCATGAACAGTGAGCGCTCGGGCGGCGGCGCGCTGGCCGTCTCGGTCATGCCGAACGTCAACACCGGCAACTGCCGCGCGACGTACATGGGCTTCCAGGGCACCGGCTTCGGTGTCTCTGAGCCCGCGTCTACGACCCTCGGCACGCTGACCGACGCCGGCAGCAACCAGAACTCGATCACCGTTCCGAACGGCGGCGTGACCTGGTATAACTTCACGATCACCAACGGCGCGATCGATGGCAACCAGGCCTTCCTGGACCTCGACACCGAGGGTTCGGCCGCCGACCTCGCCATTGCCGTTTACGACGGTAACACCGCCGCCCTGACCTACGGCAACGTTGCCCGGTTCGATCAGGACGACGGCTCGGGCCTCAACGCCCAGCTGTCCTTCGGCATGGGCCGCCGCGCGGCGGTGGGTGACGGCCGTCAGTACGACGGTCGCGACTTCTACAACGGCGCTGCCGGCCTCGCTGCCGGCCGCTACCTCATTGCCGTGGCCCCCGCGAACACGAGCTTCGCCAACGGCTTCAGCGTGACCCCTGGCCCGACGGGCGGCTCTGGTCAGCTGCACATCCGCACGAACGTCAACGGCACGCCCCTGGCCCCGTCCGTTCTGCCCCCCATCGCCCCCGGCGATGACCTGATGCCCAACCCCCTGACCAACCCGGGCGCGCAGATCCCGCTGGTTGCGATGGACAATGACATGCCCCGCTTCGTCACGTTCACGACGTGCCAGGCGGCGGACGATGCCAACCCCGTGACCCTCGATTGGAGCGGCTCGAGCACCGCTGGTTTCTCGGCGACGCTGTTCACCAGCGCCGGCAACCTCTACTTCCAGAGCATCCAGCCCGGCGCTGGTCAGCCCGCGAACATCGTGTTCAACAGCTCCAACCCGCTCCCGGCCGGCAGCTACTACCTCGCGCTCTCCTACGCCGGCGTGCAGGTGCAGCCCAACAGCCCCGACACCAACGGGCGCTTCCACATCCGCAGCACCACCGGCAACAACGGCTTCGCCACCGGCGGCGGCGTGCTCGTCAACAATGACGCGTGCGGCGCTGTCTGCGGCACGGCTGACTTCGACGGCGACGGCGACGTCGGCACCGATGCCGACATCGAGGCCTTCTTCGCCTGCCTCGGCGGCAACTGCTGTGCAACGTGCTTCCCCGGCGGTGCCGACTTCAACGGCGACGGTGACACCGGTACCGACGCCGACATCGAGGCGTTCTTCCGCGTGCTCTCCGGCGGCAACTGCTGATCAACGGATCAGCCGGTTGAATCCTGTTTAGAATGACACGCCCGGGTGGAAACACCCGGGCGTGTTCTTTTTTGCTGAAGGTTTGCACGGCGCTTCGGGTACGTGAAGATTCCGCACCGGTCGCTCAGGGCCGCGACCGGTGGCAGGGTTTACTTGCGTTGCGCGTTGGGAAACTCGGCCAGTTTGAATGCCTTGCGGTGCGCCTCTACCGCCGTGCCGTCGGGCAGGTGGCCGCGCATGTAGTCCATCGCCCACTCGCCCTCGTGGCCCTGGCGGATGCGCTCGATGTTGCCGCTGCGCTGGGCGGTGAAGGTGAAGAAGTCCTGCTTGAGCACCGGGTCCTCATCGAGGCTCTTGAACTCCGGGACAACTTCTTCCAGCACGCCCAGGGGGAAGGGCACGAGCATGGCGATGGGCTCGCCCTTGCGGAAGTACACATCGGTGTTGCGCCGCATGACCTTCCAGTTCATGGTGAAGGTGTAGGGCGTCCAGTCGGTCTCGACGATGCCGTCGAGCGCGACCGCATTATCTCGGGGCGAGTTGGTGGGCCCGCGAACCCACAGTCCATATCCCGCGCTGGTGCGGAAGAGCCAGGGCATCGAGAAGGTGATGATGCCGCTGCCGAAGTGCGAGCGGATCTGCCCGGTATTGCGGCCCTCGCCGCCGGGGAAGCGCAGCGCCATGTCGGAGCCCTGTGTGCCGCCGTTCCACCGCGCGGAAAAATCCAGCGGGCATCGCAGGACCCAGCCGGCCTGGTTCGCCATGACCAGCGGCAGGCACCGGTAGGCGAACTTACCGGGCGTTGCGTCCATCCAGTCTCGCTTGCCGCCCGCGGGCTCGATGGTCCAACCGTCGGTGCAACTGACCTCGTACGCGGTGAGCTTGCATGGCATGGGGCAACCGTAGCCCAAAAGCACGCAGACCCCCGAAACACTCGGGGGTCTGCGCTCACCTGAAAGAAAGGAGCCGACGTCTCCCCGGTCGTGCCACCGGGGCCAACAGTCGTCACCATCACCATCGGCGCACCAGTGGACCGACTTTGGTGGGGGCAGGGCAAAAATCCCTGAAATCTGACCTTCTGACCTGTGCCCCTCGAAAAAAAATGGAAACCCCGGGCACTTCCACATTGGTGCAACGTCCAACCCCCCAGCGCGGTACGATATATGAGGGATATACGCGGTTTTGGCCTTGCCCACATGGTGGGAATAAAGGCCGGTCGGCAAGCCCGTTGGGCTGGCCCGCCAGATCGCACCCCCGTTCGCCCGCGACCCAGCGAAAGGATGGCATCGAATGTCTGGAATGCGTTGGCTCACCGTTGCTCCGGGCCTGAGTGTCGCCGCGTTGACCCTGCTGACCGCCGCGGGGACGGCGATGGCGCAGACGAGCGCTCCCGCTGCCGCCGCGCCTGATGCCACGACCGCGGCACCCTCGGCACCTTCGGCACCCCCCACGCGGTCGTCGGGCATCCCCCAGCGCGACACGCTCCAGCGGATGATGCGGCCTGTCACCATCCAGTTCAAAGAGCACCGCCTTGAGGATGTGATGAAGTTCCTCACCGACATCACCCAGGCCGACATCGAGGTGATGTGGCAGGACGATTTCGGCTCTTCGGGCCTTGAGAAGGACACGCCCATCACGCTCAAGCAGGACAAGGGCACAGCTCTCGACCTGCTCCTCAAGGTGCTCGACAAGGCACAGAGCGACACCGCCGCGAGCGGCAACTCCTGGCAGCTCAACGATTCGGGCACGCTCCAGGTGGGCCCCAAGGCGCGCCTCAACAAGTTCAAGTACGTCAAGCTTTACTCAATCGCGGACCTGCTCCTCGAGATCCCTGACTACGCGAATGCACCGGAGTTTGACCTCCAGAGCGTGCTGCAGAACCAGGGCGGTCGGGGCGGCGGCGGCGGCAGCCAGAGCCCCTTCCGCGACAACAACACCACCTCGACGGCACCCACCAAAACTCCCGCAGAACGCGGGCGCGAGATCCAGGAAATCCTCATCTCTCTCGTTGAGCCGGACCAGTGGCTCGACAATGGCGGTGACGGCGCGACGGTGCGGTACTTCCAGGGCAACCTGCTGGTGAACGCGCCCGACTACATCCACCGGCAGATCGACGGCTATCCCTACTGGCCCGCGGAATCGACCCGCGTCAGCACGGTGAAGGGCCGCCGCTATGTCACGCTGGGTGTCGATACGTCCACCAACAAGCTTGACGGGTTTGTCAACCAGCCGGTGACGGCCGTCGTTCCCGGCGCGGCCGGACCCGGCGCCGGCAACCCCGGCGGTACTCCCGGGGCGCCCAGCGGCCCACCGCCCCGCCCCAACGGCACGCCCCCGCGCGGCCCTCGCTGATTCTTTGAACCAAACTCAACACAAGGCCCGGGTCACATGGCCCGGGCCTTGTCGTTTTGGGCCTCGCGCTGAGGTACCATGCCCCCCGTGGACCACACCAGCGACATCCTCGGCGTCGTGCGGCAGTACTGGGGGTTTGATGCCCTTCGCCCGCTTCAGGCAGATGCCATTGCCGCATCGCTCGCGGGGCGCGACTCGCTGGTCGTCATGCCCACTGGCGGGGGCAAGAGCCTGTGTTATCAGGTGCCGCCACTGCTCACCGGCAAGCTCTGTGTCGTCGTCTCGCCCCTGATCGCCCTGATGAAGGACCAGGTTGATGGGCTGCGACTGGCTGGATACCCCGCGGCCGCCCTGCACAGCAACCTGTCGAACGAAGAGACCGCGGCTGTCCGCCAGCAGATCTCCCGCGGAGAGCTCAAGCTGCTGCTCGTCGCGCCCGAGCGGCTGCTGACGTCCGGGTTCCTCGCCTTCCTCGCCAAGCATCACGACCAGCGCGGCCTGGGCAGTTTCGCCATTGATGAGGCGCACTGCATCAGCCAGTGGGGACACGACTTTCGCCCTGAATATCGCCGCTTGGCCGAGCTGCGCAACATCTACCGCGATGTGCCCTTCCACGCCTACACCGCAACGGCGACGCCACGCGTGCGCGAGGACATCGTTACGCAGTTGCAGTTGAAGAATCCTGCCGTGCTGGTGGGCGTGTTCGATCGGCCCAACCTGACGTACCGCGTGCTGCCGCGGGTGGGGCTGGTGGATCAGGTATCCGACGCCCTGCGCCGCCACCATGAGCGCGCTGCGATCGTGTATTGCATCACACGCAAGGACACCGAGGGCCTCGCGGCAGACCTGAAGGCTTCGGGCTTCAACGCTGCCGCGTACCACGCGGGGCTTGATGCCAAGGTCCGTGCTCGCGTGCAGGAGAGCTTCAAGAGTGAGCGGCTGGATGTGGTGGTGGCGACGGTGGCGTTTGGCATGGGTATCGACCGCGGCGATGTCCGCTGCGTCGTACACGCCTCGATGCCCAAAACTGTCGAGCATTACCAGCAGGAAACAGGGCGAGCGGGACGCGATGGCCTGCCCGCCGAGTGCGTGCTTTTTTACTCCGCGGCAGATGTCGTCCGCTGGCAGCAGATCATGGAGCGCGGGGCGGGGGACAGCCAGGCGGACGCGGATTCCGTTGCCGCGGGGCTGGCGATCCAGATGGAACTGCTCGAGCACGCCCGTCGGCTGTGCAGCAGCGCCCGTTGCCGCCACCAGGCTCTGTCGGAGTACTTTGGTCAGGCCTACACAATCAAGCCCGGCGGCTGCGGCGCGTGCGATGTGTGCCTCAATGAGATTGAGAGCGTTGATGGGTCTCAGGAAATCGCCCAGAAGATCTTGTCCTGCGTGTGGCGGGTCGGGCAGCGGTTTGGGGCTGCGCACGTGACGGACGTGCTGCGGGGCAGCCGCGGCCACCGGATACTGGAACTCAAGCACGACCAGCTCACGACTTTCGGGCTGCTGAAGAACATGCAGCGCGAGGCGTTGATGAGCTATATCAACCAGCTTGTGGATGAGGGCGTGCTGGCCCGGACGCCCGGCGGCATGTCCACGCTCTACCTCACGGCGGAGTCCGGGCCGGTTCTCAAGGGGCAGCGTGAGGTGGTGTTCTTTACGCCGAAGGAAACGCTGAGCGCCGGGGGCGGCGCGAGCGTCGATGGGGACACAATACCCCTCACGCCCGAGGAGTCGGAGCTGTTCGACTCGCTGCGCGCGCTGCGGAGGGAGATTGCCGAGGGCCTCGGCGTCCCGCCGTACACGGTGTTCGCGGACACCACGCTGGAGGAAATGGCCCGCGTGCGACCCGGCTCGCGGGAGTCGTTTGTGTGCATCAAGGGCATCGGCACCGTCAAGCTCAACACGTTCGGCGGCCAGTTTCTGGACCACATCCGCGACTATTGCGAGCGGTTCGGCCTCGGACTTGACGCGGTGCAGGGATCGCGCCCCCGCCAGGCGAAGACGCGTGACGGGAAGGTCCGCCGCCCGCGCCCGGTCGCGGCCAAGATGTTCTCGGAGGGGGCTTCGGTGGAGGAAGTTGCGGCGGCAGCGGGGGTGGCCGTGACGACCGCCGCCTCGTACCTGAACGATTACATCCTGTCCTTCAAACCCGAGGCGATCGACACCTGGGTCAGCCCCCGTGTGTATGGTGCGGTGGCGGACGCCGTGGTGAAGCACGGAGATGAGATGTTGCGGCCGATCTTTGATGAGCTTGGCGGCGCGGTTCCCTACGATCAGATCCGGCTCGTCGTGAACCATCGGAGGGTCCGGGCGGAGGCGGGCTCGGCCAACGGTTAGGGAGCGGTGCGGTTCTTTTGGGGTCAGGAATGGGGTTGGGGCAAAAGGCCCTGCCTTTCCGGACTGGCCCCGACCGGTGAAAGCCGATATCTTGTGCGACCCCCCAAATCGCGGCCGGAGGCCGCGCGGGTGCGGGCCGCGTTTTGTCGCGGTCCCTTGCGACACGGAGGTTGCGCGTGCGGTTGTCAAAGCTGACGGTCAACGGTTTCAAGAGCTTCGCCGACCGGACGGAGTTCACCTTCGACCACCTGATCACCGGCATTGTCGGCCCCAACGGGTGCGGCAAGAGCAACGTCGTTGACGCCATCAAGTGGGTGCTGGGCGAGCGGTCCAGCAAGAGCCTGCGCGGCCACGAGATGATCGACGTGATCTTCGCAGGCTCCGCCGGGCGCAAGCCCAGCGGCATGGCGAGTGTGTCGCTGACATTTGAGAACCCGGTGCTTGAAGGGAAAGAGAACGCGGAGCACGCAGAGGGGGCGGAGGTTGCGGAGGA
Source organism: Phycisphaerales bacterium (assembly GCA_038260025.1). Classification (GTDB taxonomy): domain Bacteria; phylum Planctomycetota; class Phycisphaerae; order Phycisphaerales; family UBA1924; genus JAEYTB01. Next base: position 31,833 of record JBBSOF010000011.1, read on the forward strand.
AGAACTGGTTGAGGTTGGTGTAGAAGCTGAGCCGAGTTTGAGCCTCGACGCCACTGATGACGTCAATCCTGATCTCGCTCCGCGCAGCTCCGCTCTCGCCGCGCCCTCCGCGTTCTCTTCGCCTTCCTCCAAGCGCCGCGGCCTCAACTACGACGCCGACATCGTCGAGATTGAGCGGCGGTTGTACCGTGATGGCGAGAGCGCGTACCTCATCAATGGCAAGAACGCGCGGCTGAAGGACATCCGGGAGATGTTCCTTGATACGGGCGTCGGGGCCGACGCCTACTCGATCATCGAGCAGGGCAAGGTCGATGCCATGCTGCTTGCGAGCCCGCAGGAGCGGCGGACGATCTTCGAGGAAGCCGCGGGCATCGCCAAGTACAAGCAGCGCCGCATTGAGTCTCAGCGCAAGCTCGAGCGCACGCAGACCAACCTTGTGCAGACCCGCGAGCAACTGGAAAGCACGGAGCGGCGACTGCGTCTGGTGCGCGGGCAGGCCGCCAAGGCGCGCCGCTTCGTGGAGCTTGATGAATCGCTCAAGGCCTGGCGCATGGCCCTTGCCTTTGATCAGTATGACGACCTTGTGCAGCGTCTCGCGGGGCTGACCTCGCGTCAGGCATCGCTCGCAGTGGAACGCGACGAGGCCGGGGCCCAACTGGCCGAGGTCGAGCATGCGAAGCAAGAGGCCGATCTCGCCCGCCACGAGCTCGCCGACACGCACAAGCGACTGGAGCAGGAGCGGCTGGGCGCGGTGCATGCCGAGCAGCAGGCTGTGCAGCGTCAGGGCATGCTCGAGCGCGCGGTGGAAGAAGCGCAGCGGCAGACGGGCGTGGACCGGGACCGGCTTGCCGATGTCCGTCAGCGCCAGGATGCGACAGAGCTCGCCGCGACGGAGCAGCGTGAAGCGATTGCCGCCATGGGCGAGGGGCTGGCCGAGTCGGAGCGTCGCCTTGCGTCGGCGGGCTCTCAGCGCGCGGCCGTGCTGGAGCAGCTGAACGAGATCCGCCAGCAGTCATCCCAGAAGCACGCTGCGGCAGGGCGCATCGACCGCGAGCGGGCGGGGCTTCTCGCGTCCATCACCTCCGACGCCAAGCGCGTTGAGGGCGTGCGCGAGCAGATCGAGCAGATCGCCCGCAAGGCGGGCCGGCTCGACGAGGACAGCGCGAGCGGTCACGCGGCAAGCGAGGCCGGAGAATCCGCCACCAAGGCTGCGTCGGAACGGGTGAAGGAACTGGAGTGGGAACTGACGCGCCTGGAGGAGCAGGTCGGCCGGCTCTCCGCCGATCGCCGCGAGAGGACCGAGCAGGCCAAATCCATCGAACAGGAACTGGTCCGCCTCGACAGCCGCCGCGCCACGCTGCAGGAGATGGTGGAGACCCGCGCCGGCTTCGCCGAGTCGGTCCGCGCGGTGCTGAAGCAGCGCGAGGCGGGCAAGGGGTTCGCGGGCGTGGTTGCTCCGTTGGCAGACCTGATCGAGACGCGGCCCGATGTTGACGCTGACGCAGCCGCGGCAGTGGAACTGGTGCTGGGCGCGGACCTGCAGGGGCTTGTCGTCGAGACTGCCGCGGGCCTGCCGCCGAAAGAAGAACTGGCGCAGTTGCCCGGGCGCGTGACCTTCCTGCCCATGGTGGGGGTCTCTGGCTCGGGCGATGCCGTGCCTTCGGTCGATCTCGCGGCATCGGGCTTTGTGATGGATGGCCCCCGCGGCCGCCTGGTGAGCCTCCGCGCCCTCGTTTGCGCTCGTGAAGGCGACCGCGCCGACCCGCGCCTGCAGGAACTTTTGGACAGGCTTCTCGGCCGCGCCTTCCTGGTGAGCGATGTGGAGGCGGCGCTGCTGCTTGCCGCAGGACCGCTGTCGAGCCAGCGGGCGCGGTTTGTGACGCGCGATGGGATGATGCTGGATGCCGATGGTCGCGTGTATGCGGGCCGCGGCGTGGCGGAGGAATCGGGCCTGCTCCGCCGCCGCGCGGAACTGGAAACGCTCCGCGGCCAGGTTGCCGATCTGCGCAGCACGCTGGAGCAGGAGCGAGCAGCGCTGAAGGAAGTGGACGCCGAGGCGGCGTCGCTCTCTGCGCAGGCCGGTGCCACCCGCCAGGGTCTCGGCCAGCAGCAGCGCGTGGTCCTTCAGGAGCAGAACAAGCTTGAGCGTGCCTTGGCCGACCTCGCCCGCATCGAGCGTGAGCGTCGCGGCTTCGATCAGGAGACAGCGCAGCTGGGCGAGCGGATGGCCCGCCTGGAAGAGGACCGCGCCCGCCTGCAGGAGAAGGCCGAAAGCCTGGGGCGACTGCAGCAGGAAGAGGCCGCTGCCGCGGCAGCCCTCGATGCGGAGGTCAAATCGATCCAGCTGCGTGCCGACGCCGCCGCTGACCAGATGACCAGCGCCAAGGTTGAGGTCGGCAAGCTGACCGAGCAGGCGGCCGCCGCCCGGCGCGAGCTCTCTCGCCTGGAACTGTCGCGTGATGAGCTGTCTCGCCAGTCGCGTGATATTGCAGCACACCTGGAGCGGCTGGAGAGCCGCCTTGCCGAGCACGCGGCGGCCATTGAGCAGTGCCACGCGCTCATCTCCGAGGCGCGGGACAGCGCCCACCGCCTGGCGGAAGAGATCGCGGCGGTACACGCCCGGCTCGCCGAGGCCGAGCAGCGCGGCAGCACGCTGGGCGAGCAGGTGCTGCTCTCTCGCCAACGCTTCGCGGTGCTGGAGCGTGACTGGCACAGCCTAGAGGTCTCGCGCCGTGAGCTGGAGGTCAAGCGCGAGAATATGGAAGAGCGCACGCAGGAAGAGATCGGCGTCGATCTGCCCCGCGAGCACCCCGAATACCGCGACATGATGGCCGGCGGCGATGTGACCCGCATCGACACGAGCGAGGCCGCGCTGCAGATCGACACGCTCAAGGACGCCGTCCGCAAGCTCGGCAGCGTCAACCTCGACAGCATGGAGGAGGAGAAGAACCTCGAGCAGCAGAACGAGACGCTGGTGAAGCAGGTGGCGGATATCGACGACGCCCGCGCGCAGTTGGAACTGCTCATCGAGCAGCTCAATCAGGTCAGCCGCGAGCGATTCGGCGAGGTCTTCACGCTCATCCAGCAGAACTTCGGCGGTCAGGACGGCATGTTCCGCAAGCTCTTTGGCGGCGGCAAGGCGGAGGTGCGGCTGATGCCGCTGATGAAGGAGGTCGAGCAGGCCGACGGCAGCATCCAGAAGGTGGACACCGGTGAGACCGACCTGCTCGAGAGCGGCATCGAGGTTATCGCCAAGCCGCCGGGCAAGGAGCCCCGCAGCATCAGCCAGCTCTCCGGCGGCGAGAAGACGCTGACGGCGGTGGCCCTGCTGATGTCGATCTTCCGCAGCAAGCCCAGCTGCTTCTGTGTGCTGGACGAAGTGGATGCCGCGCTGGATGAGGGCAATGTCGGCCGCTTCAACCACGTCATCCGCGAGTACACCGACCGCTCCCGCTTTATCGTCATCACCCACAACAAGCGCACGATGCAGTCCGCCGACCGGCTGTACGGCGTGACGATGCAGGAGCGGGGCGTTTCGACGCGGGTCAGCGTGCGGTTCGAGGAGGTGGGTAAGAACGGTGAGATCAAGAGCGGGAAGGAAGACCTGCACGCCGCGGCAGGCGCCAATGCGCTGAACACGCACGCCATCTCCGAGAGCAAGGGCGGGCTCAGGGCCGGCCTCGCGGCCATGCGGACCGGGCACGAGAACGCGGACGGCTCGGACAAGGCCCAGTATGTGGAAGCAGGGGGTTGAAGCAGAGAGCCTGTTTTCGCAGGCGATTTCCGCTCGGATAGTCAACGAAGACACTGACTTGAAGACAAGTCAGTGGCACGACTACCGCGTCAAGGCCAGCAGCCGGGCAATCCTGTCCTGGATCGGCGGGTGCGAGCTGAACATGGTGTTGAGGGACTGGTGTGCCTGGCGCATCTTGCGCAGCGGGTTCACGATGAACAGGTGCGCGGTGCCGCGGTTGGCGGCGTCTACCAGCGGGTCCTCGTCGCCGGCGAGCTTCTGGAGCGCGGACGCGAGCCCCTGGGGGTTGCGGGTCAGCTCGATGGCGCCGGCGTCGGCGAGGTACTCACGCTCGCGGGAGTAGGTCATCTGGATGATCTGCGCGATGATGGGGGCAATGAGCGAGAGCAGCAACGCGACGATGAAGACGACGGCCATGACGGCACCCGCGCCGTCCTTGCTGCTGCCGCGGCGGCCGCCGCCGAGGCGCCCGTACCGCAGGATCCGCCAGAAGGCATCGCACGCAAAAACGATGAGGCCCACCATCGTCGCCATCAGCATCGAGAAGCGGATGTCGTAGTGCCGCACATGGGCCATTTCGTGGGCCAGCACGCCCTGCAGTTCATCGCGCGTCAGGCGGCTGCGCAGGCCGGTGGTGATCGCCACCGCGGCGTGCGCGGGGTCGCGCCCGGTCGCGAAGGCGTTGAGGGCGGTCTCGGGGATGAGGAACACCCGCGGCATGGGCAAGCCAGCCGCGATGGAGAGTTCCTCCACCACGTTGTGCAGTTCCAGGTCGTCGGCGCGGGTGATGGGCTTGGCACCGGACATGGAGAGGATCGCCGCCGCGCCGCCGTACCAGGACCACACGGCCCCGATGCCGCCGAAGAGCAGGGCTGCCACGCCGCCCAGAAGCACCGAGGGCAGGAGCTGCTCAAAGGTTGCCACGCCCCCGCCATAGGCCGAGATCGCGGCAGCCATGACGCCGCCCACCACCACGGCCAGGGCGAGCATGCACACCATCAGCACGATGGACTGGCGGCGGTTCTTCTCGATGAGGTCGACAAACGTGACGTTGCCGGGGTACGCCGAGATCTTTGCCCGCATCTCGGGCTGTGCGGCAACGGCGTCGAGGTTGACTGCCGCGGCGCGGGGCGTCTTAGGCACCGCGCCCGGCTCTTCCCGCGGCCTTGCCTGTCCAAACCCCGGCCCAAACCCTGGCCCCGGCCCACCGCTCACGAGAAGGAGACCTTGGGCGCTTCACGCTCGGGCGCGCTGGTGATGTTGAAGTACTCGCGCTTCTCGAAGTTGAACATCCCCGCGATGACGGCGGTGGGGAAGGACTGGCGCGACTCCTCATATCGGGCGACGCTGTCGTTGTAGTGCTGGCGGGCGAAGCCGATGCGGTTCTCGGTGCTTGTCAGTTCCTCCTGCAGCTTCGCGAAGTTCTCGTTGGCCTTCAGCTGCGGGTACGCCTCGGCGAGGGCGAAGAGTCGGCCCACCGTCTGCGTCAGCACGTTCTCCGCCTCGGCCCGCTGGGGCACCGATGCGTTGCCGCTGAGCGAGACCGCCTGGTTGCGGGCGGCGATGACCGCTTCCAGCGTCCCCTTCTCGTGCCCGGCGTAGCCCTTGACGGTTTCGACGAGGTTGGGGATGAGGTCGTAGCGGCGCTTGAGTTGCACATCAATCTGCGACCACGCGTTGTCGGCCCCGATCCGCCGCTTCACCAGCCCGTTATACATGGCCATGACGATGAACACCACGACCACGAACAGGCCCGCGATGATGAGCCCGATGATTAGCCCGCCGCCCATGATGCCGCTCGACATGGCAAGCAACCCCTTTCCTGCAAACCGTCCCGGCTCCGGCGCGGTATGCGGCCTACAACCCTTGCGCGTGGCGGAGCCAGCCGCGATCCATCATAATGATTCGGGCTTTGCCCGGCCGGGTTTCGGCCCGGGAAACGTCCAGAAGGATATGGCATGGCGGAAACACCGCATTTCAGGCAATCCCGCGGCGTCTGGGGCGTCGGCATCCTTGAGCTTTCCAGCGGCCTGTTGTGGCCCCGGCTGCTGGGGGCGGCGCGCCTGGCCCTGCGCCCGGCGCGCATCGGCCTCTCGCTGGTGATGCTCGCGCTCATCGGGCTCATCGGGCAGATCCCGAGCCTGTGGCTGGCGGGGGACAAGCGCGGGGCGGGGCCGCTGGCCGACGGCTCGCTGCTCGCGGGCCGCGCCCTTGAGAAGATCGCCTACGGCGTGCTGCGCCTGGTGCCCGAGCAGGCGGGCGCGGGGCTGCTGGACCTCTTCGTCGACCTGCCCAAGCAGCTCATCGACAAGTACCCGTGGGGCTCCCTTGCCGTCTTCGTCCCCGCCCTCATCGTGTGGACCATCGGCGGCGGCGCCGTGGCGCGCACCGCCGCCACCGAGTTCGCGCTGGACCGCCGCATCAGCTGGACCCGGGCGCTGGCCTTTTCGCTGTCGCGGTGGGGCTCGCTGTTCTCATCGCTTGCTGCGCCGCTGTTTGTCGTGGGCATCCTGGTGGGCCTCATGGCGCTGCTCGGCGGCGCGCTGCTGGGCTTCCAATACCTCAACGCCGTCGGCGCGCTGCTCTACTTCATCGTGCTGCTGCTGGGCGTCGCGGCCGTCGTCGTGCTCGTGGTCTACCTGCTGGGCATGCCCATGCTGGTGCCCGCCGTCGCATGCGAGGGCACCGACGCCATCGACTCGGTGCAGCGCTGCTACGCCTATGTCACCGGCCGACCGATGCGCGTCGTGGCCTACTCCGCCGTGCTGCTTGTGCAGGCCGTGGTTGCAACTGTCGTGCTGGGGGCACTGGCCAAGGCCGCCGACAGCCTCGCGCTGTGGTCCTCCACGCTGCTGCTCGCGCAGCCCTGGCAGGGCACCCTGCGCGCCCACGCCGACGGCAGCCCCCTCGCACCCGGCGAGGTCAGCCGCACCGCTGCCGCGGCCGTCAGCGCTGTGCGCTTCTGGGCGCATGTGCCGCTCTACATCGTGGGCGCGTTCGCCATCAGCTTCTGGTTCTCGGGCGGCACCGTGCTGTACCTGCTCATCCGCCAGTTGTGCGACGGCCAGGACACCGATGAGCTGTGGACCCCCGGCGTCATCGCCGGCACCCACGCGGGCGAAGAAGCGACGGTGGAGGGGGAGGGGGGAGAGGAGAGTCCTGAGTCCTGAGTGGAAAGTACTGAGTCAGGACTGGGGACTGGGGACTGCTCTGCTTTCTGCGCTTTTAAGAAGAAAGAGTTTGAACGCGGAGGACGCAGAGGGGGGCGGAGGGTAAGAAAAAAAAAGAGGCCCCCGCACGCGCGGGGGCCTCTTTTGTTTCTGACTCAGCACTCAGTCCTCAGGACTCAGTCCTTACTACCCAAGGCACGGCGCTCCCGCGAGCACCCTGAAGAACGCTTCGATATCGGCGTCGGTTCCGATGTCGCCGTCGCCGTTGAAGTCGGCTCCGCCGGGGAAGCACAGGGCGCAGCAGTTGCCGCCCAGGCAGGCGAAGAAGGCTTCGATGTCGGCGTCGGTGCCGATGTCGCCATCGCCATCAAAGTCGGCGGTGCCGCACGGGTCGTCGTTGGTCCAGAACCCGCCGACAAGGGAAAAGCCCCCGCCGGTGAGGGCGGAACTGTCCGACCCCGCATCGTGCTGGCCGATGGTGCCCATGAGGACAAAGTCCCCCTGCGTGCTGGTGCCGCCGCCGCAGTCGATGGTGAACCAGTCGATCTCGGGGGGGTCGATGGCGAAGGCGGTGGAGGCGAGGGCCGCGGCTGCCGCGAGCAGGGTGACGCGAGTGAGATGAAAGTTGCGGATGGTGGTCATGCGATGATCTCCTTTCGAGCGAACGATCAGCGGTCACCCTTCGGGGCCTTGCGGCGACGTGCCATGATCAGCCCGCCGACGCCCGCACCCAGCACGCCCCAGCCAAGCCCCGAGGTCATCGGGAAGCCGGACTGCACCTTCTTCTCCATCGAAGACAGGCGCGACTCGAGTGCTGCGATCGCCGCGTCCTTCTGGGCCAGCTGCGAGATGAGCTTCGCATCCTCGGCGTCGACTTTTTGGTTCAGGCCCTGGATGGCGGCGAGGGCAACGCCCTGACCGTCCATCGTGCCGATGACCGTGTCGTTCGGGCCGTTGAGGCCGAAGGCAGCGTGGAAGTCCTGGGCCATCGGGCCGATGTGCCGTTCATCCGCGCTGCTGCCCTTGTAGTTCCACATGGTGATGGGCATGTTGGCGACCTTGCTCAGCACATCGGTGGGGTTGATCTCGGCGAAGTTCTCCTTCTTGTTGCGGTCGGAGATGTTGTTGAAGTTGTAAGCGAACCACTCGCCGTTTGCGTTCAGGCTGACCGTGCGGGAGTTGATGAGATCGATGTTGATCGCATCGCCGTTTTGAGTCGCGGAGGTACGGTTGTTGACGTAGATAGAGCCGTCCGCCACGATCGAGCGGCCGTTCGCCGAAGCCGTCTTCGCCGAAACACCGACGCCGCCGGAGGTGTTGAGGTTCTCGCCGCGGACACCGCTGCCGCCGGAACTGCCGGACGCAGAGATCAGCCCGTACACGCCGTTGACGGAAGGAGAGCCGGAAGTGTTTGTGGCCGTGCCGAAGACGCCGGTAGAGCCAGCGGCACCCGCCGCTGTGGCCCACACTCCGTAGTTGGTCTGAGTGACCCCGGTGGCGATGCCAACAACGGCCCGGTTGCTGTTGGCAGAGGACAACACCGCATCTGTGCGACCCAGTACGCCAATGCTGGCGCCATTGGTGGTATTACCGAACACGCCCGCGCGGCTGGTGCCGGAGGTCGTGCCGTAGACGCCCGCCGCATCTGCGCCAGACGACGAGGTGTTCGGCATGGACTGCGTGCCTCCGATGTGTCCGTACACGCCTGCACGACGGGTATCACCAGTGTTGTTCCCGAGGGTGGTGATGCTGCCGCGCACACCGTAACCATCCAGCGAACCGGTGGTCGGCCCGTCATAGGAGCCCAGCACGCCGCTCCCACCGCCGGAGCCGGGGGCTGCCGAGCCGAACACGCCCGCGCCGCCGCCACCGTTGGAGCCGTACACGCCGGGGGATGTGGACTGATTGGAATCACCACGGATGCCGGCGCGGGTGGCCGCGGTGGTGAAGCCCTGGAGGCCGTAGTTGGTGGAAGAGGAGGCGAACACGCCGATGCCATCGCTGGCAACGTTGATGCCAGTGCCGGCTGGCGTTGCATTGATGATGCCCAGGCCGACATCAGACCCGTTGGCATCAAGCGACACGCGGTCGGTGCTGGCCGGTGAAGCGGTGCCCATCGACACCTTGCCGGCGTTGTAGTACGTGTTGCTGCCCGAGAGCGACCAGGGCGATGCGCCGGCGGGGCCGGTCGGACCGGGCGAGCCGGCGGGGCCTTGTGCGCCCTGAGCGCCCTGAGCGCCTTGATTGCCTTGAGGACCGGCGGGGCCGGTGTTGCCTGCGGGGCCTTGGGGCCCCGGGGCGCCTGCGGCACCCGCCGCGCCGTCATTGCCAGCAGGACCTTGGAAGCCCATGGGGCCAATTGGCCCTGCCGGGCCTGTGGCACCGGTGCTGCCCATCGGGCCGATCGGCCCTTGGACTCCCTGCGGCCCCGCCGGTCCCGTCCCTGCGAGGAGCGTGGCGCCCGGCGGCACGGTCATGGTGTTGCCGGGTACGAAGGCGAGGTCGGTGTACCAGATCTGGCCGACGCCGTTGTCGGTCACGACGTCGCCGCTGTAGCCCCCGCTGAGGCTGCCGAAGAGGGAGTTGGTCAGCAGGATGCGGCCGTTGGTGTTGTCCAGCACGCTGGGGTTTGCCCCCGCACGGAACTGGCTGTGACGGGCCTCGAAGACCGTGCCCGTGCTGAAGGTGGTGTTGACGCTGGCCTGACCGAAGAAGTCGCAGTCACGCAGCCAGGCGCGGCCGCCGACGTCGAGGTAGAGCGCGACGGCGTTCTCGCTGGCGGGGTTGAAGGTGACGCCGGTGCCCTGCGCTGTGCCGCTGACCATGCGGAGGGGCACGCCCGAGGAGCCCGAGGGCGTCCGCAGGATGACATTATTCATGATGATGCCCGGCGTCGCGCCCGAGCGGAAGACATCGACCTGCACGGCATCGTCGCCGCCCGAAGCGGCCGTCACGCCGCACTCGGTCATGTACACCTGCACGCTGCCGATGGGGTTCACGCTGCTGATGGTGAACGTGTCGCCGCTCGAAGCGGTGAACTCAAAGCCCACAATCGTGATCTGGCCCGAGACGGCGGGGGCGTAGGTGACGTTGCCCACCACGTTGGTGTGGAAGCTCTTGCCCGATGTCGCCGACAGCAGGTTCACACCCGGGGCCAGCGACAGGCTCTCGGTGTACGTGCCGTTGCGCACCAGGATCGTCGCGGGGCTGGAAGGGCCATGGCCCGCCAGCACCGCGGCATCGATCGCCGCCTGGATGGTGGTGTGCGTGCCCGGCTCGTTGATGTCGTTGCTCACGATGTACGTCGCGGCAGGAATACCCGCCGGACCCTGCGGGCCGGGAGCGCCGTCGTTGCCGTTCGCGCCGGGAGCGCCGGGGGCACCCGGAGCACCGTCATTGCCGCTCATGCCCGTGGGGCCCTGCAGACCCATGGGGCCGATGGGGCCCTGAGCGCCCGTGCTGCCCATCGCGCCCGTGGCGCCGGTTGCACCGTCCATACCCGCAGGACCTGTCGGCCCTGCCGGGCCCTGCGGCCCTGTGGGGCCGCTGCCGGGGAGGAGCGTGGCGCTGGGCGGCATGGTGTTGCCGTTGTTGGCGTAGGTCAGCAGGCCGTACTTGAAGGGGCCGCCATCGGTGATGGCGACGTCGCCGCCGGTGGCGGGGTTGCCGCGCATCTCGACCTGGAGGATGAAGATGTCGCCGCCGGTGGCATCGATGATGCCCGCGTTCGAGGGCGCACCGCTGAAGCGGATGGCCGAGTAGCGGGCATCGAGCACCGGCGCGCTCGAAGGCACGCCCGTCTGCGTGAGGTTGATGGGGCCGAAGATGTCGGTGCCCTTGGGCCAGAAGCGGCCGTAGTCGGCGGAACCACCGACGGCGGTGTTGGTGAGGGCGATGGCGGTGAAGGCCTGGTTGCCGGGGTCGAAGGTGCCGTCGTAACCCTGCACGGTGCCGGAGCGGATTGCCGCGGCAGGGCCGGTGCCGGTGGAGAGCTTGCGGAAGTTGGAGTTGACGTAAGAGACGCCGCCGGAGCCGGTGCGGGGCACATCGACGACGAGGGGTGAGCCTGCGCCGAAGGCATAGGCGTTCATGTCAAACACCTGGATCTGCGTGGTGGCGGAGGAGCTGATGACGGAGAGTGCATCGCCGGTGGCGGCGGTGATGTCGATGCCGCGCATCGAGGTGATGCCGCCCGCCAGAAGCACGTGACCGCTGATGGTGGTGGCGAAGTTCTTGCTGGGCGAAGCGGCGACCAGATGAATGCCGTCAGCGAGTGTGACATCCTCGGCGTAGGTGCCGGGGCGGACGAGGATGACGGTGTCGGGCAGCGCGCCGGGGCCAAAGCCGTCAGTGACGGCCTGGGTGATGGCGGCCTGGATGCTGGTGTGCGTGGCGCCGTCGCTGAGCGTGGTGGCGACGATGTAACGCGCGGCGTTGACGCCATCAGCGCCGTCAGCGCCATTGACGCCATCGTTGCCGTTCATGCCCGCGGGGCCTTGCAGGCCCATGGGGCCGATCGGTCCGGTGGGACCTTGCGCACCGTCCATTCCCGCAGGACCGGCGGGGCCGGTCGCCCCGGGGCTGCCCATCGGACCGGCAGGGCCGGCCACGCCCATCGGGCCTGCCGGGCCCTGAGGTCCGAGCGGGCCGGTGCCATCAAGCAGGGTGGAGCCTGCGGGGATGGTGAGGGTGTTGCCGGGGATGTACGAAAGATCGCCGTACCAGATGCTGCCCGAGCCGTTATTGGTGAATGCATCGCCGCTGTACGTGGTGCCCGGGGAGCCCAGGAGGCTGCCGAAGAGCAGGATGCGGGCGCCCGTGTTGTCCACGACGCTGGGGTTGGAGCCGGCGCGGAACTGGCTGTGGCGGGCCTCGAAGACCGTGGTGGTGGCGCTGTGCACCGTGTTGTTCACGAGCACGCGACCGAAGAAGTCGCTGTCGCGCAGCCACGCGCGGCCGCCCGCGCCCAGGTTGAGGCTGGCGGCGTTGGCATTGGTGGGGTTGAGGGTGAGGCCACGGCCCTGGAGCGTGCCGCGGAGCATGTTGGCGGGGTAGCCCGTTGAGCCCGCGGGTGTGCGCAGGATGGTGTTATCGAGGATGACGCCGGGGGTTGCGCCGGAGAGGTTGTTGATGTCGACTTCGAGGGCATCATCAGCGCCTGAGCCCGCCGTGACTCCACAGTCCACGAGGTAGAGCTGCACGCTGTCGCTGGCGGGGCCCGCGACGCGGAGTGCATCGCCGCTGTTGGCGGCCATCTCGAGGCCGATCAGCGTGACCTGACCGGGGAAGGCGGGGACGAAGGAGACGTTGCCGATGATCTGCGTGGTGAAGTGCTTGCCGGGTGCGCCGGAGATGAGGTGGATGCCCGCCTCGAGCGCGACGTTCTCGGTGTAGGTGCCCGGGCGGATGAGGACCGTGGCCTGGTTGCTCTGGCCGTGGCCGTCAGCGATGGCCTGGTTGATGGCGGCCTGGATGCTGGTGTGCGTTGCACCCTCAGAGAGGCTGTCGGCGACGATGTACCGCGCGGCAGGGATGCCCGCGGGGCCCTGGGGGCCGGGCGCGCCGTCAGCGCCTGGTGCACCCGGTGTGCCCGGTGCGCCGTCATTGCCGTTCATGCCCATGGGGCCGATAGGTCCGATGGGGCCAACAGGGCCCTGCGCTCCGTCCATGCCTGCGGGGCCGGTGGGGCCCGTGCTGCCCATGGGGCCGGTGGCGCCGGGAGCGCCGTCCATGCCTGCGGGGCCCTGCGGCCCGGTGGGGCCGCTGCCGGGGAGGAGTGTGGCGCTGGAGGGCATGGTGTTGCCGTTGTTGGCGTAGGTCAGCAGGCCGTACTTGAAGGGGCCGCCATCGGTGATGGCGACGTCGCCGGGCGTGGCGGGGTTGCCGCGCATCTCGACCTGGAGGATGAAGATGTCACCACCGGTGGCATCGATGATGCCCGCGTTCGAGGGCGCACCGCTGAAGCGGATGGCCGAGTAGCGCGCATCGAGCACCGGTGCGCTCGAAGGCACGCCCGTCTGCGTCAGGTTGATGGGGCCGAAGATGTCGGTGCCTTTGGGCCAGAAGCGGCCGTAGTCGTTGGGTGAGCCCGCGCCCGTGTTGCTCAGCAGCACCGCCGTATTGGCCTGGCTGCCGGGGTCAAACGTGCCGTCATAGCCCTGCACGGTGCCCGAGCGGATTGCCGCGGCAGGCCCGCTGCCCGCGCTCAGCTTGCGGAAGTTGGCATTCACGTACGACAGGCCCGACGAGTTGCTGCGGGGGGTGTCAACGACCAGCGATGATCCAGCCCCGAAGGCGTAGACGTTGGCATCGGAGAGCTGGAGCTGCGTGGAGGTGCTGGTGCTGATGATGGAGAGGGCGTCGCCCGCGGCGGCGCTGATGTCGATGCCGCGCAACGAGGTGACGCCGCCGGCCAGCAGCACATGGCCGCTGATGGTGGTGGCGAAGTTCTTGGAAGGAGAAGCGGCGACCAGATGCACGCCGTCGGCGAGGGCCACATCCTCGGCGTAGGTGCCGGGGCGGACGAGGATGACGGTGTCGGGCAGCGCGCCGGGGCCAAAGCCGTCGGTGACGGCCTGGGTGATGGCGGCCTGGATGCTGGTGTGGGTGGCGCCGTCGCTGAGCGTGGTGGCGACGATGTAACGCGCGGCGTTGACGCCATCAGCGCCATCGGACCCATCAGCACCGTTGCTGCCGGGAGGGCCCTGGATGCCTTGCGGACCGTCGTTGCCTTGTGCGCCCATGAGGCCCATGGGACCGATGGGGCCTTGAGCGCCATCCATGCCGGCGGGGCCGGCAGGACCTGCCGGGCCGGTGCTGCCCATCGCGCCCGTGCTGCCCATCGGGCCTGTCGCGCCGGTGGCTCCCGTCGAGCCCATCGGCCCGGTTGGACCTGCGGGGCCCTGCGGTCCGGCTGGGCCGCTGCCGGGGAGCAGCGTCGCCGAGGCGGGCATCATCTGGCCGGGCAGCGTGTACGTCAGCACGCTGTAGTACACCGGGCCGGGGCCGCTGTCGGCCACTACATCGCCGGGCGTGAAGGTCTCAAGGCCGACGGTGGACATCAGCACCGTGCCCGAGCCGCCCGCCACCACGCCCTGGCTGGCGCCCGAGTGGATCACGCCCTGGTTGAGCGAAAGGGTCGCGCTGCTGGTGCTGGTGGCCTTGCCGAACAACTCAAACGTTCCGAGGTACGCCGCACCGGTGCCGCTGAGGGCGACGGACACGCCGTTGTTGGACGCATCGTTGTTGCGGAAGGCAGAGCCAACCGCCTCGAGCGTGCCGGCGGAAATGTCTGCCGCGGGGCCGGGGGCGGCGCTGGTGTTGCGGAAGAGCACATCCCGCGCCTCGACACGGCTGCCCGCGGCCACGTTGTTCATCACCAGCGGGCTGCCGCCGCCGTTGGAATAAATGGTGGCGCTGGAGAGGAAGAGCTGCTGCTTCACGCCGCCCGTGAAGCTGATGCCGCGGGAAATATCGACGCCGTTCCATGACGCCAGATCATCGGTGGTGGCGAAGCTGACCATCAGCACGCCGTTGAGCGTGGTCGAGAAGGACCGGTGGTCCACCACCGCCTGCACGCTGACGCCGGGCGCCATGGTGACATTCTCGGTGTAGGTGCCGGGCTGAACGAAGACGACGGCAGGCGACGACACCGTCGCCCCATCCGAAACTGCCGCGTTGATGGCCGCCTGGATGCTGGCATATGGCGAGCCGGAAGGGGCCGGGCCAACCAGATATTTGGAGGCTGCCGCGCCCTGAGGGCCGGTCGCGCCGGGAGCGCCGGTCGCACCCGCCGGACCCATCGCACCCTGGAAACCCATCATGCCCTGCACGCCGGGGTCGCCTTGCGGGCCGGTATCGCCGGTGAGACCCATCGGGCCAATCGGGCCGACAGGGCCCATCGGGCCGGTGTTGCCGGTGAAGCCCATCGGGCCCATCGGACCAACCGGTCCTTCAGGCCCCGTGTTGCCCTGCGCGCCTGTCGCGCCCTGCGGACCGGTGTCGCCAGTCAAACCCTGTGCGCCTGTCGCGCCTTGCGGCCCGGTGTCGCCTGTCAAGCCCTGTGCGCCCATTGCGCCTTGTGGACCGGTGTTACCTGTCAAACCCTGCGCGCCCATCGCGCCTTGCGGCCCGGTGTCACCTGTCAAACCCTGCGCGCCCATCGCGCCTTGCGGACCCGTGTCGCCTGTCAAACCCTGCGGGCCCATCGCGCCTTGTGGACCGGTGTCACCCGTCAAGCCCTGCACGCCCATCGCGCCCTGCGGACCGGTGTCGCCAGTCAAACCCTGTGCGCCTGTCGCGCCCTGCGGACCGGTGTCGCCAGTCAAACCCTGTGCGCCCATCGCGCCTTGTGGACCGGTGTCACCCGTCAAGCCCTGTGCGCCCATCGCGCCTTGCGGACCCGTGTCGCCTGTCAAACCCTGCGGGCCCATCGCGCCCTGCGGCCCTGTGTCGCCCGTCAAGCCCTGCACGCCCATCGCGCCTTGCGGACCGGTGTCGCCTGTCAAGCCTTGCGGGCCAACCGGTCCCTGCGAGCCCGTCGCACCTTGAGGCCCGGCGATGCCCTGCGCGCCGATTGCACCTTGAGGGCCCTGCGGGCCTGTGAAGCCCTGCGGGCCACGGATGCCTTGATCACCCTGCGGCCCTGTTGCTCCGGTGGGACCCGCGGCACCCGTCGCGCCCTGCGGACCAGCCACGCCCTGGGGGCCCATGGGACCGACCGGGCCCTGCGGGCCTGCCGCGCTGTTGAGCGCGTACAGCGCGTATGGCGAGGCCGTCACGGTCTGGCGCGGGTTGAGGACGACGTACGGATCAAGCGAGCCGGTAGGACGCACGGAGATCTCGATCCAGCGCGAGTCGCCGTTGAAGGCCAACGCGCCAAAGTCGAGCTGCACCGCGAAGCGGCCGCCCGCCACAGGCACCGTCGTCGCGCCCAGCGTCGGCCCCACCTGCGTGCCGCCGGCGGCCGCATCAAAGAGTCGGAACTGGAAGTCCGCATCGCCGTTGTAGACGACGGTCTGGAAGCGCAGCTGGCCCTGGTAGGTAATGGCCGTGCCCAGCGGTGTTTGCGCGTGTGCAAGCCCGGCAAAGGCGGCCAGAGTTGCGGCACTGACCAACCACGATGCATACCGATTGCGACGCATGTCAAGCTCCCAGAGAATTGGCACAGGCCCACCGGGCCCGGCGTGGGGAGCAAGATATGAAAAAATCATGAACCGTCAACGAGATTATCGACCTTGGGGGTTGAAAATATGGATTTTTCCTCGCGGCTGGGTTCAGACATAAACGAAAACGGCCTCCTGAAAAGGAGGCCGCTGGTCAATCATCAATTGTATCTAAGTATCTGTGTTTTCGTTACTTATCCTTCGGGCGACGGGGTGTCTCGCCGTCCTCGTTAGCGCGGTCGCGGCGGGGGCGACCGGCGTCATCAGGACGGCCCTCGCCGCCACGCGCGCCGGGGAAGGATTTCTCGAATGCCGCGAACTGCTCAGCGGAGAGTGTGGACTTCATCGCCGTCATCATCTTCTCGCGGCTGTCCTGCATGGTTGCGCGTATGTCCTGCTGATCGCCGTTGCCGCCGCGCCCGGACTCGCGGGCCTTGCCGGTCGTGACGATGTAGTCTTCAAGCGCATTGAGGGCATCCTGCTGCTTGGCGGCATCGAGATGGAATCCGGAGATGGTGTCCACCATGCGGTCCCACCCGGCGCCGACCATGCCCATGGCGCCCAGGGAGGCGTTGACTTTCGTGAGGCTGTCGCCGCTGATCTTGGCATCGGCAAGGGCCTTGTTGAACTGCTCGCGGGCGGCGGTTTCCGCATCGCGGATGGAGCGGGCGGCCTCGGAGCGATCGCCATCGCCACGGTTCTTGCGGGCTTCCTCCTGCTTGGCCTGCACGCTGGCGCGGGCATCTGAGTAGGCCTTGACCAGGGCCTTGGTCTGCTCGGCGCTGAGCTTGTGACGCGCGGCAACACCCTTGGCCTCCATCTCCCAGGCGGCCTTCGCCTTTTCCGCCGTCAGCGGCTGGCCCATGCCCTGACGCTGGCCGCGACCCTCACCATCTCGGGGTGGGCGATTCTCGCCATCACGCGGCTGGCGGGGACGCTCTCCCGCGGGCGGACGGCCTTTGGGGGCATCGCCTGCCGGCTGGGCGAACGCGCCGCTGGAAAAGACGCCAAGGGCGAGGGTGAGGAGCAGTGTGCACGGTGTTTTCATGAAACGGAACTCCGGTTCGGCCGGGGCGAGGGCCTGTTTGTGATGAGTGTGACGCAACGCGTCATTGCCCCACGGTGTGCGGCGGCTGCCGCGGCAGGCTCAACGCGGCAGCCCCGACTCATATTGCCCATCCGCGCTCGGAATCGGTCGTAAGTCTTGCTGAGAAATGGTTTGCGGCAACGCGTCCAGCGTGAGAGCGTCGGCGACGGAGAGGTCGCCGCTGCGGGTTCGGCGCAGCTGCGTAAGCATGCCGCCAACGCCCAGGGCGGCGCCCAGGTCGCGCGCGAGGGAGCGGATGTACGTCCCCTTGCCGCAGATGATGCGGACCGTTGCGGTGGGCCATGTGTAGTCGAGGAGGTCAAAGGCGTCGATGCGCACGGGGCGTGGCGGGAGGTCCAGCGGCTTGTCCCGGCGCGCGAGGTCGTACGCCCGCTGCCCGCCCACGCTAATGGCGGAAAATGCGGGGGGGCGCTGCATGATGGTGCCGGTGAACTGCGATGCGATGATCGCGGCAATCTCGCCGCGCGTGGGGAGCGAATCGGGAAGAGGGGCGGGTGTGCGCTGGCCCTCGGCATCGTCCGTGGCCGAGGTGTGCGCGAGATCGATGGTTGCTTCGTACACCTTGGTGGTCGCCATGAACGATTCGCACAGGCGCGTGGCCTTGCCAACGAGCACCACGAGCAGGCCGGTCGCGAGTGGGTCCAGCGTGCCCGCGTGTCCGACCTTGATGCGCTTGGGGATGTGCGGCCCCGCGCGGCGCAGGCGCGACCGGACGATGGCGCACACGTCCATGCTGGTGTAGTCAAGGTCCTTGTCAACCAGCAGGATGCCGCATGGGGTTGGCGGTGTGGTGTTCGGGTGCTGCGGCGCGGCGGGGTTCATGGGCGCGCTTCCATGATGCAGAGGTAGGTCAGCTGCCCCTTGGAGTAGTTAAAGCCGCGGACCTCGGCGAGGGGAATGACGGCGTGGTTCCCCAGCATCATGTGCGCGGGCACGATGGCGAGGCCGCCGGGGTGCGCTTTGAGCCATGGGTCAAGTTGATCGGGATCGATGCGATCGACGCTGCCGCGGAGTTCGAAGGTCAGGCTGTCTTCCTGAAAGCCTGCGCCGTGAATACTGCTGGAGCCGACGGCGGCGATGGGCAGGCGGCGGCCAGGGTCGAGGTGGCGCAGGTGAGAGCCCAGCGCGCGGGAAATCCACAATGCGTCGAACTGAGGCAGGGCGATGGCGACCGCTGCCAGGCATGGGATGAATGCGGCAATGCCGGTCAGCTGCAGGCGGGGCACATCGCCGAGGCGCAGGGCCTTTGCCGCGAGGCCCGTGCAGGCCGCGGCGACGCCCAGCCCGCAGATGCCGACGCCGACGCCGGTGATGCCGCGGAGTGCGAGAGCCAGGGTTGCGGCGGCGAGGAGTATGAGTACCGGCAGGGCGACCAGCCACAGTGTGAGGGCCCAGCGGAAGGGGCTCATCTTGAGCAGGCCGGCGAGTGAGGTGGGAGCGATGCAGCAGGCCTGCGCGGCCAGGATCGCCAGAAGCGGATACAGGGGCATGGTGTAGTGGGGGAGGCGGGTGCTGACGAGCTCAAAGAAGATCCATGCGGGGATGATGCCGCACAGCAGGAACAGTTGCGGGGTGATGATGAGGCTTTCGGCGGTGCGTTGCCGCAGGCGTGGGAACTCGCGCGCGATGGCGCTGCGGAGCCCGGCGCCGACCATTAGGCTGCCGGGGAAAAGCAGGAGCGGCATGAGGAGCGTGTGGATGCCAGGGAACCCGGAGTGCCCCTCCTTGGAGGTCAGCGAGCGTCCGACCGTTTCGTCGGCCAAAACGTGCAGGTAGTTGGCAGCGCCGTGCCGGTACGCCACTGCCGCGACCCACGGCGCCACCACAACCACGATGACCGCAAGGCCAAGGACAGGGCGCAGCGCCAAGGTCCAGCGCCACCGGCGCACACACACGCACAGCGATGCGATCGTGAGGCCGATGACCAGCAGCGTGATGGGCCCTTTGGTCAGCACACCGAGCGCGAGGGGCAGCCACAGGCTGAGCGCCGTGACATGGGGAACGCGTGGGGGGGCGGAGGTTGCGGGCGGTATCGCTGTGCGATCCTCCGCCTTGCCGGCTTCCAGGAGCCCGCTCGCCTTGATGCACCGCCATAGACCCAGCAGGGCCACGGTTGTAAACGCCACCATCACCATGTCGCTGCGACCTTGGCGGGCTTCCCAGAACATGACCGGGCAGATGGCGATGATGCACCCGCCAAGAAACCCCGCGAGCGGCCCGAACATCGACTGCCCAAGGCGTCGCGTCGCAAGTACGGTCACGATTGCCGCGAGCAGCGAGGGAAGGCGGTACATCCACGCCTCATCGTGCGGGACATCTCCCCCGGTTAAGGATTGCACTGATGCCGCCTGCATCCAGTAGATCAGCGGCGGCTTGTTCAGGCGGGGCTTGCCCTGGATGCTGGGGATGATGTAGTCGCCGCTCTCCAGCATCTCGCGGCTGGCCTGGGCAAAGCGTGCCTCATCACGGTCCACGATCGGCATGGAGGTAAAGCCGGGCAGATACACTGACAGGCACAGCGCGATCAGCAACGCAGCGCTGCGCCACCCCCGTAGCCAGGGAGTGCCGCTCCACGCCGGCTCCGCCATCGTCATGTCCAGAGCGACAAAGCCCATCAAGGCCGACTATAACCGCGATGCGCCGTGCCCCGCGCCGGGCAGGCTGGCATGGATTATTCATGGGCCGCTCACGCCCCGCCGTATCGCGCTGGTGCTGGCGTGTACGGTGCTGCTCATCATCGCGCTGCTGCCGCTGGATGCGCCGGCGATGAGGTTCATGGGCAGGTTCCTCGAGGGGGGGCGGTGGGAGATCAAGGGCGATTTGAAGCGCGAGTTGCTGTTCATTCAGCAGTGGGGGGACCTTGTGTGCATCCTGCTGGTGCTGGCGGCGGTGTGGCTTCTTGACAAGGCGCGCCGCCCGAGGCTGTGGGATGCCGCGGCAGCCATCGCCACTACGGCGGTGTTGATCAAAGTGCTGAAGATCCTGATCGGTCGCCCCCGCCCGGTGTTTCACGATCCTTCATTTTTCTGCGGCCCGTTCCGCCAATACCCGCTGACCCGCGAAGGGGTGACCGACCTGTACTACCCGTGGCAGGTGTGGCGTCCTATCTGGTCTGACTTGTGGTCCATGCCCAGCAGCCACACGGCCGCGGCTGTCTGCCTCAGCGTCATCCTGGTGCGCCTGTACCCGCGGCTGGCAGTGCTGGCGGTGCCGCTGGTGCTGGTGGTGGGGGCCTGCCGCATGCTGTTTTCGGCGCATTACCCAACGGACGTTGTTGCTGGGCTGGGGCTGGGCTTTGTGGCGGCATCGCTGGCGATGGACCGTACGTGGGGCCAGCGCCTGGCGATTCGCCTGAGGCTGGCGCGGCTGCCGCTCGCTGCCTGAAAGCGACGGGGCGCGGGCCTAAAGTGGGGGCTCATTCAGCCGGAGAGGTGTCCGAGAGGCTGAAGGAACGCGACTGGAAATCGCGTAAACGGGCAACCGTTTCGGGGGTTCGAATCCCCCCCTCTCCGTTTCGTTTGACCCCCCGGTCGCATCCACCGTATTTGCAGGTGTTTGCGGTTGGGGGGTCGCTGTTTGGGGCCCTTGAGTCCCCCGCTGCGCCCCCTGAGGCACACCACCAAGGCTGTCAGAACTCTCAGTCTTTGCCGCTTGCTGCCCATCTTTGACACTGAAGCTCAGATCGCCGGCCAACGCCCGCATGCTGGCTTCCGATTCGTCATCGTGCAGGTGGTAGTACTGCGAGAGCATCTCCGAGTCAGAGTGCCCCAGCCACGCCAAGGCCTTCTTGTACGACACGTTGTGGTTGGCGACCATCGACGCGAAATGGTGACGCAGGGAGTGCACCTTGAAGGCGCTCCCCAGCCCCGCCGCCTTGCACCCGGCCTTGAGCTGGGTCAGCAGCGTGCGGTCCCGCAGACCCGGCAGGACTCGGTCGGACTCCCTGGGCAGATCATCGAGAATCGGCCGCACACGGGGATGGACCGGCACAAACCGCTCCTCCTTGTCCTTGGTCGTATCACGAGAGCCGCCGCGGCGGATGTGGATCATCCCCAGACGCTCCTTTGGCAGCTGCACATCCTTCCATGTCAGCTGGACCAGCTCTCCCACCCGCATGCCCGAGTAGGCCAGGATGGCGACGGCAGCGTGAGTGTCCCCGGTGAGGTGCTTGAGCGCCAGCTCGACCTGCGGAGTCGTGAAGCACGGCTGCGGCCTGGGCTTGGCCTTGGGGAGCTTGGCAGAGGCGAGGGGGTACTCCGTCAGGAGCTTGCGCTGCCACGCCCACTTGAAGGCCTGCTTGGCGATGGTGAGGGCAGCGTAGATCGACTTGGGTGAGTACACGGTGCCCTGCTTGTGCGTGCGGCGCTGCAGCCACGCGCGGTACGCATAGAAGCGGTCCTCATCGAACTGGTCGGCAAAGACCAGCTTCTGCTCGGCGACAAACTCCCGGAGCTTGGTCAGGTCCGCGGCGTACTTGGCCCGGCTCTTGGGAGCGAGGTCGGCGGCGGTGATGAAGTCCTCGTAGCGGGTGATGAGGTCCTTGATCGCCACCCGCTGGACAACAGCGCGTGGGCGGCCTTCTTCAAGACGCTGGGAGATCTCGATGGCCTTACGGCGTGCTTCCCGCTTGTTGGTGGTGCCCAGGCCCTGTTCGCGGCGGCGGCCGTCGAGATCGACGTACACGGCGGTGTAGGCGGCGCTCCTGCGACGCTCGCGGACATCCGCGCTCAATGCCCGGACCTGCATGCGCCGGCCGATGCTCACGCGCGTGCCGTCCACCCGCTCCCGGTCGAGGAGATTCATGCCGTCACCTCCGTGCTCTTGAAAAAACGTGGCTTTCGTCCAGCGGCGATCAGTCTTTACGGGTGATCGGCGGGGACCTTTGGATCACGCCGGTAACGTACCGCGGGCGCGCCGTTCGTCAAGCGGTTGCGGTCAGTTCCCGCGTGAAAAATCACGGGAATCATGCACCCGCCAGGAAGACGACGAGCAAGCGGTCGCGCCAGAAGCGCAAGGGCTTGCCCCGGCGGACGGCGCTCTTGAAGAAGCCCTCGCTCACCTTGCGGTAGAGCGTGGTCTTGGCGATCTGCAACAGGGCTGAAGCCTGTTCAGGGGTGAGGATCGCCGGGAACCGCGCCGTGTCCACGGAACGGGCGATTTCCTCGGGGGTCAGGTCGCGCATGGGGTTCTCCGGTTGGTGACGTGACAGGCGAACGTGAGGAATGGTCGCGGGCGACAGCTACTTCATGCTGCGTGCCAGCAGCTTGACCGCCCCCTTGACCGCGAGCTTGGCGGCCCGCTGCTTCCAGAGGCTGGGGGGCCGTGCCTGTGCCGGCTCAAGAGCCGCCGTCGGCACAGGCGGCGTGGTCTCGGCGGCCTTCTTCTTCATGATGCAGCTGATCAGCACGACGAGGACGATGAGTGTGAGCATGGCTGTGTTCCAGTTGAGTGTGGCGATAAAAAGTTCATAAGGATGACCGCATGTCCGAGACAATGGCTATGAGCCTCGACAATCGGGGGCTTCCGCTTCCAGGGCGTCGATGCACAGCTTTTTGACGGCGTAGGCGAATCCCAGCACTAGCGCCGCGTAGAGGAGGTCGGCCAGCAACTCGCACAGGGTGGTCATTGATCTACTCCCGTTCCATGCCGCGCTGACCGCGGTCCTCGTGGGTGGCCTGGGCTTGGCGGTCCGCCTCCTTGATCTGGCTCTCGATGACTGAGGCCTGCGGCGGTTCGCCAGGCTGGAGTTCGCCCTGACGCTGCGCCGCCACTTCGGAGGGCAGGGCGGTGCCGTACATGCCCGACTCGGGGTGTGCGGCCACGTTGGAGTCGGGGTAGAGCGCGTTGCGCAGCTCGTGCAGGCCCTGGCGCGCCATCGCCTGCATTGTCCCCGCCCCGATCTTGGGGCTGGCACCCTCCTTGTTGTCGCTCATGGCTGATTCCTTTCAATGGTTCAAATGTGCTGACCACGCAGGGTGCGGAAACGCTCCGCGATCTGCTGCTGCTCGATCACCATGTCGTGCATGTCCAGAGCGCGGACGCGCTCGTATGCCTCATTCATGCCCGTCGTTAGGAACAGCGCCACGGCCGTCAGCAGCAGGAAGAAGCCCAGCGGCAGGTTGACCATGGCCACCAGCATGCCCATGCCGGCGACGAGCAGCGGTTCCGCGGATCGCTTGATGGCCACTTCGCTCATGCCGGGGCACAGCCGCGCGATGCGGGGGAAACCATTGTGGCGGCTGTGCACGCAGAGACCGGCCCGCCGGCGGCGGGCGATGTCGATGCGGGCGACGCCGCACATCACGAGGTAGAGAACCAAGTACCACAGCAAGGGCCGCGGGTCATGGCCGGGCCAGAAGGCCATGTACACCAGAAGCACGGGCAGCGCGAAGAACGTCTGCATGCCCAGGTAGCGCTCCCCAAACCCCTTGCGGAGGAACGACACCTCGGCGATGACGGCCAGGGAGCGGACAACGAAAAAGACCCAGTTGGCCGTTGCCTTCAGGCGTTCGGCGGAGGATGGCTCCTGCTGCTGGGGCTGCATGGGGACTCCTTTGCTGAAATGGAGGGAATCGATGCCGGGCCGGAAGCCATCACGCAATGCCACCGCACGGCCCGCACCGGAGATGATCAAGTCCGGCAGGTAGGCCTATCCCTACAGCTGCTGCCGGAACGTTGCCGCCAACCATGTCTTGTCGCTGGCGACGAACTTCTTTCCACTGCGGAACAGGATTGAGTCCACAATGCCGCGGTGGGCTACGCCCCCGGTGCGGAGGCACGCGAAGCGCGATGGGGAAACTTCGTAGTCGAGCTGCTCGCTGACGCTGGCGCTGCACTGGGGCGGCTGGCCCACGCCCATGGTGTGCGCGAGCCAGTCACTCCCCTGCTGGCTGGTGCCCCCCTGCACGAAGAACTGCCTGGTCCGCCCGATGAGGTTGGCGGCGTACTCGTTGGTCTCGGGGTTGGAGTTGCAGTGGAAGACCTTGGTGTTGAGATTGCCCAGGAGGGCGAGGGCCTCAGAGCGCCCCTTGTCACCCCCGCCCAGGGCGGCGATGAGGATGGGCAGGTTTTGGGTCAGCAGCACTAAGGCGACCTTGGAGGACCGGCAGGTGGTGGCGAAGAGGCTGTCGGTACCGGTCACCATGTACTGGGCCTCATCGCAGAACAGGAAGACCGGGCGTGCGGCGGGCGCCGACACGTCCCGCTGCTCCATCGCCCGCTGCCACGCGAACTTCATGATCCCGTTGGCGAGCACGCCCGCCGTGCCGTACTCCTTTACGCTGAGGCCCACCAGAATGATCTTGCCTTCGCCGCACATTTCGGGGGTGATGGTGCTCTCGCCCCCGAAGGTGTCCCGCAGTACACCCCGCAGCAGCACATCGGCCATAGAGGTAAAGGTGGACACGATGGTGGAGCGGGTCTTTTCCGCCAGGCCCGCGAACTGGACCAGCACGTAATCGGCCGCCAGCTCCAGGTCGCTGCGCTGGGAGGTGGCAAGCTCCCGCTGGTCCGCCGCCTTGAGGAGCTTGAAGCAGAAGGAGTCCTTGCGCCACTGCTCGGAGCCGACCTGCTCCAGCGAGTTTGGCGCCGAGATGATGGCCTTGTAGAGATCAAGGGCGGACACCTTGTCCTGGGCCAGGATCAGCAGCAGGGTGAAGTTGCGGATCATCTGCTGGCAGGCGAGCAGCCAGTAGGCGTTGTCGCCCCGGCCGCCCTGGCCCTTGCCGCGGTCGGCGAGTTCCATGAGGCTCGTGAACATGTCCACTACGCTCTCGCACAGCCCGCCCCCGCTGCCCAGGCGTTTGAGCTGGTGGTCCAGGGGGTTGAAGTGGTGGGCGCTGGGGCCGATGATGAGCAGGTCATCCAGCCGTCCCGCGCGGCGGGCGTACTCAACCCAGGTGCTGGCCTCGTCCGCCTTGACCGCGCAGACGAGGCCCCCCCAGCCGTTGCGGATCATGGCCTCGGCCACGAGACGGCCACTGGTGGAGGATTTACCCCCGCCGGTCTGGCCCAGGATCGCCGTGCCTTCGCACAGGTCCGCGGCGGTGACGGCTTCGCCGGCGGTCCAGCTGAGGAGCGTTGGTGGAGAGGGAAGCAATGGCGGGCGGGCTCGCCGCAGCCGAGGAAAAGGCCACTCCATCAGGCTTTCTCCTTGGTGGGTTTGAGCAGGGCTCGGATGGTGAAGACGATCATCGTGAGGTCGTCGGCCTGCCCCGCGATCGGGATGAAGTCGGGGATCAGGTCGATCGGAGAAAGGACGTAGACGACACAGCCCAGGCAAATTATGATCTTCCGCATTGGAACGCTCCTTGGATGCTCGGTAACGCCCGGCTGACACATGAACGCCAACAACCCTCCTTGACACTCCGGGGGTGATCCTTTCACTGCAACTCACATTGACTGCTGTCACGCCTGGCACTGAAAGGTGCAGTTCTGAGCGACTGTCTACTCACCGCGACCGCCGGAGGCGGTTGTGTTTTTCTTGAAGCCGTAGTTTTGATTGACAGTGCGCCGCCATGGGTGGTAGGGTTATCGTGCTCTTCGCTTCGCTGATCGTGGTCGCACACTTTTTTTTGCGATTCCGTTGCGGATAGATTGGCAAGCGATGGCAGCCTCTGTGACGTCGAAGCATGCCTTGTAGAACAACAACTCGCAGATGGGACATGACCGAATCGAACCGTGCGTCTAAAGGGGCAACCACAACCCTCACCGACTACCTTTGCTATCGCTCCAATCGCCAAGATCGTCTTGCGCTGGACCAGTTCCGCAAAGACTTTGAGGCCATTCACGGCCCTACCGATCTCACCAAGGCCTATACATCTATGTGGCCGGAAGCGGTGCAACGGTGGCTCTACGAGCACGAGCCTGGTCGTTGGCTTGACGGACTGCCGCCGTTCGCCCAGGCTTTCTTCAGAGAACGGGTTGTCACCGCCGGTGAGGACGGCGCCCTCACGACAATCGGAGGCCATTCTGATGAGTTCATCGAAGAGATGAAGGTGCTAATCGGCGGACCAGCTTGCCCACGCCGCTCGTCACATCATTTGCGCTAAGGAGGGTGGGCAAGCTCAGGGCTTAGTATACACGCCTGCAATGAGGGGCGCGTGTCCCGTGGAACATCGTCACCGAACTGCAAGTGTGAGATACCGACGCAGAGTCGTGTTGTCCACTACACCGACTTGCACTCTCACGGAGTGAATGTTAATCTGATTCACTGTGTGCGGTTGGACGTTCAGGCATCGACCCTTCCGAGAGAGATTTGGCACATGAGTTACACTATCGCGACACGAGCACGGCGTTGCGGAATTTTCTTCGAGCGCCACGAACTTGAGCCGGTGCGCATCTACGAGAACTCGACGTGTTGGGGTGTATGGGTTGAGGGCCGGGAGTTTGACAAACACTCTCGCCTTGATGGCGACACCCGGTGGCACCATAATGAAACACCCCACCTGATCGTTTCGCCCATCCATCCGAACTTCTGGCCGACAGCGTTCAACATCCGCATTCTGTTGCAGCGCCGTCCTATCCGACCGGGCGAGACAAAGCCGGAGCATCATGACGCATTCTTCGGTCTTTCGGATGCTCTCGCGCGGTGTGGGGTCAATATCCTCTTTGTACAGACGGCTCAGATTGGGTACGACCTAATCTCATTCGACGCCATTTGCGAGCTTCCGCAGCTTCGAGACGATGTCTCGCGGCTGCTCCTGGATCCCTGTGATAGGGCGGGCGAAGAAATGGAAGCGGCCCGAGCCGCTGCGCGATCGAAAGGACTTTCCGCCAATGAAGCGGAATCGACTCTTATGAACGAAGATCAAAAGCTCTTTAAAAAGAGAGTTGCCTATTTTCAGGCCTTGGGTCTGTTGCTCACCCCGCGGTTGGCAGAACTTGAGGCCCAGTTGTTGATCATGGAAAGGCAACGATTCAAGTATTGGGACGTAAGAGAAAAACTTCGGCTTCGAGAGACCGAGGCCCTGCGTACGGAACGTGAAGCCCTCGAGTCTCAGTCGCAAAACGGGGACACTTTCCGACTAATCGTTGGCCGAACACCGGCGGATCTCTCCCCCGCGGAAAGGAAACGACTGTATTGCGAGGCGATGACATCGGCATGGTTCTTCAACAGCAAGGTAGTTGCTGCCGGCGAAAACCTCTATTTTTTGTCGTACCACAGTATCCAAACCAGACCTGCCGCCCGCAAGCTGCTCAAACAACTGATTGACGCGAACAAACTCTCCTCGTATGGGTCGCGACGCCGCGAGCAGGAGCTAGTCACCTTGTTCAAGAAACTTCACGCGACGTTGACTTCAAGGAGACTTGGTAGTTCTCTAGAGAAGGTCATCCCCACCAGTCCTGGTGGCAAGCGAGATGAGGATGAATGGCGGCCACACGCAGGGACCGCTGAGCGCCTTATGCATACCGAGACTGACGGGTCGTTCGAAAGCATGTGGTATCAGAGTTTTCAGCACCGCCAGGCGCTAGAGCCGGTGCGTATCTCCGCTCTGCCATCGCTTGCATATGCAAGGTTTTGGGCCCTCGGGGGTGCTACAGGGCGCGGCGACCCCATTCCATTCCGGTACCGGAATCACCTTCTCCGACCCGATTGTCCCGCCACAGAGTCTGCGGCAAAGATGCGAGAGCGTCTGTATAATTTTTTGACGGACGTAACCCACTGCAAGGAAGATCCTTCGCGGGGTAAATTTGATCCAGAAATGGCCGTGTTGGCGAGTGTAAACCTTCAGGAACAGTGCGTTCGATTACGGTTTGCTCGAGAGCAGGTCGAACCGCAAACGTACCTGACGGTCGCAGTGACCTACCGCGTTGAAACAGAGGCTCGCATTGGCCCAAATTCACAAGGGCTCCTACACCACCTAATTCACTTGATGCTCCACCAACACTTCCGCGTTGAGCGTGCATCCAACGTTGTGAACGAGAGTGATACCACGGTCGAGAAAGGGGAGGTCGAGGTCATTGCACGAGCAATCGACGAGGTCGGGGTACGTTTCTGCAAGCGCATGACCCTAGCTGAGAGCAACCATGCACACTGTCAGAAATGGGCCGCGGACCTTTACGATCGCACGGGATGGCCCCAAAATCGCAATCGACTAGAACTCGTGATCACGTGCGGGTTTGTGCCCGAAGATCGGTAGCGGCGATTTGTACGCCTGGGTCAGCGATTGAGGTAGCGCGCCACTGGATGTCTGGCGTACCCTGCGTCCGGCTGAACATAATGTCCGCATCCTGAGGGCTGTGCATGCCCAAGATCAAGTGCTTGCGTTCATAGTCTACAGACGGGGCTGTGCCGGTCTCGATGGGCATCAGTGTATAGCGGATCGATGCCTCCTCTGGCGTTGTATCCGCCTCCTGATCGAATGATGCAGGTCGTCCGGTCAACTCCCACCACCCTTTACCAAAGCCGCGCAGAATAAACAGATCCTTGCGGAGTTCTTCGATGAGGGCCCGAACGCCGTCAATGTCGCCCGTGCGGGCAGCCATCGCTCGAAAACGCCTTAGAAATGTGGGCGAGAGTTCCGGCTGTTCTATCGGCTCCGGGACTTCATCGGTCGGAGCATCCGATGTGAGTGGCCCGAAAACGAAGTCAAAGTCTTCCATGTTGGTAATGTCCGAGGTCATTCGCGATCTCCCAGTTCCAAATCCCCCTGATCCGACTCAGGATAAAAAGTCTCATCGGCGACGAGCCGCCGTAGTTTCTTGAAAGCTCTGTGGCCTCGCGCCGTGACGGTATTGACCGGCTCGTCGAGCAAGGTGGCGATCTGGACCCACTTCATTCCAGCCAACACTTTAAGCGTGACAACCTCGGCGTCAGAAGGAGAGAGACAATCTACTGCATGTAGCGTGCGGCGACCAAGTTCGGTACTCAATAACGCGTGCAAGGCGTCTTGGTGCGCCTGGTACTTGTCAGGCAGACCGACAGCACCGACGATCGACTCCATTCGAGCTTGGCGACCCATCCGTCGACGATACTCCGAGAGTTTGTGCTTAACGATCTGGGAGAGCCAAACCTTGAAGTCATCGCGCCGGTCCTCTGCATCATCGGATTCAGTGGTGAAGGTTTTCGTGACCGCCACGGTCAGCCATGCGGCAATGATTACTTCTTGGACAAAGTCCTCACGATCGGACGGATTAGTGATGCTCTTCGCGGCGGCCCAGGCGTACGCGGTGGTGAAGGCCAACCACAAACAGAACGTGCCAAACCCTGCTCGCCGCGCCTGTTCATCCTCAGGACGTTCCGACCCATCACCGGGTTGAATGTCATAGTGGTCGCGCATCTCAGGTTTCCTCCTGAACCAGGATAAAGGACGCTGGCATGGATAAAGGTATTCTCTCCCGAGAATAGTTGACGTGGGTGGCGGCTTCCGTGCATCGATTGAGAGAGAAATGATCGGATGTCAGAAAACGCACCCCCGCGGCCTGTGGTCGGTCAGTGAGTCGCCGTAACCCACCTGTGACAAAGTAGAAGGATCAGCCTGCTTCCTGCGTTGGTTGGCCCCAGTTCCAGTCCAGGGGCGTTACCTGCCATTGAAGCTGAAGGAATGTCTCGGCCTGAGATTCACAACACATTCCAAGCACTCGGTGCCTGCAAACCATGGCTTCACCGGGTGTGAAAATCGCATCGACGGGATCAAGGCGGTACGTGATCGGCATCGTTTCGAATTGTTCATCCAGTTCTCCGGTTTGGATGCGCCATTCTGCGGTCACGAGCGCTCGCCCTGCAAGGAGACCGCAAATCAGGAATGTGCCGTTGCTCTGCTCTTCGAGCGAGCATTGCCGACCATCGAGGTTGCAGCTCCAAATGCGGAGTCTCGGCTCCCTGACTCCCTCGGCGATGCGAACGCCCACGGCGGTGCAACGGGGAAGTGCATCCCGATTGGATCGTGTGCGCCTTTGGTTCACTTGACCGGGATTCGGTCCAACTCGCTCCGATGCACTCGCCTTCATGTTGCTCTCCAAGAGAACTGGCGGGCCTGGAGGTGCCCCATCGCGGGGCCCCCCTTCAACGCCTGGTCTCTATCTAGTTGCTGTTCAAGAACCATTCCGTGCAAGAAAGAACTTCATCATTCAAAATTTCTTCCATTTAACTGACTCGTCGAACTGTCCACCGACGACGGGATTCGAATTCAGGCTGATCCGTTGAAGGGTTCGGTGGATGCCCCATAAAGGACGTTATGCAGCACAGTGCGGAAGGGTGTTGGACAGGGTTGCGCGCGTGGACATCGAAAGGCCCTTGACATCTCTGCAGCGTTGTGGCACGGTCGAAGGGTGTACAGCAACCAACGACGGAGAGTGGAATGGCAGAGGTGCGGGTGCGAGACCTAGACGAACGGGTCATCGCGGAGTTGAAGGCCCAGGCCAGGCGGCATGGGAAGACCTTCGGGGAAGAGGTCAAGGGGGTGCTGACGGACGCCGCCTGGCGGCCCCGCCACGAGTGGTCGGAGAAGCTGGCGCTCTTGCGGGGTTCCATCCGTGAGAAGCATGGCATCCTGCCCGACTCGACACCGGGCATCCGTGTCTGGCGCGATGGCGCGGAATGATCGTGCTGGACTCAAATGTGCTGGCAAAATGGTTTGTGGAGGAGCCAGATTCCGATGCGGCAGCGGAAATCCTTGACTCCCACCGCAGCGGGTTATACGCCCCCGCCATTGCACGTATCGAAGTCGCCAACACCATCATCCGGCACATGCGTGAGGACAAGCTTTCCAAGGCCGCCGCCCAAGCCGCCTGCACCGCGTGGGAACAGATGCTCCGCGACGGAGTCGTGGAGCTCCGGCCGGACGCAGACCTGATCGAGGAGGCGGTGCGGCTGGCATTTGAGATCCGCCACACCGTTCCAGACTGCCTGTACCTGGCACTGGCGATGGAGCTCGATGCCACGGTCATCACTACGGACGTCCCTCTCTACACCCGGGGCCGCAAGGTGCACGGGGCTATCCAGCAGCTGGGCAAGGCCGCGTGACGGAGATTCTGCCTCTTCATGGGAGTCATGCTCTGTGGACAGGGACGCAGACGGTACCGATCATCATTGCCCGCAGCGGCGAGGCCGCCAGCCGGCGGTTCTTGGAGTTTTTCTTCGCCACAATCCGCAACGACAACACGCGCTGGGCCTACGCCCGCGCGGTGCGACGGTTCTTTGAGTGGGCGGAGGGCCGCGGGATCAGTCAGCTTCCCCAAGTGGAACCCATTGTCATTGCCGCGTACGTGGAAGAACTGGGCCGGACGATGTCCAAGCCATCGGTGAAGCAGGCTTTGGCGGCGATACGCATGTGCCTGGATTTTCTGGTCACCGGCGGGGTGCTTCCCTATAACCCCGCCGCATCCGTCCGCGGGCCTAAGCACAGCGTCAAACGGGGGAAAACACCGGTGCTGTCCGCGGACCAGGCCCGCACTCTGCTGGACTCTATCTCCCTCACCCGCAACGACGGCTCACCCGACCTCGCCGGTCTACGCGACCGGGCCTTAATCGCCGTCATGGTGTACAGCTTTGCCCGTGTTTCCGCCACCGTGGCCATGCGGGTGGAAGACTACTACGCCGACGGCAAGCGGTGGTGGTTTCGCCTGCATGAGAAGGGCGGCAAGATGCACCAGGTGCCCGCCCATCATAACGCGGAGTTGTATCTGGACGCCTGGTGCATGGCCGCGGGGCTTGACGAGGCACCCAAGCGCTTCCCCCTCTTCCAAACGCTGATCGCCGGCGGTGCTCTTACCGGGCGAGGAATGAGTCGCAGCGATGCACTGCGGATGATCAAGCGGCGGGCCAAGGCCGCCGGGCTCCCCTACACCACCTGCTGTCATTCGTGTCGGGCCACGGGTATCACCGTCTACCTAGAGAACGGTGGCACCATCGAAAAGGCCCAGACCATCGCGGCCCACGAATCACCGCGCACGACCAAACTTTATGACCGTACCTCCGACGATATCACGCTGGACGAGATCGAGCGCATCCAGATCTAACGCTTTGGTCCTGTGTTGCTTCGGCTTGGAGTGGCGAGTCGGCGCTTGGTGGATGCTTTCGCGTGAGCGGCGCAAGCTCCAGCAGTTGTCGTCAGACGAGCTTGCTCCCCGCCCGAATCAGTGTGAGGTTCTTCACATCGCACGCGTGCTCAGACGCCGCCACAAGCGTGCTTCGATCATCATCCCCCGCGGAGTATGGGCTAGCTCCGCACTACCTGCTACGCACGGGCACACGTTCGAGCGAATCGGCACTGACACAAACTCACCCTCCGAAGCGGTCCTTATCAGCTTCCGCTGAACGAAATCCGCGCCGCGCCAGATGAGCAATGCGCAGAAGCGGGGAAAACGCCAGCTCCGCGAAATGAGGGCTGCTCGTGATCCCGGAGTGCATCGGCTGATGAACGGCCTTGTCGGCTCACAAGGCGCACGGCTTTCAAACGCTGCGCTCTCGCCGTCACCGCTTCGCTTCCGGTCTCCAGGCCTTGCACACCTCACGCCAGACCCGCCCCCAAGATGAGGAAGGGGCGCCCGCACTTGAGGGCTGCGGGGAAGGTCTGTCATTCGTTTGTGCAGCCCTGCCCTTTGGTTGGGCTGGCCTTCCAACCTCCTGCCGGCCTCGCTCCGCTGGCTCCATTGCACCCGCGAGGGGTCCCGTTCCTTGTGAAGGGACCGCCCGTCGCGGGACCCGCAAAGGAGCAAAGACATGAAAGCCGAAGAAGCCAAGAAGATCGCCGACCAAGCCCTCCAGAACCTCACCGACGCACTCAAGCACGGAAAGAGCGAGCAGCTTACCCAATACCTAGCGATGCTCGCCAGATTCCACCGCTACAGCTTCGGCAACGTTCTGCTCATCCTCTCGCAGAGCGCCACGGCGACCCACGTCGCCGGGTTCGGCACATGGAAGCAGATGGGCCGCTTCGTGAAGAAGGGCGAGAAAGGCATCCTGATCATCGCCCCGATGAGCATTCGCCCGAAGGACGACAAGCCCGAGCAGAGCCAGGAGCAGTCCGAGCGAGCCAAGCCCATCCTGCGATTCCGCGGCGTGTACGTTTTCGACGTGACGCAGACCGATGGGCAGCCGCTCCCGGAGCCGTCGCGGGTCGGTGGCGATCCTCGGCATCACCTCACCCAGATCAAGGAACTGGTCGCGGAGAAAGGCATCAAGCTCGACTATGACGACCTGCCGATGGGAGCCGATGGCGTCTCACGCGGCGGACGGATCAGCATCCGCCCGGGCCTCCAGCCGGCCAACGAGTTCTCGGTCATCGTCCATGAACTCGCCCACGAGCTTCTGCATCGTGGCGATCAACGCCCCACCAGCAAGACCGTGCGCGAGACCGAGGCAGAAGCCGTCGCGTACGTCGTCTGCCAGGCTATCGGGCTGGAGACAGGCTCGGCCGCGAGCGACTACATCCAGCTCTATGACGGCAAGACCGAGACGCTCGCCGCGTCTCTGGATCGAATCCAGCACGTCGCCGCGGACATCATCGCGGCCATCCAATGCCCCAACGAGCGAGCGATCGCAGCCTGACTCAACCGACACCCCGGCGGGGAACCGCCGGGTGTCTTTTTGGACGCGGGCCAGCGTTCTCCGAGCCGCTCCAAGCCGTTGGTCCACCCAACGGTGTCTTCCCCCATCACCGATGACCCCGCGCGGAACGTCTTCGTGACACCCCACCAGGAAATACTGCGGTCCCCGGGTTTCGCCGCGTCGATATACTGACCACTGTGCACCCCGTCAAAGCCCCCAAACAGGTCGATCGGAACCGGCAGCTCGCGCGACGGCTATCCGCGCGCTCCTTGGACAACCCCGACTATTGGTCATTCCGGGGAAACGCCAAGCGTGATCACGGGCACGGACTCATGCAGTACCCGGCCATGATGGTGCCCCAAATGGTGCGGGCGTTGCTTGAAGAAATCGTGGCCGTATTTCCCGAAGTAAAGCGAGTCGCCGACCCGTTCGTGGGGTCCGGTACAGTGCTCACGGAAACCATGCTGCGCGGTTTAGAGTTCTACGGCCGCGATGTGAATCCGCTTGCAGTGCTTCTCTGCCGTACCAAGGCGGGTCCCTTCTTTCCAGAAGCGGCGTATGAGCGAATTGACGAAGCGCTTGCCGTCGCCAAACGAGACCGATCCAAGCGGGTTGAGGTCGAGTTTCCTGGCCAGAAGAAATGGTTCACATCGAAAGCACTGATCGCACTGTCGCGTTTACGGCGAGCGATCGCCCAAGAGCCTTCGCTCTGGGCTCGCCGCTTCCTTTGGGTGGCGATGGCAGAAACCGTTCGGCTCACCAGCAATTCTCGAACATCAACGTTCAAGCTCCACATTCGACCGTCCAAGGAAATTCTGAATCGCTCCGCGTCCCCCCTTGCCATCTTTGAAAATGTTGTGAAGGCCAATCTGCGGCGGTACCAGTCACTCGCTGATGCGTTACGAGCACAGCAGCACACGAGTAAAGGGCGCTACTCCAAGTATGTCCAAGTTCAACTTTCTGATACTCGCTTACCATTTACGCAGGAAGCAGCCACGTGCGATGTCGTAATCACGTCGCCGCCTTACGGCGACAACGCTACCACCGTCCCCTATGGCCAGTATTCGTATTTGCCATTGCAGTGGATCGACTTAGTCGACATCGGAGCAGAGGTCTCGCCAGCGTTTCTAGCGACCACGCATGCCATTGATCGGCGGAGCCTTGGCGGTTCACGAAAGCGTGGGGCAATGGAAATCGGCGAGCTCCTCAAGGTTTCGCAGACGTTGAGGCGAACGCTTTCTGCACTGAAGGACGCGCCTCCTGATAGAGCAAAGCGAGTCGGCAGCTTTGTTCACGATTTGGACCTGTGCCTGAGCGGAATCGATTCCATGCTCAAACCGGGCGGAATAATGGTGTGGGTCTTAGGAAATCGAAGAGTGGCCGGCAAGGTAGTTCGGTTGGACTCTATCCTGGTTGAACTCCTTGCAACACGCAACCTCTCCCTGGTAACGTCGATTCGTCGCGGAATCCCCTCCAAGCGAATGGCGCATCGCAACAAGACCACCAAGACGATGCTCTCCGAGTCCATCGTGGTGCTTCGCAAGGGGACGACGACACAATGAGTCTCCACTTTGAGGTCCATCCATCGGTTGCATTTCAGTTGGGCGCGGACCTGATCAGCGACGACGCACAGGCCCTGTTGGAGCTTGTGAAGAACTGTTACGACGCCAACGCCCGACACGCACGGGTCGAGATCGACACCACCAGCCTCGCGTCCCAGGCAACTACCAACCCGGCATATCCAGACGCCAAAGGCTTCATCAAGATCACGGACGATGGGGCCGGAATGGACATGGATACGGTCAAAGGGGCATGGTTGGTGGTCTCCGATTCTCCGAAGAGAAAGGCGAAGGCTGCTGGCAACGTGCCCAAGAACAGTCGCGTTCCTCTTGGAGATAAGGGCCTGGGAAGACTTGGCACTCAACGTCTTGCTGACAATGTCGAACTGTTCACCAAGACCGGCTCGGAGTCGCAAGAACTGCACGTCGCGTTTGCATGGCCCGACTTCGCGAAGGCCGACCTTCTGAGCAAGGTCCCCATCAAGGAAATGCCCCGGCGAATCTCTACTCGCAAGCAGGGCACAACCCTTCTGCTGTCTCAGCTTCACGAGCCAGACCGTTGGCGGGGGCAAGAGGCTCGGCGCGAGTTGGAGCAACGCCTCAGTGAGTTGATGTCGCCCTTTGAGCAGATTGAAAATTTCACTCTGATTGTGAAGATTGACGGAGAGGAACTTGAACCCGCTGAGATGAGCCGCCGCGTTCGCCGCGAGGCCGATTCGACGTTTCGCTTTCACTTCGAAGGCGAATCACTGAGCATGGAGTGCAAGGCAAAGCTGCGGTACCTTGAGCCGGCTGGAGATGCACGCCGAACAGCGTTTGAAGATCAGGTGCTTCGCGATCAGGGCAAAAAGCTCCTCACGCACCTCAGCCTCCTGGACGTAGACAAGCGAACGTTCACACTCTCGGAAGGCTCGGGCCCCTGGTTTGTACGACTCAACCACAAGGTGTCATTCGACGCGATCGACAAGCTGGCGACTGTTCCCGGAACCACGAACATCGCGTCACCGGGACCCTTTCGGGGTGAGGTGGACAGTTTCGACTTCGACAACTTGCCAGAAGACTCCGCCTTCGGTAGTCGTAAAGAGTTTGCCCGTCACATCAAGGACTTGGCCGGCATCAGAGTGTTTCGCGATGGTTTTGGTGTCAGGGTAGACAGAGACTTCCTCCAGCTTGCTCGCGCATGGACTGGCGGCGGCTCTTGGTACGGACTGAAGCCCGCCAATACGATCGGATTCATCGCAATTTCCGCCGCGGACAACCCGCAACTTGTCGAAACAACCGATCGTGAAGGCTTCCGCGCCAGTGCGCACTACAAGAACTTTGAGCGCCTTCTCCAATCGTTTGTCCGTTTCAGTCAGGACACGTTGGAGTTTCTTCGGCGCGGAACGATCGCCTACGTCGATCGCTTCCTCCAGAGCACGGCGGGCGTGCCGGATGCGAAAAAACCTGAAGACGTATCCGCAGGCCTCCAGCGGACGTTTGAAATGGCGGAACAGGCTAAGGCAAAGGTGTCAGAGGTCAGGCAAACCGCCGCGGTGGCCGGCCGGGCTATCTCCAGCGCCGCGGGGCAGATGGAAAGGGCCCAGTTCGCCTCCAAACAGGACGCTGTGGCGGTCCGCAGCGCACTGGTCGAGATCAGGGCTACGCAGGCCACGCTTCAAGGGGCTATCGGCGACGTGCAGAAACTCGTCGAAGAGGTGGCTAAGGGTCAGGGACAGGTGGGTGTTCTCAATCGCCAAATCGATGGACTTCGCGCTCAGCTTCGTAGAAGCATGGAGGCGATTGGGCTTGCAACAACAGCCGAGGCCCTGGCCCACGAGATTGCTCAGGTCGCCTCCGGTCTAGCCGAACGAGTGACTGAAGTGAAGCGTCATGTAGGAAAGGCAACGGAGCCGGGGCGGGTTGCCGCGTTCTTGAGACACGTCGAGACCGCCGTGGCGGCGCTGCGAAAACAACTGGCTCACATCGAGCCATCCCTGAGATATGCACGCGAGAAGCGTGAAGTCATTGTCCTGTCCCCCTTCCTGCAAGAGTTAGCCCAGTTCCACAGAGATCGGTGGCGGGACGAGAAGTTGAAGGTGGACGTTGTCGGAAAGTTGCGCTCAGAGTTTGCCATCAAGATCAACCGCGGGAAACTCACTCAAGTGTTCGACAACTTATTCTACAACAGCGAATACTGGCTGAACGAAGAGATACGTCTGGGACGAATGTCCGAAGGGCTGGTGACCATTGCGCTGGATCAGCCGCGTGTGGGATTCTCTGATAGCGGTCGTGGCATCGATCCAGCGGTGGAAGGAGCGGTTTTTGAGCCGTTCGTATCCACGAAGCGTAATGGGCGTGGACTTGGCCTCTTCATCATCCGAGAGCTCCTCGCTGGCGATGGCGGCACAATCCGGCTTCTCCCGGACCGCAACAAATACCGCCGACTCCATGAGTTCGAGCTCGATTTCAGCGGGGTCGAGAATGGCTAGTGCTTCTGCGACTCCCGCGACGCTCAAAGACCTTTGCACGGCCGCTGGCTTTGCCAAGGTGGTGTACGTTGACGACTACTTCGCACGCAGTCTGGTACGCATGCAGGCGATGCTCGATGAACTCCCGCTTGCCAAGGTAATCGGAATCTCCCGACTTGGCCTGTCACCAGCAGATGAGGCACCCGACGAGGACACTGTGAGAGCGGAGGCCAAACGGGCGCTTGAGACCGTAGTGGAATCGGGTCACGCCGATCCCCTCTTCGACGAACTCGCGGCAGCGATGGAGGGTGCCAATCTCGGCGCTGAAGATGCGTTGGCGGTGTCACAGTTTGCCAAGGCGCTCGGTGACATCGCGCCCGTCACTGTCCTTCGGCTGTCGATGGGTGAATGGCGCAGGCAGGGCGACGGGCTGCTGGACCTGGCCACCAAAGGAAGCACCACGCTGTTTGTCTTCGATGATGACTTCAAGTTGGAGGACCTCCCGACAGACGCCGGCAGGAACGAACTATTAAGGGTTACCGCCAGGCTTGGTACTGCGCGACACGCTGCTGTCCTGCTGACGCACAAAGCACAGGACGAGAAGACAGAAATCGAAGTGGAAGCGGAGATTCTGGCGGGCAACCAGGACGGAGCGGAAAGGGTCGTAGTGGTCGGAAAGGGACCCCTGCGCACTAGCACCGTTGGTTTGGTTCGTCGGGTCAAGTACGCCATGCTGAAAAGCGCATTCTTGACACTCAAGGGACATGTACGCGCCGCGGTGGAAGAATCGGCCAAAGCAGCCGTCGATTACGTGGACGGAATGGGTGTTGACGAGTTCGAGCGCATCATCGTCCACTCATCAATGATCGAGGGGGCGTGGTCTCCCGAGACCATGACACGGGTTCTATCGGTTGGACAAGAAAAGCGGGTCCGTCGGAACTTGCGATCAGCTGTGGCTGTCCACCAGGTCGTTTCTTCGATTGAACCATTGGCGGGCATCGACACTGGAAGTCCTGCCACGTCAGTGCGAGATCGGGCCTATGTCCTTCAGCGAGCCGAGGTGTTGGATCTCGCGGCGGACTTGGAAGGACTGTATCTTCCGCTCGACCTAGGTGATGTCTTCGAACTCGGACCGAAGCGATTCGTTCTCATCGCTCAGAGCTGCGATGTCGCCATCCGTCAGGCGGGCGATCGCTCGCGAGATGAGGATCGTTTGGTGGCGTTGGCTGAGATTCGCACCAAAGGCGGACCGCCCATCGCGACGGGCATCGCTCCAGTTGCGGCCGGGACACCCTCCGCCTCTGAGGCCGAAACAGATGCAGACTCTGAGGACACGGAGTTTCGCATCGAGCATATAGAGGCGGACGGTGCTAGTGCAGCGATCCACTTCAACCGCGTCACGATGGTTCCCACGTGGATTCTGGATTTTGTCGTCTATTCGCCAACTGGAGAGTGCCAGTTGGCGTCAGATGCGATCGCTCCGAACAACATGGCGACTGCTTGGAAACAGCGACTAGGGATTCTGAAACAACGGATCGCAAAGACTGTGGTTGGACCCTATGTCCCTCTTGCGTTCCACACGGATAAGCAGATCAAAGCCGCGGAGACGAAAGCGAAGGACGCCGGGTTGGTTGCCGATCCCGCGCTTGGCGAGACGGAAAGAGTCAAAATTCTCCAGGGGCTTCTGCGGCTCCCTCTTGGCGCGAAGTTGAAGCCAGTTCTGGAAAGCAAGCCGGACGGTTCATGGAAATTAACCCTTGGCGGTCTTCGAAGGACACAGCGGATCAGAGAGCGACATGCCGCGGCCCTGCTCGCCGCTTTTGGACACTTTGGGTCCCGCCCCGCATACCCGCACGAGCTCACGAGGTTCCAGCCGTAGCCGCAATTGATTACCGACCCCCAGTTCCTCGACCACGGCAAGGTCAAGCAATTCTCGAACGTACTCGCAAACTTTCCGTTTTCTGACTAGTTCTGGTGGCTGAAACCGGAGCAGCAGACGGACGACAAGAAGAAGCGCGATAAGCTCAAGAAAGAGTAGATGTCAGTCACAACCTGCTCGCCGGCACCATCGGAAAGCGACTTGACGACACCGGCTTCGTCAACGGCCCGGATGTGCCGGTTGACCTGAAAATCGACGAGTGACTGCTCAAGCTGACGCACACCTCTGACAGTGCGCCGCATGACATCGAGGATCTCGCCAGGCAAGCGGCGGTCGGGCTGCTCGTTGTTCGCAGTACCCCGATCGGCATTGAGCCGTCCTTGGATAACAAGCGGATAAGCGGCGCGGACGGCCAACTCAAGGGACGCTGGACCGGGGTCGCTATCGTCCCCCCTTGCAATCGCATCGGCGATCTCCCTCAGCGCGAATGAGATGTTCGTCGACTTGCGCGAAGAGTTCCCTCCACGTGGGATAGTTCCGGCCAGGAGGAAGGGCAATACGCCATCGGAACTTTTGCTCGCTCGCCTCGCCTCTCCTGAGCGAGGCTATGGAACTTATTGAGTCGAGTCATACGGCAGTAGCAACCCCGTAACCAAAGGCCGGAAGGCGGACCCTAACACCTTCCAAGAAAAATTCTATTGGTGTTCTGTCACCCCGACTTTTCGAGAGATCAAGCCCTTCGACTAGCACGTTGAAGGGCTTTCTCGTTACAGGGACATGATTTAGAGCATTCCAGGAACGGTTCAATCATCCCTGTTCAAACCTCCGTTTTGAGGCCTTCTCAGGCTAACTGGTGACAGGATTTGAACTTTCTAAATCGATGGTCTTCGCGTTTTTCGGCGGAGCGGCGACCGCAGCGGGAGCCGACCGCAGTGTCGAAGCGGAAGACCCACTGCCGTCGCACTTCAATCTTGCCCTCACGCCAATGAGCATGAGGAATCGAAGCCGGGCCGCATGCCCCGTAGAATGCTGCCATCCCTTTCACCAAAGTGACGCGAGGTCCGAGCCAGCTGCGACGTTCAACACATGGCGAGCCACCGCGACAATTTCCCCAAGCCTGTTATCCGCAAGCTGGCGGAACGGGTGAGCTATCTATGCTCCTGCCCGGATTGCCGGAAGCCGACGCTCGGGCCATCCTCCGACCCCAACGCTGCGGTCAACCTCGGCAGAGCCGCCCACATCACTGCGGCTGCCAAGGGTGGACCGCGGCACGATCCGACGCTTTCGACTACACAGCGCCGCTCGATACAGAACGGCATCTGGCTTTGCCCTACCCACGCAGACTTGGTGGACAAGGACGAGGCTGCTTATCCGGTCACACTGTTGCAACAGTGGAAAACACAAGCTGAGGAGCAGGCAGCTGCCGAGGCCTTCATCCGAAGTCTGCCGGAAAGGCGAGCCATCCCCGAAGAGCCGATTCCCCGGGTGGTACAGGTTGAGCGGGATAAAGCGAAGGCGCTTGTTGATGCTGACAAATATGGGGACGCCATCCCGATACTTCAGCGTGCGCTTGTGCTTGCCGATGAGTCGGGCCACACGCCAGCCAAGGTCAAGGTCCGCTGCCAACTCGCGCATGCTCTCTTCGAAGCCCGGGAAGACTTCCATGCCGCGGAGCGGCATTTTCGGGATGCCCTGGGAATGGTCCCGTCGGGCGATCTTTGTCTCAAGCACAATGTCCTCCATGGATTGGGAGACATGCAGTTCTTCGCGGGTCGCCTTGTTGAGGCGAAAGCCATCATGGAAGCCGGCTGGAAAGTGGCTATAGAAACGGCCAGAGCTGACCATTTGGCTCCCTCGCTGATTTCTTTGAGTCTCATCGAAGGGATCTTGGGATTCTCCTCAGTCGCAAACGCCAAGCTCGACCAAGCGATTCAGGTGCTTCTTCAGCGCGAATTGACCCTCCCTCCAGTCAAGGATCGCGACCACGCTCACATGCTAGCTGTCTGCTACATGAACAAGGCCAAGCTATGTCGTGACGATGGCAACGTGGACATGGCATTGACCTTGTACGCGAAGGCGGAAGACTGCTATCGCATGTCACCCGACAAGCTCGACGTTGGTAAGGCTCGCCTGTTTTGCGGAGAGACGCACTGTAGCAATGCCGACTGGCAGAAGGGCGTCGAGTGCTTCAAAGGAGCTTTGGAACTGTTCCACGAAGCCGAGAACCCGATGTGGAGTGCGAGAGCACTGGAGCGCATCGCTCGACTCTGGGCAACCCACGAAAACTGGGAGGAGGCGCTGAGAGCTGGAATGGCCGCCGTCGCTGGCGCCAAGGAAGCCAACCACCCTGAAGACCAAGTCCACTATCTGCGCTTTGCTGCAAGTGTGCTGGAGCACTGGAAGAAGGATATCGGTCGACAGACGGTCACGAAGCTTATTCACGACTCGTGCCGCGGCCTTCGGGCTGAGGAGCAGTCAGAAGCCCTTGCGCGACTCGCCGACCAGATATCGCAGATTTCGAAGGCAATTGATGAAGCAGTCGCGAACGATCAGCAGGTGCGCGAGTTGCGAGATGAGGCGAGACAAATCGCAGACGATGAGCAACTCCAAGAAGAGATCGCCGACTGCATCTTGGAGCAGGCCTTCGACTTTACACCCTCCGAAGATGACCAGACACGCAACGGGTTGGTTAGCGATGCGCTGGCGATCCTCAAAAAGCTACTCGGAGAGTCTGATTTGCCCAAGAGAAGGGGGCATCTGATGGGTCGAATCAGCAGCCTGTATCGACACATGGGGCAGCGTGAGGAGTCCTTCCAATGGCTCAAAAGAGCCGGCCAAGTGTTTGAGAAGGCCGGCGACGCTTTCGGCCTCGCTAATTATTACGGTGCGCTGGCAGAGCATTATCGAGAAGCTGGAAGCCTCGATGAGGAAATCGCGGCGTACAGGTTGGCGCTCGCCGCGACTGAGGGGCGGTGCTTCCATCATGTGGCGGCCGGCACTCGCGTCAATCTTGCGCATGCGCTGCGCCTTCACGGCCAGTGCGAAGAGGCACTCGTGCTTCTCGAACAGGCGGAGACAATTTGTGAGCGACATCGGCTCAAGGACATTGTGGATGCAATCGCGCGGAACCGGTCAGATATCGAGAAGGAGCTGCAATCGAGTCGGCCACCTGCGCATACATTAACCGAGTTGTTGCTCAGCCTAGATCAACTGCGTAAGTATCGCCCTGATTTGGCGGCATCCTACCTGCCATTTTGGTATTTTACCTGGAACACGCAGCTCTTGGCTGTGCTCCGCTCCGGTCAGAGT
The DNA here is from genome assembly GCA_038260025.1 of Phycisphaerales bacterium. Taxonomy (GTDB): domain Bacteria; phylum Planctomycetota; class Phycisphaerae; order Phycisphaerales; family UBA1924; genus JAEYTB01. The sequence goes on from JBBSOF010000011.1 coordinate 74,718, forward strand.
CTGTCATTGATGATGATAACAGATGACGTCCCACAGTTCATGCGATTTGCCGAGACATATCAGCACTTGGCTGATCACTTCTTGATGACGACGACCAAAGAGCCGTCGATCAAGGTGAACCCCGTGCTTCCCATTCCTCCGACGTGGCTGTATCCGGCAACATTCACGTTCGTAGGCGTGCGGCGAAAAGCAGTACCTGTTCGCGCCGAGGGCGAGCAGGAGGATCAAGAAGAGGAGCTGGAAGAACCTCCGCGGTATAAGCTTACAGGGCCGGCACGTATGTTTCCGCTTTACATGCATATCGCGATACAGGGTGACTCTGGGTACTCAACTGTATCTGCGTTTCATGCACCGTTCCTGCCACAGGAGGCGATCGACCTCATGGCCGGTACGCCTATCGACACCTTAATTGAACGGCGTACGGTTTGGATACCGACCGACAGGTGCACCTCCAAAGACGCGTTCCTGACGGATCTCCGAATAGGCCATGAGCGAGGCGTGTTTCCGGTCTACTTGGGGACTCTGCCTGTATCGGAGGCGGTATCCATGCTCGGTTCGGTTGAAGTATGCCTCCCTGCTAACGTCCGCGACGCCACAATCGTTGGCCGTTGGAAGCGGTCGCTCGTGAAGCTTGCCAAGATGAATGTCCCTGATGCCGAGGTCGCGCTGCTGGAGTTGCCAGATCTGTTCCCGGCTACTTCCAACTGCTCGCCATCTCTCCGCTTTATAGTGTATCTGTTGGCGTTCAAGCAAATGGGTAGACAAGTATTTCATCCGGCTTTGGTCATCCCCAGATAACATGCGATGGGGTTAGAGCATTCTGTGGTGCAAACCGCCTTGGGGGCGGCTCCTTCCTTGGAGGCGATGCCCAAGACGACTCTTCGTACTTTCGTTACGATTTTCCAACAGCGTGCTTCCTGTCAGGGTGCTGGATAGACGCCGACCGTCGGCGTGCAATATTGCGCACCTATCTAGGATCGCCCTTATGATGCGGGAGATGCGCCCCACTCTCCCGCTTTAGGCCTCACCCTCTGCTCCCACGAGTAGTTTCCGAACCGGCAATGTCGATAGACGGAGCCAATTGCCGTGACGGACCGTGTCCGTGCCTGTTGGCCTTGCTGGTATCCACTCAATCATCCAAAACCGTCTTGGCGCGCAGCAAACAGCGTATCTCTGGCTCCCACACCCTAACGCCCTCCAAGAAAAGTTCTATTGGTGTTCTGTCACCCCGACGTGCCACCTCGGGGTGACAGGATTTGAACCGCTGACATTCGCGCCTTTCGACATTTCACCACCCAATCGCCTCCACCACGGCTAGCTTCTCTCCTCCCGCAAACTCCGCTCCATGCTCACTTTCCGCCACCCACGGCACACGGTGCCGCGTCAGCCCACTGAACAGATTGGTAGCGGAGGGACCCGGACCACCAAGGTTCCTTCCCTTGATGCAGATCGTCCTTCCGGCCGCGTAGAGCGTGATCCCCTCCGAGGGCTCATACTCCGCCCGCTCCAGCCACGCGTACCCAATGGCCATGACAGCCCCGGTCTTTTTTCGCAGCTCCAGCATGACCGCACGGTCGCGCACGCCACGCAGCCAGCCAAAGCAGCCGAGGTTGTCGGCCGCGTCGGACTCAAACTGGCTGTTCACGTCCGGCGCATCCGCCAGCCTACTGGTGTATTTCTGCAGTAGGGTGTCGCTCATGCCCGGGCCATCTCCCGCTCCTGCTCGCGGAAGCGCGATGGGGCGTTGATCTCGGGAGCCATTTGGCGGTTCCGCTGGATCGTCATCACGCGGCTGTGCCGTTCCCGCTCAGCCGCCAAGTCGGTCGCCGTCAGACGCTCATCCCCGTGCCGCACTGCCTCCAGCAGGGCCTCCTTGTCATTCGTGTAAATGGTGGCCTGCTTCTTACCCCGTGACACAGACACGTAGAACTGCTCCCGCGATGAGGCGGGGAACGACTCCGATCCCTGTGCGATAAACACGTGCTTCACGGACTTCCCCTGTGAGGCATGGGAGGTCACCACGTACCCATGAGCCAGATGGCCATAGTCCTTGGCGATGGTCCACCCATTGTCCAGGGTGATGTCACCCTTGCGGGTAAACCCCTTCACGGTGTACATCGCCCCGTTGTTGAGCGTGTGGTCACCCTCTGCGGTGGTGCCATTCCTGGTGATGCGGATGAGGTCGCCCGCCGCGAGCTGGAGTGAGCCCGTGCGGAAGGCCTGGAAGCGGGCCGCCTGATCCAGCGGCGACGACCCCTCCCCCACTCCCCCCACCCGCACCCGCTCACCCTTCTGGAAGCCGCGGGCGTTCTGGTGGAAGACCAGCACGTCATCGGGGCCATAGCTGAGAGGATCGGCACGCTGCGCTTCGGTGAGATCCATCCCTTTGAAGACCGGGAATCGCCGTTCCTTCGTGCTCAGCAGGCACGCCGCCCTGAGCCCGGCGCGGACCTCGGCTGTGACCTTCTCACCCTCCCTGTGCGTCGGGCAGACGATGAGGGCTTTCTCTCCTGGCTTCATGGCCGTGAGAGCGTTCACGTAATCGGATGCTATGACCTTGTATCGCTCTTCATCCGCTACCTCGCGGACCCACCCCAGCATGTCCAGCCCCTTGAACCCATCCTCCACCCTGCCCTCACTGAGTGCGTACACCACCTGCTTGTAGTCGCCGCCCTGGCGCTGGATCTCCCGGATCTGCGCGGGCACTAAGCCAGCTTCGGTCTCCAGGAGCCGCAGCGGGCTACCCCGCTCCACGGACCCGTGCTGGCGGCGGTCCCCAGAGAGCACGACGCGGGCGTTGAGCGTGCCCGCCAGGTCAAAGACCTGCCCCATGGTCTTACTCCCCAGGAGCCCCGCCTCATCGATCCACAGCACGCCGCCCTTGACCTGCGCCTGGAGCTTCTCGTCTACCAGCAGCCGTGCCACGGTATCCGCATTCTCAAAGCCCTCGCTGCGGAGCACACCCCGGCTGGCATCAGCAGAAGGGGCGAAGGTGAAGACACGCGTGCCCTCTTCTTCAATGGCCCTCACGGCCTCCGTCATCATGGTGGTCTTGCCCACCCCGGCGGCGCCCCGGATCAGGATGACCCGGTCACTGGACCCCAGCACGTGCAGCACCGCGCGGCGCTGCTCGGCGTTGAGGCGCTGGTCGGTGAAGGTGTGCTGCTCCCAGTCGCGGCCCCCCAGGGAAGCGCGTGTCCCCCTCCCCGCACGGGCAAAGGCGATCATCTTCTGTTCCTCGGCCAGGACGGCCTGAGTTGTAATGAGCGTGCGGCCCTCACGCTGGGCCCGCACGAGCTGGCGGCTATGGAACTCCCGCTCAACGTCCTTGGCGGAGGTCTGCCCTACCGAGTGCCGCAGGGCCTCGCGGAGGGCCTGCCGCTCGGGCACCACGGCGCTGCGCTCCAAGCAGTGGTGCAGGGCGTGGTCGACGCCGTGGACATGGGCGGCGGGATCATGGGGAATAACGGGCCCGCCGATGTGCCGTGCGATGCCCCACAGGGTGGTGGCGTCTTCAGACGTGAGGCGACCGGCCCATTCCCTTCGGAGTTCATCGATGGAGAGATGCTTGGCCTTGTGCTCGCGGGTCTTGGCCCCCAGGCCATCCTTGGCGCGGGGGCTTGTGATCCCCCGCTGCTGGGCTTCTTGCTCCACCTGCGCGGTGCGGCGTGAGAACGCCTTCAAGGTCGCCTTTGAGAGGCCGGCGATCTCCCAGCCCGCTTTGGTCCGCTCCACACTCAGGCCCAGCCGCGTCATCTTCTCGGCCAGGCGGGAGTGGAACAACGCCTCGAAGTACGGGGCGTCGCGCTTGAGCCCGCTGAACTGCCCCGCCTTCCAGCGGTTCTCCGCGGCATCCCAGGTGGTGTTGAAGACAAAGCAGTGGGCGTGCAGATGGGGGTCGGGCACCCCGGCGACCGGCCGGGCGGTAGTGTGCACAAACTCACCCCACACCATGTTGCCGGTGGTGCGGTCGGCGTTACCCCCATCCTTGCGGACGCGGGTCTGCATCTCCATTTCCATGCCCTGCATCGTCTCGTCCACAGAATCGCGGAAGGCTTCCACCAGGCGGTCGTCACCCGTGAGGCCGTACAGCAGCGAGAGGCTCTTGGGGGCGTGCCAGCTGAAGTCGTAGCCGACCCGCCGCGGCTCTTTCTGGCGCGCGGTCAGCGTGCGCCCGGTCTGGGGGTCCTTGTTGTCGCAGAGGGCGTCCCACTGCCGTTTGCCGACCTCTCCCTCCAGCCCCAGGCGGGTAGCCCCCTGCCCGCGCCACCGGCCTACCAGCTCCTGGCCTTCGGAGTAGTAGTCGCTGGAGGTGTAGTAGCCCTTGGCGCCGCTGGCGCTGGTGTTCTGGATGATGCGGAGCATGCCCTTACATTGACGGTAAATGAGTGACACCTTTCACCCTTAGCACAACTTGGGGTGGAAGTCGCGCACTTTTCTTTCCCTGAGATTGGGCTTCGTTGCCGGCCTTTAGTCGGGTTAGTCCGTATCAAGCCCGCCCCAACGCGTAAGGCATGCGCCTTGCCACGTTCGCGAGGGTAAGGGCGGCAAAGGCCTACGCACCCACACGGGCAACGCCTGGTGTAACGGTCACGGCCAGAGCTTCAACCTCCCAGGTAGTAATGGTCCCCCTTAACGAACCCATCACCATCCGCGTCATCACTGAGAAGCGGGAATAACGGTTGGAGTGGCAGGCGAACAATCGGCCTGTTTCGACCTGGGAGCTGGTGCAGTCAAAGCACAGTTGGCGTTACGCTTGTTGACGATGTTTGTCCCTGATGAAAAGAACGATCAAAGACTGCATGACTTCAGCACGCACCGCCCGCCAACACCCGAAAGAACGATTCAATATCCGCGTCCGTTCCCGTGTCGTCATCGCCGTTAAAATCCGCTGTGCCGCAGTTGACGCAGCAGCGGCCGCTAAGACAGGCGAAAAAGGCTTCGATGTCGGCATCTGTACCGATATCTCCGTCATTATCGAAGTCGGCTGTGTTGACCGTGAGTCGGGCTTCGTCGCTCACTGTGCCACCACAGTTGCTCCCCACAACACAGCGGAGCTGAAAGTTTCCGCCGATGCCCGGGAGTGCTCTCACTTGACAAGCGGGGGATGAAGTAGAATGAGCGTTGACCAGCATCTGCCCTTCGTACGTGTTCACGCTGTCCACCAGAGGAACCCAGGTTGCCCGACCCACAGGCCTCCACTCCCACCTATACGTGAAGGGCGGGGTACCGGCCACAATAACGCTGAAGCTGGCTTCGGAAGTGCCGCACCGCGCGACATTGCGGGGGGGAACCATGACATCGATGCAGGGCACAATACGTACCGCGTCGAGGTGGATGCCGGCATAGGGCCGGTCTTGTGGTAGGTCGTCGATGCGAAACACCGTCGTCGAATCGACGGCGGTAAACACCACTGGGAACCTCCGCCACTCACCCAGCTCATCGAAGAGACCGATGCCGTACCCGTCGCGGGCTGGCCTGAATACCCCGTCAACATTTCCCGCTCTCAATCGCTGCCCGCCGCCGTCGTCGAGATAGGCCCCGAACGACCAGACGTATGACATACCCACCGTAGTCGGCACGGAAGCTGCCAGGCTGTCGCCATCGTTAAGCACCAGCACATATTCACCATCGATAATGGTGGTAGCCGGGTAGTGCGTCTGTCGATATACGAACGACGACTCGTGTGCACCGTCGGTTTCAACTGTCCATCCGGTCATAAACGTGGCGTCATTTCCATCAAGATAGATGAACCCGGGCTCGGGCGGCAACCCGGGCAGCTCGAAGCTTGGGTTGGTGACCAGATTTTGAGACTGGGCATGCGATGCCGTGTGAAGAGTCGTTACTACGGCCAACATGGTGAACGCGGCAAGGACATCGAGGGGTATGCGTCTGCGTATCATCTGCGATCCCTTTTACACTTGTTTGAAAACCCGCCCTCGGGATATCCCGCGAGTATACCCCTTTTCAGGCCCGGCTTGAGTCTCTCCACCCGGCTGGGTGGATGTGCCGCTCATAGAGTCAAATGAGTGTGCACGAACTTACGGTCAATCATCACCGCTCGGCCTCCTGCTTTCTAGTCGAAGGGGCAGTTTGGCCCGTCAAAACCGCTCAAGGTGGGGTCGGCACGATCGTTTCTACGATTGTACCGTTCATGCACCACTCGACGGCACCAAGAGCACCAAGCGGATCGACTGTGCTGACCTGCTGCCATTTTCGATTCGAGCTGCATGACGCGAAAGAACAAATGTTCAAAGAGTGTCCTCGCAGCCTTATGTTCGAGTTGATGGGGATCCATTTCCGAAGCTGATGCACCACGCGACCACGGCGTGAGGGGCGATTTGGCCGGGGATGCAGCAGCTGATAGGCCCGTACGGCCTTCTGGGCCCGCCCAAAGCCTCCTCATGACGGGCCCTCGTTTCGGGACCACGGTACGCGCATGCGGAAAGCTACGTGCAAGGGTCGATGTGTGGATGACTGCATTACCTCCCTCGCCGTTGAGTCATTCAGCAGCATCAGCCACGCCCACTCCTGCTCTCGTTCGCTTTCTCGCGACACGCAGAGGTGCGCCCTCTCAGCACCTCCCCGTGGCTTGAACCACCTGCCGCCACACCCAGGCGCCGCGGGGACCCGCACGCACGACCCCTCTTTCTCTCGCCCGCCCGCAGCATGGGTGGGAAGCAGGCGGGTACGCCGTGGTTTCTTTGCGTTCAGCCCGGCCTCCTTTGCCCAGCGGGTGGGTCTAGCCGCAACTACACGTCCTTATTGATGGGCACGCTAAGCCGCCGCCGGGCCGGTCAAGCAGAAACCCGGTTCCTCCCTCGCCGTTGGCGGGGTCCCTCCCATTTTCCGCTCTGACCGGTGCGCTCCCCAGGAGGTCGCCCCGGGCTGTGGCGGCTTGGTCACGTCCCATCAGGCCGCGATGGTCGCAGCCAGAACCACTTCAAAGGAGTCCACAATGACCGACCGCAACACCACGTCCACTCCCGCCCCCAAGGCCCCCACCCACGCCGCGTACCACGTGCGCGACGGCAACGGGGGTAAGGCCTTCTGGACCAGGATCGGCAGCGCCTGGGCCCACGGCGACAGCCAAGGCTTCAACCTCCAGGTCGAGGTGGTGCCCCTGGACGGCCGCATCACCCTCCGCGTCATCACCGAGAAGAGGGACTAACCGCTAGAGCACGGAGTGTGGGGGGCGGGCGTGTTGCCCGCCCCTTTTCTCTTTCACCCACTTTCTGGAGTTTTCTTCCATGCAGTACCACTTTCCCATCGACCCCACGATCAATCCCTTTCTCGTCGGCGGCGCCACTGTCCGGGAGCACATCCCCGAGTACGCCCTGCTGCCCCAGGCCCCGGTCACGGGCAGCCCTGTGCCCCGCCTCACCAGCCTCTACCACCACGCCGAACCGGGCGATTACGGGAGCCGCGGCTACCCCGGCAACTGCGGGGGCCACCTCATCCGCGACCTGCTGCTGTACTTCCAGCCCGCCAGCGTCTTTGACCCCATGACCGGGAGCGGCACCTGCCGCGACGTGTGCCGGGAGCTCAGCATTCCCTGCTCTTCGCAGGACATCCACGCCGGCTTCGATGCCTGCGACTCACGGGAGTTTGCCGGCCCCAAGCCCCGCTTTAACCCCGCAAGCTTCGATTTCGTGTGGCTGCACCCGCCCTACTGGCGGCAGAAGCTCTACGCCCAGGACCCCCGCGACCTCTCGCGGGCGACGACGCTCCAGGACTTCCTGGCCCGCTACGAGATGCTGCTGGCCAACTGCACCAGCGTGCTCAAGCCGGGGGGCACCATGGCGGTCCTGATGGGGGACTACACCGACCAGGCCGCGGGCTTTGTCCCCCTCACCTACCACACCAAGCGTCTGGCCTTCTCCTGCGGGCTAAGGCAGCCCTGCACGGACATCATCCGCTTTGGCCATGGGGCCAGCAGCGGCCGCAAGGTGTACCGCTCCAGCTTTATTCCGGGCCTGCACGACGTGTGCAGCCTCTTCCAGAAGCCGCCCCGCTAACGGCGGCGTCGCAACTCCGCCGCGCTGGGGCGGCGGAGTTGGGCGGGCAGGAGAGAGATAGACGCGAGCGAACCATCCGGGCGCCGTCACCGCGTAAAGTGGACCGATGAACGCGAAGCAACTCTGCATGCTGAAGTTGGAAGTCGTCCCGGCAACAAGCAAAATCACGGACTGACGTAGAACCGTAAAACCGGCAGCTTATCGCGGGTGGTCAGTGGGAATCAGCGTCAGCAATACCCACTCACAGTCTCTGGCCTAGTGCATATGGCGCTTCTCAGGGCTTGGGACAACAAAGGTAAAAGTATCGCCCGTGGTAATTCTCACACTTACAACTCCTGTCTCGTAATGGATCCAGACTGGTGTGGACATGCTGACACCTTCATTACGGTCTAGCCTGCATGGCAATGGAGGGCTGGATAACACCCCAAATGACTGGGAGCCCTTTCCAAAGAAGGCTTCTCCGTATTGAATACGCGGAGCGGGCTGAATGGCGTTAGCCTCCGCTACGCTCTCTGGAGTAAATTCAACATTCAGGAGTGCCCGCGACATGCCTGGCGGATGGGTAGCCGCCTCTAGGTTGACGCTTTCAACGGTTACAGGCTGACCGTAGTTTGCGATACGAAATGCAATCTTACCGACATAAGTTCCGCCTCTACCTCCGTTGTCCACGACATCGTCATAGCAAAACCCCTCCTCAAAGATAACGCGAATATCTGGCTGAGTGAGAAGCGACTGACGCCTTGCCGTCGCATAATTGAAATAGGAGATGGTGCCACCGCAAAGAGCTACGAGAAGTGACCCTGCGCTGACTAATAATCCCAGGTTCTTTACCCGTCGCTCATGCCGCTTGTCGGCATCGCCTTTGTCTTGGCGGACTTCTAGGGAAGCCAGCCGCTCCTCGACACTGGGTGGGGGAACAGGCTGTGTCATCCCAGCATGATACCCCTGATAGATCGGAGGGCTTGGGGTCCAGCGGACAAACCCTTTGGTATGAAACCATCACCTCTCCACTGACTTAAGACGGGCCTAGATGGGAGTTCTTCCATCGCATCGGTCAAACACGCCGCATAAGGCGGCTGGAAAAAGCGTAATCGCCTCAATCCAAAGGCGGTTGTTCCCAGTGTGCCCGACGAGCGCCCGTCGTGCTACTCATCGTCGCATCCTGTTCCATTTGGCAGGAAACGGCTGGTGGAGTCGTCAAAGCTATATCTTCGCGACAGTGGGCTGCTGCATGCACTACTCGGCCTGGAGAACTACAAGAATACCCGAGCCACCCTATCGTCGGGATGAGCTGGAAAGGGCTGGTGATCGAAAACTGATTGCGGCAGCGCCTGAAGGACCGAAGCTTCCTTCTGGCGCGCTTCTCTGGCGTCGCGCCAAGCGCCGCGCAAACCCGTACCCGTCAGTCGGCGGTACTAGTGTCCTGACTTGAACAAGGTCGCAACCGGTTGAAGGGTTGGCGCGTATCGACTCCGGGTATTCTGGAGTCGAGCGATGGGCACACGGACGCCGTTGAATCTGAGCGAGGTCGAGCGGGCGGAGTTGCAGCGCATGGCGCGGCGGCCGAGCACGCCACAGGCGATGGCCCAGCGTTGCCGCGTGGTCCTGCTCGATGATCAAGAGGGCATGACCTACGCGGAGATGGGCGAGGAACTGGGCATGCGTGAGCAGACCGTGCTCAAGTGGC
>JBBSOF010000012.1:0-84416 GCA_038260025.1 Phycisphaerales bacterium
CGCACCGACGCCAATCTGTACTACGCGGCCGGCGCTGATGGTGGCGTGTGGAAGACCACCGACGGCGGCAACTCCTGGCAGCCCTTGACCGATGATCGCGAGACAACCGCCATCGGTGCGCTGGCCCTGGACCCTGTAAACGAGCAGGTCGTATATGCCGGCAGCGGCGAAGCAAACTTCGCGAACCACAGCCGATATGGGCTGGGCCTGTACAAGTCCGTCGATGGCGGCGCGACGTGGAGCACGCTTGCGGGGCCAACATTCGCCGGGCGGTGCTTTTCGCGGATCGTGATCGACCCGCTGAACACGTCGGTGCTGTACGCGGCCATCACCCACGCGGGTGGCTTTCCCGCGCTTGCCGCGGCAAAGGGACACCCCTTGGCCGATGGCCCGGTGGGTGTGTACAAATCGATGGATGGCGGAGTTTCATGGTCGCTGCTTTCAGGCGGGCTGCCTGCGCTGGACGCGACAGACCTGGCAATCGATCCGGCTAACCCCGCCAACGTCTACGTGGCCATCGGACATATCTTCGGCAGCGCCTCCAACGGCATCTATAAGTCGAGCGATGCGGGCTTGACGTGGTCGCGCCTCAGCGCTGGGCTGCCGCAGTCCAACATCGGACGCATTGGGATCGCGATCTCCGCATCAGACCCTCAGCGGCTGTACGCCAACTTTGCTGGTGCTGCCGACGCCACGGGCGGGGATTCGGGCTTTATGGGCTCCTACCGATCCAACAATGGCGGCGCCTCGTGGACGCACCTCGCGTTCAACGTCAACGTTTCAACGTACGGTTGGTATTTCGGGTGCATCGGCGTCAATCCTGTCAACGCCGATACGGTGTTCATGGGCGGCATCAATGCGGTGCTGTCTACAAGCGGCGGCGGCGGATCGGTTGCGCTTAATGGGGCACACCCGGACTTTCACGCCGTCGCGTGGGATGCCGCGGGACGCCTGGTGTGCGGCAACGACGGGGGCGTGTATCGCCTCTCCGGCACCAACAGCCTGATCGCGCGCAACGCGGGCCTTGGGGTCACGCAGTTCTACGCGGGGCTCTCGACCCACCCTTCCAACCCGGACATCGTCCTCGGTGGGTTGCAGGACAACGGCACCGTCCGCCGCAACACCGCATCGCTCACGTGGCCGATGGTGCTGGGGGGCGATGGCGGCTGGACGCAGATCGACCCGGCAAATCCGCTGCGCATGTTCGGCGAATCGCAGGGAACAGGCGCCCTCTCACGCTCGACCGACGGCGGCGCATCGTGGCTTGGGATTGGCTCGGGGCTGTCGGGCCGCAACTGCTTCCTGCCCCCCTACCTGGTGGACCCTACAACGCCCGGACGGATGATCTATGGCACGGAGCGTGTCTGGCAGAGCCTCAACTACGGTGATACCTGGACGCCGCTGAGCGCGGACGTGACTGGCGGCGGCGCGGCCGCCATCCGTTCGCTGGCCATGGCACCTTCCAACCCGCAGGTTGTGTATGCCGCGACCAACGATGGGCGGGTGCTTGTATCGACGAACGGCGGCGGGTTGTTCAACCTCATTCGCACAGGCAATGCGGGCTGGCCGCGGGTTACGCGCGAACTGACGGTGGACGCCACCGATCCGGCAACGCTCTATTTGAGCGGTGCGGCGTTTGGTGCGCCCCACGTCCTGCGCACGGTCGACATGGGCGGCAACTGGCAGTCGCTCGATGCCGGCCTGCCCGATGTGCCCGTGAATGTTGTTGCAGCGGATGTTCGGTCCCGCCCTGTGACGCTGTACGCCGGCACAGACGCGGGGCTCTTCACCACGTCCAGCGGCAGCGGCCTGTGGCGAGAGGTCGCCGGGGTGCCGCATACCGCTGTGATCGACCTCATCCTCGAGCCCGCGCGGTCGCGGGTTATCCTGGGCACGCAGGGCCGCGGTGCCTGGCTGGTTGAAGCGCCACCCTACTGCTCCGCGGACTTCGATAACGACGGGGATACGGGTACAGACGCGGACATCGCGGCCTTTTTCGCGTGCCTGGGGGGCCGCTGCTGCGAGGGCTGCGGTAATGGTGATTTCAACAACGACGGGGATGCGGGCACCGACGCGGACATCGAAGCCTTCTTCAGGGTTCTGGCGGGCGGGGCGTGCTGAAGCCAGAAAGAGTTGCAAAGTCCGCCCCATTCGGTACGCTGAGGGGCATAAACCGACAGGCCGCTTCTGACCTGCCGCCCTTCACCTTTCGTGGGAGCACAATCATGTCGATCATCCGCTCGTGCGTCGTTGCCGCGGGGCTGTTTGCTGTTGGTGGGCTTGCGGCTGCGGCGAGCGCTTCGCCCTTCACGCTGACGTACTGCGCCACTGCAAGCAGCGGCGGGGGTTACATCTACAACTTCAAGCTCACGATGGACAACAACGATGGCTCATGGGCACCCGGCCAGGGCATCGGCTGGATTGTCTTTGGCGATGCGCCATCGGGTGAAACCTCGCCAATTGCAGACTTCGCGGTCGATCCGTCGTCGCTGCCGATCGGGCCGTGGACGCAGATCCAGGGTACGGGCGGCGGTCACAACGGCCCCACCTTCGGCCCGGTGGTGGTTCAGCAGCCGCCCTTTGATGCGATCTTCTGGGTGCCGGAGGCCGTGGGCGACAGCCTCGAGTGGGCCGGCTTTGCCGCGAACGACACCCCCGCGGGGGCGATGCAGTGGAGCGCGCTGTTCGCGCAGGGTCGCGGCGTTGTGAACTTCGAGGTCGGCGCGATTGTCTGCCAGTCGCAGTGCTCCTCGGGCGACTTTGACAATGATGGCGACACCGGCACCGATGCCGACATCGAGGCTTTCTTCGCGTGCCTGGCGGGCAACTGCTGCCCGACGTGCTGGGCCCTTGGCGCGGACTTCGACGCCGACGGCGATGCGGGCACCGACGCTGATATCGAGGCATTCTTCCGGGTGTTGGCCGGCGGCAACTGCTGATCACTGCTGGTTGAGCGAGTGAGTCCGTGAAGTTCAAAGCCCCGCAGGCACATCCGGTGCCTGCGGGGTTTTCTTGTGATTTTCAGCGAGGAACCCCCAGCTATTCCTGAAAGCGCCGTACGCACAGCGTGTTGTTCTGCCCGCCGAAGCCGAAGCTGTTGGACAGGCACACATCAACGCCACCGACGGGGTTGAGGTCGCGCGCCGTGTTGGGGACGTAATCGAGGTCACACTCAGGGTCGGGGTTATTCAGGTTCAGCGTTGGGGGCACCCAGCCCGTGCGGATGGCCATGATGCACGTCATCAACTCCACCGCGCCTGCCGCCTGGATGAGGTGGCCCAGCATGCTTTTGACGCTGCTGAAAGGGACCGATTTGGCGAGCGGGCCGAAGAGGCCCTTGACGGCCGCGGTCTCGATCTTGTCATTTTCCTGCGTGCCCGTGCCGTGCGCGGAGATGTAGTGCACCTGCGGGCGGCCGTCGGCCCCCGGCTCGCGCGGGTTGATCCCCGCTTCGCGGCACGCCTGTGCCATCGCCGTCATCGCCCCCTTGCCTTCCGGGTGGATATCGGTGATACGGAACGCGTCCGCGCTTGAGCCGAAGCCGGCGATCTCCGCCAGGATGGTCGGCCGCTGCGCGGGGGGAATATCCGCGGGCAGCGCGGCAACCCGGGCCTTGAAGTGCTCAAGCTCTTCGAGCACCAGCACGCCCGCGCCCTCGCCCATCACGAAGCCATCGCGGGAGGAATCGAACGGACGCGAAGCGGTGGCAGGGTCATCGCGGCGGGTGGACATGGCCGTCAGCCGAATGAAGCCGGTGATACCCAGCGGGTGGATCATCGAGTGCGAGCCGCCGCCGAACATGACATCCGCATCGCCGCGTTTGATGATCTCGTACGCCTCGCCGACGGCCTGGGTGCTCGCGGCACACGCCGTCATGCAGTTGAAGGCCGGACCCTCGCATCCGAACTGCTTCGCAAGGTGCAGCAGCACCATGCTGGGCTCCTGCTCGGACTCCAGCGTCGGGCTGAGGCGCGAGAGCGCGGCCTTCTGCCACACCGTGTCGTTCACCAGGCGCGTCTCTTTGTTCCAACCGCGGATATTGACGCTCGCAAAGCCGTCGAAGTCCAGCGGGCCCTCGCCCGCGCCCATGTAGATGCCCATCCGCGACAGGTCGATTGGCGTGCGGTCCAGCCCCGCCCCTTTCCACGCCCGCGATGCCGCGGCAAGGGCCAGCAACGAGTTGAGCAGCGCCCCCTCGTGGTGCGGCTGGGGGGGCAGGAAGTCCGCGAGATCAAAGCCCTTGACCTCCGCGGCAAAGTTGGTCGCGAAGGTGGACGCATCGAAGCGGGTGATGGGTCCGATGGCGCAGTCGCCGCGCATCAGGCGCGACCACACGGCATCTTCATCTACGCCCAACGGCGTGACCCAGCCCATCCCGGAAATAATGACTCGCCGCTCGCTCATCAGGGCAAGGGTAGGTCGGGCACGGGGCCGCTTCAGCGATTGACCGGCTCAGGCGTGGCTGTCAAAGTCGGGGTCGGCCCCGTGGTGGCCCTCTTCCTCGTCGGTGCCATCATGCAGGACACCGCGCTCGGCGTTGATCTTCTCGACGTTGAGCACGCGGACGAGCCCATCCTTCAGGCGACGCTCGGCAAAGTTGATGATGAGGCCCAGGTCCAGGGATGCTGCCCGCAGCTGCGCCCGTAGCGAGAGCCGCTGCGCGGGGGTGACCTGCCCGGGCGTCGCGAACACGCACACCAGGAACAGGCCCTCGATGAAAAGGCACGTCTCGATCTCGCCGACCGGGGCGTTCTTATACAGCACCGGGACTTTGTGGTTGACCACATGCTTCACGCCGGCAGCGTCGAGCTCGTGGCGCAGGGCAGCGAGATAGACGGCGGGCTCATAGCCGGGCCCCAGCTGGCGGTGGACCTCGATGGAGCAGCCGATCACCTTGCGCGAGGCCTCGGTTGTGGTGGGGTCCAGGTCCGACAAGGGGATGCCCCGCCGCTCGCCGTGGCCCCCGTTCCCGCTGTGGCCTCCATGACCGCCGTGGCTGTTTCCGCCGCGATTGGGGTTACCGCCCCTGCCGCTCCGGTACCCGTCCCGATGGTCATCTCTGTATTCGTTGGACACCGCAAGTCTCCAGTAGAAGGAATCCGCCTCAGGCCAGCCCTAACAAAGAAGTTCAGTTGTTCAAAACGCACGTCATGCCACGGCCTTCAGAACGACGGCTGCGTTCTGACCGCCCTGAGCACTGGTGCAGACCAGAACGGTCCTCAGGTGTGCGGGGCGATTAGAAGTCGACTGCACCTTTATATCAGAAACGTTCATTAAAGGGGATGCTGTGGGGGGCAATTGTTGTTCTTTGATGACCATCGCGGCCACCGATGCCAGGATGGAAGCGCTTCCAGCAGAGCAATCCCCCACAAACGGGGTGACTCGCACGACGGGCACGACCCCGGCACGGTCGCCGAAGATGGCCCTGAGTGCCGCAAGCTCGGCCTGATCGACCTCTGGCACGCCGCACGCCTGGGGAACGACGGCGTCAATATCCGCGGGCGTTATTTTCGCATCCCGCAGCGCCGCTCGGATGGCAAGTTCGAGGCCGCGGCCGGAAGCATCGACCGATTGCGAAGCCCCAAAGCCGGCAACCTGGGCGTAGATCTTGGCCCCGCGGGCGCGGGCAGAAGCGGCTTCTTCAAGGATCAGCAGCGCACCGCCCTCGCCGGGGATCGCGCCCGGGCTCTCTGGGTCATACGGCGTCAGCGTGGTGTCATCGGGCGCGCGCGGGCCGATGCGCTCGGCCAGCGTCATGCGGGTGATACCCATCAGGCTGAGCTTTGATTCGGCCCCTCCCGAGAAGCACACATCAGCATCGCCCCGCTCGATGATCCGCATGGACTCTCCGATGGAGAGCAGCCCGCTTGCCTCGGCGCAGGTGATGGTGTTGCTGGGCCCCTCCGCCCCGTGGATGATCGTGACATGGCACGCCAGCATGTTGGGCAGGTACTTGAGCATCCACAGCGGCTGCAGGTTGTTCATGCCGCCGCCCGCCTCGGGGCCCGTGCTGCCCCAACGCTGCAGGGTCAGCCCGCTGGTGGCCTCCAACTCGGCCTCTGACGGCGAGGGCGTGATGGCGGTGACCATGGCGGCGGAAAGCTCCTGCGTCTCCGAGCAGATGAGGCCCGCGCCGATGTGGCAGCCCAAGCGTTCCGCGGGGTACGTGAGTTTCCGGGTGGGGTCACTTTCTTGCAGGCCCTTGGTGACGATGCCGGCGTCCTCTGCCGCAAGCTTTGCCGCAGCGACGGCGATCTCGGTGTCCCGCACCATTACTTTGACCGCCTTGCGGTAGCTTTTGGGGACAAAGTCCTTGGCGGAGAAGTCGAGGATCTCGACGCCAACGGTGCAGGGAAAGCCCGAAGGATCAAAGCAGGTGATGGGTTTGATGGCGGTTTGGCTGGCGCAAAGCCCGTCCCACAGCGGCTTTATGCCGATACCCAAGCCTGTGACCGCGCCAATTCCGGTGATGTAAACGTGTCGTTGCATAGGTGAAGAAGAGTCTAAGGGACGCGTGGTCCGTCGAGGAAGCGGGAGCAAGGTTCAGCGCGCGGTGGCGGGGGTCCTCCGGTCGGGAAAATCAGGAAATCCTTCAACCATCGCGGCTGGCTGCCGTTCAGATTCAGCCGTACGTGCAGGTGTACCGGCTCAATATGCGAAGGGTGGCACCAAAATGGTCAAAAAAGTTGGTTTTTGTGACGGCCTTTTCACCGTCGAAATGGACAATCACAGAGTCCGTTAAATAAACACTCGGCAAGGCCGGGTGTATGCCAAAAGCGCAGAAATGATCGAATTTGCCGTTCCGGGCCGATAGAGGGGGCGTGATCCGTACCCCCAAAGCCCAGCGCACGCCCCTCCTGGTTGATCCGGGCTGGCTGTTTCTGCTGGCGGGGCTGGCCCTGCTGGGTGCGACGGTGCTGGTCCCTGCCTCCAGCGATGTCACGGCGGTGCGCTTTCAGCGGGAGCGGGCGCTGGCCATTGAGAACCACCGTTTGAAGCGCCTCAGCCGTTACGAGGAATACCTGGCAGCCCTGGATACTCGCGAGCCTTCGCTGGTGCTTTCACTTGCCGCGAGCCAGCTCAACGAGATACCTGAGGGGCATGCCCCGATCCCCGGCCAGGCCGGGCGCGGCACAATGGGCGCCACCTCCGACGCCTCGGTCTTCCCCAGCCTCGAGCCCGCACCCCTCCGCCTGCCCGAGATGCACACCTCCGAGTCGATGCTCGACCGCTGGACCAGCAGCAGCAGCGGCCGCCTGTGGCTGATCGTCGGCGGCGCGGCAAGCGTGCTGATCGGCCTGCTGCCCGCGAGCGGAGGGTGGGGGAACGTGGGGAAGCGGCACCCGTATTTGGAGTAGTGCGGGGTGCTTGCCGGCTCATGAGCCATGATCGCCGGGTAGCACTGGCCTTCCCGACCACCAAAGTATCCCGGCGACAGTGAGGGTCAAGCGCGGTGCCACCTCCGGGGATCTCACCCCGGCCGATCGACAGCACAGGACGACAACTGGATGAAGTACGGCGGTGATCCCTTTAAGGACAAAACAAAGAATCCCAAGCCCTCTCAGTCACCGAGCATCTTAAAATGAAAACGCATATTTATTGGCGAAGTTGTGTGGTAGGCGGATTGTTGCTCGAGGTATTGGCGGCTGTCGGGTGTACCAAGACACCCTCCCGCGAGGAATCCGCACAGTTAATCGGGGTGTGGACAACGGGGCCTCACGCGTCGGAATGGGGACAAGTAACGGAAAGGCTCCGAATCCGTGCGGATATATTGGAATTCGTGCTCATACCGCAGGATGTCGACGAAGAGGATCCAGAGCCGGTCATAATAAAGGGGCCGTACACCTTAAAAGGTGGATCGATCTGGGTTGGAGAGATGGACAAGAATGAACCGATGAGATTTCAGGTTGTAGACAAAGATACTATCCTTTTCTGGAGAGACGGTAAGGAATGGCGGCTCGACCGTGTCCATTAGCCTTGGATTCGGACGAGATTCAACCATGCGGCGGGTGGCACTGCCGTACCACGGCATCAACCCGACGGTGGTGGGCGGCGCTGGCCGTCCCGGCCACCAAAGTATCCCTGCGACAGTGGGGGTCAAGCGCAGTGCCACCTACCACCGCACTCTGGACAATCGGCATGAGGGGCAATGCCGCGACGGTCATACCGGCAACGGACGCATTGGTATGGCTCCCGATGCCGGATTGCCCTCCACCACGCGGGCGCGATCACCCCAGCTAGCAGAGCAAAGGCAGGCCATAGCGGCAGGACTATCCGCCTTTGGAAGCTGGCACCTTCAAGTGTGATCACTTGAGACGGTGCTGCCTCAAACCGCATGTACCCACGTCCACGCGTTTCTACCCCTTGGGAATGGAGAAAGACATCCCAAAGCTGAAAGGTTTGCCCAATGTAAATACTGCGATCGGTAGAAAAGCCCCACCGCAGTTCCCGAAAGCGCAGTGGTGTGCAGTCAAACCCGTAGTCAGCCGCAACGGGCCATGCATCTATCTCTGTTACTCGGCGGTTCGCGGGCAGAACCGGGTGCACCGGGTACACGAGCTCTACACGCCCCTCCCTTACAAGAAGCTCGCCGAAGAACCACGTGACCGTGAACTGCCTCCAATAGGCGCTTCCCAGCCATACAACAACAAGCGCAATGGCAAAGGTGGTAATGCTATATCGAACTACCCGGGGACCGCGATTGCCTTTCAGAAAGTGCACTGGGAAAGTGTACGAAGCCGCCCGACCTTCAGTTTGGCAGGTGCACTGACTTCCACCGCATCCACCCCGGCCCCCGTTGCGACACAAGTCGTGCCACTTCTATGAAGACCCGTCGGTTGGATTCTCTGGTCAATAGCGCAACCCCGATGGGTGAATGATCGTACCGGAGTGCGGCCCAGTTCGGGCCGGTCTAGAGGCGGTTATGACGATGCGGCGGGGCCCACTGAACTACCCCGCCTCAACCCCCCGTGCCCCACACCTTCGCTCCCCCGCGCCCAATCCTCCCTGCACTGCCCCAAGCGAAGTTCCCTGGCGGACCACGCCCACCCATGCCATCACCACCTGCGCCAGCAGGGTCGTCCGATCCTTTTTGTTCACAAACTCCTACCCTTCTCCGCTGCCCCTCACCTTCCCCCAATCCCGCCGCCTCACCCACAACCTCGAGTTCGCGGCTGTCTATGGCGCGCGAATGAAGAAGTCGGCGGGACCGCTGACGGGGTACTCGATGCCCAATGGGCGCGGGCATTACCGGCTGGGGCTGGCGGTGCGGAAGCACTCGACGGCGGTGGAGCGCAGCCGCGTAAAGCGGATGGTGCGCGAGGCTTTTCGCCTGTCGCAAGGTGCGCTGCCGATGGCGGCGGGCGGGGGTGGGAGTGGGAGTGGGGGATATGACCTGATCATCGCCGCGCGGGAGCACGAGCCGCTGGCGCTCACGGAGTACCAGCGTCTGTTTCAGGACGTCGCGGGGCAGTTGCACCAGGCGTGGGAGAAGCGGCAGCGGCGGGGCAGGCCGGAGGATGGGAGTGCCGGTCCATGATCCGCCGTGCCTCCTGGCTCACGCTGCCGGTGGAAGGGTTGATCCGCCTGTACCAGTACACGCTGGCGCGGGTCATGGGCGGGCAGTGCCGGTTTGAGCCCACGTGCTCCCACTATGGGCTGGAGGCGTACCGCCAGCACGGGCTGTGGCGGGGGACAGTGCTGACCATGCGCCGGGTGGGGCGGTGCAACCCCTTTTCCAAGGGCGGCTACGACCCCGTTCCGGTGCCCGAGAGCCATCCGCGCCCGAATGAGGCGGATTTGAGTGCAAACGGGCGGAAGGCATGATACGGTTTGTTGGCACTAACGCCCGGCTGCATGCGATATGGCAGCAGGGATGGTGCCCACCGAGGACGTCATGAGCCGCCTGCCTGCCGAGAAACGCCGCGAACAGCTGCTGGACTGCGCCGCCGATCTGTTTGCGCGGAGCGGCTATGCCCGGGCCACGACGGCGGAGCTTGCCAAGGCGGCGGGCGTCACTGAGCCGATCATCTACCGGCACTTTGATTCCAAGCGTGACCTGTTTGTCGCGCTAATCGAGCGCACGGCGGCGCAGACGCTGGCGCACTGGGAGCAGCGGCTTGCGAACGCCAGCGACTCGGCGGAGCGACTGCGGCGGCTGATCGGCGACAACCCGATGGTGAGCAGCGAGGGCGCCGAGCCGTACCGCGTGCTGCTCCAGGCCATTACCGAAGTGGACGACCCGGAGATCAACCGCGCGGTGGCGGGGCATTTCAAGAACCTGCACGCGTTCCTCTCGCGAGAGCTGCGGCGGGCGCAGGATGAGCGCAAGGTGATGAAGGTCTTCTCTGCCGACCTGATCGCGTGGACGCTGATCCATGTGGGTCTGGGCTATGGCGTGCTGGCGGCGCTCAACGTGCCGGGCCAGGGCGAGGATGCGGATGGGCATCACGTGCAGGGGATGCTAGAGCGGATTCTGGTGGGGCGGCACGAGGACTAGGTTGGCGGCGGTGCTTGGGTAGCTGTGGTGCCTAACTTCGCGATGCCTTCAGTCGCGGGCGATCTGGGTCAGGCACGAGCGAGTGCCCGAGGCGGCCAAGGCGGGTACCTCTAAAGGGCTTGCCGTCGGCTGAGAACGTGTAAGTCACATCGATCTCGAAATAGGTCCAGTTGCGGCCGCCATTTGGTCCATCGCTCTGCACCTTGCGCACCGGGGTTCCCAGTTCGGAGATCTCACCGAGCACTGTGGAGAAGGAATCCGGTTGTGAGAGCTGGCGGAGGTTCCCCCAGGCACTTGCTCGCCAGCCCAAGCCGAGACCGATGACCAGCATCATGACACAGGCAAAGACCTGCGCTGACCTGCTGCTGAGTCGATCTTCAATGGTCATGGGCACTCGCTTGTCGCGGCAGGATGGTGCAGATGGACGGCGGTAATGGTACATACTGAAGTGTCGAATCGTCGCACGCGGACGGGGGGGATGCGCTAAAAACAGGGTGATCCAGCACGACCATGAAGCATGGTCGTGGCACACCACGGCACGCTATTCTTGATCCATGTCAGCCATCGAAATCCCTCTCTCCCGTCCCGACATCACAGAACTCGAAGAGCAGTTGGTCCTGCAGGTGCTGCGCTCGGGGCGGCTGGCGATGGGGCCGTTGACAGAGCAGTTTGAGATGATGGTGGCGGCGCGGGCGGGGTGCCAGTTTGGCGTCGCGGTGTCGTCGGGAACGTGCGGGCTGTACCTGGCGCTGCTGGCGCTGAACATCCGCCCGGGGGATGAGATCATCACGACGCCCTTTTCGTTCATCGCGTCTGCGAATGTGATCCTGATGGCGGGCGCGAAGCCGGTGTTTGTTGATGTGTGCCCTAAGACGCTGAACATGCTGCCGCGGGCGGTGGAAGAGGCGATCACACCAAAGACGCGGGCAATACTGGCGGTGGAGGCGTTCGGCAATCCGGCGTATATGGACCAGTACGCGAGCATCGCGGCAAGGCACGAGATCCCGCTGATCGAAGACTGCTGCGAGGCGCTGGGTGCGACGCACAAGGGCCGGCCCGCGGGTCAGTTTGGACGCGTGGGAGTCTTTGGGTTTTATCCCAACAAGCAGATCACGACGGGTGAGGGCGGGCTGATCGTGACTGATGATGAGCGCCTGGCCGAGATGTGCCGCAGCCTGCGGAACCAGGGGCGGGCGCTGGGGTTCAGGGCCGAGGGCGGCGGCGGCAGCGTGGGCGGGGTTGCAAAGGGCTCGTGGCTGCGGCACGAGCGGCTGGGCTTCAACTACCGCATGAGCGAGGTCAACGCCGCCATTGGCGTGGCGCAGATGCGCCGTCTGGATGAAATCATCGCCAAGCGGCAGACGGTGGCGCAGATGTACGTGGATCGCCTCGGCGGCCACTCCCACCTCATCATGCCCACGATCGATCCGCAGTCGGAAATGAGCTGGTTCGTGTACGTTGTGCGGCTGGACCCCTCGTACACGGGCGAAGAGCGCGACCGCATCATCCGTGGGCTGCGGGCCAACGACATCGGGTCATCGGACTACTTCCCCTGCATCCATTTGCAGCCGTTTTATCAGGAACAGTTCGGCTTCAGGCCGGGCATGTTCCCGATTGCGGAATCAGTGAGCCAGCGGACCATCGCCCTGCCGTTCTTCAACGACATGACCCGCCAGCAGGTGGATGCGGTTGCGAGCACGCTGGAACTGCTGATCAAGAAAGAGAACCTGTCGAGGGCGTGAATCGGCTACGCGGCCCGTGTGCCCGCCACCACATTGGCCTTCAGCTGCGCGAACGTGAGGGTGACGAACCCGTCACTATTCTCAGCGCTGGTGCCCGAGACGCCCCAGGGGTTCCGCAGGGTGAAGAGTGTGCCCCCGCTGCTGCCGCTGGCAATCGAAACCAGCGTGTAAGCGTGGTTGCCCACCAGCGTTTTGGCGGAGAGTGAGGTCGCCAGCGTCACGGCGCGGCCCGCGGCAAGGTCGGCGATCAGCCCGCTGGTGAAGCCGCTCTCGCTGCTGGCGATAATGAAGTCCGACGACTTCACCCCCAGCGCCGAATACACCTCGCCCATCCAGCCGCTGGCGATCGATGCGTATGAGTTGGCGCCGGTGCGGAAGTAGGCGACGGCCTTTTCCATGATCGGTGCCCACACCGCGCCGCTCGCGCCGGGCTGGGCGTAGGCGTAGCCGCTGAAGTAGCCGCTGGGCACGGCGGTGGACACGCGGACGAAGACCGGGCCATCGTCCTGGATGAACTGCACGGCATAGGTGCCGTCGCCCAGGTCCACCGCCGATTCCATCAGAAGTTCCGGGGCCTCGTTCGCAAATGCGGCAACAGACGCAAGGAAATAGCAGTCGCCCACGCCGCCCTGGTTCACATCGTCCATCGTCGGCCCGCGGCCCCACAGAGACCCGTCGACCTTGGTTGTCTCGCCGCTGTCCTTGGGGTTTGCGAGGCTGGCGCCGATGGCCTTGCTCACGCCGCCCGCGAAGCTCGCGATGCTGTGCAGGATGCCGGGCCCGCTGAAGATGTCTGTCGAGTCCAGCCACGCGCTGACGTTCTGCGCCAGCGTGCGGACGGTCGTCAGGCTGCCCCCCAGCCCCGTGATGGTGGTGCGCACCGTGACCGACGAGTCGATGGTGATGGTGTTCGCGCCGCCGTGGTCGTAGATGAACAGCCCGCCGGGCGCGGAGAGGCTGGTGTATGTGCGTCCACCCGCGCTGATCGTGAGCATCGAGCCCGCCTGCGAAACGGTGATGGTGTCGGAAGACCCCGATGCCGTCACGATCAGTTCCCCGTCGTAGCGCGTGGAGATCTCAACGGTGGATACGCTCGGGGCGGTCTTGATCACGACCGAAGCCGAGGCCTCGGAGACCTTCGTCCCATACGCCGCCTGAATCCTGTAGGCGTACCAGCGACCCGCATCGGCGGTGGAATCAGTGAATGCGCGGCTTGCGCCCTGGGCGAGCGTGGCGATGCGGGTGAAGTGGACGTTATCGAGCGAGCGCAGCACGATGTAGCCCATGCCCGGCTTGTTGGCGTCGCTCCACGTCAGGCGTACGTCGGAGCCCGAGAGCGTCGCGTTGATGCTCCTGGGCGCCAGCAGGCCGGTGGAAGCGATGACCGTGGCGGATGTCCCGGCAGGGGCCATGGCGCTGCGCGACTGCACGCGGTAGGTGTACGACGTGGCGCTTGTCACGGTGGTGTCGGTGTAGGTGCTGGCCGTCGATCCCAGCGTCGCGATGGTGGTGAAGGTGGCCCCGTCCGTGGAGCGCATGACGAGGTAGCTCGTCGCGCTCTTGTCCAGCCCGCCCCACGAGATCGTCACCGACGTCGGCGTTGTGGCAGCCTGCACGTTGGTGGGGGCCCGCAGTGCGACCGCCGCGCGGATGGTCGCGGTGAATGTCGAGATGTTGGCCCCGGCGGTGGCCTGCAGGCGGTAGGCGTAGATCGTGCCGCTGACGACCGCGGAGTCGATGTACGAGGTCGCAGTGCTGCTGCTGATGGTGGAAATGGTGCTGAAGTTCTTGCCGTCGGTTGAGCGCATGAGCACGTAGCCGCGCGTGTCGGCGTCGCCGGCCTTCCACGAAAGTCGAACGCCGGAGCTTGAGAGGGTGGCGGCGATGAACGTGGTGGGTGTGTACAGCGGCGTGAACTTCGCCACGATGTTTGAATAGCCCGACCGCGCCGTGCCTTTGTAGGCCGCGATCTCATAGTGGTACGAATGGTTGGACAGGACGCTGGTGTCGATGAACGAACGGGCGTTGCCGGTCGTGAGCTTGGCGATCTGCTGGTACGCGCCGGCCCCGTCTGATCGCATGATGTAGAAGCCATCCACCGCGTTCGGTGCGGCAGCCCAATCCAGTTGCACGGTGGTGGGCGACAACGTATGGGCGACGAGGGCCGCCGGCGCGGCAGGGGGCGGTTCGGCCTTCACCACCAGCGAGATGGACATGAGCGTGCGGGGCTCAAGGGCCTCAAAGGCGTCCGCATCGGCGAGTGCCTCCTGCGTCAGGGCGTTGAGGGCCTTGCCGCAGTTGTGCAGCAGTTGGGTGGTGAATCGTGTCGTCATGTTCATCAATGGCAGTTCCTCCCGCGACCTTGAGCATCCGGTTCAGGGGGGTGCGGGGCCACCATTTGGCGGGAGTAAGGTGGGGCAGCGAGGCCCGCAGGCCGCGCAGAAGGCCCATTTTGCCGGTCCGGCACCGGCGTTTTGGGCCGCACAGCCCCTGCAACTTGCCCGAAGCGGGTAGGCCGCCAATACTTCCGACCCTGCCCGGACCATCCGGGCCAATCCCCTTTTGAGGTGTGGCATGCCGAACGTCTGTGCTCTGACTGGTAAGAAGACCTCCCGCGGCATGAAGCGCGCCTGGCGCGGCCAGGCCGTGTCCAAGGGCGGCTTCGGCCTCAAGCCCACGGGCATCACCCGCCGCACCTTCAAGCCCAACCTGCAGAACCTGACCGCCGTGATCGATGGCGTGGCGCAGCGGGTGAAGGTCTCGACCAAGGCCATCCGCACCGGTCTGGTCATCAAGCCCCTGAAACGCAAGTACGGCTACACCCGCCAGCAGAAGGCTGCCGCCGGGAACTGATCGCCGGGACACAACTGAAGTGACGACAGGGCGGCTTTGGCCGCCCTTGTCTTTTTTGGTGTTCTGAATGGAAGTCAGTGCCCTCCCTGACGGTCGGGCTACTTGCTGGGCGGAAATGGCCAAGGCCCTTCCTTACGGTCGGGCTACTTGTTCGGCGCAGGGGAGTTCGAGCGTGGCGCGGACGCCGACGGGCAGATTTTCCAGGCGGATGTCGCCGTCGCAGGCGCGGGCCAGACGGCGAGCGCGGGTGAGGCCTAGGCCCTTGCCGCGGCCGGCGCCGCGCTCGCTGAAGAATGGATCAAACGCATGCGTGCGGGCCTTGTCGCTCAGGCCGGGGCCGTTGTCCTGCACTTCGAGCACCATCACGCGGCCCAGGGTGCGGGCGGTCAGGGAGATCGGCCCATTGGGGCACGCCTCGAGGGCATTGCAAATCAGTTCGGTCAGGGCCGCGGTGGTCGCGTCGGGGTCAAGGTGTGCATCGGTGGCATCGACCTGCACGCTGATGGCGGTGGCGTTGCCGCTGAGGCGCGATCGCGCGGCCGCGATGGCGGCGCTGATCAGGTCGCCAATGTTCACTGCACGCGGCCGCAGCGTGGGGACTTCCGAGAGCAGGTGCAGGCTGGAGATGAGGCTGCTGAGGTCGCTGGCGGCGCTGGCGATGGCCTCGGCTGCCGCGCGGTCACGCTCGTTCTCGAGGCGGGAGAGCAGGAGTTGGCCATGCCCGGCGATGACGGTGAGCGGGTTGTTCATCTCGTGCGCTGCGCCAGCGGTGGTCTCGCCCAGGCGGGCCATGGATTCCTTTTCGGCGAGCAGCGCCTGCATCTCGGCCACGGCGCGGTTGCTTTCAACGAGTTGATCGTGCAGGCGGCGGCAGCCCTCCCGCTCCGCGGCAGCCGACAACGCGAAGCCCCACGTGGCGGTCACGGCGCGGAGAGCCTTGGGCGCGAGCCCCTCGCCCATGTCGCGGTCGTTGATCATCACGGCTGCGAGCTGGCCTTCGCGCTGGTTGGGCACGGTGGGCATGGGCAGCGGCATGAGGCGCAGTCGCCGCAGGTCCGGGCCGTTGACGAGGTGGTCGCTGAGCCAGGGCAGCAACCCCAGCACCGAGACATTCAGCTGGGTTGCGGACGTCAGCGATGCGAGCGTGGCTCCGCCGACGCGCGCGGGTGGAGCCTCCATGATCTGTGCCTCGATGGGCAGGCCGTCGGGCCCCAGTTGCACGATGCGCCAGGGCTCATCGGGGCTGGTCTGCACCAGCACGGCATAGAAGCCTTCACCAAAGGCCGACCATGCGGACTGGGCCACGACACCCATGGTGTCGGTGATCGTGCGGCGCATCGCGCCCAGCGCGTGGAACTGCTCGACGGCCTCGAGCACGCGGGCCTGTGACTGGCTCTGGTTCGCCCGCTCCTGCAGGGCCGTGTTGAGGTCGCTCAGTTGGCGGTTGGCGTTGGCGACCGACTCGAGCAGCAGGCTGGGGGGCGTGGTGTCGTCCAGGCCCAGCACTTTCAAGCGGTCGGCAACGGCGCCGTGCAGGGGCGCGGCAATGAGGGATGGCCCGCCGCTGCGCAGGTTCATTGCCTGCCACAAGGCATCGGCATCGGGCGGCTGGCCGAAGTCGCCGCTCCACCCAAGGTGCAGGCGGCGGCAGAGCGCCTTGGCGACGGTGATGATGCCGATCAGCGGGCGGTCGGGCGTGTCGGGCAGCACGCTATACGCCTGCCCGTGCATCCACACAACATGCTGGATGGAGTGGGGCAGGCCCCAGTGCTCGGCGACGCGCCGCCCCGCGCTGTGGTGGTCCAGCCCCAGCACCGCGCGCTCGACAGCTGCGCTGTCGCACGCCCGCCGCTGCGCCACCTCCAGCACGCGCTGGTAGCTGCGGGGCAGGACCAGGTCGAGAACCAGTTTGCCAACGTCGTGCAGCAGGCCGGCGAGGAACGCTTCCTCGGGCAGCACCCGCAGCTTGGGGTTGTGCTGGGCCGTGAGTTCTGCCGCGCATGCCACGGCGATGGAGTGCTTCCAGAAACCGTGGCGGTCGAAAATCGGCTTGGCGGCGTCGTCTGCGCCTTCAGCTGTGGCGACGGCGGCGTCGAGCTGCTGACGCGCCTCATCATCCTCTCGGGTCATCAGGTCGTACACGCTCACGCTCAGGGCCGCGGACCGCACGGCCTCGATCCCCAGCATGAGCACGGCGCGCTTGACGGTGGTGATGCGGTCGCCCAGGCCGCGGTCGGCCTTACGGCACAGCCCCAGGATCCGTGCCGACAGCGCGGGGTCGCTCTCGATGATCTTGACCACATCGCCGATCAGCACCTCGTCGATGGTGCCGATCGAGAGCAGCCTCGCGGCCACCGGCGACAGCGTGGGGAGCGTGCGGACCCGCTCCAGGATGAGCTCAACCTGGCGCGCCCTCGCATCCGCCGCGGACGATGCCGCGGGGCTTCCGGGAGGTGTTGCCGCCTTGTCTGGCATTGGTGCTGCGTTCCCCGCGTGCGACTGCCCGGTGGCACGCGCTTACCGGTCCTCCGTGGCGCTCAGTTCCAGAAGCCTGCTGATCTCTCCCATGAGTTCGGGCACCTGGAAGGGCTTCTTGAGGAAGGCATCAGCCCCGGCCTGGCGGAGCTGCTCCACCTCGTCCCTATTGACGACACCGCTTATGCAAAGCACCTTGGTGTCGCGCATGTTCGGGTTCTCGCGCAGACGGGTACACACGATGGTGCCGTTAATATCGGGCAGCAGATAATCAAGGATGATGAGCTGGGGCTTGAAGGATTCCGTCAGCAGGCCCGCGTCGTAGCCGTTAGTGGCGGTGCGGACCTCGAAGCGGCCATCGCGCCCGAGCAGGTCGTTATACACCTCAAGGATGCGCGTGTCATCGTCAACCAGCAGGACGCGCTTGCGGGCGCTGCCCAGGGCATCGAGAGGGATGTTGTTGGCCCGCATGAAGCGCACCAGCTCCTCACGCGGGATGCGGCGGAACTTGCTGCCCGGCACGCGGAAGCCCGTCAGACGGCCGGAGTCAAAGCAGCGGATGATCGTCTGCTGGCTGACCTTGCACACTGCCGCGGCTTCACCGGTGGTGAAGATGCGCTTCGTCGAGAGTTCTTCGTTCACCGGTTCCGTGGACATGACGTTGCCCCTCATGCACGCGTCCTCCTGGTTCAGCGTTCCGGGCCAGACACAGCCCAGAATGCCCGCGTGTCACAACCGTCTATCGAGCCCCACTTTCTCCAACTTCACGACCGCGCCGGACGACGAGTCCGGAAACACACGCCCTGTCCAACCCTTTCGCCCCACACGGCGCAGCCCATCCCACGCTGCCGCACCCCGGGCTGAAAAGGGGTGTGTGACGCGGGCGGTTACTGGACGTGGAACGCGTGGCCGCCCAGCGCCGGCAGCATGTGAAAGGGTGTTCGAGCGTGGCAAGGGCGTATGGGAAGTTGCAAGCGGGAGCCCTGCCGGCACCCCCGGCAGTCATCAGTCACGGCGTGGAAAACACGCACACGCACGTGACCGTCCCTTCCTATTCACCCCGAATCGTTTCGCGGTTCCCTCGTTGGGGGTTATACCGGGTAACGTGGGTCCTATAGAGAAGGGCGCATCAGTGTGCCGCATGGGGGTGGAACCTCGGGGGCGTGACATGCGAACAATCCCAACTTCTGTCCCAGGCCTTTGTTCCTTTGAACCCCCGATGGAGATTGCCCATGCGTACCCCGCTTCTTCTTGCCACGATTGCCCTTGCAACGTCCACCGCGATGGCGCAGGTGCAGCTGTATGACAACGGCACGTTCGTGACGGCAATGGGCGTTGGCGCGAATGGCGCGGACGTCGCGGTGACTCAGACGGGCATCGTGACCTCGCTTGGCAACGGCTTCGATGTGGCCCCGCCCAACGGTCCCATCAAGATCGCGGACAACTTCACGGTCCCCGCGGACGGGTGGGATCTCTCGAGCATGAACTGGTACGAGGTGCAGAGCCAGTCGAGCGCCAACCTCTACACCGACTTCCGTTTCCGCGGGGCCTACGTCGAGGTGTACCTGGGCAACCCGCACTTTGGCGGCACGCTGGTGGCGGGCGACATGACCACCAACCGCCTGACCGGTGGCGCGTGGAGCGGGGCTTACCGCGTCAGCTCCAGCGCACAGACCAATCAGCAACGGCCGATCTTCCGGCTCGACATCGACATGTCATGGTGCCCGGTGCTGCCCGAGGGTGAGTACTGGGTCGCCGTGTCGGCCTCGGGCGATGCTTCGACGACGGGCGCGGTTGGCAGCGTGCCCATCCCCCAGCAGGCGGGCCACAACGCCGAGCAGTTCTTCAACCAGAACTGGATCAGCGTGCCCATCGACTTCCCCTTCCGCCTGTTTGGCGATGTGGCAACCACGTGCGGCACGCCAGACTTTGACGGCGACGGCGACGTCGGGACCGATGCCGACATCGAGGCCTTCTTCGCCTGCCTGGGCGGCAACTGCTGCGCCACCTGCTTCAGCGGCGGCGCCGACTTCGATGGCGACGGCGATGTGGGCACCGATGCGGATATCGAGGCGTTCTTCCGCATTCTTGCGGGGGGGGCGTGCTGAAAGGCATCACCCTAGCACAAATGACCGCTCATTCCACAGCTTGTCAAACCGCTCGGACAGCCCAGCCCTTTCCGGCAGGTGCTGTGCGCACGCGATGAGCAGGTCCACAAGCCCTTCGTAGTCGCTGACGGCAATGAACGCGCGCCCATTCGTTGCGACAATTGGCGCGGCCAAATGTGGGTTGAACTGCTCACACATGCTGTGGCTGTCGGCGACCACCTTATTAAGGCAGTGTCATCCAAACCCATTGTGTGCTGGCAAGCGGGGAGGATAATCAATATCCAACTAGGTTGACATGTGGGCAGATTCGAGTAGATTCTAGACGGTTGTGGGCGTGTTGCATCATCGAAAGGTTGAAGCATGCGAGCGTTGTGGGTGATGATCGCGTCGGCGGGGTGCTCCGCAGTTGCCGCGGCGGGACCGGTGTTCTTTGATGACTTTGACGGTGATGCCTTGCTGCCTCACTGGGTGCAGCCTCCTGCCACCAACTGGGACTATCAGGTGGCCAACGGCCGACTAACCGTTTCGCGCTTACGGTACCCTTCCAGCCCCAAATCGACGGGCAACTACACTGGTATTGGCGCGGGCTTTGCCCAACAGAACGGCGACTTCCGCATGGACGCATGGGTCGGGTGGGAGGTGGGTCAAAGTCCGCACCGTCTGGACGTTTCGGTGCTCACGGCCTCCCCGCCGTCAGGATTCCTCGCGACCTTTTCTTATAATTCGGGATCTCTCGTTTTCGGCGTGAACGGAGGCGCTGCGCGAACCATTCCCGCCCCGGTCGCGGGCATCCACCAAATTACGATTGGTCGCGAGGGATCAAGCTTCTACTTTGGGCTTGACGGTGTTCATGTGGGAACCTTCGCGGACCCCTTCCAAGCCCCTGCGGGAGGAATCTATTTCTTTTTTGTCGGGCCTTACCCTGGAACACTGGCGCCGCTGACCGTGGATCGAGTGCAGGTCGTGCCGGTACCCAACGCTCTTCTGTTCGCGGGTGCTTCGGGCTGTTTATTGACCTTTCGGCGGAGGTGCATTACCTCGGCCTCGTAGACGACACGCTATGGAAGGAGCAACTCCAATGAACATTGTGAAAACATATCTTGGGCTTTTCGCGGCATGCACCCGGCGCTGGCCCAGCAAGGTGCGTGGCAAACGCCCATCGCCATAAGTCTTGGCAACCAGCCGGTTACCGCCGTTCACATGATGCACGTGTACAACGGCGTCGAGGGCAAGGTGCTGATCATCCCGACCCAGACCGCCGCAGCGCAGAACTGCCCTGGTGGGATGGACCTGGCATCCGACTTTGCAACACTCTGGACGCCACCCGCTGCCACGGCCATACCTGGGAGCCCGGGTACTTTTGTTTCCGTCCCCCATTGCCGGACGTACATGTTCTGCGAGGGGCACTGTGCCCTCGCCGATGGCCGTGTCCTCACCGCACGGGTTTCAGCGCGTGTGCTGTCGGGCATCCAGGGGTTACGCACCCGAGCCTTCGCCGCGGCGGCTCCGTCTCGGCTTCGCAAGAGCGTTAGTGGAGAACGAACGAGCGGTCGTTCCACAGCTTCTCAAACCGCTCGGACAGCCCAGCCCTCTCCGGCAGGTGCTGTGCGCACGCGATGAGCAGGTCCACAAGCCCTTCGTAGTCGCTGACGGCAATGAACTCGCGTCCCACGCGCGGGGGCGAGGTGTTGGTCCCGGCCTGCACTGCCGCGAGGTCGGCCATGTTGTGGTAGTTGCCCAGAGGCAGGCACACGCAGGTTGCCTCCAGCCCCGCGTTGAAGAACACCGACGCCTCGCACGCGCCGCCCGCCATCAGCTTGCGCTGCCACTTCCACGCCGGTAGATCCGCCTGCTTCTGCGATGCGTGGGGCGTGGCTGGGCCGCCGGCGATCTCTTCCGCGCGCTTGGCGATCGCGTCGGTCAGCGTGGGCGAGAACACGCTGATGCGGTCACCCACCCGCACGATCGGCCCGCCGCCGATGGGAGACTCGGGAAAACTGCGGCTGTTCTCCAGTGCAATCACGCGGGAAGCCTTGGGGATGGTGGCGAGGCGCACGGCCGCGATGGCGCCGATGAACCCGATCTCTTCCGCCCGCGTGAACAGCAGGGATGCGTTCGCGGAGGGGTCCGCGATGATGGCGTCCATTGCGGCGAGCGCCGCGGCTGCCGCGGCAAGGTCATCGCACGCCTGCGTGTGCACGATGCCATCGATCACTTCCGCCGGCGCAAACTCCCACACACCCACATCGCCCACGCGCAGGTCTGCCGCGCTTTCAAGCTCCGCCTGGTAGTGCTTGAACGGCTCGGTCTGGCCGGTGGGGCCCGTCAGCCGCGCGCTGTGGCGGCCATCTTCGGCATCCACCAGCGTGATGCGGGCGTCCTTGAAGTAGTCATCCATCACGCCGCCGCGGAAAGAGAGCTCAACGACGGTGGGGGCGATGATGCGCTCGACGACAAACGCGGGGTGGTCGAGGTGCGCGGTAAAATAAACCGGACGGTCACCGGTTGGGCGTCCTTTCAGCGCCACGACCAGGTTGCCCGCGGCGTCCGCCTTCATCTCCAGCGACGGCCGCGCGGCAACCCAGTCCGTGATCCAGCGGATGACGCGGCCTTCGCGCCCGCTTGCGGTGGGGGTGGAGGTCAGGTCCAGCAGCCATTGCAGGTGCTGCGCCCGCTGTGTCGAGGAGACTGTGGTGCGCGCCGGAGTATCCATAATGCGATGCTATCCTCCCCCCGCATGAGCGGCCCCGCGACAGCACCCGAACCCCCTGCCGCGATACAGACTCCGATCCGCGAGTTGCTGCGCATTGCCGGCCCGACAGTGGCGACGATGACGTCGTACACCGTCATGCAGTTCACCGATAAGTGGCTGGTGTCGCGCCTGGGGCCGGAGATGGTGGGGGCGCAGGGCAATGGGGGGCTTGCCGCGTGGGTGCCCCAGTCGCTGGCGATGGGCGCGTTCACGGTCATCAACACCTACGTGTCGCAGAACATGGGCGCGGGCAGGCCGGAGCGCGGGCCCGCCTACGCCTGGAACGGCCTGTATCTGGGCCTGCTGTGGTATTTGCTGCTCCTGCCCTACGCGTTCATGCTTCCGTGGGTGTTCGCCAAGGCGGGGGTGGAGCCACACCAGGCCGAGCTTGCCGCGCAGTACGGCTCGATCCTCGTCTTTGGCTCGGTGCTCAACCTCTCGACGCGGGCCATCTCACAGTTTTTCTACGGCATGCACAAGGCCAGCGTTGTGCTTGTGGCAGGTGTTGCCGCGAACGTCCTGAATATCTTCGTGTCGGCCATCCTGGTGTTTGGTGACGGGCCCACGCCCGACGGCCTGGGCCTGTTCGGGCGTGTCACCGGCTCTATTGCCTCCACGCTGCACATCGCGCCCCAGGGCATTGCGGGGTCCGCCCACGGCACCGTAATAGCGACAGCCCTGGAGCTTGCCATCCCACTCTTCGTTTTTCTTGGCCCCACTCTCAACAAGCGCTACGCGACGAGGGCCGCGTGGCGGCCGTCATGGCTGCACATCCGTGACATCATCAAGACGGGCTGGGCAGCCGGGCTGATGTTCGGCAACGAGATGATCTGCTGGGGCTACTTCATGGTGCACCTGGTCAGCAGCTTTGGCCGGGTGCCCGCCTCGGCGGGCTGGATCGCACACCAGTACATGTCGCTGTCGTTCATGCCGGCGGTGGGGATCTCGGTTGCCGCGACGGCCATCGTGGGCAAGTACATGGGCATGGGCCGCCCGGACATTGCGCAGCGGCGGGCGTGGCTCTCGGTGGCGGTCGCGGGCGCGTACATGGGCACGTGCGCCCTGCTGTTCGTTATCTTCCGCGTGCCGATGGTGGAACTCTTTGTTGAAGCCGGCACCCCGCCGCAGGCGG
The DNA here is from genome assembly GCA_038260025.1 of Phycisphaerales bacterium. GTDB lineage: Bacteria > Planctomycetota > Phycisphaerae > Phycisphaerales > UBA1924 > JAEYTB01. The sequence goes on from JBBSOF010000012.1 coordinate 23,561, forward strand.
CGGCGGAACTGGTACGCCTGGGCTCGCTCATGATCATTGCCGCGGCTGCCTTTCAGGTGTTCGACGCGGCCGCGATGGTGCTGTCTGGTGCTTTGCGCGGTGCGGGCGATACGGTGGTGCCGGGCGTGGCAACGGTGGTGGCGTCGTGGGTGGTGATCGTGGGCGGCGGCACGGCCATGGTGCGGTTTGTGCCGCAACTGGAGTCGATCGGGCCATGGGTGGCTGCCGCGGCGTACATCATTATTTTGTGCGCGATCCTGCTGGTGCGGTTTCTGGGCGGGCGGTGGAAGTCGATCAAACTGCTGCATGGCGAGCCAGCGGCGGCGGCCGCGGCGGTGGTGGACGGGATTGTCTAGGCAGGCGGGTGCTAATGGCAGGGTCGGGCAGCGGACCATGTGGCCCGGCGTGACGGAACACAGACTCGAACCTCCTACGAACGATTGGGTTACGGGCGTTTGTTTCCCTACTATCCCCCCGTGCCCAAACCCCGCGCCAAAACCGCCCCCAGCCCTGTCCGCACCGTCTCCTTCGTGAGCCTGGGTTGCCCCAAGAACCTCGTTGATTCCGAGAAGATGCTCGGGCTGCTGGCCGAGTCGGGGCTCGCGCCCGTTTCTCACGACCCCGAATCGGGGGGCTTCGGGGGTGCCGACGCGGTGGTGGTGAACACTTGCGGTTTCCTTGAGGCCTCGAAGGAAGAGTCCCTTGGGGTCATCATCGAAGCCGTGAAGGCCAAGGAACGCGGCGAGGTGCAGCGCGTGGTCGTCGCCGGCTGCCTGGTGCAGCGCCACCGCGCCAAGATGCTCGAGTGGGCCCCGGGCATCGACGCCATGATCGGCGTCTTTGACCGCGACAAGATCGTTGAGGCCGTCACCGGTGTCGCGCCCGACCGTCAAACGCTGGCCGAGGCCTCTGACGGACCAAAGTACTGGATCGCGGGCAACGCCTTGCAGGCTGCCAAGGCCCGAGGCATGGCCACCGCCGGCCTCACCGTCAACGGCAAGGATGGCAAGGGCCTGGGGTATTTTGAAGACGACTCCGCGCGGCTCCGCCTCACGCCCCGCCACTACGCCTACCTCCGCGTCAGCGAGGGGTGCAACCAGAACTGCGCGTTCTGCACCATCCCCTCAATCCGCGGCAAGATGCGCAGCAAGCCCCTCGACCGCATCGTGAGCGAGGCCCGCGAACTGCTCAACGATGGGGCGTTCGAGCTGCTGCTCATCGGGCAGGACACCACCAGCTACGGTGATGACATCGGCATCGGAATGACCCCTGTCTCCACCGGGGGGGCGGGCTTTCAGCCCGCCGCCAACTCTTCCGCCCCCGCCTCCATCGGCGGGCTGCCGATGCTCCTGCGGGCTCTCTCCGACACCGTCCGCGACACCACCGGCCAGGGCTGGCTGCGCTTGATGTACGCCTACCCCACCAACTTCGGCGAGCCGGTGATCGATGCCTTCGCGGAACTGACGAAGAACGGCCACCTGCTGCCATACCTCGATATCCCGCTCCAGCACGCCTCCACGCGTGTGCTCAAGGCGATGCGGCGTCACGTCACGAGCGAGCAGCAGGAGCGGCTGATCGAGCGCCTGCGCGAGCATGTGCCGGGCATGGCGATCCGCACGACGTTTATCTCTGGCTTTCCCGGTGAGACCGAGGAAGACCATGAGGAGTTGCTCCGCTTCATCGAGCGGATGGAGTTTGAGGCTGTTGGCGTGTTTGAGTACAGCCACGAGCCGGGCACGGTGGCCGGCACCATGGAGGACGACCCCGCCCTTGCCGTGCCCGCCAAGGTCAAGAAGCGGCGGCGTGATGAGGTGATGGAGCTCCAGCAGCAGATCGCCTTCCGCCGTGCCGCGGCAATCGCCAGCATGTTCGACGAGAAGACCCGCAAGGGCGGGCAGCAGATAGATGTGATCATCGATGCCGCGCTGCGCGTGCAGGGCGAGAAGACCAGCGGCGTGGGCGCGGGCGGCAAGCTCTACCAGGGCCGCACCTACTTCCAGGCCCCGCAGATTGATGCCGTGACCTATGTGCAGAGCCGCGAGAAGCTGGCGGGTGGCGAGGTCGTCCGCTGCACGGTGGTCGGCAGCGATGGGTATGACCTGATCGCTCGGCCGACGGCGGAGCTGGAAAAGCGGACGACGCTCCGTGTACTGAAGTAGACGTATTGCCGATTCAAGCGTGGTCAGCCGGACGTGTCCGCGGCACCACTCTCCGGTGGGAGGCCTGATTCGTTGGAATCGATGCCGCACTCCGGGCAGCGTCCGCTGGACCCTTTGAGGTCGTAGTCGCACGTGGCGCAGCGGCCCAGCGACTGGCGCAGGCAATACCGCACGAGTCGTGGCGCTCCCGCGACGAGATACACGCCAAACCCGACGCCCGCAATCAGGCCCAGGCAGCTGCCTGCTGCCGCGATGAAGTAGTACTGGTTCCACGAACTGGAAATTGTCACCCGCATATTGGGATCAACAAACATCCCGAGGATCGCAACAATTTCGCTCAGGCGAGGCAGGTTCAGCCCGACCACCAAGAGGCCCACGCCACGGACGAGCAAGGTAAAGGAACGCGCGTTGGTCATTGTGTTACCCATCGGCGAAGCGCCCACCGGGGCGGCGGCTGACGCAGCATGAGGAATCCGGCGATACAAGCCACGGTCGGGAAGGCAAAGCGGGCGAGCCATTCGATCAGTGCTCCCGCAGTAACAGAGCGGGTAAGGAGCAGCGGCATATCGGCGAACCCTGCGGAGCCGAGCGGCGAATCGTATGAAAAATTCATCGCATAGCCGACGATGACACACAGGCCTTGTACAGCCGGGAAAACAAACGACCCGAGGAGTGCCACGCCCAGCGCCGACCAGCCCAGTGCAAACCGGCGCTGCGGGTCGTACGAGATCGCACGGGACGGGGGGGTCAGGCTCACACCCACCCCTCCTCAAACCGCATGCCCTCGCTGACCGTTGCCGCAGGGCCCGATTCGATCATCCCCGCCACCGGCATGGCGCAGTAGTCAACGCTGAAAGCCCCCGCAGGCCGGTGGTTGCCCGACAGGCCCAAGCCGCCAAATGGCAGTTTGCTGCTCGCCCCCGCCGTGCCGGTGTTGATGTTAATGCACCCGGCACGAAGGCGGGCCTGCATGCGCTCCGCGACATCGGCGTCCTTGGTGAACACGCTCGCGGCAAGCCCGAACCGCGTCGCGTTCGCCTGCTCAACCGCTTCGTCCTCATTCGCCACGATGCTGATGCGCAGGAGCGGGCCAAAGACCTCGACATCCGCCCCGGCGTGTGCGGCAAGATCGCTGTCGCGCGTGAAGCGTTCCACGCGGATGACCCCCGGCGACACATACCAGCCGCCCTGCGCGGCGTCCCGCCCCGCCGCCGTAGCCTGCACCAGCGCTTCGCCGCCGCCCCGCAGCATCGCATCCTGCGCATCGAGTATGTCTTTTCGTGCCTGTTCGGAGATGACTGGTCCCATGAACACCGGGTGCTTGGAGCGGGGGTCGCCAATGATCAGGGCGCTTGCCGCGCGGCAGACGGCCGGGATCACCCGCCCTGCCACAGCCTCGTGCACGATCAGCCTTCTTGTGCATGTGCAGCGCTGCCCGGCGGTGATGAACGCGCACCGCACGCACTCGATCACGGCCTGACGCAGGTCGGCATCGGGCATGATGATGGCGGGGTTGCTGCCACCCATCTCCAGGGCCAGAATACGGCCCGGCGAGTCGAGATTGGATTCCATGATCCGCCGACCAACCGGCCACGAACCCGTGAACAGCACACCATCAATCGAAGGGTGCGATGCGAGCGATGCCGCAATCCGGCCCCCGCCCTGCACCACGTTGAAGACCCCCGCCGGGGCCTGAGAATCTTCCAGAGCCTCCGCGAAAAACTCCGCCAGCAGCTGGCCGCAGGCGGGGGCCTTGTCGCTGGGCTTGAAGACGACCGTGTTGCCCATCGCCAGCGCGGGCACGAGGTGCCCGTTGGGAAGGTGCGCGGGGAAGTTGAACGGACCCAGCACGGCCATCACGCCGTGGGGGCGGAACCACGCGCGGCCCATCCGCGTGGGCTGGGCTGCGCCCAGCGGAACGTCATACCCCAGCACCCGTCGCAGCGATCCATCTGGGTCGAGGGTGATATCGACCTTCGCGCCCAGCAGGCCCGCCTCGGCCTTTGCATCCCACAGCGGCTTGCCAACCTCATCGCGGATGAGCGCTGCCATCTCGTCCATTCGGCGGGCCGCGACCTGTGCGAACCGGCGGAGCACGCCCGCGCGCCGCTCGAGCCCCCACGCGGCCCATTCCTGCGCCGCGCCACGCGCGGCTGCAACCGCCGCTTCAACGTGCCCCGCGTTGGGAGTCCCCTCCCACACGACCTCTTCGGGGTGCGCGGGGTTTTCGGAGCGGATGTGCCCCTCGCCCCCTGGACCCAGCGCGATCCACTGTCCGCCGATGTAGTCCGCGGGTGGGCGCACTTACGAGCCCTTCTTTCCCGAGCCCGTCTTCTTGCTCTTGGTTGTGCGGCTGCGCGTCGATGGCGCGGCAGGCCGCTTCTTCATGCCCGTTCCCCGGGCGCTGCGCCCGCGCGAAGGCCCGAGTCGCTCATCCCCTGTGGAAGCGCCCGAGCCCTGGGGTGCGCGGTCATCGTCCTTGCGCACCCACGCCTGCATGAGCGTCAACCCGACAGCCGTCCCCTCGTCGGCCATCAGCGAATCCATCACGCGCCGCGGCACCCGCACGACCTCTTCATCGTCATCATCGACCAGTGTTTCAACAGCGCGGAACTCGCCTTCGGGCGACATCGCGCTGAGCATCACTGGCGTGGTGCAGCGGTCTTCGCTTGCCGCGCGGCCGAGTTTCGCACGGCGCGTGTCGCGGACGAGCGACACATCCGCCGCCGCCGCTTCGAGATGGGGGCCGGTGTCGAAAGGGTCCACGATGCCTTTGTACGCGAAGCCCAGGCTCTCAAGCAGCCGGCGTGCAGGAACCGTTTCTTTGGAGACCGCGCCGACCTGGTTCTGCACTTCCAGAGGCAGCAGCGAGAGGTAGATCTCCTCCTTGGGCAGCAGCTCCGAGATAAAAGCCCTGTTGTGCTGGCAGAAGCGGTCTGCCTCGGCGTACTTCACGGGGATGAACTTGCGCCCGAAGGCGTCCCAGAACAGGTTCTCGCCGTCTGCCGTCACCGGGGGCGCCATCTCCGCGATGATCCGCGCCGAGAACAACTCGCGGAACAGCCCCATGAAGTGAAACCGCACAAACGAGAGGAACCGTCCCGGCCTTCCCTTATGGCCGCGATGACTCGGTGTCAGGATCAGCCCGCCGATCTCCGTCGGTCCCGTTTCATCGCCGTGGAGTTGCCCCACCTTGTGCGTGGTGCCCCACCCCAGTTGCTCGCTGCGGAATGTCTTCTCGGTGATTTTGAAGCCCCAGTTGGGGTTGCCCGGGCCGCCCATCCGTGCCCGCACCTGGCTCGTGCCCAGGATTCCACCGCTCTCCCCATCAAGGATCGTGAACATGAACAGGTCCGAGTCCTGCTCCATGCTCGACATCCCGGCGTTGCGCCCGCGCTGGCGCGAATCGCGCTTCGCATCCCGCTCGGGCCGCACGCTCTTGCCCGCCGTCGTCGCCACCCGCTCGAAGCACCGCTGGCTGTGCTGGATCTTTTCCAGGATCAGCCGCTCATCCGGCGGCAGGTTGATGAAGTACACCATCCGCGCCAGCTTCTGCAGCGTCGCGGCATCTTCCGGCTTCGATTGACGGATTACGAACACAAATATCCCCTTTGGCGTCCGCCTGTGCATCCTTGCGGCCAATGGTACGTCTCCACGCCAAACCGCCCCGACCCACCCCAAACACCCACTAAACTGCCCCAATGGCCTTACCCGCGGCACACTCCCGTTTCCGCCTTGCCGCGGCTGCGATGTTCGTAGTCACATTCCTGGCCCATGCCCGGTCAATCCCTTACCCCTTCAGCGACTTCGATGACTTCGGTTTCGTGCTCCAGGTCGAAGGCTACCGCGGGCTCGCGCCGGACAACATCGCCTGGGACTTCAGCCACTTCAACCTCGGCCACTACCAGCCCCTCACCTACCTCAGTTACGGCTTGGATTACGCGCTGTGGGGCCTCAGCGCCCCGGCTATGCACACCACCAACATCCTGCTGCATGCGATCAACGCCGTGCTCGTGTTGTGGCTGGCGGCGATCATTTTCGCGAAGGCCGGTGCGGCTTCGGAAAAAACCTCAACACTGCTCGCGGCGGCGGCCGCGGCGTTGTTCTTTGGGCTCCACCCGCTGCGGGTGGAGTCGGTCGCGTGGATCACGGAGCGCCGTGATGTGCTCAGCGGGCTGTTCCTCTTCCTCACCGCCATCTTCTACCTCCGCGCTCACACCCCCGGCGAAACCACCATCGCCCGTCCGCGCCTGTACTGGCTGGCAGTCGCGCTGCTCCTCCTCTCGCTGCTGAGCAAGGCGTGGGGCATGACTTTCTTTGTGGTGGCGATGGTGCTGGATGTCTACCCGTTGCGGCGCCTCTCACCCATCCCCTGGCAGTGGCGAGCGCCTGCGCTGCGCGTGCTCGCGGAGAAAATCCCGTTCGCCATCCTGGGGCTGGTGTTCGCGGTCGTCGCCTCACTCGCCCAATCACACGACACCGGCACCGTCAAAACCCTCGCGGAGTGGGGGGTTGTCGAGCGGCTGGTGCAGGCCTCGTACGGCCTTTTCTTCTACCTGGAAAAAACGCTCATCCCCACTGGGCTGGCGGCGCTGTACGAACTGCCCCTCAGCATCAATCCCGCCGAGCCGCGATTCATCGCGGCGTATATCGCCCTTGCGCTGCTCACCGTTGCACTGTTCGTTGCGCGTCGCCGCACCGGCCTTCTCGCGGCAGTCGTGTGCTACCTCATCGTGGTTTCTCCTGTGCTGGGCCTCTTCCAGAGCGGCATCCAGATCGTCGCCGACCGCTACTCCTACCTCGCCTGCGTCCCCTGGGTCATCGCGGCGGGCTGGTTGTGCGGGCAACTCTTTGATAGCAGCCACTCCGCTTCACGGCGGCGCGGGGTCATCGCTGGGGTGGCGCTCGTGTCGGGCCTTCTCATCGCGGCAACCTGGCAGCAGACGGGGTTCTGGAGTACCACAGAGGCGACGTTCCGCCGTGCCCTCGATACCGGCTCCGATGGCCCTCTCGTCCGTCGCTATCTCGGCAAGCAGATCGAGCAACGGGGCGACCGCGCTGGCGCGCTCGCGCAGTACGACATCTCGGTCAAGCTCGATCCGGCGGCTGGTGAATCCTGGCTGGCCATCGGCAACGTCCAGCGCGATGCGGGCAATCTAACCGCCTCTGCCGCAGCGTACCGCCGCGCCATCGAAACGCTCCGCAACCCATGGGAGGCGTACGTCGGCCTCGGCCTCATCGCCATGCGCACTGAGAACCTTCCCGACGCGGCAGCCGCCTTCCGCGCCGCCATCACGCAGGTCGAGCGGGCCGACCAGCCCCCGCAACTCCCAGGCGGTGGGGGCCTGCCATATCTGCTCCTCGCGGGTGTGCTGGACATGTCCGGCGACCGCGCTGGCAGCCGCGACATGCTCCGCCGGGCGGCGGCGTACCCACGGGTCCGCGAACAGGCCCTCGCGCTGCTGGCGGACATGGACGCGGAAGACCGCGGCCGCTGATCGCCAACACCGCGATCATTGCCCATCCTCAATCCCCTGCGGTCCCAGCGTGTTACCATCAACCCGCACATGGCCAAAGCAATCTTGAAATGGGCGTTGATTGTCGGCTGCCTTCTGGCGGTCGGCCCGCTGATGGCACGCCTCCTGATGGACCTGCGGGACCCCGATGGTGGGCGCGCCGTCACGCTCTTCATCAACGCGAGCACATCTCGCGCCGCGATGTACGCCCTGGCGGTGCTGGCGGCCGCGTTTGGTGTCGGTGTCGTTGGCACCCGCTTCTTCTCGCTCAGCACGGGCATGATGTGCGCGGGCGTGGTGCTGGCATGGGCTTCATCTTCGCTCGGCACCCTTGAAGAGATCGTCCGCCGTACCGGCGACGGCAAGACCCTGCCCGTGCTGGCGGTTGAGGGCCTGTTTGTGACAGGCGTGGGTGCCTTGATGGCGTGGACATTCACGCGCGTTGCAGCCCGCGTGGCGCGGCGGAGCGCCGTGGTGGAGGGTGGGCTGCCCATCCGGGCTGCCGCGGGATGGATGGGTGCGATCGCGGTGGGTGATGCGGACCCGCGCGATCACGCGCCCGCACTTGCCGCCGCGGCGCTGGGCGCAGGCGTCTTTGTCGCATTGATCTTCGTGTGGCTGCTGGCCCTCAGCGGCGGGCAGATGCAGACGCTTGCTGCCGCGACGGCGGGGGCGATTGCCGCCGGCGCGGTCGTGCAGTTGATGTCCGCTTCGCGGCCTTTCGCCTTCACGCCTGTCCTGCCCATCTTCGCCCTCGCGATTGTGGCGCTCCTGGGCCCGTTCATCACCAAGTTTGTCGAGGGCTCGCACCTGCTGGCCCATGTCTACGACGGGACGGTGCTGAACATCGCCCGCCCGCTCTCCTTGGACTGGGCCGCCGGTGCCCTGCTGGGTGTTCCGCTGGGGATGAGCTGGGGCGGCGCAGGCAGCGCCCGCCGTACGGCGTAGGCGGCCCGGGCCACATGCCCGCCCCTATGCTCCGCAGCAATGACCAACGACAACCCAGATACCCCGATGCCCGATGTGCAGGCCACCGCGGATGAGCGTCAGATCGCCATCGACCGCGTGGGCGTGAAGGACATCACCTACCCGATCCGTCTGCGCACGCCCGGGGGCGGCGACCAGACCACCGTGGCAAGCATCAACATGTACGTCGCCCTGCCGCACTACCAGAAGGGCACGCACATGTCTCGCTTCCTGGAGGTGCTCAACGAGCAGACGAGCGAGCCTGTCACGCCCGACCGCATCCCGATGATCACGCGGGCCATCTGCGAGCGGCTCGACGCGGAGATCGCGCACTTTGAGTGCGAGTTCACGTACTTCATCAAGAAGCTCGCGCCCGTGACGAAGATGCCGGGGCTGATGGATTACCGAGTGCGGTTTGAGTGCACCGCCAATGGCGAGGAAGACTTCGTCATGTCCGTCGCGGCACCGGCCGCCAGCCTGTGCCCGTGCAGCAAGGAGATCAGCCAGTACGGCGCCCACAACCAGCGCTGCCGCATCGAGGCCAAGGTCCGCTTCAACGGCATGCTGTGGATTGAGGAGCTGGTAAAACTGCTTGAAGATGCGGCAAGCTGCCCCGTCTTCGCCGTTCTCAAGCGGCCCGATGAGCGTTTCGTCACCGAGCACGCCTTCGACAACCCCAAGTTCGTCGAAGACATTGTCCGCGACCTTGCGGTGTCGCTGGAGCGTGACCCCCGCATCACCTGGTACTCGATCAACTCGGAGAACTTCGAGTCGATCCATAATCACAACGCGTATGCGCAGATCACTCGGTCCAAACTCCCCGTCCCCGAGGGAGGGGGCCGGGGGGTGGGTTTGTGAGCGAGTGACCGCCTGATTCCGCTCCGAACTCTGCCAAAGTAGAAATCCAAAAACAAAGCCGGCCGTCTCTCGACGGCCCGCTTCTTCATTGAATGATCAGCGTCTTAGCAGGGGTTGCCCGCCAGCACGCGGAAGAACGCCTCGATGTCCGAGTCGGTGCCGACGTCGCCATCGCCGTCGAAGTCCGCGCCCAGCATCCAGCACGTGGAGCAGCAGTTGCCGCCCAGGCATGCGAAGAACGCCTCGATGTCGGCGTCGGTGCCGCTGTCGCCATCACCGTCAAAGTCGGCCGAGCCGCACTGCGGCAGCGGGGCGAGCACCATCGCCGAGGCGCTGGTCGCGGTGTTGTTGGCGGTTGCGGGCTTGAAGAGGCCGACGCTGACTGCCGCGGGGATCGGCGCCACGTTGGCGTCGAAGCGGAAGTTGTAGAGCGTGCCCCAGCGGAGTGCATTGGCATCATCGCCGCCTGTCGCGGCGTTGTACGCCTCGGGGCAACTCCACACCACATTGCCGCCCGTCTTGGCACCCGTCCAGTTGTCCAGGTTCAGGGCCGTGTTGGGGTAGGGCTCGCCGGAGTGGGCGAAGACGCCGTGGAAGCCGACGTTGGTCACCACCGCGCTGGGGTCGATGGGCACCGAGAAGGAACCGCCGTTGCGGTCGGCGTTCATGTTGTAGACCGCGTACTCGTAGTGCCAGGTGCCGTTGCCATTGTCCGTCACCTTGCAGCCGACAACAAAGCGGCCGATGATGCCAGCGGAGCTGAAGGTCTGGTCGAGGTAGTCGGCGTTGTCCATCCGCACGGTGGGGTCAAAGTCGGCCCAGGCGTGGATGCCGGCCTTGAAGCGGATGGTGTTGCCCGCGAACGTCGGCGAGCCGCCGCTCGTGAGCGACGAGGCATTGACAAGGCGGTAGGAGTGGTTGTTCAGGCCATTGGTCGCCGGGAGCACTCCGCGAGTGAACTGAGCATCGTCCTGCGTCACGTAGTGGGCATCGACGAAGTACTGGGCGCCGTTATTCAGGGCGGGCGTCACATCGTTGGTGAATACTTGGAGGCGGCGGCCGATCGTCGCCGGAGCCGCGGGGGCGCTGAAGGGGAAGGGGTAGACAGCGGTGGTGGCGTTCACCTGCGAGCGCGGCCCGAGGCCGCCCTGGCTGCCGTTAAGGCCCGAGCCGTAGGTGTCGGAGCAGTTGACGCCCAGCTGATCGCCGCCGAAGGGGGGCTGCTGGCAGGTCGCACAGCCGTTGCTGTTGGTCGACACAAAGCCGTGCTTCAGCCACGACTGGCCGAGCTGCTCAAATCGCCCGTCCTTGAGGCGGTACATGTTCTGCGCGATCACCGGGTGCTCGTTGGAGCCGTAGCCAGGGTGGTTGTTGTTGTCGATCCAGCTCACGGGGGCATCGCCCAGGTTGCAGGCATCGGTGCCCACCGAGTACGCCGTGACGTTCACAACGCCGGCCGAGGGATCGACGTCCACCGTGCCGTAGTTGCTCATGTCAGTCAGCGTGCCGATGTACACGTCGGGGCCGGCGGTGGGACAGGCCGTGACGTTGACAGCAAACACGCCGGTGTTGGTCCGCTGCTCCGCATCGCTCACCGTGAAGGTGATGTTGCGGGGGCCCACGGGCAGGTTCCCGTTGATGGTCGCGGCATAGCTGAAGCGGTTGTCGCCCGCCGTCACGTCGCCGTTGGTGCCATCGTCATAGAACAGCTGGTTGCTGGACCCGCCGATGTTCGTGAGGTTGGCGGAAACGGCCAGGCCCGTGCTGGGTGGGCTGAAGCCCGAGGACGCCTGAACCGTGAGCAGAACGTTCACGGGGTTGCCGCAGTTCATGATCGTTGAGGGGGTGGAAGCGCCCGTGCCCTGCGGCGGGATGGGGCCGTTGGAGCAGGCGAACGTCAGTTGCGTGCCGTTGCCCAGGCCGGTGGTGTTGCAGGAGTACTGGGCGCTCGGCAGGCTGGTGTGCTGGATGCCGACGGTGGCGCTGCCGCCCGCCTGGTCAAGCGTGCCGTAAACGAACTGGACCTGGCTGGCGTCCTCGTACAGGCGGACCTCAAAGTTGGCGTTGCCGCCGCCGCTGAAGTACGTCGTACGCCACTCGATGTTGAACACGCGGTTGGGCGCGACGCCCGAGACCGAGGTGTAGATGCCGCTGCCGGCGGTGTCGGTCCGCAGATCGTCCCAGTGCGGCTGGAGCGAGATGCCCATGGCGTTGCCAGGGATGCACGTGTTGGAGTAGCCGTTGTTCGTCGAGCCAAACTGCACGTTGCCGTTGCTGGAAACGGCGGCCTGCCCGTAGGCCTGGCCGTACAGGAGCACGTTGAAGGGGAGGGTAATGTTGGTCACGGTGTCATCACCGTGGTTGCCTACATCGGTCGTCCCGGGGACGATGACGCCGGTGGAGCCCGACACGCTGAAACTGGTGCACTGACCCATCGAGGGTGCGGCCCCTGCCAGGCTGATCAACAACAACGCCGCGGTACCGAGACAATGCTTCCGATGCATATGCACACTCCTGCTGATGGGGTTAAGGCGAAGAAACAGATGGAAAACCGCGGACGAACCGCCCCCGGCGTCCCGCCAGTGTAATGCCCATGGACAAGGGCACAAGACCGGACCCCGAACTTCATGGTTTTTATAGCCTGCCAAACCCCGAATATGGGAGGTGGCCGGGCCAGGCGGAGCGCACCTCCGACGTTGGTCCGCACTAACGCGGCCCAGCGGTGCTCACGCGATGCTGCACTCAGACCCAGATTTGCATGATGACGTTGGGCTCGCGCCCCTGCTTGCCGTTCCATTCGCCCACGCTTGTGGTCGCCATCTTCACCTCAAACTGCGGGTGCGCATCGAGCCACTCGTTCACCTGCTGATCAAGAAAGTCCAGCGACTCGTTGTTCAGCTTGCAATGAAAGCTCTTGACGTGAGAGGCACCCTTGCCCGTCACCACCGGGGACCGCTTCCACCGATCCTCCGGAGACTTCGAGCCAGACCCCAGACGCTGATCAAACGCCTGGATTTTCGGCGACCCCGCATCCATCGCCGGGCGGGGCGCGCTGGGCACCGGGCCGCTGGAGACAGCGCTGGCTGCGCTACTTGGCACCGGCGTTCCCCCGCCATCGCCGGGCAGACCGCCATCGGGGTGACGCACCATCGGATCGTGAGGCATCGGCAACTCCCTTCGATTTGAGAAGAAGGACGGGCACAGAAACCCGCAGCACAACGCGCTTCAAGACGCCCCCAGCCTAATCGGGTCCATCCACAATGCAACCCCGAGCGTCCGCTTATTTTCGGTCACCCGTGCCGCCCCTTGCCACAAACGTCCAATCCCCCATGGGCGAGTCCGCGCCATCCCACACGCGGGTGGTCCCGCCGAACTGGACCTCGACCACTATTCGACCCGCAGTCTCCTTCAACACGCGGCAGCGCCCTGCCGCGACCCGTCGCACCGTGCCCCGCCCTCCCGACACTGCACCCTCAAACTCGAGGTACAGCCGCCGGTGGTCCACCATCCGCACGGCCGCAAATCGGTTGTGGGTTGCATCGTCGATGCGCTCCAGCGTGCGGAATGCCATCAGCAGCGAGCCGGGGTCGTCATCCCGCTCCAGCAGCCAGTCGTAGTGGTCAACATGCGGCGGCACAGGCTCGGAAGCGGACTTTGGTGCCGCATCGGCAGGGAAGCCCGAATGCCACAAAAGCACTGTTCTCATCGCGGTTGGCCCCGGACGTGCAGGCGATCCTGCCGCGGAGTCGATAGCATGTGGTCACGCCGGGCGGCCATCATCCCCGTCGCCGCTTTGCCATGCCCTGCCATGCTTCTCCTTTGGAGGTTCGGTTCATGCGGTTCACGCCATCCCACGCGGCTGCCACGCTCCTCACCCTGGTCACCCTTGCCGGCCTGGGCTGCTCGGGTCAGCGGCCCCTGCACATCGTCAAGGACAGCGCGGAGTTTAATGCCGAACACGGCAACTATGAGGCCGCGAAGAAGGACTTTGAGGAATACATCCGCCGCAAGCCCGAAGCCGTGGATGTCCGCTATGAGCACGCGAAGGCCCTGATGGCCGCGGGTGAGCACCGCGAGGCCATCCGCGAGCTCAACACCTGCCTGGACGTCTTCCCGCTGAATGATGAATACCTCGACTCGCTTGCAGAAGCGATGTACCAGGCCGGTGAGCGTGATGCTCTGACGGCCCTTCTGGCCCGCAACGCCAGCGAGCGCGGGCGCGTTTCTGACTTTGTCCGACAGGGCGTCTTCGCGTCGCGCATCGGCAACGCCGATGAGGCCCAACAGGCCCTCAAGACCGCCGCGAAGCTGGATGCGGGCAAGCACGTCGGCCCTCAGCGGGCCCTCGCCGATTTCTATGGCTCGCTGAACGACCGCACCAAGCAGGTCCGCCACCTGCGGATGGCGTACTACATCCAACCGGCCAACCCGGACACGCTCAAGGAGATCCGCCGCATCGGTGAAATCCCCGGGCCGTCGTTCGCGATGCGGCCGGAGGACATCACGGACCCGATGCCGCGGTCTACCGAAGTGCCCGAAGAGCGTTGAAACAGCGTTGAAAGCGGGCCGATAGCCTTCTATGCTTCCATCCGGATAAACGGATGAAGCAGCGAGCCGCCCCCAATTCCGAGTCAAGTTCCGACCTCGTCATCGAGCGTCTTGCGGCGTTGGGAGACCCCACGCGCCTGCGGGTTTTGCGCCTGCTCGAGGCTGAGGCTCTTTCCGTCGGCGAGGTGGCCAGCGTCGTCCAGGCCCCCCAGTCCACGATCAGCCGTCATCTGAAGGTGCTCGCCGACGCGGGGTGGGTCGTTCGCCGCAGCGAGGGCACCGCCACGTTTTATCGGGTCATCCTCGATGACCTCGCGGCAGAGGCCCGCCCGCTCTGGCTCGCCGTCCGCGATCAGCTGGGCCACTCCCTGGAAAGCGCCGAGGACCAGCGCCGGCTCGCGGCAGTCCTTGCCGAGCGCCGCACCGACAGCCTGAGTTTCTTCGGACGCTACGCAGGCGAGTGGGATCACCTGCGGGCCGAACTGTTCGGCAATCGCTTCACGAGCATCGCCCTGCTCTCGCTGCTGCGGCGTGACTGGACCGTCGCGGACCTGGGCTGCGGCACCGGCAACGCCTCCGAACTGCTCGCCCCCGTGGTTGAGAAGGTCATCGCCATCGACATGTCCAGCCCGATGCTCGACGCGGCACGCGAGCGGCTGAAAGATGTCCCCAACGTCACCTTCGTCGCTTCCGGTGCTGAGCGGCTGCCCATCCCTGATGCCAGCGTCGATGCTGCCGTGGCGGTTCTGGTGCTGCACCACCTTGGGGAACCAGCGGCCATGGTCGCGGAGGCCGTCCGTGCGCTTCGCTCCGACCGGCACGGCGGCGTGCTGCTGATCGTCGACATGGTCGCCCATCAGCGGGCCGAGTACCGCCACACGATGGGCCATCAGCACCTGGGCTTTTCCAAAGAGCACATCACCTCCCTGCTCACGCAGGCCGGCCTGACCGATATTGCTTATCGCGAGCTGCCCGGCTCGCCCGATGCGAAGGGCCCCTGCCTGTTCGCCGCCACCGGCCGCATCCCATAGCGTCGATTTTTTTCCCCGTGCCAATCCCCTTCCCCCCTGATGGAGACGACATGACTGCCACCGCCGCGAACCCGTCCAAGACCATGAAGCACAGCGCCGCCCACGATTTCAAAGTCGCGGACCTTTCACTCGCCGAACTGGGCCGCAAGGAGATCCGCCTTGCCGAGCACGAGATGCCCGGGCTGATGGCCCTCCGCGCCCGCTACAAGGGTCAGAAGCCCCTCGCCGGGGCACGCATCATGGGCAGCCTGCACATGACCGTGCAGACCGCCGTGCTGATCGAGACCCTTGTTGACCTGGGCGCCCATGTCCGCTGGGTGTCGTGCAACATCTTCTCGACGCAGGACAGCGCGGCTGCCGCGATCGCGGTGGGTCCCAACGGCACCGTTGAGAACCCCCAGGGCATCGCGGTGTTCGCCTGGAAGGGCGAGACGCTGCCGGAGTATTGGTGGTGCACCGAGCAGGCCCTGCGCTGGCCCGACGGCGGCGGCCCGAACCTGCTGCTGGATGATGGCGGCGACGCCACGCTGCTCGTACATAAGGGCCTTGAGTTCGAGAAGGCCGGCAAGGTGCCCGACTTCAAGCCCGACAGCGACCCCGAGGAGTGGGGCGTCATCCTGAAGGCGCTGAAGGATGAGCAGCAGAAGAACCCCGGCCGCTGGACCAAGATCGCCGGCGCGATCAAAGGCGTTTCTGAGGAAACCACCACCGGCGTCCACCGCCTCTACGACATGCAGAAGTCGGGCACGCTGCTCTTTCCTGCCATCAACGTGAACGACTCGGCGACCAAGAGCAAGTTCGACAACCTGTACGGCTGCCGCCATTCGCTGGTGGATGGCCTCAACCGCGCCACCGACGTCATGCTCAGCGGCAAGGTGGCCGTGGTGCTCGGTTACGGCGATGTGGGCAAGGGCTGCGCCCAGGCGCTGCGGGGCCAGGGCTGCCGCGTGATCGTGACTGAGATTGACCCCATCAACGCCCTGCAGGCGGCGATGGAGGGCTACCAGGTCGCGGTGCTCGAGGACGTCATCGGCGGGGCCGACATCTTCATCACCGCCACCGGCAACAAGGACGTCATCACGCTTGCCGAGATGAAGCAGATGAAGGACAAGGCGATCGTCGCCAACATCGGCCACTTCGACAACGAGATCGACATGGCCGCGCTCTACAAAAACGTTGAGAGCAAGGGCGTCAAACGCATCAACATCAAGGCGCAGTACGACGAGTTCGTGTTTAACGAGGGGAAGAAGGACGAGAAGTCCATCCTCGTGCTCGCCGAGGGCCGCCTCATGAACCTGGGCTGCGCTACGGGCCACCCCAGCTTCGTCATGTCGTCTTCCTTCACCAACCAGACGATCGCGCAGATCGACCTGTGGCTGAACGCCAACAACAAGCCCACGCTCAGCGGCTTCAAGTACGAGACCGGCAAGGTCTACACCCTGCCCAAGAAGCTCGACGAGGAAGTCGCCCGCCTGCACCTGGACAAGCTGGGCGTCAAGCTTACCCGTCTGCGCGCCGATCAGGCCAGCTACCTGGGTGTTTCACCCGATGGCCCGTACAAGCCTGATCACTACCGGTATTGAGTTTCGCTCGCTCGCGGCGCGATAGGAGCCGCGCACGAAGTAAGCGTTCCGCGTCCCTGTGCGGGCGTGTATAGCGACGCTTTGGGCAATCCCCGCTTACTGCGTGCGCGGCTCGTCCCTGATCGCCTCCCACCCTCGCCCCGCGGCGGGGGTGTTTTGTTGGATACCAGCCGCGCACGAAGTATGCGTGTGCAGCAGCGTCCTGAGCATTCCTCGCGTACTTCGTGCGCGGCTCGTATGGCTAATTCGTCGCCGGCCCCACCTCGCCCGCCGGCAACTGCCCCGGCGTAAGCAGGCGAAACTGGCCGGTTGCCCGCAGCAGGTTGAGGTAGAACACCTTCTGGTTGTAGTGCTCGTTGCTCAGCTGAAGCTGCGCGCTCAGCAGCTGGTTCTGCGTGGACAACTGATCGAGGTTGGTCGCCGTGCCCACGCGGTACTGCGCCGCCGCAAGGTCATTCGCGCGGCGCGCCGCCACCACGCCAACCTCCAACTCGCGCAGCTTGTTGGTGCTGGTGATAAAATCTTCGTAGGCCAGCTGGATGTCCTCGTGCAGCAGTCGCGCGAAGCGGTCCTGCGTCAGCACCGCCTGACGAAGCTGCGAGTACGCGGCGCGCACGTCCTGGTGGATCAGCCCTGCGTTGAAGATCGGCTCAAACAGCGACAGCCCGATGGAGTAGGGGTTGCCCCCGCCGGGCCTTGTGTACAGCAGGTAGCTCAGGTTGAGGTTGGCGCTGGGGTAGTACTGCGCGTACGCGCTCTCGAGGACCAGCGATGCCACCTCCACGCCCTCGCGTGCCGCGGCAAAGTCCAGGCGGTTGTCGATCGCTGCCTGCTCGAAGTCATCGGGCGAGGGCTGCTCGAGCGAGGGCTCGAAGAGGTCTGCCAGCGGCTGATCGAGCTGGCGCAGGCCCAGCAAAAAGGCAAGCGTCGTCCGCGCGTTACGGGCGTTGCTCTCGGCCTGCAGCAGCGCGACGCGCGTGCTCGATTCATCTGCCTGCGCCTGCGCCAGGTCCAGCGGGCGGGCGATGCCCAGGCGGGTCCGCGCCTGAATATCGCGCACCTGCTCGCCGCGCAGCAGCAGCGAGTTCTCCAGCACCCGCACCGAGTCCTCGCTCACCAGCACCTGGTAGAAGTTCGCCGCGACGCCGATCAGCACCGTCTGCTGCAGGTCCAGCAGCAGCAGGCGCTGCTGCTCGGCGCTCGCGCCTGCCACTTCGATGTTCTTGAGCGTGCGAAGGTTGAAAACCGTGACCGAGCCGCTGAGCCCCACGCTGCGCGAGCTGCCGCTGTTCGAGCCGTTTCCTGAGAAGTTATACCCCGCCGACGCCGACACATTGGGCAGCAGCCCTGCCGCGGCACGGGCACGGCTGATGAGCGACTGAAGGTACTGCTCGCCGCGGATTGAAAGCTGCTCGTCGTTCAGGTTGGCAAGAAAGAGCGCCCGCTGAAGCGTCAGCGGCTCATCGTGGCGGAGTTCCTCCACTATCTGCGGCATGCCCTGGTCCAACTCGCGTCGGTAGGTGTCCACCTCCGCCTGCTGGTTGACGGTGCAGGCCGGGAGGAAGAGCGCCGCCATCGCAACAACGACGGGGATGCTGCAATGCCGCAGCATCCGTGCCCTCCCCAACGCAGGTGTAACGCGCCCGAGAA
This sequence comes from Phycisphaerales bacterium, assembly GCA_038260025.1. Classification (GTDB taxonomy): domain Bacteria; phylum Planctomycetota; class Phycisphaerae; order Phycisphaerales; family UBA1924; genus JAEYTB01. The sequence continues at coordinate 41,872 of JBBSOF010000012.1, forward strand.
ATGGTGCACGGACCCCTCTCGGAGAGAGGGGGTACCCAGGAGTATTACTCATGACGCAGAGCCTCGATGGGGTCCAAGCGGGCCGCCCGGTACGCGGGGTAAAACCCGAAGAAAATGCCCACCCCCGCCGAGAAGCCCAGCGCCAGCAGCACGCTGAAGGGCTCCACCTCGGCCTCGAACTGCGAGACCAGCGGCAGCACCTTGGCCCCCCCATACCCCAGCCCCACGCCCAGCACCCCGCCCAGGCCCGACATCAGCAGCGCCTCGAGCAGAAACTGGCGGAGGATGTCCTTGTTCTTCGCGCCGATCGCCTTCCTCACACCGATCTCCCTCGTCCGTTCGGTCACCGTTACCAGCATGATGTTCATGATGCCGATGCCGCCCACCAGCAGCGAGATGCCCGCGATGCCGCCCAGCAGCATCGTAAAGGTCTGGCTCACGCTGTTGGCCGCTTCGAGCATGTCCGCCTGGTTGCGGATGTCGATGTCGTTGGCCGCGCCCGCCTGCACGCGGTGGCGTGTGCGCATCAGCGCGAAGACATCGGCCTGCAGTTTGTCAAGGTCCGCGCCATCCTCGGCCTGAATGTCAATCTCACGCAGGTACTCCTGCCCCAGCACCTGCTTCATGGCGGTGGTGAAGGGCATGACGACCTGGTCGTCGGGGTTGAACCAGCCCTGGTCGCCCTTGGCCTTCATCACGCCCACCACACGGAAGTTCATGCCGTTGAGCTTGATGTTCTTGTCGAGCGGATCGAGCGTACCGAACAGGTTGGTCGCCGTCACCGGGCCGATCACCGCCACGCGCGACATCCGGTCCGTGTCCGCATCCGTGAAGCCCTCGCCCCGCTCCACCTTGAAGTCGCGCAGTGGGAAATAGGTATTGGTCGTGCCCAGCACGCTCACGCGGCTGTTCTTGTTGAGGTACTTGGCCTGCACGTTGCCGCTCACCACGGGGGCGATGCGCCGTACGCCGGCCACGCCCACCAGCGCCTGGGCGTCCTCCACCGTCAGGTTCTGCTGCGTGCCGGACATCACGCCCATGCTGCCGCGCTGCGCCGGGCGCACGATGAGCAGGTTCGTGCCCATGGCCGAGAAACGCTCCTTCACCGAGCGTGCCGCCCCCGCACCCAGCGCGAGCATCGAGATCACCGCGCCCACGCCGATGATGATGCCCAGCATCGCCAGAACACTGCGCAGCTTGTTTGCCGCGAGGCTCTTGACGGCCACCTTCAGGATCATCCACAGCATCATGGCGCGGCTACCTCCGCCAGGGGGCTGCCCATCACCGCCTCAGGGGGCTGCGTGATCTGCCCGTCCTTGATGTAGATCTCGCGGCGGCAGTGCCGGGCCACGCTCAGGTCGTGCGTCACGATGATCACCGTGTGACCACGCTCATTGAGGGCGCGGAACAGACCCAGTATTTCCTCGCCCGTGCGGCTGTCCAGCGCGCCCGTTGGTTCATCCGCGAGCAGAATCGCGGGGTCGCTCACAATCGCCCGCGCAATCGCCACGCGCTGGCGCTGCCCGCCCGAGAGCTGGTTCGGCTCGTGGTCCATGCGGTCGCCCAAGCCTACGAGCTTGAGCGCATCCACCGCGCGATCCTTCGCATCGTGGCGCGCCGCGTAGTGCAGGGGAAGCTCGACATTCTCCAGCGCCGACATCCGCGGCAGCAGGTTAAACGTCTGGAACACAAACCCGATCCGCTTGTTGCGTATCTCCGCCAGTCGGTCCGCCGAGAGCTTCGACACGTCCTCACCCTCGATGGTGTATGTGCCCGAATCCGGCTGCTCGAGGCAGCCAAGCAGGTTCATAAGCGTGGACTTGCCGCTGCCGCTGGGCCCGCGGATGGCGATCATCTCGCCCGACTCGATGCGCAGGCTGACATGATCGAGCGCGCGCACGATGTTGTCGCCCAGCCGATATGTGCGGACCAGGTCCGTGCCCTCGATCATCGGCGTCCCCGCCCGGCCATGCCCGTAATGCCCATGCCGGGGAAGCCGCCACCCCGGGCGTTCCAGCGGCCCTGCGCCTCGCCAAGCTGGTACTGCACGTTCTGGCCCTCCGTCAGGCCGTCGGTGATCTCGTACTTATCACCATCGGTCAGGCCCACAGTCACGGGCACCTCTTTGGTGGTGCCGTCGGCGTTCACCACCGTTACGACCAGCGTGCCCCCGCCGCGGCGCTGGCGGCTCTCGCCGCCCTGACCTGTTGGCGCACCCGAAGGGGGGCTCCCTGGCGCGGCCGTCATTGCGGCGTTTGGTGCGCCCGCGGGTGGAGCGCCAGCCGGGGCCGCCGGCGCCTGCTGGCGCGAGACGGCTGCCGCGGGAACCGTCAGCACATTGTCCCTCTGTGCGGCGATGATCTGCACATTGCCGGTCATCTCCGGCTTGAGCATGCCCTTCTTGGGGTCCACAACCTCAATCTTGACTTCGAAGGTGACGACGTTGGATGTATTGACGCCCTTGGTGGCGATGCGGACGACCTTGCCGTGGAACTTGCGACCGGGGAAGGCATCCAGCGAGATATCGACCGGCTGTTCCAGGGAGACGCTACCGATATCGCTCTCATCGACCGCCGCGAGCAGAAAGACCCGGGACAGGTCGGAGATGACCATGATGGTGGTGCCGCCGCCGACGTTGGTGATGCCCGACGAGATGATCGCCCCCACCTGCGTCGTGAGCGATGAAACCACACCCTCGATGGGCGAGTTGACCGTGGTGTAGGACAGCTGCTGCTTGGCCAGGTCCAGCGCGATCTGCGCCGAGGTCACCTGCGCCTGCGCCAGCTTGATGTCCTCGCGGCGGACATCCAGCGCGAGCTCCTGCGTTTTCACTTCTTCCTGCGCCACGCGGGCGTTCTGCAGCTCTGCCGCGGCAGACGCGGCATCGGTCTGCGAGGCGTCATAGTCCTCCTGCGAGCCCAGGTTCTCGGCCAGCAGCTGGCGGCGCCGCTCGGCCCGCGATAACGCATCGCGCGCCCGTGACTCGGACGCGGTGAGCAGCGACACGGCGCGGGAGCGCGCGGTGGCCACTGTCTGCTCGGCCACCACCAGATTCTGCCGCGACTGCGCCAGCTTCGCGAGCGCGATGGTGAGGTCCACCTCGCGGGTCGAGACCAGGCGTTGCTGCTCGGTGGTGTCCAGCTGCAGCACCAGGTCACCCTCGTGGACCACATCGCTGATGTCGAAGGGGAGTTTGACGACCTGCCCGCTGGCCCGGCACTTGATCTCTACGTCCAGATTCGAGACCACCCGGCCGGTGCTTGCGACCGCCTGAAAGATCGAGCCGCGCTCCACCGCCACAGTGGCAACCGTGGGCACGGCAGCCTCGGAGGCCTGTTCCTTCTGATGCTTCCAATAGAGATAGCCGCCGACAGAACCCGCGGCCAGCACCAGCACAACCACAATCAGCTTCTTCATCAAGGGCCCTCAAACCACCCGCTCGGACAACCCAACACCGCAGCCGCCCGAAGATTGCACAAACAGTAAAAATCTGCCCGGCCAGCCGGGCCCACAGTGTATGGGCGGTCATTCGCCCCATTGGCCCGCGTGAGCCGTGGCTCCAATGGTTACCACGGTCATCCGACGCGCGGCCCCCGCTGCCGATAGACTCTCGACCCATGTGGATTCGCGCTGCCATCCTTTCCGTCGCGGTGCTCCTGCCGCTCGCCATTGCGCCCGGTGTCGCACACGCCCAGACCACCTACAAGCTGGGGGATCAAGACTGGAAAACGGCTCCCACGGACGAGGCAGACCCCGACCGTGCCGCGATGGGCCGCATCCGCCGGCTCATCGCCGGCGGAGACTTCCAGGCGGCTAAGGAGGCGGCCGACGCCTGGCTTGAAGAAAACGAAACATCCGACAGTCCCCTCCTGCCTGAGGCCTATGTCCTCCGCGGCACCGCCCTCATCGGGACCGACCGTGAGTTCAAGGCCCTGTTCGACTTTGAGCAGGTCGCCCGCGAATACCCCGAGTCCACGGCTTTCACCACCGCGCTGGAGCGCGAGCTTGATGTCGCGACCATGTATCTGCACGGCCTGCGTCGCCGCTCCTTCGGGCTGCGCATCGAGTCGGGCGTTGATATCGCGGAAGAGATCATCATCCGTATCAACGAGCGACTCCCCGGCAGCCGTCTTGCCGAGAAGGCATTGCTCGAACTGGCTGATTTCTACTACCGCGACCGCGACCTCAAGATGGCCGCGACCGCCTATGACTGCTTCGTGATCCTGTTCCCCAAGAGCGAGATGCGTCAGAAGGCTGTCGAGCGGCGCATTTATGCCACCATCGCCCAGTTCAAGGGCCCGCGTTATGACGCGTCGGGCCTGATCGATGCGAAGTACCAGATCCAGTCGTTCCGCGAGCAGTACGCGCGAGAGGCACAGGCCGCGGGGCTGACCAACGCCCTCGAAGCGCGGCTTGATGAGTCTGCCGCGGAGCAAATGCTGACGGTCGCCCGCTGGTACCTCAAGCGGGGTAATCCCGCCTCCGCCCGCCTCACCCTTGCCCGACTGCTGCACCGGCACCCGGCCACCGCCGCCGCACGCGAGGGGCTCGCCATCATGCAGAAGTATGAATGGCTGAAGACTCCTGACTCCGCACCGGCGTCTCCGCCCGCTGCCCAGCCAAAGGCCGAGGCAGCAAGCACGCCGACGGAGGTCACCAAGTGAGCTGTCGCCCATGGGCGTGGCTGGCGCTGCTCCCTGGCGCGCTGCTCGCAATGGCTGGCTGCGCGTCGGACCCTTCGTCGGGCTACTCCTTCGCTTCGACCTACCCCGCGAACGTGAAGACGATTGCCGTGCCGGTATTCGACAACCTCACGTTCTACCCCGGGCTTGAGGTGCAGTTGACCGAAGCCGTCATCAAGCAGTTGCAGGCATCCAGTGGTCTGCGCGTTGTGGGGGCCGAGAACGCCGATACGCGCCTGCACGTCGTCATTACCGATGTCCGCATGCGCCGCCTCACGCTCCAGCGCACCACCGGCCTGGTGCAGGAGGAGGCGTTGCAGATGTCCATCGACTTCGACTGGCGTGATAACCGCAGCGGCAAGACCATCATCAGCCGAACCAACTTCGCGGCGGCCGACACCTTTGTCCCCGCCCGCCCTTCCGGCGAGCGGATCGAGGTCGGCCAGCTGGGCGTCATCCAGCGTCTGGCCCACGATATCGTCGCCGAAATGCGCTCTTCCTGGTGACCTGCGCGCGTTCTGGGGCGTATAAGTGGCAGAACCCGTCGCCTAACCTTCCGCGGCGATCCCTAAGACAAGCCCGGGGTGCATCCATCGCCCGCGCCTGCCGAAACTATGCATAGGCCCCTGGCCGCCGGGGCCCCGCGTCCAGACAGTCTCTCCCCGACCCCGACACGAGTACAAACCTTTGTCCACCCGAAGCTTGAGCCTGAAGCACCCGTTCGCCAGCCTCCGCCTCTTGATGGCCGAGGGTGCCCCGTCGCGGCGTAATCCCAAGTCCAACCCCCGGGGCACGCCCGAGGGCCCCAATGGGACAAAGCCGCCCGCACCTCCCCAGAACAGGGGCATGTTCGGCATCCTCTCGATCGCGCTCTTCTGCGGCCTCCTTTTCATGATGTTCAACTCGCCGGGGGGCGGGCAGAAGATCACCTTCGCCGAGTTCGCCAACAAGTGGAACGCCCATCAGCTCGACCCCGACAGCGTCATCATCGGCGAGGACCGCGTCGAGGCCCGCGTGTTGGCGGGCCCGGACTCGCTGACGGCCACGACCGTGATCATCCCGCTGAACGGCCGCGCCGGCGCCGATGAGATCACCCGCAAGATCGCGGACCTGACGGAAAACAAGTTCAAGTACGCGCCGTCCTCGCAGGTGTTGCAACTGCTCATCCTGTTCGGGCCGGTCGCACTACTGATCGTGCTGCTGTGGTGGGGCCTCAGCCGCGGCCTGCGGAATGCCACCGGCGGCGCGGGCATGCTCGGCTCGTTCGGTAAGTCGCGCCACCGCACCATGAACAAGGAAATGACCGGCATCACCTTCGCCGATGTCGCGGGCATCGAAGAGGCCAAGGACGAGGTTGCCGAGCTCATCGAGTTCCTCAAGAACCCCAAGAAGTTCACCAAGCTTGGCGGGCGCATCCCCCGCGGCGTGCTGCTCGTCGGCGAGCCCGGCTGCGGCAAGACCCTCCTCGCCAAGGCCATCGCCGGCGAGGCGGACGTCCCCTTCTTCAGCATCAGCGGCAGCGACTTCGTCGAGATGTTTGTGGGCGTGGGCGCCAGCCGCGTGCGAGACCTCTTCAAGCAGGCCAAGGACTCCGCCCCCTGCATCATCTTCCTGGATGAGATCGACGCCGTGGGCCGCAAGCGCGGCAGCGGTTTCTCCAGCGGTGGGCACGACGAGCGTGAGCAGACCCTCAACGCGATCCTCGTCGAGATGGACGGCTTTGCCCCCGCCGACGGTGTGATTGTCATCGCCGCCACCAACCGCGCGGATGTGCTGGACCCCGCCCTGGTGCGTCCCGGCCGCTTTGACCGCCAGGTGGTGGTGCCGCTGCCAGACCTTAAAGGCCGGCTGGAAATCCTCCGCGTACACGCCAGGAAGGTGAAGCTGTCACCCTTTGTGGACCTGGAGCGCATCGCCCGCGGCACGCCCATGTTCAGCGGCGCCGACCTTGCTGCCATCATCAACGAGGCCGCCATCTCCGCCACCATGGCCGAGAAGGAGAGCGTCGAGCAGGAGGACCTGGAAGAGGCGCGCGACAAGGTGAAGTGGGGGCGCTCCAAGAAGAGCCGCGTCCGCGAGAAGGACGAGAACAAGCTCGTGGCCTATCACGAGGCGGGCCACGCGGTGCTGCAGCGCATGCTGCCCAACGCCGACCCGCTGCACAAGGTGACCATCATCGCCCGCGGTGCCGCGGGCGGGGCGACCTTCAGCCTGCCCGAGAAGGACCGCTTTGGCTACAGCCTCAAGTTCATCGAGGCCTCCATGCGCGTCGCGTGCGGCGGGCGCATCGCCGAGGAAAAGGCAATGGGCGATGCCTCGTCGGGCGCCGTCTCTGATATCGAGAAGGTCACGGTGATGGCCCGCACCATGGTGCTTGAGTGGGGCATGAGCCCCAAGCTGGGCTTCATGCGCTACGCCCCCATGGACACCCGCGAGTCATTCCTCCCCGAGAAAGACTATTCGGACGAGACGGCCCGCCTCATCGACATCGAGGTCCGCCGCATCATTGATGAGGCCTATGCCGATGCGCAGCGGATCCTCGAGTCCAACTGGGACAAGGTCGTTGTCATCGCCGAGGCGCTGCTCAAGCACGAGACACTCAGTTCCGACGATGTTGACCGCCTCCTCAGCGGCCAGGTGCTGACGCGTCCCACAGTCTCAGAGATGCTCAACGCCGCGGCAAAGAAGCGCGGCCAGGAGCCCGTCATCAAGGAAGAGCCCGAGCTGCCGCCGGGTGCGCTGCCACGCCCTGCGTAACTTTGTTGTCAATCGAAAACCGTGCCATCGACTTGTCCTCAAGTCGGTGTTTTTTTTTCACGTCATCTCATCCCTACTCGGTGCTCCTGCGTGCAAGTGTTCAGGTTCCCACGCGCGAGAGCACATCCATCACCCCATCCACTTCGCTCAGTGGCGAGACGTAATCCGCAACTTTCTTCAGTTCCGCCACCGCATTCGCCGGACATGCAAAGAACCCCACGTTCTCACGGATGGCCATGTCGCCCATGGAGTCGCCGATGCCCACCAGCCGCTCCCTCTTCAGATCGCACATCGCCATCAGCCGCCGCAGCCCGGTGCCCTTGTTGACATGCGCTAGGTCGCAGTTGATCCACGCCACCGTGTTCGACACCCGCAGCGGCCAGCCCTCGCGGGCAAACTTCTCGATCAGGGTTGGCTTCAGGCTCATCAGATAATCCGTGTCCGGGTGCCACAGAGACATCGACGCCGACTTGCCGGGCTGGTACACCACGCCCTTGGCCCCAAGCTCTTCAGCGGCCCATGCCTCTGCGCCGCGGACGGCACGCAGGTGCTCCACCGTGATCGCCGGGTCCATCAGGTAGCGGTTGTCGCGCGGGTCATACACCCACACACCGTTCTCGCACACGCACGGCATCGTGCTGTTCGCCAGCACCCGCACCATCGCCTCCGCATACGGCTGCGGCCGCCCGGAGCACACCGTCACTACAGGCCGGTCCTGCGTGGCGCACGCGGCACGGTTCCACGCGGCAATCTCCGCCAGCCGCCCGGCGTCCATCGGCGCTGCCGACTCGGGCCCCAGGCAGCCGTCAATGTCTGAAACCACCGCGTCATACCGGCGCATCACTCACTCCTGTAGGCCGTATAGGTCTTATACGACCCATAGGACCCATTCTTTTCTTCACGCCATCCGCGCTGGCGGATCAAACGGCAACTGGCGCGCCAGCTTCAAATAGTTCTGGTACTGCCCGCGCACTTCCACCAGCGAGTCGCCCGCGAACTTCGCGCAGAATGCACGCGCTACCTCAAATGCCGCGACGTTCTCCACCACCACGCTTGCAGCGGGCACAGCGCAGATATCGCTACGCTCATACTGGCTGGTCTGTGCTTCCTTGGTGTTGAGGTCAACGCTCGCCATCCCTTGTAGCAGTGTCGAGATGGGCTTCATCGCAGCACGCACGATGATGGGCTCGCCGTTGCTCATGCCCCCTTCCGTGCCGCCCGCGTTGTTGCTCGCTCGTGTGAAACCGATCGCGGCTGAATTATCGCGCTGCGAAATGTCGTAGCCAATTGGGTCGTGTACGCCGCTCCCCTGCCGGCCCGCGGCATCTTTCCCCAGCCCGATCTCAACACTCTTGATCGCCTGCACGCCCATCACCGCGTAGGCAAGACGGGCATCAAGCTTGTCGCGCCAGTCCATGCAGCTTCCCAGCCCGGCGGGGCACCCGAAAATGTGCGACTCCACCAGCCCGCCCACGGTGTCCTTGGCCAGCTTCGCCCCGCGGATGACCGCCTTCTGTTTGTCGCTCACGCCCACATCAGGGCAATAGGTCTCGCTCGTATCGCGGAGGCCCGCCAGCCACCGCCACGACTGCGCTGTCACCGCGCCATCCCACGCAACCCCGCCGATCGCACGCACAAACCCGAAGGCCTCGATCTCAAACTCCCGCAGCAGGCACCGCGCCAGCGCCCCCGCCGCCACGCGGCAGGCCGTCTCCCGCGCGCTCGCCCGCTCCAGCGCATCGCGGCAGTCCGTCGTCAGCCACTTGATGCTCCCCGCCAGGTCCGCGTGCCCCGGGCGCGGCCGGAACACCGGCGGCGTCCGCTTCGCATCCTCAAGGCGTGAATCTTTGTTGGGGATCATGAACGTCACGGGCGACCCGGTCGTGCGCTCGCCGCGCACCCCGCTCAGCACCGTCACCGCATCATCTTCAATCCCCATCCGTCCGCCGCGCCCATAGCCGCCCTGGCGGCGCTTCAGTTCGCCGTTGATGAACGCCAGATCGACATGCACGCCCGCAGGCATCCCCTGCACGATCACCACCATGGCGGGGCCGTGGGATTCTCCGCTGGTGTGGTAATCAAGCGCGGGCATGGCCGGCCATCGTACGGCTCACGAATCGATCGAGCCCTCATCCAGCACCACCCGCGTGTTGGGGCGGAAGGCGTCGAGGGTCTCCAGCAGCGGCACCACCAGGGGCCGCAGGTCTTCCATCGTGTTCGTCGCCGCGCGCAGCGTGATGGTGGACACGCCCACGTTGGGCCCATCATCCTCCGCCCGGCCCCAGGTGCCAAACGTCACCAGCACATCAAACCCCACCGAGGCCGCATGCTCCAGCAGCCGGTCGTCCTTGGGCATGTGCCAGTTGAGGCTTGCCAAGGGCGACACCTGATGGTGCGCGAGGAAATACCGCAGGTCGTGCGGCAGGTTCTCGTCCAGCAGCACCTTCATGCCGATGCCTTCGCGTCATCGCCCGTGCTCACGTGCTCCTTCGCCGCGTCGAGCACCGCTTCCGCCTGCTCGCGCTTCACGGTTGGGAACTGGGCGAGGAAATAATCGAGCGTGTAGCCCCGCTTGAAGTGGTCAAACAGCGTGACCACCGGAACCCGCGTGCCGCCAAAGCACGGCGCGCCGTGCATGACTTCTGGGTCAGACTTGATGGGGATCATGCCGCAATCGTACCCGAAGCCGCAAGCCCCCCGAATGAGCCGGGTTTCATAGTGGTCCCCGTGGCACCGGGCTTCCGCCCGGTTCTTTGTCGCGCCTCGCGACGAACTCCTGCATCCCTGCTCACACCTTCTACCTTCGTCGCGAAGCGAGACGAAACACCTGGCAGAAGCCAAGTGCCACCGACCGGTGCCACACTACACCAGCATCCCCGCCACCCTCGCTGCCCCATCCGCCGGCCCCAGCTTTGCCAGCGCTGCCCGCATGGTGTCGCGCTGCACCGCATCGCGCAGCAGCGTCAGCACCAGCGGGCCCACCGTGCGGACGTTCGCCTCCACCCCAACACGATCGTCGGCCAGCACGGCCCCGCCAGTCTCCACCAGCGGCTGCGCGTTGAGCTTCTGGTGCTGGTCCTTGTGGTAGGGGTAGGGCAGGAACACCGTTGGTACCGCGTTCGCCCACGCCTCACCCACGCTGCCCGCGCCCGCGCGGCTGATGGCCAGGTCTGCCGCGCCCCAGCACACTCCCAGGTCCTTGCGGAACCCAAAGACCAGCGCCGGCACGCCCGCCTCCCGATACGCGGCTTCCACCGCGCCCACATCAGGCTTGCCCGTCTGGTGGATGACCTGCCAACCCTTCAGTTCCGGAGAGCGCGCCAGCGCCGTGCACAACTGCGTGATCGACTGCGCGCCCTGGCTTGCCCCGGTCACAAACAGCGTCGGCCGGTTGCGATCCAGCCCCAGCGTGCCGCGGCAGTCCTCCCGGCTACCCAGCGCCACTGCCGCGCGGCGCACGATTGGCGGGATCATTTCCCACCGATAGCCGCGGACCGGGGCTGTCGTCACGATCTGGTCCGCCCGCTTGGAGATCCAGCGGTTCGCGAGCCCCGGCGCGGCATCAAGGTTCAGCATCAGCACCGGCGTCTTCTCGGCCCGCGCCGCCTGCACCACCGGCGCGGCCACAAAGCCGCCGCCCGCGACCACGCAGACCGGTCCATCGGCTGCCGCACGCCGGATCGCCGCTCGTCCAGATCGCACCGCACCACCCCACGCGCTCAGAAACTTCACCGCGGCGAAAGGGCGCACGCCAAAGGGCCTCGCCCTGATGGGGTGGAAATCAACCGGTGCGCCCAGCAGCCGCTCCTCGGCCAGAATGCGCGCATCCAGCGGCCGGTCTGAACACAGAAACCGCACCTTGGTCTGGGGCGAGCGTTCCAGCACCTGTTCTGCAATGGCCAGCGCGGGGAACAGGTGCCCGCCGGTGCCGCCGCCGGCGAACAAAATGGTGGCTGGCTTCACGCTCGAAAGACGCCCGCCGCTCATGCCGTACCGACCGGCTCAGGCGGATCAAGCTGCTCATCGGCGATCATCGCCGGCGCGGAAACGTAGTGCTTGACCTGCATGCCCGCGGGAAAGTCCATCAGCCGGTGCGTCGCGGTCCGCTCCTGCGTGCGGTCGACAGCGATCACAAGCCCAAGCGAGAAGGCCGTCAGTATCCACCCCGTGCCGCCGTACGACAGCAGGGGCAGCGCGATTCCTTTGGTTGGCGCCATGCCGGTCACAACGCACAGGTTGATGACCGCCTGAAGCCCGACCGTGGCGATGACGCCCAGCGTGAACAGCTTGAGCACCGGGTTCTGCTCCCGCCGCATGATTGAGAAACCCGTCCACACCAGCGTGGCGAACAGGGCCAGCACCAGCGCCGCCCCCGCGATGCCCAACTCTTCGCAGATAATCGCGAAGATGAAGTCCGTGCGGTCCTCGGGCAAGTAGCCGTACTTCTGAAGCCCGTGGCCTAAACCCCGACCGAAGCCGCCGCCGTTGGCGATCGCCAGCAGCGACTGGATGGTGTGATAGCCGATGCCCTGCGGGTCGGCGTAGGGGTCCATGAAGGCCAGGATGCGCTTGACGCGGTACGGGCTGGTGACAATCGCCCCGCCGATGCCCAGCAGAGCTACCGGCACGGCCATGGCGAAGTACCGCAGGCGCGCCCCCGATGCCAGCAGCAGCAGGCACGCGACCGCCCCGATCAGCACGCCCGTGCCCAGGTCCTCCAGCACGATGAATCCGGCGACAAAGGCCAAGCACCCCAGGGCCGGGACCAGGCCCTTCCAGAACTGCTGGATCACGCCCGCCCGCGAGGCCCCGTACACCGCCACCAGGATCACCATGCCCCACTTGGCGATCTCGCTCGGCTGCACCGACAGCGCCTCGCCCAGCCCTGGAAGGGGCAGTTCGATCCATCGGTGCGAGCCGTTCATGTGCCGCGACAGCCCCGGCAGGTACACCAGCCCGCACAGCAGCACCAGGCCCAGGCACCCTGCCAGCGTGAACATCAGCACTTTGCGGGGATCAGCCGCGCCCAGCGCGGCAAGCCGACGCACCGGCACGAACGCCGCGACCGCCATCGCCGTGAGCGCCAGCACCATGTACACCGTGCTGCGTGAGAACATGATCTTCGCGGCAGAAAGCTCGGGAACGGCCTGCTCAGGCCCCGACACCGGCTGGATGTGCATGCCCGCGGAGTTCACCATCACCACACCGATGGTGAGCAGCCCGATGACACACAACGCGATGATCTGGCCGGAGCGCATAGCGACAGCCAGTATCGGCAAGGCCGCACCCAATCGTGCAATCCTCGGCAGCGCCGGCTTAGTTCGTAAACGCCATCGACCCGGTGATCATGGTCACCCCAGCCGGGATGAAAGGAGCCGAACTGCGGGTGACGCAGAAACTGTCGCCGTCGCAGTGGCCCGTTCGCTCACTGACGCACGCCGCCCACACCTCGGCCTCTGCGGTGCTGGTAGGCAAAGACTCACTGGGCCCCTGCATGGCGATCACCAGCACCCGGTCGGGGTTGGCGTGGCAGGCGTTGGCCATGGCGGTGCGCAGCAGTTCCTGGCTGCCCACGTTCGCGAGGTCGCCCTTGAAGTTCCCTGGGTTCATCTGGATGCACGAGCAGCGGTCGTCCGCGTCCTGAAAAACCGCCATGACCACCGACTGAATTTCCGGCTCGATAGGGGCCTGGGTCACCAAGACTGGCTGCGGAGCCTTCCCCACCGCCACCGTCACAGGGGTTGACTCAACATCGGTGGGAGTTGGCAGCGTCAACACCGGCGCAGGATTGGTCCGCGAGATCTGCTGGGGGACGGTGGCAGGCTTCGCCCATAGGAACATCCCCAGGCCGACGCACGCGGCTGCCGCCAGCCCACCCATGCCCAGGGTCATCCGACGGATCAGGGCGCTGCGGCCACTAGCCTGCACTGCCGCCCATTCGAAGCGCGACGCCGCTGGCGACTCGAGGCGGTCTACCTCGTCGGCCATCCGGATCAGCGCTGCCAGGTCTTTGTCATTCAGCATAGAGCACACTCCACCCACGCTGACTTTTATTGCCCGGCCACGGAGTCCTGACCGGCGGAATCCGCGCGATGGCCGAGGTTTTCCAGATAGCGGCGGATTTTGTCGTAGGCGGCTTTTTTCCGGGCATTGGCGGTGCTTGCCGCGACGCCCAAGCGCTGGGCCAGTTCTCGGTCGGTGGTCCCGCCGCTGGAGGATCTCAGAATCCACCGCTCCTCATCCGACAGCCCGCACGCGTGCTCGCCATCCTTCAGGCAATGGCGGACCGTGTCGATCATCTCCGCCAGTTTGGTCTGGGCTGCGGGGTCCTCAGAAATCCCGAGTTCGGCCATGCCGGGCGCGGCGGCCTCCAGATGGACGTTCGCCCGCCCCACGCTGCGCATGTGCTGGAGCCACACACGGTAACCCACGGCATACACAAAGGTTGAGATGGCCGCCCGGGAGGGGTCATACTTCCCGGCACGGAGCGCCTGCCATACCGCGACCCACGTTTTTTGGCCGAAATCATCGGCAAGTTCTGCGCGTCCGCCTGTTCGCTCCATGAAGAGCCGGAAGAGGCCGCCGCCCAGCCGCCGGTGCAGCGCTGCGAAGGCCTCGGAGTCACCACCCGCGGCCCTGGCGGTCAGGTGCTGGAGAGACTCATCCCGCCGCGGGAGGTTGGTCGCCTGGGGCTGGGGGACGTCGTCCGGCATTGGGATAGCAAATGAGGTCATGCCGGGGGCACGGTGCCCGGGTGGTTGTTGGCCGCGGGCTGGCCTGCGCTCGATCTGGCCGCGGGATAACCCGGCATGATATTGGATCAGGGGCGAGGGCCGCGAGGGCCTGGAGCAATGATGATCTTGTTGGCGTGCAGGGTTTGGCCGGTCACAGCGTCCTCAAACTGCACCCGCAGGAGGAGGCTGAGCGCGGCGGGCCGCGCGAGCACGGGGTCCAACGGCAGGTCGACCGAATAGTGCGTCCCCGTGAGTCCGGAGCGGTAGGAATCGCGGAGCTGCGCCGGGCTGAGGGTCCGCGATCCGATTTGGCGCGGCTCGCTGACCATCTCGAACTCCGACGACACCAGAAACGCCTCCACGGTGGCGACTCCCACGGCCTGCGTAAACCGGCCGCGGCCATCCAGGGTTGAGAAGTTCACGGCAACGCTGGATGCGGGCCTGACGGGGTCGGCTGGATCAAAGCCGGAAAGGCTGCTGATGTCGACCCGCGTGATGGCAGGAATGGCAGCGAGCGCCTCGGGCGAAAGGGTGACGGGCCCGGGGGGCGGGGGGCTGGCCAGCCGCAACTTCAGCTCTTCTCGCTCATGTTCAAGGGCGCTGATGCGGTCCCTCTGCTCATATTCGAGCGCCCTCAGGCGGTCGTTCTCATCTGAGATGCTGCGGTCACCCCCAACGCGGCAGGCGGCAAGCGGGAGAAGTATCAGGCCAATCAGCAGGCATCGCAGTTGCATGAAGCAGAATAGGTCGTATAGGTCCTTCTGGACCTATACGACCTATGACATGATCCTGCGTTGAGAAGTCTGCCGAGGATTACTCCTCGTCGTCTGCCTTGCGGGGCGCGGTCATCAGCGGCATTTTTTCAAGCACGGCATCAACCAGACCGTACTCGAGCATCTCCTTGTCATCCAGCCACTTGTTGCGGTCGCAGTCGCGGGCGATGCGCTCGAAGGGTTGGCCGGTGGCGTCCGCGTAAATCTGGTACAGCCGCTCGCGGATGCGGAGCATCTCGCGGGCCTCGATCTCGATATCGCTGGCCTGGCCCTCCATCACGCCGCCCAGCAGGGGCTGGTGCATGAGGTTGCGGGCGTTGCGGAGCGTGAACCGCTTGCCCTTGGTGCCGGCGCACGCCAGCACGCTGCCCATGCTGGCGGCCTGCCCGATGATGTAGGTGCAGACATCGCACTGGATGAAGCGCATGGTGTCGAGCATGCCCAGCCCGGCCGAAACGCTGCCGCCGGGGCTGTTGATGTACAGATGGATGTCCATCTTGGGATCCTCGTTGGCGAGGAAGAGCATCTGGGCGACGACGAGATTGGCGATCTCGTCGGTGACAGGGCCGCCGAGGAAGATGATGCGGTCCTTGAGCAGGCGGGAGTAGATGTCGTACGCGCGCTCGCCGCGCTGGGATTTTTCGATGACGATGGGGACGAGGTAAGACATGGTTGTCCTTGGTTTGTTCGTGGCACCGGCCTTCCGGCCGGTGTCTTCGTTCTAAGCCCTTGAGTTTGTTGGCGGGATTGCACTGCCTCCGCAGACCACCGGCCGGAAGGCCGGTGCCACTTACCGCGAGAAGATCGGGTTTGCCGCGGCCTTGGGCGGTTCGGTCAGCACCTCGTCGGCGAGGCCATATTTCACGGCTTCCTCGGCGGTGAAGTACTTGTCGCGCTCCGAATCGCGCTGGACGGTGTCGACCGACTGCCCGGTGTGCATCGCGATGATGCGGGTGAGCTCGGCCTTGGCTTTGATGATCTGCTCGGCCTGGATGCGGATGTCCTCGGCCTGCCCGGTGATGCCGCCGTAGGGCTGGTGGATCATCACCTTGGCGTGCGGCAGCATGTAGCGCTTGCCCTTGGCGCCCGCGGTCAGCAGCAGCGAGGCGCCCGAGTATGCCCGGCCCAGGCAGTAGGTGGAGACCGGGCTGGTGAGGAACCGCATGGTGTCGTACAGGGCGAGGGTGTCGTCAACCGAGCCCCCCGGCGAGTTAATGTAGAAGTTGATCTCCTGGCCCCGCTTCTGGTTCTCCAGGTAGAGCATCTGCATCATGACGCGGGCGGCGGAACCCTGGTTGATCTCTCCGATCAGGAAGACGATGCGGTTTTCCAGCAACAACTCATCGATGGTCATCTCGCGGGTGCGCTGGTAGCTGACGTTCGCGGCGGGCATAGGCGGTTCCTGTTCACAGAAGTCTAAAGACAGAGGCCCCACGGCCGTTGTTCTCGGTCCATCCCCCGGGCGATGGTATTCCCCGGCGTTGGGCTTGCTGCCAACATCGACCGATCAGGCGGGTGCGCTGAGGTGGAAGCGACGGAAGATGGGCAAAGGGCATGCCGAAGTCATCGCGCGTTATCTCCACCCCGCCCCATCCGGCGACTGCCTATTTGGCGGTCAGCCGTCAGAACGCCACGCCCCGCGTGTCCGGTGAACCGCGAGGAGCGGCAAGCCGTCTGCGGCTAGACTTTTGTCGCAATGGAAACGCCCTACGACCCATCCAGCACGGTGACCCCCGAAGACCTTGCCGGAGACCGCGTGCTCCCCGGTTCGGAGTTGTTCGGACTGGTCTGGATAAACCCGGAGCGGATGAGCGGGACACCCTGCTTTTTCGGCACGCGTGTCCCCGTCAAGACCCTCTTTGACTACATCCGGGGCGGGCATCCGCTGGAAGACTTCTTCCTCGACTTCCCCGGCGTGTCTCGTACCCAGGTCGAGGGCGTGCTGCGTCTGGCTTCGGATTCGTTGCTTGGGAACGCCGCGTGAAGCTTCTCCTGGATCACTGCGTTCCGCAGCGGTTCGCGCTCCTTCTGTCCGGGCACGAGGTGTCACTCGCTTCGCAGCAGAACTGGGAAGCACTGCGAAATGGCAGGCTGCTCGCGGTGGCCGCATCGGCAGGATTTGAAGCGATGGTGACCGTTGATCGCAATATTCAGTACCAGCCGAACCTGGCGAAACTGCCTTTGGCCGTCGTGGTGCTGCGGGCTGTGTCAAACGACCTCGATAACCTCGCACCGCTCGTTCCTGCTCTCCTCAAGGCCCTTCTCAGCCTCTCTCCGCGTACGTACATAGAGGTCGGAGCCGAGGCCTGATTACACGCCTTCTCACGGGCACGGCGCGACGTTCGGGGTGATCCCGTTACGTCGCTATTGTGCTAGCATCCCTACCCCCGGTTGTTTCCGGGGACCACACTACCCATGCCCACCGCCATCATTTCTGACGTCCACGCCAACGCCGCCGCCCTCAAGGTGGTGCTTGCCGATATCGCCGCCCGGGGCATCACGCGGATCGTCTGCCTGGGCGACACCGTGGGGTATGGCCCCGACCCGCTGGAATGCGTCGACCTGGTCCGCCAGCATTGCGCCTGGACCCTCATGGGCAACCATGACTACGGCGTGCTCTACGAGCCCACCAACTTCAATGCCGCGGCAGAGTCCGCGGCGTTCTGGACCCGTGCCCAGTTTGATCAGGAACCCGACGACCGCCTGCGGGCCGAGCGTTACGACTTCCTCAACCGCCTGAAGGTGCGCGTGGTCGAACGGATCGGGCCAGACGGAGCCGAGCCGATCACTGCCGCGGCATCGCAGCCCGGCCACCCCCTGCTGGCCGTTCACGGCTCGCCGCGCCGGCCCATCAATGAATACGTGTTCCCTGATGATGCCATCAACGCGACCGACAAGCTTGAGAGCATCTTCGATCGGGTGCAGAAGGTCTGTATTGTCGGCCACACCCACGTCCCTGGCGTTTTCACCAACGAGCCCGACTTCTACCCCCCAGCCGAGCTGGGCGAGGGTGGCTTCAAGTTCCAGCCAGACGAAAAAGCGTTGATCAACGTCGGCTCGGTCGGCCAGCCCCGCGATGGCGACCCCCGCGCCAGTTACGTGGTGCTCCACCCCACGCACGCCCAGTTTGTGCGCCTCGAGTACGACATCGCGGCAACGGCCGAACGGATCAAGGCCATCCCCGAACTGGGGCCCTGGCTGGGCGATCGACTCTACAAAGGCCAGTAGCAAGCGTCGAACAGGCTGCCGCCCTCCTGCCGTGCGGCTGCCCTAACGAAAAACCGGTCAGCACGAAACCCGAACCATACTCGGCACGGGCTGAACCTACCCTACCGGCTCGTGTCGCTGTCCCCATGCCACGGGGCGTTCGCTCCGTGTTTCGCCCTTGATTGATCCGGTTCAACCACCATGCCCCAACCCAAGAATCACCTGCTCCGCACCCTCGTCCCCATTCTGGTGGGCGTTATGGGAATCTTCATCGCCGTTGCGGTGTGGAAGAACTCCTCCAAAGTCTCCCCACCGCCCATGGCAACCCCGACCGGGCCTTCCGTTGCGGGCGCGGCTGCCGCAAGCCCGGCCATCGAGCCGACCCCCGGGCCAACACAGGCGACAAACCCAGATGCCCCCGCGGTGACTCCTGTTGTCCCGGAGGGGGGAGTGGCCGTGACCGCGCGCGCCGCGACCGAGACTGCAACACAGACCCCCGCCCAGCCTGCCGCACCCGCGCCCGTCGTCGGCTATCGCGTGGAGCCTGTTGAGAACCCGGTGCCCGCGCAGCCGTTGGGCAGTATCGATCCTGACGGCCCTTACGCCATGCAGGTCGAGTTTTCGGCGTACGGCGCTGGCGTGAAGTCGCTGACGCTCGCCCAGCACTTTGAGACGATCAAGGATGCGGTCCACGTCAAGGTCCAAGAGGAGAAGACGCACGCGCGGATAGGCGAGCGTCCGTTGGTGATGACCCCCTTCGGTGCGCTGGCCATCGAGATCACGCCCGCGGGCGGGTCTCCGCAGGTGCTGGACTTGCAATCTGAAATCAATGTGTGGCGGGCGATTGATGGGCGTCCCGGCGCGTTTGAGGCGTTCATCGTCAACCCCGGTGGGGAGCGGGTGCTGCGCATCGAGCGGGCCTACACGCTCCCTGAGCACTCGCACAACCTGACACTGTCGCAGCGGCTGACGAACCTCTCGCCGACGCCGATGAGCGTCCGCTTCTTTGAGACAGGCGTCGTTGATCTGCCCGCCGAGGCCGGCGGCTACGGCGGCGACAAGCGCCGCGTGCGGTTCGGCTACCTGCTCGACCCGGCGAAGGACCCGGCCCAGGCCGAGGTGATCTCGGCGAAACTGCTCAGCGAGCGCCGCGAGGCGCTGGGCAAGAACGAGCCCGAGAAGGAGTTGTGGCCGAACGAACTCAGCCGCGACAATGGTTATAACTTTTCGTGGAGCGGCATGACCAACCGCTACTTCGGCGTCGCCGCGTACCCGGTGATGAACGAGGCCCGCATGAAGATGTCCGTCCCCCGCTCGCTGGGCTGGGTGGCGGGTGTTGATCGCATCCTGCTTGACCCTCTGGGCGAAGTGATGGGCACCCGGCTCGACGGCGCCCCGACGTCCCTTGCCGCGGCTGGCACCCCCGGCGACACCGCCGACCTGTCTCACGCTATCTACGCCGGTCCGCTGGACCGCCGCGCGCTCAGCAAGGACCCCGAGACCCGCGCCGCCGGGCTGCCCGGGCTGGTGGTGTTCAACTTCGGCGGCTTCTGCGCCAGTTGCACCTTCGGGTTCATGACCTCTGCGCTGCTGTGGATCCTGCACTCTCTGCACGACTTCATCTTCCACGACTGGGCGCTGGCCATTGTGTTCCTGGTGCTCATCGTCCGCACATGCCTCCACCCGGTGACGAAGTGGTCGCAGATCCGCATGGCGAAATTCGGCAAGCAAATGGGCGCGGTGGGGCCTAAGCAGAAGGTTCTTCAGGAGAAGTACAAGAGCGACCCGCGCAAACTGCAGGAAGAAACCGCGAAGCTGTGGCGTGAAGAGGGCATCAGCCCGACGGGCATGCTGGGCTGCCTGCCGATGATGCTTCAGACGCCGGTGTGGATCGCGCTGTACGCCTCGCTGTACTTCTCCGTTGAGCTGCGCCACACGGGCGCGTTCTACGGCGTGTTCCAGCACATCCAGCCGCTCACCTCGCCGCTGTGGCGGTTCATGGGCGACCTGTCGGAGCCCGACCGGCTTATCTACTTCGGGCGCGAGATCGCCTCGCTGCCACTGTTGGGGCCCATTGTCTCGCTGAACATCCTGCCGCTGCTGCTGGGGGTTGTGTTCTTCATCCAGCAGAAGTACCTGACGCCGCCCACCACAGGCACGCTGACGCCGGAGCAGGAGTTCCAGCAGAAGATGATGAAGATCATGACGGTGGTTCTGTTCCCCGTCGCGATGTACAACGCCCCCTCGGGCCTGGCCATCTACTTCATCTGCAACTCCACATTCGCGATCCTCGAGAGCCGTTACATCCGTAGCCATATGGACAAGTACGGCATGCTGGACCTCGAAAAGATGCGCACCCAGCGCCAGGCTAAGGGCAGTGCCGTGCAGACCGGCATGATGGGCAGGCTGCTGGCGATGGCCGAAGAACGTCAGAAGCAGGCAATGAACAAGGGCCGCAGGCCGAAGCGCTGAGGCGACCTTGAGGGCTCGGCATGCACCTGGGCGACACCATCGTGGCCTGCGCCAGCCCTCCGGGGCGTGCGGGCCGCGCATTGGTGCGGCTTTCGGGCCCGGGCGTCTTTCCGTTGCTCCACAGTGTGATGAAAGGGGCCGTGCCCTGCGAGCGTGGAGCGCGGCCCGCGCTGCTGAGCGCGGAAAAGCTCACGCTGCCCGTGCTCCTCGCCTGCTTCCCCGCACCGCACTCCTACACCGGTGAAGACGCGGCAGAAATCCAGTGCCCCGGGAACCCCACGCTCGTTGACCGCCTGCTGCGAGCGATCACCGTTAAGGAAGGCGTGAGGCTCGCCGAGCCCGGGGAGTTCACCGCTCGCGCGTACCTCGCCAGGCGGCTGTCGCTGGAACAGGCGGAGGGGGTTGCCGCGACCATTGCCGCGGCAAACCAGGATCAACTTGACGCCGCCCGCGATCTGCTCGAAGGCCGCACCGGCAAGGCGTACCGCGCCTGGAGTGAGGAGCTCGCCACGCTGCTGGCGCTGGTCGAGGCGGGAATCGACTTCACCGACCAGGAGGATGTCGTCGCCATCTCGGCCGATGCCTTGCGGATGCGCCTACAGGTTCTGAAGGCAGAGATAGAGCAGCACGCCGGCGTGCGGGCCGGCGCGGAAGCGCAGAACGCCCTGCCGCGCGTCGCCCTTGTGGGCGCTCCGAACGCGGGCAAGTCCACGCTCTTCAATGCCATGCTGGGGCGACAGCGCGCGGTGATGAGCCCTGTGGCGGGTACCACGCGCGATGTGCTGGTGGAGGAGATCGACCTTTCTGCGGAGAGCCCCGGCGCGGGAAGTGTGCTGCTGGAAGACCTGGCAGGGCTTGAGCGCGGCCGGTCACCGGAATCCTCAATCGCGAGCGCCGCGGCACAAACAGCCGCCCGCCAAGCCGTCGCCGATGCTGATCTGCTGGTCTGGTGCGACCCTGCCGGCCTGTTTGAAGCCTTCGACAACCCGCTGCCAGCCAAGCCCATGCTCCGTGTGCGCACCTTTGGCGACCAGCCTGTCTCGCAGCCCACACGGGAGGACCTTGCCGTGTGCAGCGTGGATGGCTGGAACCTGGGGCTGCTGCGCCGGGCGATCGCCGAGAGGGCGGTGGGGGGCCGGGCCGCGGGTATCTCGGCGCTGCTGCCGCGGCACCGACGGGCCATGACTGGCGCACGGCACCGGCTGGAGGATGCCCTCACATGCATCGGGGGTGGCTCGCGATTGACCTCGCCGGAGGTTGTCGCCCTCACGCTCCGCCACGGGCTGGATGAGCTAGGCGAGCTGGTGGGGCACATCTCGCCCGATGAGGTGCTGGGGCGGGTCTTTGCGGCCTTCTGCGTCGGCAAATAGGGGGCCGTAGGATTGGGGCGATGACGATGAGCCTGCCTGCCATACAGCCCACTCGCGTGCCTGCGAGTCAGTCCATGCCCACCTGCGAGCATCAGGCCCCCGAGCCGGCCCCGGCCAGCGGTGAAGGTGCGACCGCCGTTGCGGCACCGCCGAAGCCTGCGCCCGCGAAGCCCACCCCGGCGATGCTGCCGCAGTACCGCGTGCTGCTGCACGATGACCCAATCAGCGAGATGGGGTTCGTGGTGGAAACACTGGTGCAGTTGACCCCGCTGGACAAGGTGAGTGCCTCGCGCGTGATGCGCGAGGCGCACCGGCGCGGGGTGTCCCTGGTGCTGGTCACGCACAAGGAGCGGGCCGAGCTGTACCAGGAGCAGTTCGCGAGCAAGCGGCTGAAGGTGACGATCGAGCCGTTTGTCTGACATAACAGCGAAGACGGCAGGCCGTCCGAATAACGTCGCACCGATACGTTCGCGCCCGCTGCCAAGGATCCCCGCCGAAAATCTAGGATTTCGTGTCTTGCAGACCCCGCACGCCGCGCCTGCCGCGCAGTTTGCCCACGCCCGATGTTTGGGAAGGGTGAGCGCGGATTCAGGCGTTCTTCCGCGCACACATCGCCCTTGACGCCGATGCAACGAGAGTCCCGCGGGGCGGATTGTGTTCAACCGGCGGGATGTGGCAAGGAGCGTGGATGTGCGGACCCTTCACCTTGGCGACCTCCTGGTAAAGCACGGCGTGCTCACAGCGCCCCAGCGCGATGAGGTTCTCGTTGCACAGAAGGCCCGCGGCGGGCCCTTCGGCGCCGTCGCGGAAGAGATGTTCGGCATCAGCGCTTCCGCCGTCGAACGGGCGTGGGCGGAGCAGTACGCGGCCTTCGCGCCGCACGTCGATCCGCGCCACTACAACGTCAACCCGCGGGCGCTCGATGTCATCACCCGCCGCCAGGCGTGGCAGTTCCGCATGCTGCCCCTGGAGCTGGCGGGCAACGATGTGGTGGCATGTACCACGCAGGAGAACCTCTGCCGCGCCCTCAAGTTTGCGGGCTGGCGTCTGGGCCACGCGTGCCAGTTCGTGCTCGCCGAGCCCCGCCAGTTGGGCGAGGCCATGCTGCAGCACTACCCGATGGCGGGCATGACGGCGGACATGGTGACGAGCATGGTGATGCCGGGGTAAGGGGGGGTCCCAGGGGCGTGCGCAGCATCAAAAAGCCCACTGGCCCTCTCTTCGCGGCAGTCCTAAACTCCTGACCCAGCACACCGCCAACCGGCCGGATTGCCCGTTTCCTGGGCTGTCGCCGCTGTCAGGAGTTTCCCCCTTGGCCCACGATCCCCTCGACACCGTTATCGGTATTTCTGACTCTGTCCGCCGCGACCCTCAGGCGGCGGGCCGCCATGTTGCCGCGGCTGAGAAGCTCGAAAAAGAGGGCGACCGCCTCGCAGCCGTCGCCGAGCTGCGCAAGGCCGTGAACCTCGACCCCGACAGCCACCAGTCGCTCTTCAAGCTGGCCTACCAGCTCGACCTGCTGGGCGAGGAGGATGAGGCTCTGGCCCTGTACGAGCGCTGCGTCGCAACGCCGCCAGCGATGGTTAACGCCCTGCTCAACCTGGCGGTGCTGTATGAGGACCGCGGGGAATATGGCAACGCAGAGCGATGCCTGCGGCAGATTCTGGACACCCGCCCCAACCACATCCGCGCCCGGCTGTTCATGAAGGACGTGCAGGCCAGCCGCGAGATGGTGGTGGTGGAGGAGCAGGACCGCGACATCTTCAAGCGCAAGGCGCTGCTGGACACGCCTGTGACGGACTTTGAGCTTTCGGTGCGTGCCCGCACGTGCCTGAAGAAGATGAGCATCCGCAGCCTGGGCGACCTGCTGCGGATTACCGAGGCCGAGCTGCTGAGCTACAAGAACTTCGGCGAGAGCAGCCTGGTTGAGATCAAGAAGATGCTCACGGCCAAGGGCCTGCGCCTTGGCCAGGGGCTTGAGGATGCCCACCGCCAGGCGCGGCGGGCGCTGATCGAGCAATACAAGGGCACGGGCAAGGAGACGGTGCTGGCCAAGCCCGTGTCCGAGCTGCAGCTCTCGGTGCGTGCCCGCAAGGCGCTCCAGCTCCTGAGCATCCAGACCCTGGGAGACCTTGCCAGCCACACCGAGGCCGAGCTGATGGGCATCAAGAACTTCGGCGCAACCTCGCTGAAGGAAGTGCGTGAGAAGCTGACGGAGTACGGCCTGCTGCTCCGCAAGATCGATACTTGAGCGGCGTTCCCGGGTACCCCCTCTCTCCGAGAGGGGAGTCCGGTGCTGTTTTACGCTCAATAGCGAACTGTTCGATACCAAAGGCCCGCACGCTCAACGCGTCGGGCTTTTTTTTCAAGACAGCACCGTCTCGGGGAGACGGGTTATGGAAGTTGCCCCCGCTCCCCCGTCGCGCGGTACCCCTCGCGTGCCTTCATGTACTGCTCGGGCGAAACCTTGAGGTCCGGCTCGATGCCCTGCTGATGCTGCGTGTGCAGGTGCTTGAGGAATGGGACACACCACATGCACCCCGTGCCCGCCGAGAGGCATTCGGAAATGAGCGATGCTACGGGCGGGTCTTCACGCGCCATGTACGTGCGTATCTTGCGCAGCGTCACTCGGAAGCACAGGCACACTTCATCGTCGGGGTCCACGGGGGATTGTAGTGGGATGGACCTTCAGAAAGCTCCGTGGAACGTCAGTACGCGCCGGCCATCCTGCGCTGCAGCGGGAAGCACAGGGTCGCGAGGTTCACGCACATGCGGTCGCTCACGCGGGCGTAGCGGTCATACTCCTGGTCGGCCTGCACCTTGACCTCGCCCGGGGTGGTGTTGCAGTGGGCCATCTGGCCGCTGCACTCCTGCATCAGGCCATCCACCATCGTGCTGTCGCACTCAAAGTGGCACATGAACCCGAAGGTCCGCAGCCCGGCGCGGAAAATCTGCACCGGCGTCTGCTTCGTGCCCGCGAGCAGCGCTGCGCCCGGCGGCAATTCCTTGATCTCCTGCCCGCACGAGAACACCTGCATCGAGTTCCACGGCACACCGCCGAGCATGGGCTCGATCTGCCCAGTCGTGTTGAGGGACATCTGATAGAACCCCACCGCCGGCTTCTCCCGCGGCCCGACCTTGCCCCCCAGCGCATGGGCGATCAGTTGTGCGCCCAGGCAGATGCCGATGACCGGGCGCTGCTGGGCGTGCATCGCCGTGATCAGCGACACTTCCTGCTGCATCCAGTCGTACTTCTCGACATCCGTCACGTTCTGAGGGCCGCCAAGGATGACAAGCCCTTCAATCCCGTCAAGATCCACCGGCAGCGCGGCAAGGCCCAGCCTGTCGGGCCGCCGCACGCTGAGCTTGAAGCCATGATCGCGGAGCGTCGCGCCCAGGCGGCCGGGGCCACCGATGTCTGAATGCTGCAGGATGATGATCATCGAACGCTTCCCTCTCTGAAAGTTGTCCCATCGGTCCTACGCGACCCACGCGACTTCTACATCGTCATCTGCCCCTACACCCGCACCATCGCCGAATACTCCTCAAACCGGCGGTCCAGGTCCTTGCGGCTGATCTGCATCAGCCGTTGCAGACTGAACGCCTCGATATTGAAGCTAGCCACAACCGTGCCGTGTACCAGCGCCCGCCGCAGCGACTCGAACGAGCCGGGGTTGGCACCCACCTTCGCGTTGGCCAGGTGCCCCATCATGCCGCCCGCGAAGCTGTCACCCGCGCCCGTCGGGTCGATCACCGTCTCGGTGGGGTACGCGGGCAGCGCGGCGATGCCATCCTTATGCACCAGCAGCGCACCGTGCTCCCCCTTCTTGATGACGACGAACTTCGGCCCCATCTCCAGGATGTGACGCCCTGCCGTCACGGTGTTGGCCTTGCCTGTCAGCAGTTCCGCCTCGTCGTAGTTGAGCACCAGCCCATCAACCTTGTCCAGCAGTTCCAGCAGCTGGTCCTTCGCGATGTTGATCCACAGGTCCATCGTGTCCGCCACGGTCAGCACGCGCTTAGGGAGCTGCGTCAGCATCCCGGCCTGCACCGCGGGGTGCGTGTTGGCCAGGAACACGAATGTGCTGTCCTGGAACGCCGCGGGCACCCTTGGCGGCTCCTCGGCAAGCACGCCCAGGTCCGTAAACAGAGTCTCGCGGCTGTTCATGTTGGGCAGGTACTTGCCGCCCCAAGCAAAGGTTTTGCTCCCCTTGCGCGTCTCGAGCCCCGCGAGATCGATGCTGGGGAACTTGCTGAAGACCGCCCGATGCTCAGACGGAAAATCGTCGCCCACGGCGGCAACCAGCCGCACCGGGCCGTAGAGCGATGCCGCCGCGGCGAAGTATGTACACGAACCGCCCAGCGTTTTTTCCGCGTGGCCGGTGGGCGTGTGGACGGTGTCGATGCCGATGGTGCCGGTAACGATGAGTGACATAGGGCGGCAGTGTAGGGCTTCGGGTATCCCCTGTTTCCTGGGTACCCCCTCACTCCACGGTCACCAGTGGCAGCAACTTCTCCAACGTCTTCGGCCCGATCCCCTTCACCTTGTCCAAATCCGCCACCGTGCGGAACGGGCCGTGCCCAACGCGATAGTCGATGATCCGCTGCGCCATCGCCGGCCCGATCCGCGGCAGCAGTTCGAGTTCCGCCAGCCCTGCGGTATTGATGTTGATGAGGCGTGTCTTGGGTGCGGCTGTCGCAGGTGCAGAGGTCGGGGGTGTTTCCACAACGGGTGTCGGGCTCAGTGGCGCGGCAGGCGGCGGCGTCAATGGTTCAGCAACCGCGGGCGCTGGTGACGATGCAGGCACATCGGCAAGGGGCAAGCCTGCCGGGGTCGCGATTGCGGCAGGCATCACCACAGGGGTCGCCGTCGGCACCTCCGCAGGTGGTGGTGGAATCAAAGCAGGGGCACGGTTCGGGATAGGCGGTGCCACGCCAGCAGGCGGCGGTACGGTCATACTCGGCGCGTTGTCGCGAGGCACTCGCGCGGCCAGCGTGTATGTCAGTCCCGCCCCGCACGCGGCAGAGAGTGCAATCACTGCCGCCCATTTCGCGGGTCCGCTTACGCTGCTGTAAACCGGGGTGCTTGCCGCCATATGGGCGGACAGATTACCGCGCCAGCCCTACCGCGCCCATCCCGGTTCCAACCCCCGGAATCGCCCCCGGGCCCAGCAGGCCCAGCGGCGACTTGCCGTCCTTGATTGAGCCGCGGATTTGGGCCAGGCGGGTCAGGCTTGGCTTGGGCACGCCGCCGCCGCCCATCAACCCGCCGAAGGGCATCTCCGGCGCAGGCGTGACGGACGAATCGGCCAGTTCCTGCCAGCAGACGCTGTGGACATAGGGCTTCGAGCAGCAGACGGAGATAGCCTGGGTCATCCAGTCCACCTGCGCCTGCTCGCTCCACGCCCTGCGCCAGTTGCCCGGCTCATACGGGTCTTCGGCCTCGGCCCCCGCCCGCGGCCGGAAGGGCACGGGCGTGATGGGCGCGCTGGGTGCGCCGACTGCCGACACGACGATGGGCTTCTCCAGCGCTGCAAACTTGTCGAGGATGGCGGAGAGCGCCATCATGTCGCGCGTGGCGTAGCCCGGCTCGGCGTGGCCCATCTGCAGGCGCAGGCCGATGGCGTCGATCGCCAGCCCTGCACCGACCGCCGCCTCGGCGTAGAGGTATGGCGGGATGCTGCGCCGGTTGCTGGCGTGGTATTCGCCCCAGGGCTGGGCCACTTCCAACTGGATCTTTGCCGCGGGATGCAGTTTCTTGGTCAGCAGCACGCACATCCGCGTGAGGTCCATGATCTGCTCGAAACTGATCTTGAAGTTGGTGTTGACGTGCAGCCCGCTCGCCACGGTCCATCGAGAAATCGTCCGGCGGTACCGCGTCACTACGGCCTGCACATGCTCGAACACGAGATCGCGCAGGGTCTCGTAGTCGTTCTCCCAGATGAAGAGCCACTCGGGGACTGCCGCAGGGCGGAAGTCCACCAGCGGGCCGCCGACCACGGGGAGCTTCGCCGTGCGAACGGCCCACTCGATCCATCGGTCGGTGGTCGCAAAGTTGTACTTGCCCTCGTTGGGCTCCATATCGATCCACCGCATGGGCATGGTCACAAAGTCGCACGCCGCCGTGACCCCCCGCTGCAGGGGCTCGCTGAACTGGCCGGGGCTGACGGCACAGCCGATCTGCGGCGAGCCGGCCAGCACCACCTGTCCGGCGCCGGGGATCAGCACGGGCATGCCGGGCGGGGGCGTCTCCGGCGTCAGGCGTCCGAGGTGCGAGAGGGCTTCCTGGTAGCCCTTGCCGCTGAGGCGGTGCTTCAACTGGCGGTCGGCGTTCAGGAGCGCCAGCCCCTCGCCGGCGTTGATAGCGAGGGACAGGGCGTTGCTGGCGATCTTGTCTGCCCGCGGCGAGAAGCCGCCGCGGGGCGGGTCGCCCTCGGTTTTTTCTTCCTCGTTCGCGGCCGCTTCGGGGATCCGCTGGGCCACCAGCGCTTCGGTGAACTGGGACCGCGCCTGCTCAAACTGCTGCATCACGGCGTTGTCCGGCGCGAGGTCGAACAGGCCCCAGTCCTCCATTTTGTTGAGGAAGAACATGATCCGGTGGCGGGCCAGTTCGATGGTCAGCAGGTAAGGGTCATCCCGGTCCGGCAGGAGGCAGGTGTTGACGGTCAGCAGACCCAGGCCGTTGGTTGACGGGGTGACGCCCGGCCCCTCTGGCTGGGCCACCTGAAACTGCACGGCCAGGCCCGCCGTCTGCTGCACCGTCTTTTCGCATTCCACCAACCCGGGCTCGAACGACACATCGCCCTGCATGGGGATTTCATCAGGCCCGATCAGGTACGCATGGCGCGGCGGGAAATGCCGCGTGTCTACCCCATCGGCATCAAAGACCACAAAGCTCAGCAACGAACAGCCTCCAGTGGGCCGGCAGGGCCGGGGGAGGAGTCTACGGGGGAAAGCCCAAACCCGGTAGTTGGAAGGCCCGGTTCCGTTCAGGAACTTCTCACCCAGTTTTCCACCAGCCCCACTCCGGACGCCCCGCCGACTTCCCGTATCCTCCCCCCATGCCCGGCCTGCTCGAAACCAAGCTCAACCTCCCCAACCGCCGGCGCGGCAAGGTCCGCGATGTCTACGACCTGCCCGCCCCGGACGGCCAGCCACGGCTGCTGATAGTGGCCACCGACCGCATCTCGGCTTTCGATGTTGTCATGCCCACCCCAATCGCGGGTAAGGGCCGTCTGCTGACCCAACTCTCCACATTCTGGCTTGAGATGATCGCCAGCCGCGGCCTCTGCCGCACGCACCTTATTTCCGGCGATGCCGCCCTGGTGCCCGACGAGGCCTTCCCGCCCGACGGCACCCGGCGCAAGGACCTTGAAGGCCGCATCATGATCGCCCACAAGGCCCGGGTCGTGCCCATCGAGTGCGTGGTCCGCGGCTACCTCGAAGGCTCGGGGTGGAAGGACTACCAGGCCACCGGCGCGGTGTGCGGCATTGGTCTACCAAAGGGCCTGCGCCAGTGCGACCGGCTGCCCCAGCCCATCTTCACCCCCGCGACCAAGGAAGAGTTCGGCAAGCACGATGAGAACATCAGTTTCGACCGTGCCGCGGCAGCGGTGGGGGAGGGCCTGATGGATCAGCTCCGCACGCTCTCGCTGGCGATCTACTCCATGGCGGCCGAACATGCCGCGGCACGGGGCATCATCATCGCCGACACGAAGTTTGAGTTTGGCCTTGAGGAAGGCAACCCGCTGCCAATGCTCATCGACGAAGCCCTGACGCCCGACAGTTCCCGCTTCTGGCCTGCCCTGGACTATCAGCCGGGGCGGGCGCAGCGCAGTTTCGACAAGCAGTACCTGCGGGAATATCTCGAGACGCTGGTGGCAAATGGCACCTGGGGCAAGCAGGCGCCGGGCCCGACGCTGCCCGAAGAGGTGGTGAACGCGACGCTGGCAAAGTATGACGAGGCCCGCGACCGACTGATGCACTAACACAAAGAAACGCGGCGGCGACCCCGAAAGGTTGCCACCGCGCTTCATTGGTGTGCTCGTGAGACCAGTCGTTTACTTACGGCCGTCGCGGCGCATCTTGCCGTCGTGGTCCATGCGGTCCTTATCCATGTGATCCTTGTCCATCGAGTCCTTGTCCATGGGGTCCTTGGGCTTCATGCCCTTCATGTCAATGGTGGAATAGTCGGGGTCTGCAGCAGATGGGCCGCCCTGCTTGAAGGTGAGGTCCTTCATGTAGGGGTCCTTTTCGCCCTGCATGGCCGCAGCAATGGCCTTGCCGAAGTACGCCCGGGCCTCTTCGACCGTCTTGGTGCCGGTGATCACATCGTTCGCAAGGTTGAGGGCAAGCAGGTTGTTCTCTTCCTTGTCGCACCGTGCGGCAAGCAGGCCCTTGGTGCGGTCGATCAGGACACTGCCATCGAACATGTCGAGGGACGATGCCTTCTCGGCGGGGACGCGATAGAACACGGCCTGCTCGTAGAAATCGGTGTGGTGGGCGGGGAAGTCGTGGGCCACCTCTTCGGAGTACACGCGGATGTAGCGGTAGGGGCCGGCGTCGTACCAGACGGCCTCGTGCGAGCCGATGCTGCTGGGCATGCCGTACTTCTCCATCGTCTTGCGGACCTGGGACATGGGCTTCTCAGGCCAGGACTTCAGCGTGCGCTCGCAATCATCCCGGGTGATAGGCGTGGCCAGTGGCTTGGCCATCCCGGGCTTGGATTCCTGCATGCGGTCGCGCAGGGTGTCCCGCGTATCCCGCGTATCCCGCGTGCTTTGGTTGTCATGCCGATTGTCCGGCTGCGTCCGGTTCTCAGGCTGGTTTGCAAGGCCCGCAAGGCCTGCGCCGAGAACAAGGGCCATAGCCGAGACCGTCACAAAGCCGCCGCGGTGATTCTGATGCATGTGCGAATACTCCATTGGTGATTGGTTGTAAAGATGGAACAGGCAACCGATCAGGAACTGTGCATCCGAAATAGGAGCCCCGCATGACGAGCGTATAAAAAGCAACTACGACTTTCGTTACAGCAGGGGGAAAACACGCGGTCCGTGCAGCGTGGCCGTGATTTCACCCGGAACCAGTGCAGGAAAACTGCAATAAATGGCGGCGGAGCCGCGACACCAACCGGTCTTTTTATTAGGGCTGCGACGGGGTCTGTGTCCCTAACAAACTCATCCGTGAGGATTGCCCAGTACCGATCCCAGAACATGAAGACCGGGTTGCCCCGGTTTTTCGCGTTTCTCGTGCGTTGCTACTTCTGCTCGACCGGGGCGCGCTGGCGCTGCTCGATCTCGATGGCGCGCTTGCGGGCATCGGCGACGAACTCCTGATAGCCCTGCGGTTCGGGGAAGACTTCCGAGAACTTGCGGGTGATGCCGTTCTCGGGCTTGTCCATCTCGGGCTTGATCTGCTCGAAGAGGTAGGTGTACGCGAAGAGGCGCAGGTCGTTGGGGGCGGCGTTGTAGACAATCTCCGCCTCGTCCAGTCCCAGCCCGCTGAGGAACTGGCCGAAGAGCGCGCCGGCGGCGTAGCGGAAGTCGGCGTCCACCTGCTTCATGCGCTGGTCGCCGCCGCCCGCGGGGGTGTTGCGCAGCTGTGCTTCCATGAACTTGCGGTGGACGCGCTTGGCAAAGTCAAACTGCGAGAGGAACAGGTCCTGGTCCCCGCTGAGCAGGCCGCTGGCGTACGCGCCCATGAGCGATGCCGCGACCTGGTTGATCATCATCGACGGCGACGTCAGGCGGTCGTTGATCTCGGTGCTCACGAAGACGTCCAGCGTCTCATCGAGCAGGCGGTGACGCTCCATGTCGTTCATGTTGATCATCGTCTCGGTGCGCAGCACCTCCTGCCAGTGCTCTGCCTCGGCCCGCTGCCCGCGCCGGTAGAAGAAGACGATGGCGTCGCGGATGAAGTTTTCGTAGCCTGCCGCGAGGGGCTTGTACCAGCTGTCGCTGTCGCGCCACGACCGCTCGGCCATGGCGTGCAGCACATCGCCGTAGGACCGCACGAAGTGCGCGTTGGGGACCGCCTGGAAGAAGCTCTCGCCCTGCTGGAACGAGCCGAGGAAATCGAAATAAAGCTCGCCGGTGCGGAAGAGGTCCTGGATGGACTGGGCCACGATGCGGTCGGTGTTGATGAAGTCAAAGTCGAGCTTGTTGCGCTCTTCCCACCGCGTGAGGCCGCTCTCGATGCCCCGGTAGCCCCAGTACAGCGAGTGCGCCGCGTGGTGGCGCCAGTCGATGGGGCCGAACTGCTGCGTGTACCGCGCCATCCGCGCGGGCTCCATGTTGTACTTCTCGGTCAGCACACGCCGCCGCAGGTGCACCAGCAGCACCTTCCAGGCCGCCTGCAGGTCCGGGTCTGTGACGATGGCGCCGAACTTCTTGGTGCGCTCGCCCATCTGCTGCTCATAGACCGGGCGGAGCATCGAGCGTGCCACCGCCGAGAACCGCTCGTACATCGTGAGCATGTACATGGCGCGGTCCATGTCCTGGTCGGGGTGCTCGCCCACGTCGTTGGCGAGGCGGTCCAGCAGCGTCCGCACCTTGGGCTCCAGGCGCACGCAGTCGTCGATCGTCAGGGGCGCGTTCTCAAAGGTCTCCAGCCACTTCACCAGCTTGTTGATGGCCGCATTGCGGTCGCGGTCGGCGCTGGTGCGTGCCGGGGGCGGGCCCAGCACCACGGTCCACTCCTGGGCCAGGTGCTTCTTGTAGTAGATGTTCGCGTCGTCGGTGAAGCCGCCGATCTTGTGCAGGAAGATCCAGCCCAGCTCCTTGTGCAGGAGCATGTCGTTGGGGTTTGCCGGGATGCCCTGGTTGCGCAGCAGGTCGATGCCCGCGTTCACCCATGCCCACCGCTCCGCGGGCGTCTGCGTCGTCACCGAGATGTTGTACGCCAGGTTCCACGCGTGGAACACCCACACCCGCGGAAAGCGCGGCTGCAGCTTGGTGATCGCCGTTGCCAGCTGTGTCGCGTCATAGAACTTCCCCGCCTCCTTCATCTCGTTGGCGCGGATCCACAGGTAGTTCACGAAGATGCCGCGGAACGCGCCCATCGCGATCCCCAGGCTCACCTCCGGTGGCTGGCCCTCCTCGGCGCGGTCGGTGTAGGACAGGCGGGCACGGCCGGCAAACCCGGTCATGTTGACGGCCATCACCCCCGAGCCCACCAGGCACACGATCAGCACGACCGCCGCGATCAGTTGCACCCAGGTGTCTCTACGCATTGCAATACCTCAGGCCCGTGAACGAACCACACAAAGTACATCTACTAGTGCCCGGAGTACGTCGCCAGTTCGCGCCGCCGGAAGATGAGAGTGGCAGCCACGAACAGCGCCGCCGTGGCCACGGAGAGCACGGTGGTCCCCAGCGCCACCTGGCTCCACGAGAGGCGCAGCCCCTCCACCAGGCGCTCGGTGGGCTGAAGGTCGGCATAGACCTTGAACGCACGCCCCACGACCGACGCAATGTGGCTGACGGCGGTGTTGAAAATGATCGTCTCACCCTGGCGCGTCTCGGTCTGGTACCCCTCCAGAGCGCCCAGGATGAACTCCGAGCCCTCTGCCGCGATAAAGACCGTAAACGCCACCAGGCACGCGACCGGGAAAGACAGAAAGGTGCTGGCGCAGATCGCGAGCATGGAGAGGAAGGCCAGCTTCACCCACAGCGTGCCGATACACCTGAAGAAGTTGGCCCGGTAGCCGCCGTTGGAATAGGACAGCTCCAACCCGTCGGGCGGGAAGCCGATGGCCTCCGGGTTCGCCACCGGCGGGTTCTTTGAGTAGTCCGCGTTGTACACGCCGATCTCGAGCACGCCGTTGGCATCCACCGCGGTGGGCAGCATCGGCGGGCGCATCGATACCACCTGGTTCAGCGGCATCTCGACAATCCGCATGCCATCCCCCGGTACCCACACCGTGATCTTGTACAACTGATCCGGCGAGTTGGACCCCGCGTTGATCTTCAGCTTCAGCATCAGCGGGCTGGTGCCCTCGCGCACACCCTGCAGGTTGCTGTATCGGTATAGCCGCCCCTGGCCGGGGTCGATCCTCCGGTATTCCGCCTGGAAGGTCTTGGGCAGGTCCACACGGTACCGCTCGCGGATGGCCTGCTCGTTCTGAAGTATCATCGCATCGCGTTCGCCGCTGTCGCGCATCTGCTTCAGTTCGCGTTGCACGCCTTCTTCGATGTTCGCATCCAGCGTCGCCTGGTCGAGTTCCACCAGGTCGGGCTGGCGACGCTCCCGTGCCGCCAAAACCTGCGTCTCAAGCAAAAAGCGGTCCTCGCTGATGTCCCCCTCGCGGGCGCTCACATACGCCTCGGTCTCGCCCGTCGCCGGCTGCGCCCTCAGGTATTCCGTGAACAGGAACACGCCCGACGCCGACACCGCCAGCAGCACCGCCGCCAGCGTCACCACCCCCAGCCATTTGCCGAAGATGTACTGCCACGCCGCTACCGGCTTGGTCATCGTCTGCCAGATCACCTTGTCGCGCTGCTCGAACGCCACGGACGACACTGAGAACGTCAGCACCAGCACCGCGATCAGCCAGAACGTGCCGCCCGTTCCATACTGCAGGAACGACTGCACGCGGTAGCGCAGGAACGCTTCCTTATCCAGCAGCCCCGGCAGCGCGGCAAGCCCGAAGATGATCAGCACAATGAAGACCACCGAGATCTTCATCCGCACCGCCTCATCGAGAACATTTTTCGCGATGGCCAGCGGCGGCAGCGCGCCGCCAAGGGCCAGCCCCGCCAGACGCATCAACGCCGTGAATGATGCCGTCAGCGCCGCAATCCCCACAATCAGCGGCCCCGTCGCCTGCGGTAAGCGCGCCAGCATCGTCAGCAGCACCAACCCCGTTGTCGCGATCGCCAGCCCCAGGTAAGTAAGGGCCAGGCCCAGCCACACCACGCCGATCAGCAGCGCCGCCAGCAGCCCGATCCCCAGGCCTGCCACGGTCGTGTCCTGCTTTGCCGCGAGGATGCCGTTGAGCACATCGACCGTCTTGCGGGCGACATCCCGGTCCATCTGGGCCTGGGCACGCAGTTGGGCTTCCTCACCCTCGGCTGCCGCGGCATTGGGGTCCATACCCCCTTCCGGAGCCGGCGACCCCGAGGGCGCACGCTCGACAAAGCTCACGCCCTGCTGCTT
This sequence comes from Phycisphaerales bacterium, assembly GCA_038260025.1. Taxonomy (GTDB): domain Bacteria; phylum Planctomycetota; class Phycisphaerae; order Phycisphaerales; family UBA1924; genus JAEYTB01. The sequence continues at coordinate 77,022 of JBBSOF010000012.1, forward strand.
TCCCGCGGCAATCGCGTACGTCACAAACCCGGCCAGCGCCGCGGCAAGCACCACACACGTCGCGATGATCTTGAACAGCCGCTGCTGCTGCAGCCGGTTCGCCCTGGCAAAGAACGCTCGCAGCTTCACGTTCCCGTCCCCTTGCCGCGTCCGCCCTTGCGGTCCTGGTCATCATCATCCAAGAGGTTTCCGATGACTGACAGATCAACCCCGCCGGGTGGCGGTGGGGTGGGCGTGCCCGCGGCCTGACGTGACGGTGCATCTGGCATGGGGGGCGGGGGTGACGGGTTCATCAGGTCGGCGATGACGTTGTTCTGCGGCGCGGCGGGCGCTGCGGGCCCCAATGCTGCTTCGGCCGGCTCCGCGGCTGTGACCAGCCGCTCAATCAGCGCGTCGCCCTGCTCCTGACCCTTGAGAAACGATGCGGTTGTCCCGCCGGCCATCGCGCCCGATGTCGCAACCTGCTCGGCCTGCGCCCGGTCCACAATCGACAGGAACAGGTCTTCCAGCGACTGGCGCGGCTTGCTGACGCTGATGATCGCCCGCTCGTTGCCGGTGCGGGCGCGGATCACCTTGTCCAACTCTGCCACGGTGCTGTCGTCCAGCGTCTCGGTCTCGATCGATGTGCGGTCCTGCGAGATCAGCAGTTCATCGCATGTGCCCTCGGCGCGTTTCTGACCGCCGTAAAGGATGACCAGGCGGTCGACACAATCCTCAACGTCGGCCAGCAGATGGCTGGAGAGCAGCACGGTCTTGCCGCGCCGGCCAAGTTCAATGATGAGGTCTTTGATCTGGCGCGTGCCGATGGGGTCAAGCCCGGTGGTGGGCTCATCAAGAATCAGGAACTCGGGGTCGTTGATCAGCGCCTGGGCAATGCCGATGCGCCGCTGCATGCCCTTGGAATACTCGCGGACAGGCCGGAACTGCGCCCCCACGAGCCCCAGCATGTCGAGCAGCTCATCGATGCGGCGGCTGCGGGTGCGGTGGTCGAGTTCGAATAGCTTGCCGTAATACTCGAGGGTTTCGCGGGCGTTGAGGAAGCCGTAGAGATAGCTCTCCTCGGGCAGGTAGCCGATCCGGCGCTTGATCTCAACGTCGGTGGGGGCGTGGCCGAAGACCGCGACGCGACCAGAGGTGGGTCGCAGCAGGCCGAGGATCATCTTGATGGTGGTGCTCTTGCCGCTGCCGTTAGGGCCCAGCAGACCGAACACTTCCCTGGGGCGGACTTCGAAGGAAAGGGTGTTGACCGCCCGGGCCCGGTCACGCATCCAGAAGTCTTTGAAGACTTTGGTCAGCGCCTGGCACTGCACGACGCTATCGCGGCGCATGCCCATGTCCACCGGAGTCCCGTCGGGCTTGAGGCCCAGTCCTGGCTGTACGACCACATCGGCCATAACACTTCCTTGCTCAGTCGCTACTCGCGCAGGCCCAGACCGCCGGTCTCCGTCTCGCGCCCGCGCTTCATGAGTTCCTCGTTACGCAGCCGCTCGGTCTCCAGCCGCTGCTTTTCCTTGATCGCCTTCATCGTGTCGCGCTCATAGTCGGGGTCAGAGTTCAGCAAAAGCGCCAGCGTGCCGGTGCCCTGGGGCACCAGCATGTACTCAAAGGTGTCCTTGCTCATGAACGACCGCATGGCGGTGGTCCACTCATTCTGCAGCATCACGGTGGGGTTGACCCGGAACTGCGCCAGCTTCGCCTCATAGCGGGACAGTGTCGTCTGCGCCCGCGACCGCACGCCCGTGCGGTACAGCGATGCATCGCTCAGGATCGCCGCCACCTCGCCCTTGGCGGAGGATCGCAGTGTCCGCATGCGGCCCGTGGGCTTGTTGTCGGCACCCCGCTCGGGCTTGCCATCGTCGCCCATGACGGGCACCTGCACATCTTCGCGGCCCAGCATCAGGGCGTCGATGGTCGCCACGATCTCGTCGGCCTGGGCGCTTGCCGCCTGTGCCGCGGCAGGGTCCTGCACCGTCCCCGCGGGACGCGCCTCCTGCTCGGCTTCCGCCCGCGCCAGCGCCCCCTCGTACTGGTCGATGTAGTAGATCAGGTACGGGGCCATGTCCCCGGCGATCTTGTTCAGCCGCTCGCCGCGGTAGCTCTGCGCATCCTGGATGTCCTTGTTGGCCTGCGTCGACGCGGCAGATGCCCGATTAAACGCGTCCTTGGCGTACAGCGGCGGGATTGGCGGGTCCATCGTCAGGGCCGTGATCACCAGGCCCGACCCGAGCCTTTCCAGCGAGTCCTGCGCGATCAGCTGCGCCCGCTTAGGCACCGTTGAGCCCTTCTGGCTCGTCTGCTGCAGCAGGTCGGTCAGCGTCACTTCCGCCACCGCCTGCACCACCGCCCGCTTGATCTCCGCCCGCACAATCGCCAGCTCATCCTCTTCAAGGATGCGGCGGTAGAACTTGCTGACATCATCCCGCCGGAAGCTCGCCCGCCAGCGCGTGTGCGCGATGTTGCCATCCGCCGTGATCACCGAGCCGCTGCCGTTCTGATCCGGCTTGAGGCTCGGGGTGCCCTGCAGCTTCTCGATGCTGGTGTTCACCTGGCCCGCGGGAACATCGATCCAGAAGTCCTTACTGATGTCGACATCCTGGTAACCCTGCTTCACCCGCACCAGCTCGCCCAGGGGGTACGGCGCGCTCCAGTGGAATCCCGGCTCAAGCCCTGACTCCATCTCCCTGCCGAACAGCAGGCGGATGCCCCGCTCGCCCTCGTTGACCTTCTGCATGCCGCTGAGGACGTACAGAATGCCCAGCACCACCATGCCCGCCTGCAGCACCCGCAGCATCACGCGCAGGGCATCTGCCAGCGACTGGTTCGCAGGGTCAATCCCCGCTTGGCCCATCGGCCCGGGCCCCTCGCGCAGCGTGACAGACCCCGCCCGCCGCGGCGCGGCAGGCGGCAGGTCCGACGTGTTGGGCTGCGGGTCAGCCGGGGGCATGCCCCCCAGCCCAGCACCGGTCTCATCCGGCGATCGAACCGCATCGGGCAGTCTCATCACCGGTCCTCCGTCGTGCTCGTGGAACCGCCGGGCTGTGCGTTGCCGGCAGGGGCCGGCTTCGCGGCGGCCTTGGCGTCTGCAGGACGAGTCAGCGGGGGAATCTTGCCTTGCGCCATCGAGTCCATCGCGTTGGGGAACAGCATCCACACGCCGGGCATCGAGCCCGACACCACCATCGTCATCCGCTTGGCGTAGACATCGCGGATGAAGTCCATATTGCTCTGGAACACCGCCAGCTCGGGGTTGGACTTCATCTGCGCGAGAAACTGCACAGCCTCGCGCTCGCCCTGGCTGCGGATGTTCTGCGCCAGCCGGTCCGCGAACTGCTTGATGCGGTTGGCATCGCTGTCGGCCGTCGAGCGGATGCTGGCGGCGGTTGCCTGGCCCTGGCTCTCGGTGCTCTTGACGATCAGCTCGCGGCTGGTCTTCATGCGCTCAATCACCGCCTTGGTCACTTCTTCGGTCAGCACCACGCGCATCAGGCCCAGGTCCTCGGCCGCGATGCCGTAATCCGCGAGTTGCAGCCCGCTCTGGTCGGCGGTGCCGCGCAGAACATTCAGCATCTTGGCCTGCAGCTCGGGCAGTTTGCTGCCGGAGCTACCCGCGCTGAAGAGCTCGTCCATGCGGTACTGGCTGACCAGGGCTGCCGCGGTGCGCAGGTTCTGGCGGAGGGCATCCTCGGCCTTGCGGTAGTGCTCCTCGGCGCGGACGCCGGCATTACTGAACCGCTGGAAGAACCGCAGCGGGTCGTCCACACGCCACAGGCAGAAGGTCTCGACAGCAACCTGGCGGTTGTCAGCGGTGGCGAGCTGCTCGAACTTGTTCTGCAGCACCCGCACACGCGTGTCGTAGATGGTGACCGACTGGATGGGGTAGGGCAGCTTGAAGTACAGCCCCGCCTCCTTCCGGACGTCACTCTGGTCGGCCTTGCCGAACGTGGTCACAACGCCCGCGTCGGTGAACCGCACGGTGTACGTCACCGTGAAGGCCAGCAGCGCGAGAAGGAAGATCGCCGTCAAGAAATAGGTCAGTGCTCGCCGCACGCGAAACTCCTCATCAAAGTCGAAAGACTCAAGGCCTCAGTCCAGGCCCCGCCACTCGCCGTCTAGTTCTGCTTCTCAAAGATGTCCACGCCCAGGTCCTTATTCTTCAGATCGGCGTCGATGCGGAGGTCTGCCACGTCGTCGCTGGTGATGTACACCCGCGTCTTGGCCATCGCCGCCTTCAACGCTTCAAAGTAGAGCGAAGCGCGGTAGTACTCCGGCGCCGCGTCGTACATGGCCAGCTGTCCCTGGTGGCGGATCGCCATGCCGCGTGTGCCCATGTGCGCCAGCCAGCGGTCGGCCCGGGCGTCGGCAAGCGACTGCGCTGCCGCGCCGCCCGCGGTCTCGATCAGGCGCTGAATCTTCAGCTCCTGATCCTCCATCACCGCGCCGCTCATGCCCGCCGAGCTCATGCGCTCGAAGGTGTCGATCTCGGCGATGATGGTCCGTGCCAGTTCCACATTGCCCACGTTCTTGGCGAGCGTGCCGATGGCGTACGCCCGCGCATCGTCGATATTCGCCTCGCGCCGCTGGTCGGCCATCACCGGGCTCTCGAACGCGGGGGCTACGTCCTTGGGTGGGTGAACGCCTGCGAGGCCCAGGAACACCACTTTCACGCCCGCGCCGCGCGGCTTGCCATCGGGCCCGGGGTTCAGATTGTCGAAGGCTTTTTGCACCCGCTGGCGCAGGTCGTGGGACATCTGCTCGCGGCGACCGCCCAGCACGTCGTCCAACGCCACCTGCTGGAAGTACAGCGTCAACTCCCGACGCGCCACGGCCTGCAGGACATCGTCCCGCTTCTCGGGCACCGCAAGCTCATCAAACAGCAGCACATCGCTCACGATGTAGTGCATCGGAACCTCGACCGACACGATGGCCAGGTCGAGCAGGTCGGTGGTGTTGCCCGTGGGTGCCTCCGCGTTGGAGGCTCGGACATACTGGTAGACCTCAACGCCCGCGTGGTCGTTGGTCCACAAGATGGGGTCCTTGATCGCCGGTGGGCTGGTGCCCAGGTCCAGCACGCGAAGGCCCGTCGCGGTGTAGTCGGCGATCTCCATGCGGCCCTTGTCGTCGCGCTTGAAGTACTCCGGCACATACACGGTGTCGATGGGCCAGGGCGCCTTGAGGTGGGGGCCCGGGCCCAGGTCGCCCGTCGAGACGGGCCGGCCAAACCGCAGCACGATCGCACGCTGGTGTGGCTGCACCACCACCACGCTCGACAGCGCCCACACGACGAGCAGGCCGAAGACAATCAGCGGCAGCAGCCAGCGGCTGAGCAGTTGATAAAACCACCCGCCCGTGACGTCAAAGCCGAGCTGGTAGTTGATGGCCTCGTTGATCGACTGCGCGATCTTGTCCGGCGCTGCCGCCAGGCTCAGCAGGCGCGAGTCAAACGCCGGGCGGGGGACCTCGCCGCTCCGCCGCGGGCGGTAGATACCCAGCACGAAGTTGATGAACACCTCGGCACCGATGACCACCATGAACGCGGGGAAAACCACCCGCAGGTAGCGCACCAGGACGTCGGGGCCAAGAATATCGGTGAACTTCGCGATCGCCAGCGCCAGCCCGAGGATGGCGGCGCCGACCGCATAGGACGCGCCCGCCCGCAGGTTGGCATAGGCGCTCGCCTTGGCCATGCCTGCCGTGTAGCGGGCGAACACAAACCCCAGCACCGCCACACCCAGCCCGACGCCCAGGGCCCATCCCTCGCGGCCCACCAGCGTGCCCTCGGGGGCCGCTGATTCGTGAACGTGCGGCCGCTCGATGATGAACAGCCAGATGCCGACGCCCACCAGCAGCGCCCCCATCACCAGGCTCATGACGGGTACAAAGAACCTGTGCAGGGTCGCCAGACGCCGCGCGGCGGGGGCAAACTCCTCCGGCTTCTCAAACACCGAGGACCCCGCGGTGGGGGCATTGGCCAGCGCCTCGGTCTCGATCGCCTCAATCCGCTCGCGCCGGTGCTGGTCGTAGACGATGGCCAGCGTCAGCCACGCCAGGCAACCGATCCCGATGAAGGCGGCCGCGGACATCGCCACGTCGTCCTTCGCCGCAACCGCGTAGACGAGCATCCCGATGCCCAGCACGGCCTGCAGGATCAACCCCCGCACGCTCTCGCCGGTGGCCCTGCGGTATGTCAGATAGTCGGCTTTCATGCACCTTCTCTTACGTTCATAGCGTCCCAAGGCCGCGGCAAGCCCGCCTGCCCCTTGTCAAACCCAGCCCCCACGCCAAGCCAGGCTTTCCCTCAACCCAGAACAGGCCAAGGTTTGCGCGTCAGGGCTCCGCCTGCCGCACGCACGCCTTCCGCCCTCTGCGTTGGCCGTTCGCCTGGCCAACTGCCAAGGGGGCGTATTGTGGCAACCTGCGAGCACACTTTCCAGCCCGCCCGATGGCCACGGCAATCACATCAACCAGGGCGATCGAGAATCTCGCCACTCAATCCGCATCACTCGATCAGTTCAATCAATACCAGTCACCCGTTCCCGCGGCTGCACTCATCTTGCGAACCCTTCGCGGGCCTGACACGGTACCATGTTCCAGCCGCCGGCTCACGCAGGGGTCCGTCCTGCTGTACGATCTGGCCGAACCTCGGTTCGCGGGCCTCCGTAGTTCCGGGTCTCCTGTGTTCTTCCTTTGGCGGCAAACCGCCTGACGTGCTGACCTTGATTCTCGTTTTCACAGCCCCACCCCACTCCAAGCATGCTCCTGCAACCGCTGACCATTGCACGCAACGCCTTTGTTGAAAGCGTGCGCCAGCCAGTTTTGCTGCTGCTGGTGCTGCTGTCGGGCCTGTTCCAGGTGTTTAACACATGGAACACCGGCTTTGCGATGGCGACCGCCGAAACAGGGCAGTTGGTGGGGGACAACAAGCTCCTCTTCGACATCGGCCTGAGCACGATTTTCGTCATGGGTGTACTGCTGGCGGGGTTCATCGCCACGGCCGTGCTCAGCCGCGAGATTGAGAACAAGACCGTGCTGACAGTGATCAGCAAGCCGGTGGCGCGCCATACGTTGGTGCTGGGCAAATACTTAGGTGTTGCGACCGCCCTTATGGGCGCCGTGATCGTGATGCTCATTTTTCTGATGCTGGGAATCCGCCACGGGGTCATGAGCACGACCGCCGACGACCTCGACGGCCCCGTGCTTCTCTTTGGACTTCTGGGCGTGTTCATCCCCCTGGCTTTGGGGGCTTGGTGCAACTACTTCTACGGCTGGAACTTTGCCCAGACCGCCATGACCATGCTCCTGCCGTTCATGGTGGTCGCCTATGTGGGTGTTCTCTTTTTCGCCAAGCACTGGAAAATCCAGCCCATCACAACGGACATGAACGGGCAGGTGTTCCTC
>JBBSOF010000013.1:0-83313 GCA_038260025.1 Phycisphaerales bacterium
ATGTAACTACCGAAGGGCACGAGTGCGGCATGTGAACCGCTGCCGCAGCGCTGCATAAAAAAGGAACCTGGGCAGCCAGATTGGTGCGTGCTAATTACTGAAAGCCACCGATTTCACGGGCTTGCCGTTGCGGACTCGCTGCTGGCCCTTGTCTTCCGGAGTTGCTTCCTGCGGCCCGCGCCCCGGATCGTCAGTGCCCCTCCCCTGCCGTGTTCTCATCCCTCCAAGGCGCCAGCAGCACAGCACAGCGGGCCTTGCAGCACCGGGGGCCTTCTCAGCTGAGACCTGGTGCCGCGGGCCGAAGCAGGACAGCACACCCTTCAAGCAGACTGCATGGGCGCATCCACCCCCGCGAGGGCGCGGCAGCCGCCAACGCCCACACAGCCGCGTGGTTCGACGGACCCTTCACCACCGCCCCCCGCCTCTCCACCGGTGCCGGTGACCACTTCAACGGCGGCTTCGCCCTCGCCCAGGTCCACGGCCTTCCGCTGGACCAGTGCCTCGCCACCGGTTGCGCTGTCAGCGGCGCGTACGTGCGTGATGCGGTGTCACCCGATCTGCCGCGACTTACCGGTTTTCTACGCCAGTTGCCCGAGCCTCAACCCTGACCTTGGCGTCCCACGTTGATCCTGCCATGAGCGTCCTAGACTCACCTGAGATGACCACCACGACGACCCGTACCACTAGCGGCAGCGCGGCCAGCGGCTCGCTCCACCCCGTGCTTTCCCGCCTCGCCCTCGACAAGGACCCCCGGTTCCTGCCCCCCACGGCAGACACCCAGAACCGGGCCATCGCGACGAGCATCTCGCCCGCGACCAATCAGCCCATCGCCAGCCTCAAGCTCGATGACGCCGAGAGCTACGAGAAGACCGTCCGCGAATCTGCCGAAGCGTTCCTGCGCTGGCGCATGGTGCCCGCGCCCGAGCGTGGGCAGGTGGTGCGGGCCATCGGCGAAGAGTTCCGCCTCGCCAAAGACGCTCTGGGCGAACTTGTGTCGCTGGAGGTTGGCAAGATTCGGCAGGAGGGGCTGGGCGAGGTGCAGGAAACCATCGACATCGCCGACTTCGCCGTCGGGCTCTCGCGTCAGTTGTACGGCCTCACGATGCCAAGCGAGCGGCCCAGCCACCGGATGTACGAGCAGTGGCTGCCCTTAGGACCCATCGGTGTGATCTCTGCCTTCAACTTCCCCAACGCCGTGTGGGCATGGAACGCCATGCTCGCGGCAGTGTGCGGCGACACCGTCGTATGGAAGCCCAGCCTGCTCGCGCCGCTGACGGCCATGGCAAGCAATGCCATCGCCGACCGTGTGGCGACGGCGATGGGCCACCCCGGTGTGTTCAAGCTGATCATCGGGCATGATGATGTCATCGGTGAGCGCATGGTCGCCGACGGTCGCTTCCCGCTCATCTCCGCCACGGGCTCGACGCGCATGGGCAAGCGCGTGGGACAGGTCGTCGCGGGCCGCCTGGGACGCTGCCTGCTCGAGCTGGGCGGCAACAACGCCGTCATCATCAACAAGGATGCCGACCTCAAACTGACCATTCCCGCCGTCGTGTTCGCGGCCATCGGCACCGCGGGGCAGCGATGCACCACCACGCGTCGGCTGATCGTGCATGAGTCAATCGTGGAGGATGTGGTCACCCGCCTCGCCAGCGCGTACAAGACCGTGCGCATCGGGGACCCATTGAAAGACGGCACGCTGGTGGGCCCGCTCATCAACGCCGGCGCAGTGCAGGGCTTCGAGAAGGCTGTGACAGCCGCGAAGCAGCAGGGGGGCACGGTTGTGTGCGGCGGGGGCCGGCCAAAGGTGGACGGTGACGCCGGGCACTTTGTCGAGCCCACGATCATCCGCGTGCCCAATGGCGCGGACCTCCCCATCTCCTGCGAGGAGACATTCGCGCCGATCCTGTATGTGTTCACGTTCCGTGAGGTTGACGAGGCCATCACCATGAACAACAGCGTGGTGCAGGGCCTCTCGTCCGCGATCTTCACCGACAGCCTCCGTGCCGCGGAGGCGTTCCTCGCTCCAACCGGCAGCGGCAGCGACTGCGGCATCGCTAACGTCAACATCGGCACCAGCGGCGCCGAGATCGGCGGCGCGTTCGGCGGTGAGAAGGAGACCGGAGGGGGTCGTGAGTCGGGGTCCGACTCCTGGAAGGCGTACATGCGCCGCCAGACATGCACGACCAACTATGGCACGCAGCTCAAGCTCGCACAGGGGGTCCGCTTTGACTGATCCGCACACCAACCGGATGTCCACCTGCCCCCCGCTGGAGACCGTCATGGCCGGCACGCCGGGCGTCGATGCCCTGGCGAAAGTGGCCATCGCCGAGATCCGTTCGGGGATGATCGTGGGCATGGGCACGGGGGTCACCGCCAGCCGCGCCATCCGCGCCCTCGCGCAGCGCGTGAAGGATGAGAAGCTTGACATCGACTGCGTGAGCACCAGCAAGGCGACCGAAGACCTTGCGCGGGAGCTGTCCCTGCCCACCGTGCCCTTCGCCGAGATCGAAGTTGTGGACTACCTCTTCGACGGCGCAAACGAGGTTGACTTCCAGTTGCGGATGCTCAAGGGCCAGCACGGGGCCATCACCCGCCAGCGCCTCGTCGCCGAGGTCAGCCGCCGCTGCGTCTACCTCGCCAGCGAGGCCAAGCTGGCGCCGCGGCTTGGCAGCCAGGCCCTGCTCGCCGTAACGATCATCCCCTTTGGTATCGCATCCATCCGTCGCCGCCTGCGCGAGATGGGCCTGTCGGGCGTCGTCCGCTGCGGGCTGGATGGGAACATGTATGTGAGCGAGGGCGGTGGCGCCGTGCTCGACATCCGTCTGCCCGAGCGCGACATCGAGGAGCTCGCCAGCGAGCTCGACCATGTATCGGGTGTCGTCGATCACGGGATCTTCCTCTATGAGGCCGACGAAGTGCTGATCGAGTGCAAGGGCGGCGGCGTGAAGCGCCTGTCGCGCCCCATCGAGGAATAAGCCCGTCCCCCCGGCCATGCCCACGCCGCCCACACGCTCCCCACGGATTGAAGCGCTACGGGAGCGGTGCGAGGCGCTCGCGGGCCGCATCTTCCGCGATGCTGTGCCGCTCACCGTTTCCGTTTTTCAATGTCTCGATCGCCGCCCCCTTGCCGCGGTTGTTGATGCACCATTCACGCCCGTGGATATCGGCTGGCAGTGGGGCCCCGCGTGGTCCTCAGCGTGGTTCCGGGTACATGGCGTCGTCCCCGCCGCCATGCGCTCCGAGTCCGTCGTGCTGCGCTTCGACACCGGCACCGAAGCCCTGCTGTGGGATGGCGGCGTGCCGCGCCACGGCTTTGATGCCAACCGCGATGCGTGCGTTTTGTGGGATGCCGCTGCAGGCGGCGAGTCTGTTAATGTCCTCATCGAGGCCGCGTGCAACCACACGCTGGGCACCGGCTGGTTCTTCTGGGACAAGCCGGAAGTCGAAGCCCGCTGGTCGACACCAACCCCCGGACGCCTCTCCCGCTGCGAACTGGCCGTGCGCGATGACGACGCCTGGCGCGCCGGTCACACCGCCCGCTTCCTCCTGAACCTCGCGGAGCATCTGCCCGACCCATCACCGCGCCGCGATGCGATCCTTTGCGGCATCGAAGCGGCGCTCGCCCGCGTTGATGACGACCCCGCCGCGATCCTTGCGCGACTCCAGCCCCTCATCCCGGGCGAGCACCCATCGTCGAAGACGCGGTGTATCGCCGTGGGCCACGCCCATCTCGACACCGCCTGGATGTGGCCCCTCGCCGAAACCCGCCGCAAGGCGCTGCGCACCTTCAGCAATGCGCTGCGCCTCATGGAGCGCTGGCCCGACTTCACGTTCCTGTGTACCCAGCCGCAGCAATATGCCTGGGTTCGCGAGGACTCGCCCGCCCTCTACCAGCAGATCAAGCAGTGCGTCCGCCAAGGCCGCTGGGAGCCGCTGGGCGCGATGTGGGTTGAGCCCGACGGCAACCTGCCCGGCGGCGAATCCTTCGTCCGCCAGATTCTCCACGGCACACGCTGGCTTGAGCAGGCCTTTGGCGAGCAGGGCCGCCAGCGTCTGGCGTACCTCCCTGACACCTTCGGTTTCGCGGCAAGCCTGCCGCAGATATTTCGCCTCGCCGGCCTTGACACCTTCATCACCAACAAGCTGTGGTGGAACGAGCGCAACGAGTTCCCCCACATCAACTTCATCTGGCGCGGCATCGACGGCACCGAGATCCTCTCCCACCTCACCCCCGGCCAGGAATACAACGCAACAAACACTCCCTTCGAGCTGCGCCGCGGCCAGGCAATCGCCGAGCGCAAGGACGATACCGGCGTCGGCATCTGGCTCCAGCCCTTCGGCTTTGGTGATGGCGGTGGTGGTCCCACAGATTGGACGATTCTCAATGCCGAGCTAGCCGCGGCGTGTGAGTGTGTGCCCAACACGCGGCTCTCCGGCGCACGCGCCTTCTGCGAAGCGATCCACAAGCGAACGATGGAATTACGCGAAGCCGGAACGCCGCTGCCCATCTGCGACGGCGAGTTGTACCTCGAACGCCACCGCGGCACCTACACCACCCAGGCCCGCGTCAAACGCGGTAACGCCCTCGCCGAAGCCAACCTCCGCATCGCCGAATGGCTGACGACCTGTTCAACCATCGTCCGTGCCACCGGCCGCGGTACTGAGCGGCCGGTGCGTACCACCCTCGATCCACCTGCTCACGCTCGGCTCCACGACGCCTGGCAGCGCACGCTGCTCAACCAGTTTCACGACATCCTCCCCGGCTCTTCCATAGGAGAGGTCTACGGCGACGCCGCGGCCGACCACGCCGAGATTCTCAGTGCCTGTGCCGATATCGAGCAAGAAGCGATTGAGGACATTTGCCGCGGCTGCGATACCACCGGCATGTCCAACCCCATCGCCGTGTTCAATCCCGGTTCATCCCCACGCTCGCAATGGGTCGAGTGGCAGGAGGGGGGCAGCACGCGCGGCATCTACGTCAAAGACATTCCCCCCCTGGGCGTTCAATTGATTGACCGGGAGGGCGGGCTTTCAGCCCGCTGCCACATCTCCGATCCCCCCACCGATCCCCTCACCCTCACGAACGATCGCATCACCGCCACCATCGATCACACCGGCCGCATCACATCGCTCCGCGCGCACGGCGGCGAAGAGCTTGCCGCGGAGCCGCTGAACCAGCTTGCCCTGTACCCCGACCATCCCCAGCACTGGGAAGCCTGGGACCTCGATGCCGACGCGATGGACCACCCTCAGTTGCTCAAGTCCGCGGCAGACTCCGTCGAACCCATCACCATCGGTGCAGGCCGCCCCGCGATACGCGTTCAACGTTCCCTTGGTGCGGCCAGCAGTATCACGCAGATTTTCTCACTTTCCCCCGGCTCGCCGCGTCTCGATATCGACACGCACATCGACTGGCACGAATCACGCACGCTCCTCCGCGTGCTCTTCCCGACCACTGTTCAGGCCGACACGGCCACGTACGAAATCCCCTTCGGCCACCTCGCCCGCTCGACGCGGCGCGATTCTCCCATCGAGCAATCTCGCTTCGAGGTATCCGGACACCGCTGGATGGACCTCTCCCAGCCTGGCAAGGGCCTTGCGCTGCTCAATGATTTCAAGTACGGACACTCCTGCAGAGGCGGAGTGCTGGGCCTTTCCCTGCTGCGCAGCAGCAAGTGGCCCGACCCCGTTGCCGACATGGGACCGCACCAGTTCCGTTACAGCCTGCTGCCCCACGATGGCGACTGGCGGAAAGCGGGCGTCGACAAAGAGGGCGAGCTGATGGTGCGGGGCGTGTGGGCGGTGCCCCTGCATCAGGATCAGCGGGGGCAACTGCCCGACCGATGGTGCCCGTTCGAGGTGTCCTGTGCGGGCGGGGCCTCGGTACGCATCGCCGCGCTGAAACGTGCAGAAGATGGGAAGGGCTGGATCGTGCGGTGCGTCGAGTGCCACGGACGATCGGGCACATGCACACTGCGATGGAACTTTACCGTAACTTCAGTACGGGCGGTTGATCTGCTGGAACGCCCTATGGCAATGCCGAGCCTTGCGCACAGCGTTGGCTGTACTACATTCGAACTGGGGTCGTTCCAGATTGTGACGCTCAACGTGGAGTAAGCCTATCCGATGCTCGCGCCTCGGCCTCGTGCCGCGCATCGCCGCTACACCGTCGCGATCACCTTCACCTCAAAGTTGATCGGTGCGTTGCCCGCGGTCGGCAGTGCGCCCACTTCGACAGTCGTGCGGGTGGGCTGGTTTGGCCCCGCCGGGAAGTACTCCGCGTACACGCGGTTGTACGTGGTGAAGTCGCGCTGCATGTCGGTGAGGAAGACCAGCACATCGACGATTTTCTCCCACGCCGACCCCGCCTCCTCCAGCACCACCCGCACGTTCTCAAAGCAGGCTCGCACCTGAGCCTCGATGTCGTACGTCACCACCTTTCCCGCGGCATCAAGCGTGACGCCGGGGATGTCCTTGCTTCCGCGCCGCCGCGGGCCCTGACCAGAGAGGAAGAGGAGGTTGCCGACGCGGCGGGCGTGGGGGTAGGCACCCACGGGCTCGGCGGCCTTGGTTGAGTTGATGGTGGTCATGCCGCAAGGGTACCAGCCAATGCCGGGGCATCACAATCGAGCCACGCCCGCCGCGACATGCCGCTGTGAGTTGCGGGTACTCTCGCGACTACCGGCAGAAATGCGTTTACATTCATCCTTTGAGCCGCCCGGGGGATCGCTTAAAGTGGAAAACCGCGAGCACAACGATCCTCCCTTCAGTGTCTTCATAGTAGATGCCGTAGGGAAATCGTTTGACCGGCGCTCGCCGGATCGATTCCAGCACCGGCGGGAACATGCGGGGAGATTCGCCGATGACCCGCATCCGATCCTCAACCCGCTGAAGAAATACGTTGCCCAGCCCGGGCAGCGCTAACTCATACCAGGCGATCGCGTCTTCGATGTCGGCGAGAGCCTCCGGGCGAATGACGAGCATGGGATTCATGCGGGCCGTTTGAGCTGCTTCTGGGCCTGATCCCACGCAATGGCTACATCCGGATTGGCCCGGTCTGCAGCTACGCGGCGGAGCAACTCGTCCTTCTGCCCCTGATCCAACTCGCCGACTGTGTGGTCCGTGACGACACTTTCAAGAAGCTCGTCGATCAGTCGCACTCGCTCGTCGGCGCTCAGCAATAGTGCTTGTTGGAGAATCGTGTCAGTGCTCATGCATTCATTGTACAGGTCAGCGATTGGCAGATCAACGATGCTGACGACCAGTCACAAGCAGAAGAAATCGCCAGACCCATTGTGGCACCTCTGAAAACGTCAGTTCCGGATGTCCGCTCACACCCTCACACACACATTCTTCGGCTCCGTAAAAAACTTTACCGCATCCCATCCACCTTCTCGCCCCACGCCGCTCTGCTTGAAGCCCCCAAACGGCGTTCGCAGATCGCGCACCAGCCAGCAGTTGACCCAGATGATCCCGGCCTCCATGGCCGCAGCAACGCGGTGCGCCCGCGAAAGGTCCCTGGTCCACACCATCCCCGCCAGTCCGTAGGGCGTGCTGTTCGCCCATCCCAGCACTTCCGCCTCGCTGTCGAACGGAGTCACCGTCACCACCGGGCCGAACACTTCTTCCTGCATCACGCGGCAGGCCGGGTCCAGCCCCGTCACCACCGTTGGCTCGTGGAAGTACCCGGCGCTCGTCCGCTCCGTTGGCCCCGGCTTCGCGTTGCCGCCGCAGATGATCTTCCCGCCCAGTTCCCGCGCCAACTGCACATAGCCGACCACCTTCTCCAGGTGAGGCTTGCTCGTCAGCGATCCAAACGTCGTCTCTTCCTCAAGCGGGTCGCCCGGCCTGAACGCCTGCGTCTCTTTCACAAACCGCTCTAAAAACTCCTCGTAGATCGGCCGCTCGACAAAGATCCGCGAGCCGCACAGGCAGATCTGCCCCTGGTTCGTGAACGAAGCCCGCACCGCCGTCGTCACCGCCGCGTCCGTGTCCGCATCGCTGAAGATGATGTTCGCGTTCTTGCCGCCTAGTTCCAGGCTCAGCCGCTTGAACATCGGCCCCGCGTGTTCCGCAATCCACTTGCCCACACCCGTTGAGCCCGTGAACGAGATCGTCGGCACGTCCGCGTGCGTCACCAGCGCGCCGCCCGCCTTCGGCCCTGTCCCGTGCACGATGTTCAGCACGCCCCGTGGCAGCCCCGCCTCCGTCGCCAGCCGCCCCAGCATGAACGCCGTCATCGGCGTGACCTCTGAAGGCTTCGCCACCGCCGTGTTGCCAGTCGCAAGCGCGGGCCCAATCTTCCACGTCAGCAGGTACAGCGGCAGGTTCCACGGCGAGATCAGCCCCGCTACCCCGCGCGGCTTCCGCAGCGTGTAGTTGAGCGCCCAGCCATCAAGATCGTGGACCGCAGACTCGCTGTGCAGCACCGCCGTGGCGAAAAAGCGGAAGTTTGCCGCGGCACGCGGGATATCCACACTCCGCGCCAGCGTGACGGGCTTGCCCGTGTCGATCGATTCTGCCCGCGCCAGTGCCTCCTGGTTCGCATCGATCAGGTCCGCAAGCCGCAGCAGAATCTTCGACCGCTGCTCTACCGGCATGCCCGCCCACGCCGGGAACGCCGCCTGCGCCGCCCTCACCGCGTCGTCGATATCCGCCGCATCTGAATCAGGAACCTGCGAATACACCTGCCCCGTCGCGGGCTCGAAGTTATCAAGCGTCCGCCCCGACCGCGCCGGCACCTGTTCGCCATTGATGTAGTTCGTGATCATCGCGAGCAATCCTATCTCCCGGGTGGCCAGCCGCTCCGCGGCGGGAGTGCGGTTGCGTCGCGATCACCGGTACCGCACGTGCCGGGTTTGGCAGTTCGTACGCTGGTGCAGTTTCGCATCTCGGCCCGCCGAAAAGAGCCGCCGCGGAGCGGCTGGCCACCCATGCTACAGCGACTGCGTCCTCCCCCCATCCACCGGCACATTGATCCCGTTGATGTACGCAGCAGCGGGCGTACACAAAAACGCCACCGCCGCGCCGATCTCCTCCGGCCTGCCGAACCGCCGCGCCGGTATCGTCGCCGTCGCCTCTTCCCGCACCGCCTCCACGCTCTTGCCCAGCTTCTCCGCCTTCGCGGCAAACAACTGCGTCAGCCGCGCGGTGTCCGTAAAGCCCGGCAGCACGTTGTTGACCGTGATGCCAAACGGCCCCAGCTCGCCCGCCAGCGTCTTGGCCCAGTTGGCGACGGCCGCGCGGATGGTGTTCGACACGCCCAGGTCCGGGATCGGTGCCTTCACGCTCGTCGAGATGATGTTCACGATCCGCCCGAAGCCCGCGGCCTTCATGCCCGGGAGCAGCGATTGCACCAGCACCTGATTCGAGATCATGTGCATGCGGAACGCCGCCTCAAACTCCGCCGGTGCCGCGGCGTGGGCGGGTCCGCCCTTGGGCCCCCCCGTGTTGTTGATGAGAATCTGGAAGTCCCCCGCGCCCGCCACGGCCTTCGCCACCCCGTCGGGGTCCGCAAAGTCCGCGATGAGGTAGCTCGGCGCCGCTCCGCCCTTGCGCGGCAGCTCCGCCGCCGCCGTGCGCAGCCGCCCCTCATCACGCGCCAACAGCACCACGCTCGCGCCCAAGGCCGCAAGCTCGACAGCCGCGGCTTTGCCGATACCCTGCGAACTGCCGCACACCAGCGCCCGTTTTCCAGCCAGAGAAAGGTCCATACCCAAGCGTAACACGCCGGGGGAGCCTTGCGGTGCCCGCAATTCTCAGGCCCAAACCCCAAACAAGGTCCCGAGCGGCAATAATCCCAGCCCGTGCGCCAACCCGGCGCTGCCCTTGTGTGCGAACCCTGCCGGAGCTCATGTGACCAACGCCATCGAACTCAAAGGCCTCCGCAAGACTTTCGGCCCCATGGTCGCGGTGCACGACCTGGACCTCGTCATCCCCCAGGGCAGCCTGCACGGCTTCATCGGCCCCAACGGCGCGGGCAAGACCACCACCATCCGCATGATCATGTCCATCCTCTTCCCCGACAAGGGAGAGATCTCCGTGCTGGGCAAGAAGTCCGCCATCGAGAGCAAGGACCAGATTGGCTACCTGCCCGAAGAGCGCGGCGTCTACAAGAAGATGAAGGTCGGCCCGTTCCTCAAATACATGGCCCGCCTCAAGGGCGTGCCGCCGCAGGGCCTGGAGAACAAGGTCCGCGCCTGGATGGAGCGGCTCGACCTCGCCGGCCTCTACCGCAAGCGCTCGGAGGAGCTGTCCAAGGGCATGCAGCAGAAGGTGCAGTTCATTGCCGCGGTGATCCACGAGCCCGAGCTCATCATCCTTGATGAGCCCTTCAGCGGGCTCGACCCCGTGAACTCGCGCATGCTGCGGGCGCTCATCGATGAGCAGCACGAGCAGGGCAAGACCATCATCTTCTCCACCCACCAGATGTCCCAGGCCGAGGCCCTCTGCGACCGCGTGGTGATGATCTACCGCGGCCACAAGGTGCTGGACAACACGCCCGCCCAGATCCATTCGCGTTTCGACCCCCGGGCCATCTCCCTCGAACCAGTGACACCCACGACCGACTTCAGCACGCTGCTCCACATCCCCGCCGTCGAGAGCGTCAAGGCCGTGGGCCGCCAGTTGCACGTGCAGATCCGCGAGCGGTTTGAGGCCGCCTCGGCCATCCCGCAGATCGCGACCGCCGTGCCCGTCCGCCGCATCGAGGTCATCCGTCCCACGCTGGAGGATGTCTTCATTTCAATTGTGCAGAGCAGCACCAACCCCGCCGAGCACGCCGCGCTCATCGAGAGCCTGCGGGCCTCTGGCAGTGGGGCGGGCGGACCGGGCGCGATGCCCGCGGGGTTCCTTGTCGGCAGCGGAGCACGCGGTGATCAGGGGGGAGACTGAATGGCCTTCAAGACGTTCCAGGTCGCCAAGCGCGAGTTCATGGCCACGGTGCTGACCAAGGCCTTCCTCATCGGCGTGTTCATCGTGCCCATCATCATCACGGCGAGCATCCCCGTCGCCACGCTGCTGGTCTCGACCCGCGCCCCGGCGGTCAAGGGCACGGTCGCCATCATCGACCAGTCGGGCGGCTCCGAGGGGCTCGTCGCAGCCGCTCTCGCCGAGGCCCTCACGCCCGACGCCATCGAGGCCCAGCAGAAAATCCAGGCGAAGGAAGACACCGAGGCCGTCGCCGGAGAGATCGAAGCCCGCCTGGGCAAGGAGAAGGCCGAGCAGGCCCGCATCGGCACCGCCATTGCCGGCGCGAACACCCCGCCTGCGCCGGACATCACCCCGGAAATCCTTTCCCCCACCGCCGACATCGACTCCGAGAAGCAGAAGCTGATCGAGGGCACCACGCTTGATGGCAGCCGACTCGCGCTCATCGTGGTAGACCCTGCCGCCGTGCACCGCCCCGCGAGTGACAAGCCCTTCGGCGCGTTCCAGGTCTTCGTGAAGTCCAAGCTTGACGCCCGCGCGCAGCGGGCGATCACCGATCAGGTGGGCCGCGCCCTCATCCGCGCCCGCCTCGCCGCCAACGGCTCCAACCCGGATGATGTGCTGGCCATGACCGCCCTGCCGCGGGTCCGCGCCCAGGCCGTCACGGCGGGCGGCGACAAGTCAACGGGCGAGATGCAGCAGTACATCCTCCCAATCGCCTTCATGATGCTGCTGTGGATCAGCGTCTTCACCAGCGGGCAGTTCCTCATGACCTCCACCATCGAGGAGAAGTCCAACCGCATCATGGAGGTGCTGCTCAGCGCGGTCTCGCCCATGCAGCTCATGACCGGCAAAATCCTGGGGCAGATGGGCGCGGGCCTGCTCATCCTGTGCATCTACTCGGGCTTCGGCATCACCAGCCTGCTCTACCTCAACCGCACCGAGCTGCTCGACCCCTCCAACTTCATCTTCCTCATCGCCTTCTTCTTCATCGCCTTCTTCACGATCGCCTCGATGATGGCCGCCGTGGGCAGCGTCGTCACCGACATCCACGAGGCCCAGACGCTCATGATGCCCATCATGATCGTCGTCATGATCCCCATGCTCCTCATGATGCCCATCATCTCCAACCCCGCGGGCCGCATGGCCACGGTCATGAGCTTCATCCCCCCCATCAGCCCCTTCGTCATGGTCCTGCGCATGTCCAGTGTCAGCCAACCGCCGCCCATGTGGCAGCTCCTCGCGGCTGTCGCGCTCGGCGTTGTCACCGTCTTTGTCTTCCTGAAGGGCGCCGCCAAGATTTTCCGCATCGGCGTCCTGCTCTACGGCAAGCCGCCCAACCTCCCCACGCTCATCAAGTGGATCCGCATGGCGTGATGCTTTGCCGCGGGGAAAGGCGAACGCGGAGGGCGCGGTGAGGGCGGAGGTTCCGCGGAGGGGAACACTGTTGTGAAGGCAGGGTGGAACGCAGGGGACGCAGAGGGGCGCAGAGAAGAAGAGGCATCGAAATCCCCGGCCCTGCATCACGCAACTCCCGCTTCGCTCAACCCACTCCCCACCCCCTCATTCCCCTCTTTCTCCTCCGCCCCCTCCGCGCCCCCCGCGTCCTCTGCGTTCAATCCCTCCTGCCTCAAATCTGCCAAGAACCCGACCCGCCCCATGAGCCGCACGCCGCGAACACCCACGCACCCGCTGGACCTCTACGAGGCCGCCGTCACCAACCCGGGCCCGTTGGCGAAGTTTCTTGCCGCCGTGCACGGCCACGCCCCGCGCACGCTGGGTGAGGATTTCTCCGGCAGCGCAGCGCTCGCGCGGGCATGGACGCGGCTCGGGCCCGCCATGAAGGCCATCGCCGTGGACCGCGACGCGGCGGCCCTCGCCCACCACCCGCCGCTGGCCCGCCTCACCACCCGCGCGTGCGATGTCATGGCCGTGCGCACGAAGGCCGACATCATCGCCGCCACCAACTTCCCGGTTTTGTACTGGCACACCCGCGCTGCGCTCACCGCCTACCTCCGGCATGTGCGCACGCGACTCAAGGCCCGCGGCGTCTTCGTCGCCGACCTCTACGGCGGCCCCGGCGCCCTCACCATCGGCCGCCGCACCAACACCTTCGCCCTCGCCGGGGGCGCGCGGCTGCGCTACACCTGGCACCAGCAGCGGGCCGACCCCCTCACCGCGCGCGTCTTCAACGCCATCCACTTCCGCATCACCAGGCCCGGCGCGGCCCCGGTCGTTCACAACGCGGCCTTCACCTACGACTGGCGGCTGTGGTCGATCCCCGAGCTGCGCGATGCGATGCTCGAGGCGGGCTTCCGCAGCGTCGATGTCTACGACCGTTTGGGCGGCGCGGTGGACCACCTGGGCAATCTCTACGTGCGGCCCGCGGCGGAGCACGAGATGGACGCCGACTGGGTCGCCTACGTCGCGGCCCGCATTTGACCGGCGTCCTTCCCCGCCGCCATGGCAAACGGGACCTCTGACACCGTCGCCACGACCTTCCCCACCGTTGCCGGGAGCACGGCCTCGATGAGAGGGAGTGCTGCCTCGATGAAAGGGAGGACGGCCTCGATGAGAGGGACCTTCACGACGGCGGGAGTGGCGTTCGCGGCGATGAACGGGACTCTCGCGTTGATGAACGGGGCGTTCGCTTGGGTGGATGCCCCGTCCACCTTGATGAAGGTGGTGGCAACCCATGCAAACGTCCCATTCCCCTGCGTGCACGTCCTATTCGCCGCTGCGACCAAGGAACTCGTCGTCAAACTCCTCGTTCCCCCCGCGGCAACCCATCCGCTCGCCGCTCCGCACGCGGTTCTGGTATCCCCGCCTGCCCTTGCTCCCTCCGCCCCCGCCGCGCCCTCGGCGTTCTCTGCGTTCAATCTCCTATGCCCTGCGTTCCACTCCCCCTCTCCCGCAACCGACAAAAAGGCCACAGGCCCCCGGTCTCCCGGGGGCCTGTGCAGCAGCGGTGCGGCTGCTAAGCCGAGTTCTGTCCAGGCGCTCGTTCCCGGCCTTTCCTTGACGGGGGCTCGGGCCGGGCGTGGCGCCGTGGGCGGCCATTTCTCTAGGCCGCGCGTTGCCGCGCGGCTCGAGCGGTCGACCCGTCCCCATCGGCCGGAGAGGCCTCAGGCGGGGACTGTTTGACCTTGCACGCGGTGAGGTTTGCCGTGCCCCTCCTGTCTCCAGGAGGGCGGTGGGCTCTTACCCCGCCGTTTCACCCTTACCTGATCCGATGGCCCTGGTGGCGCCGGTCTTCCGACCGGTGCTCCGTGGCCGCCGGCCATCGGCGGTTTACTTTCTGTTGCACTGTCTCTCGCCCGGATGCCGCCGGGCGGGTGGGCGTTACCCACCACCGTCTCCTGCCGTGCTCGGACTTTCCTCAGGCCGTGGGCAGGATCAACCCACGCGCCCGCGGCCGCCTTGCCGCACCGCTCCATCGTAGGTGAGCCGGGTGAGAAGGGCCCGCCCGTGCGACCCGCCGCGCGCCGGTAGGATGTTCGCATGACCGCCCCCCGCCGCGCCCTCGTGTGGGCCAATCCCAACCAGGAAAACCTCGCCCGCTCGCTGGTTGCCGCGGGCGGGCTTTCCGTGGTCGCCGCGGGCTCCCCCGGCCGCGCCCACGCGGGTTCGGTCGCGACGGCGCTGGGCGTGCCGCCAATCGACGACCTTCGCGCCGTGCTGGCCCAGGCCGGCGCACCGGGGGGCGTGCCCGGTGATTGCCCCGCGCTCCTGCTGCTCGCGCCGGCCTCAACCGATGCGGGCCAGGCCGATGAAGACGCCCGCACCCTCGCCGCCGCCGCCGCCCGCGGCGTGCGCATCATCACGCTCGAGCCCGTGCCTTCCGACGTGCTGGAGCTGGGCGGCGGCGCATGGCGCGAGCTCGAAACGCTGGGCTCCGCGTCCATCCGCATGCTGGGACTGCCCCGGTTGTCCCCTGTCTTCCGTGAGGCCCGCGAGACGCTCGCGGCCTTCGCCCAGCCGCGCACGGTGGTGGTGCAGCACTGGTCCGCGCCCCACCACGGCAGCCTGTTTGCCCGCCTCGTGGGCGCGGTCGACCTCGCCCACGCCCTGACCGGCGAGGCCGAGGTGATCGACGCCGTGTATGTCCCCCGCGGTCTCGCCGGCCGGACGGCAACCGGGGGCAGCGGCGTGCTGCCCTTCGATGGTGACCTCAGCGCAAGCATCCGCACGTCCGACGGCAGGGCGGCGATCATCGCCGTCAGCAACGCCGCCTCACGCTGGGACCTCTGCGTCACGCTGCTGGGCGAAGCCGGGCGGCTGACCTTCACCGACAACGCCTTCACGTGGCTCGCCCCCGATGGCACGGTCCGCGATGAGCATCGCCCACCCGCCGACGATCCCGGCGACCACGCCGTCACCCTGTTCGCTGGCACGCTCCGCCGCGTGCTCGACACGGCCCAGCCGGACGATGGCCCGCTTGATGTGCGCTCGGTCCTCCCCGTCGCGCACGCCGCGGCCCTCAGCGCCCGCACCGCCACCGCCGAGGGCCCCCGCACCTTCCGCGCCATGATGACGGCGTCATAGCGGACGCGCAACTACACCGACGCCGGGTGCCACACCGTCTTGGCCTCGATGAATCCTTCGATCCACCACGGGCTCTGGCACTGCGCGTTGTCGAACCAGTCTACCCCCGTGCGCACCGTGACCCGCTTGATGTTCTCCGCGACTCCCCCGCGCAGCACCGTCGCCTCCTGGGCCGTCAGGTTGGCCGCGTGAATGGCGTCAATATCTCGGTGCTCCGCCACATGTGCCAGCAGCTCCGCGCGGTCCGCCGTCAGGATGTTCACCACGCCCGCGGGCACATCGCTCGTCGCGAGCACCTCGCCCAGCACCGCCGCGGGAATCGGCGCGGCAAGGCTCGCCACCGCCACGACCGTATTGCCCGCGCACACCGCCGGTGCCAGCAGCGACACCAGCGCCAGCAGCGGCGCTTCATCCGGTGCGACGACTCCCACCACGCCCGTCGCTTCCGTCACCGTGAAGTTGTAAAAGGGGCCCGACACGGGATTGTTGCACCCCAGCACCTGCGCATACTTGTCCGCCCAGCCCGCGTAGTGCACCAGCCGCTCGATCGCCGCCGTCACTTCGTCAGCCGCGGAACCCGTCGTTCGTGCACCCTTCTTCTTCCGGCCCGCATGTTCCCCCAGCGCCGCGGCAAACTCCGCACGCTTGCCCTCCATCATCTCCGCCATGCGGTACATGATCTGCCCGCGCAGGTAGGCAGATGCCCCCGCCCAGCCGCCGTGCGCCTTCCGCGCTGCCTCCACCGCATCGCGCAGGTCCTTCCGCGAACCCTTCGACACGTGCGCGACGACCGCGCCATCGGCCCCGCTCACCGGGTGCGACCGCCCCGACTCGCTCCGCGGGAACTTGCCGTCGATATAGAGCTTGTACGTCTTGAGGACATCCAGCCGCTCGCTCATACCACGCCCTCCAGTGGCCGCTCCAGCCACAACTCCAGTTCAATCTCGTCCCGCAGCGGGATGCCATTGAGCCCGACCCGCGGGATATATGGCTTACGCCGCCGCGCCTCATCCACAATACCACGGTGCAGTGCTGCCAGCCGCCAGCCCCGCTTCTGATAGAACCGCATCGCCCGCATGTTGTCGTTCGTGGTCGTCAGGAAGGCCCGCGAGCAGCCCCGCCGGCGTCCCTCGGCTACGGCCATGTCCAGCAGCTTTTCGCCCACCCCCGCGCTCTCGACGCTCGCGCTCACGGTCACCACCTCAAACTGAAACCCGCCCGCCAGCACACTCCATGTGACAAGCCCCGCGCGCTGCCCATCCACTTCGGCGATGAGCCCTTCAAGTTCCAGCCCCTCGTACGCCTCCCCGCGCGACCAGATCTGCGTCCCACCCCAATGCCGCGTCATCTCGTGCGTGATGTAGCCCCTGTCCTCCGCATTTGCAGGGTCAATGGGCCGCACATTCACGGCCGCCCGCTGCATCAGCCATGCCAGCACGTCCGCGGCGTTCTGATCCGGCGGGAACACCGGGTGCCACACCTTCACGATGTGCCCCGCCTCGCAGTACCACGCCATGCGCCGGATGAGTGTCGTCGGGCCGCCGCTCTCGACCGGAAACTCGAAGTTGGGCAGGCGCATCGCCCGTGTCAGCCCCAGTTCCGCATCACTCAGCTGCACATACGGCGCTTTGGTGCGCTGCGAGAACTCCAGTTGGTGTGCCGGCGTGCTGGTGCTCACTCCCAGCACCTGCACCCCCAGCGCGGCGAACTCCGCATGCAGGTCCCGAAACCCGCAGTTCTGCGGCGTACACCCCCGCGCCCCGGGAATCGCATCCCAGGATTCCCCCTGAAACCCCAGCGACGGCTCCTGCCCCGGCACCCCCGTGCGCGGAAAAAAGAACAGCACCGTTGGACCCCGCAACTCGCTCAGGTTGTGCGGGGTCCCGTCCGTCCCAATCAGGCTCACCCGCGGCAGCCCTCCCTGCATCAAGTGCAGCGTATTCCCATCATCTGGCGGCACGGGCAAACCCGGCGGGAGATGGTGGGGGCTGTGGGACGACCCCGGCAGCGGAAATGGTGTGGGAGTGGAGTGCATGGCAGCAAAAAGTACAACGCCGCGGAAGTGATTTCCGCGGCGTTGCTCAAATAACGTGGATTGTCGGCTTAGCGGGGGCGGCGACGGATCATCGCCAGGCCGCCAAGGCCCAGACCCGCCATCGCGGCGCCACCGGGCAGCGGGATCATCACCAGGAGGTCCTGGTAGTCGGCGCGGGCCGTGTTGGTGTAGATGTTCAGAACGCGGACGTCACCCAGGCCAACCCAAGCGCCCGAGCTCACCGCGGCCTGTGCCTCGTTGAAGAAGGCGAGGGCCTTGCCCGAGAGGGGGGTCGCATCCTCTTCCTCGATGAACCAGATGGCCGTCTGAAGGGCGTCGGCATCGTTGGTGCGGTTGAACGCGTTGAGGTAGTCATAGCCGCTGGTCAGCGTCATATTGATGAAGCCGGCGTACAGGTACGCGGTGCGGGCATCGAGCGGGTCGTTCGCGCCGCCGTGGGTGCCAGCCGGATTGCCGGGCTGGTAATCCGCGGCCTGCGACACCGTCTCGGTGTTCAGGTCAGCCTTGAAATCCTGAATCTCGAAGGGCAAGCCCTCGAACTTCTCGAGGCAGAACGACTCGAAGTTGATGCCGGGAGGGGCGCCGAACTGGAAGGCTGTGCCCGTGCTCCGGGGGTTCAGCGTGAAGTCAGCCTGACCCGTGATGCGGAACTCGCCGCCGCCGATGCTTCCGTAGCTGTCATTGGCCCAAATGTGCCCGACGTAGACGGGGGTCGCCATCGCTGAACCGGCAGTCAGCAAACCCGCCGCGAGGCACAACGACATGGAGAAACGAGACATGGTGTTCACCTTTCAACTCTCTGGTTCGATCGGAACATTTATCGCGGAGACACCGACACCACCGAAAAAAACATCACCCCGCGATAGGGGAAACATACCTGTCTCTCATGTCCCATTCAAGTCTTTCGTTTGCAGAAAATGCACAAAATTGCTCCCATGATCTGGGCGGCAAAGTTATAGGACGTATATGGCCCGTTCAGGGCATTAGACGGCATGTCGCGATCGGAAGATTTTCAGAAGCGGTCTTCTGCCCAATCTCCTTAAAACGTGCTAGAACGCAAGTTTGTTAGGGTATTGATCGCATTTTTCACCAGTTTCCACTTGGATCACCCGGGGTTCATCCGTGGTTTACCACTCAAGCACATGCTCTCTTCGATATCAGTCAGAAGCCTCCCCAGCACCGCTGGGAACTCTTGAAAGGAGAACATTCATGGCAAAGCACCTCAGCAGTCTTCTTGGCGTCGGCCTTGGTCTCATGATCCTCACCGGCGGCGTCGCCCTGACCGGCTGCGAGCGCAGCCCCGCGGAGAAGGAGGCCGAGCGTCGTAAGGACGCTGCCGCGGACCAGGCTTCTCGAGTGAAGGAGAACGTCGCGGACAGTGCTTCTATCAATAAGAAGCAGGTCGAGGACTCCGCCGATCAGGCCAAGCAGCGGATCGAGGACGCGAAGGAACTCGAGAAGAAGCGGATTGAGGCCGAGAAGGACCGCATCCAGCGCGAGGCCGAGGCCGAGAAGGAGGCCAAGCAGCGCGAGGCCGACCGGATGAAGGACAACAACACGCCCCCCCGGTAATCGCCCCTTCCACATTCCTACACAACTCAAAACCCCGGCGGCCCTGTGCCGCCGGGGTTTTTCTGTTTTTGGTTTTTCACTCCGCCCGGGTCAGGTTTCGTACTGCATCCGCCCGTGTCGCTCCGCCCGCGAGATCACATCCGTCGCCCACAGCCCCGCGAGCACGAACTCCACGCAGCTCGCCCGCACCGCAGGCTCCGAGCTCGCGTTCACCTCAAACGCCTTGTCCCACACCTTCGGCACGCGGCTGACGATCTTCTCGTAGTGCCCGCTTGGCAGCATGTCTCCCACCTCGATCTTCACCCCCTTGCTGAAGACCTCCCCGATCTCTCCCAGCCCCACCTTGTCCACGTACTCCTCAAACACGCTCTTCACCGCCTCCGCCAGAATCGCATCCAGGCTCTGCTTCTCGTTCATCTGGTGCGAGCCCATCAGGTCCAGCTCCAGTTTCCCCAGGGCGCTGGCGTGGAAGTGTGACAAATCGCTGATCCGCGGCACCGCCGGCGTTTCCCCCAGCCGGATCGACCGCTGCCGCGACGAGGCGATCATCGTCCGGTAGTTCGCGATCGAGAACCGCGCAGAAACCCCCGACGCCTGATCAATGAACTTGCTCTTGCGAGCCGCAATGGCCATCTCCTCGCAGATCTCCTTCATAAACCGCGGCACCAGCACCGGGAACTCCCCACCCATGTCAACCGCTGCTTCCGCCTCCATCACCTCAATCCCCAGATCCCGCGACCGCGGATAGTGCGTCTGGATCGTCGATCCGATGCGGTCCTTCAACTGTGGGATCACCTTCCCCGACCGGTTGTACGTGCTCGGGTTTGCCGAGAAGAGCACCAGCACGTCGATATCAAACTTGATCGGGTAGCCGCGGATCTGCACGTCCCGCTCTTCAAGAATGTTGAACAGCCCCACCTGCACAAGGTCGTCCAGGTCGGGCAGCTCGTTCATCGCGAAGATGGCCCGGTGCATCCGCGGGATCAGCCCGAAGTGCAGGGCTTCCTCCGCACCCATGCTCGCACCGCCCACCAGCTTGGCCGGGTCGATCTCGCCGATGATGTCCGCGAACTTCGTGCCTGGCGCTAGGCGCTCCGCATATCGCTCCGCCCGCGCCCACCATGCGATCGGTGTGTTCTCGCCGTGCGCAGCCGCGAAGTCCCGGCCCATCCGCGTGATCGGCTTGTAGGGGTCCTCGTGCACCGGGCACCCCGGGATATCCAGGTACGGCACCGCCGCATCCAGAAACCGCACGAGCGACCGCATCAGGCGGCTCTTAGCCTGGCCCTTCTCGCCCAGGAACAGCATGTCGTGCCCCGCCAACACGGCATTCACGACCTCGGGAACTACGGTATTGTCATATCCAACGATGCCTGGGAACAGCGTATCGCCCGACCGCAGGGCCCTGATGAGGTTGTCCCGCAGTTCCACCTTGACCGGCTTGGAGGCCCAGCCGCTCGCCCGTAGGTCGCGCAGCGTGGCAGGGCGGGAAGATCCATCGTGCTTCGCGGCAGCGGTGTTCATGCTCATTGGCGTGTCATTCGCTCGATGTCGGCGTTTGGATGGTAAATGACGAATCGTTCCCTGGCAAAGGAGGTTCTGAATGGTACGGCGCAGCCCGATGGACCCCGGCCGCCTCTGGCGGCGTTTCTCACGCACTCATCTTCACATGGTCTTTGCGGTGCTTGCCGCCGCCGCCGTGCTGGCGACCCTTCCGGGCCTTTCATCCCGCCAGAAGCCACCCGGCGTGTTCGACGTGGCTGGGCGGGCCCCGGACTCGGCCATCATCACCATTGGCTCCGATCGCCCTGCCGATGATGGCCCCACATCACCCATGCTGGACCAGACCCGCGGCATCCTGGACCGCCTCACCAAGCCCGAGTGCCTTGAACTCCGCGCCTCTGCCGTATCAGCCGTGGCCGTCACGCCGAGTGACCCACCCACAGCGCTTTCTCATCTGTGCGTTGTTCACGTTGCCGCGGGCAAGTTGAAGCGTGATATTGAGGTGCTGCGCGGCCCCCAGGGTGAGTACTTCGCACGCGAAATCGGTCCCGTGGACGACAAGGACGCTCCAACAATCTACCGGCTCGACGCCCCCAAGTTCGCCCGCATCGCGGCACGCCTTCCCGGGTATCGCGGCGAGTTCCTCACAACCAAGGCCACGCCCGCGCCCGGCAAAGCCGTCGTCATGGTGCCCCCCTACACCCCCGGCGTTTACTACATGGAGCGGGAAGTCCTCGGCGACCGCTTCCTCGGTGGCCGCACCACAAGCCTCACCACCACCAAGCGCGACCTGACCACCGAGCCCCTGCTCGTTCGCCTCCCCAAGAACTACGACCCCAAGACCCCGTGCGGCGTGCTTGTGTATGTCGACCCCGGTGAGAGGGCCATCCTTCCGCCGACGCTCTTCGCCGGCGCTGATGACCTGGGCCTCATCATGGTGGGAGCCGAAAACACCGGCAACGGCGTTTATGTGGCAGACCGCTGGCAGCTCGTGCTTGATGGCCTTGCCACCGTTGCCGAACGCCACCTCATCGACTCCCGCCGCGTGTACATCACCGGCATCTCCGGCGGGGGGCAGATCTCCACCCACATCGTTGTGTGCTTCCCTGACATTTTTTCCGGCGCGGTCCCCATCGTCGCCCTGGGCTCGTACGAGAACATCCCCACCGGCACCGGCAAAATGTGGCAGGGCACCTTCGGCAAGCCGCGTGCTCCCACGCTGCGCATCGCCCAGACGCACCGAATCGCCGCCATCACCGGCGCGAAAGACTTCAACCAGCGTATCATCCACCTCGCTGCCGACCTGCTCAAGCGCGATGGCTTTACCATCCGCGTCGATGACTACGACGACATGGGCCACACCGCCCCAACCGCTCCCCGCTTCCGCGATGCGCTGCGCTGGATTGATGAGCCGTACCGAAAAACCCGCGAAGCGGAACTCAGCGCGGCGAGCGAAGCGATGAAACGATTCACAGCCCAACCTCCGGCCGACCCTGCCGCCCGACAGGCCGCACTGGTCGACATAACCCGCGCCGCCCCCTGGTCTCCGGAAGCGTGGTCCGCCATCGACATACTCAATGGAAAGCCCGTGCCCGGCAACACACCCTGATGCGGCCTTCGACCCGCCACCCTGCCGCGCACCCAGGCGTATAAACACGCGTGGCCACCGCCCGAGCCAAACCCAGAAAAGCCGCGGCTGCTCCCGGCGCCAATCCCGCTGTGCCGCAGTCCGGGGCCGACCTCATCGAGCAGTGGCTCGCCTCCCGTGGCTGGCGAGCATGGCCCTTCCAGCGCGAAGTCTGGGAAGCCTACGACGCTGGCAAAAGTGGCCTGATCCAGGTCGCTACCGGCGCGGGTAAGACCTACGGCGCCTACCTGGGCCCATTGGCCGAACTTATCGACGAGGCTAACGGGCGCATCCCCGCCCCCGTGCTCCCGCCAGAGCCGCCGCCCGGAAAAAAGGTCGCGCCGCGCCGCCGCGGCGAGAAGGTCAACGGGCTCCGCATCCTCTACATCACCCCGTTGCGCGCGGTCTCACGCGATATCGAGCTTGCCCTCAAGGCCCCGGTGCTCGAGCTCGGCCTGCCCATCACCATCGAATCTCGTACGGGCGACACCAAGTCTTCCATCCGCGCCCGTCAGCGCGAGCACCTGCCCAATGTCCTCATCACCACGCCCGAGTCCCTCACGCTTCTCCTGACGCGTGATGAAGCCGCGCAGCACCTTCGCGGCGTCCGCGCCGTCATCGTTGATGAATGGCATGAACTCCTCACCGGCAAGCGCGGCACGCAGACCGAACTCGCGCTCGCGAGACTGCGCACCTTCGCCCCCGACATGCGCACCTGGGCGATGTCCGCCACCCTCTCCAACCTGGAAGAAGCCGCGCAGGCGGCGGTGGGGGTGGGCGTGGGGAAGCGGGCGACGCCCTCCCCCGCGATCGTCCGTGGCCGTATGGACCGCCCCGTGATCGTCGATAGCGTGCTGCCGCGTGACCTCAAAAAACTGCCGTGGGCGGGCCACATGGGCATGGTCATGCTCCCCGAGGTTCTCGCGCAGCTCGACCCGGCGGTCTCCACGCTGCTCTTTACCAACACCCGATCGCAGGCAGAGCGCTGGTACCACGCCATCCTCTATGCACGGCCGCCGTGGGCCGATGTGATGGCTCTCCACCACGGCTCCATCGATAAGTCCGAGCGTGAGCGCGTCGAGGCGGGCCTGAAGAGTGGCCTCCTCCGCATCGTCGTCGCCACCTCCTCGCTCGATCTGGGCGTTGATTTCTCACCCGTCGAACGCGTGTTCCAGATCGGCTCGCCCAAGGGCATCGCCCGCGTCGCCCAGCGTGCCGGGCGCAGCAGCCATCGGCCCTTCGCACCCTGCCGCATTACCTGCGTTCCGACGCACGCCCTCGAGCTCTTCGAGATCACCGCCGCCCGCCGCGCGCTCGATGCCGGAGAAATCGAGCCGCGGATGCCCCTCTCCAAGCCGCTCGATGTCCTCTCGCAACATTTAGTCACCTGCGCCATGGGCGGCGGCTTCGAGCCCCACACCATGTACGACGAGGTTCGCACCGCCTGGTCCTACCGCGACCTCACCTGGCAGGAGTTTGAATGGGCCCTCGCCCTCGTGCGAGATGGCGGCGGCACGCTCTCGGTCTACCCCGACTACCACCGCATCCAGCTCGTTGATGGACTCTACCGCGTCACTAAGCCCCGCCTCGCCCAGCTCCACCGCCTCAACGTCGGCACCATCACTGGCGATGCCACGATGGATATCCGCTACATCCGCGGCCGCCAGCTCGGCCGCATCGAGGAGAACTTCGTCGCGCAGCTCCGCGAGGGGCAGCAGTTCGTGTTCGCCGGCAAGGTCCTCAAGTTCGCCTTCATCCAGGACCTCACCGCATTCGTCCGCCCCGGCAAGGGCCAGGTCACTTACACGCCCATCTGGGGCGGCACCAAGCTCCCGATCTCCGAGTCGCTCGCCGAAGCCATCCGCCGCGAGATGGAGCGCGCGGCGAACCATGATTTCGATTCGATCGAGCTCGAAGCGGCCCGCCCCCTCGCCGAAGTTCAGCAACATCTTTCTCACATCCCCACCCGAAATGAAGTGCTGGCCGAGATCAGCCGCACCCGCGAGGGCACGCACCTCTTCGTGTTCCCCTTCGAGGGTCGCCAGGTCAACGGTGGCCTTGCCGCGATCATCGCCCTCCGCCTCTCCCGCCTTCACAAGACCACCTTCTCCGTCGCCGTTAACGACTACGGTCTCGAGGTCATGTCCGCCGACGACTTTCCGTTCCGTGATCTCCTCACGCCCGGCATCTTCACGCTCGACAACCTCGTCGAAGACACGTTTGAGAGCGTCAACATTACACAGCTGGCCAAGCTCCAGTTCCGCGAGATCGCCCGTGTGGCGGGCCTGGTCTTTCAGACCTACCCCGGCGCGAAGAAATCCGGCCGCCAGTTCCACGCCAGTTCTTCGCTCATCTTCGATGTCCTTCAGGACTTTGACCCGGGGAATCTCCTGCTGCACCAGGCCCGCCGCGAAGTGATGGAACGGCATTTCGAGCAGAGCCGCCTGGCCCGCACGCTCGGTCGCATCGCCGCATCTAAACTGGTGATCACCGAGCCGCCCCGCCTGACCCCCCTTGCCTTCCCGCTGCTGATCGAGCGACTCGCCACCCGGCTCACCAGCGAGTCAGTGCTCGACCGTGTCAAGAAAATGCGCGAGCAGTGGGGCCAGTGGGAGTAAGCCGTGAGAACGCTTCTGACCGTGGAGACAGGCATGGACGCCGCGACGCCCGCATCACCGCCCCACCCCGACGGAACAACGGGCAACACAACAGCCCGTGGCAGCCTCACCATCCACGTCGCAGGTGAAACGCTCATTCTGCTGCCGCACCGCGCTGTGTACTGGCCCGCCCAGCGCACGCTCCTCATCGCCGACCTGCACCTGGACAAATGCGAAACCATGCGCGTGCAGGGCCTCCCCGTGCCCCGCATGATGGATGAGCAGATCGCCCGCCTCGATGCCGCACTCCTTGCGACAGGCGCCCGCCGAATCCTCGTGCTGGGTGATCTGCTCCATGCCCCGCAAGGGCTCACCGCCCCAATGGTCGAGTGCTTCGCAGCGTGGCGTGCGACCAGCGATGTCGAGTTCGCGCTGGTGCCCGGCAACCACGACCGCGGCCTCATCCACGTTGTGCAGGGCTGGCGCATGCTCCTGATGCCTGCCCAGCACGCCGAGGGCCCCTTCACCTTCACGCATGAGCCGCGGTCGATCCCCGGCACTTATGTGTGGTCGGGCCACCTTCACCCCGCCGTAACTCTCCGCTCCGCCTCGGACGCGATCAAGATGCCCTGCTTCTGCGTCGGCCCGTCGGTGGGCGTGCTGCCCGCGTTCAGCCGCTTTACGGCAGGCGGCTCCATCGGCCGCTGCCGCGGCGATCAGGTCTTTGCCATTGCCGATGGCGAAGTCCTCGCGTTGTAAACCTGGTCGTACCCGCTACCGCAGCATCCCGCCCTTGCGCAGCGCGCCCAGCACCAGCGCATCAATGGGCGTGTCCGTCGGCACCAGGAAGTACGCGATGCCCCGTGAAAGGCACGCCTCGCGCAGGGCCTCGTTGTGCCGCGCCAGGTTTATGCGATACCTTGCGGTTGCCGCCGGCGTGACGGTCACTTCCGCGGCTTTCCCAGTCTCAATATCCGTCAGCCGCAGATCGCCGATCATCCCGCGCTCTGCCTCGCGGGCAGGGTCCACTTCGCCCGGCGAGAGCAGTTGCAGGCAGTACGTGTCGAACGAGCCCTCAACCGTCGCGGCCCCCAAGTACTGCATCCCCAGCGCGCCGATGTCGGGGTACAGAAAGTCCGAGAGCACCACCATGATGCCCCGCCCCGCCCGCGCAGGGGCGATCTCCCGCATCGCCGCCGCGAACAGCTCGTCGGGGCCGGGCCCTCCGCTGCTGCCGCGGGGTCCGCTCGCGAGCCCGCCCAGCAGGAACGCGCCGATGCGCTGCACGCTCGTCCGACCGCGCAGCGGCGCAAGCTGGTGCAGGTGCCGCCGCGTGGCCCCGACGGGAGAGTCCGGGTCCGGCCCGCCGAACGTCGCCACGCTGACACGGTTCTGATTGATCAGCCCGATGTACGCGAGGGCCATCGCCAGGCGGTGCGCATACACCAGCTTGTTGGGCGTGCCCGTGTCCATCGATGCCGATGCGTCGATCACAACGTGCAGCGCGAGGTCCTCCTCCTCGCGGAAGAGCTTGATGAAAAACTTGTCCAGCCGCGCCAGGATGTTCCAGTCGATGTGCCGCAGGTCGTCGCCGGGCACATAACTGCGGAAGTCATCAAACTCAACCGACCGGCCCCGCCGCTTTGACCGCCGCTCGCCCGGCAACTTCCCCGCCAGCATCTTCCGCGACAGCAGGTCCAGCCGGTCCAGCTTCGCGGCAAGCCCATCGCCCAGCAGTTCATCCACCGTGCGCGGCCGCACATCCGCCGATGCAGTTGCAGCATCGCCACGTTCGTGCAGTTTGTGAGAGTTCCCGGCGGGCACGGACAATCGTATCACGCAGCCCTTCAAGCAGGCCGCTTACCGCAGCTTGCGGGGGTTGTCCGCCGGCTTGCCATCGACATACCGCCACACGATCACCTTCATCCGCTTGACGCCCCAGGCCCGCGCCTGCTCGTGCGTGGGGAACAGCAGGTCAATGTGCTCACCCTTGATCGCCCCGCCGCAGTCAAGCACCGGAACGATGCTGCTGGATGCATACCCCGGCACCGTCAGCATCGAGCCGTACGGCAGCACCCTGGGGTCCGCCGCCACCAGCTGCGCGTTGTTAGTCGTCACGGAGTGCAGCGTCGCCGTCAGGCCATCCGCCGACTCCCCGCACGAGCGTGCATCGGGCGAGTACGCCGTCACCTTCATCCACATCGTCTTCGACGGCTTGGCCGGGCGGCCGTTGAACCACCGCACCGCGGGGTCCGCGCACAGCCGCCGCATCTCCGCGCTCATCGCCGGCGCGACCGGGTGCGCCGCGATCGGCAGCGGCCCGACAAACTCCATGGTCATCGGCGTTTCAGTTCGCGGCGCGGGCTCAGGCGGGATCACCTCAACCCCGCTCACTTCCGTCACGCCCGCCAGACGCTCGCCGGGCAGCGTGGGCTCGCCCACCACGATGTACTTCGCCTCAACCAGCGGCAACGCCGAGCGCGACTGCTTTGTCAGGATCGCCGACCACACCGTCAGCAACAGCACTGTTCCCACCACGCCCATCAACGCCGCCCGCCGCGCCCGGACGGGCCACAGCGCAAGCGCCGGCGATGCGTGCGGGGGTTGCGCTTCTCGAATCAACACTGCAGACTCCAAGGCCCAGATGGCGGCACATTTTTTCAAGTTGGGCGACGCTCGTGCGGGCACAACTCTGGTGGCGGGAAGGATATCAGCATTCGCGGCAGAAACACCCCGGTGACATTCGATGCGGGGGACGCGCTCTGATAACGCACATGATGCCACCATGGCAGCCCGCTGGCAAAGGGAATGCCCCCCAGAACCCTGAAATTGGGGATACTCACCCGGCACAGACGTTGCAGATCAACACCCTGGCCCCTCGGGGACCCCAGAATCGAACCCGGCAGGACCGAGAACGTACTGTTTGAAGCCCCCCTGTTGGGTGGGCCAAAGGAGAATGATTTCATGGGACGCTTCGCCAACAACGTCAAGACGGCGTTGCTCATGGGCGGCATGATGGGCCTTTTCCTGGCCGTCGGCAGCCTCTACGGCCGCGATGGAATGCTCTTCGCCCTCGTCATTGGCGGCGTGATGAACTTCGTCGCCTGGTTCTTCTCAGACAAAATCGCCCTTGCCACCATGCGGGCGCAGGAAGTTCACGAAGACGCACCAGGCGCCGCCGGCGGCCTCTACCAAGTCGTCGATGAGCTGCGCCAGCGCGCCAACCTGCCCATGCCCCGGGTTTACATCTGCCCGCAGCAGGCCCCCAACGCCTTCGCCACCGGCCGCTCGCCCTCCAAGGCCGCCGTCGCGGTGACCGAGGGTGCTCTGAAAATCCTGTCGCTTGAAGAACTCAAAGGCGTCATGGCCCACGAGCTTGCTCACGTCAAAAACCGCGACACCCTGACCAGCGCCATCGCCGCCACCATCGCGGGTGTGCTCGCCCATGTGGCGCAGTGGGGCATGTTCTTCGGCGGTCGCCGCGGCAGCGATGTCAACCCCATCGCCATGATCTTCACGTTCATCTTCGCCGCCGTCGGCGCTGCTGTCATCCAGGCGACCATCAGCCGCAGCCGCGAGTTCATCGCCGATCACGACGGCGCGCACATCGCGGGCCACCCGCGCGGGCTCATCATGGCGTTGCAGAAGCTCGATGCCTATTCAAAGCGCGTCCCGCTGCACAACCCCAACCCCGCGCAGAACAGCATGTTCATCGTGTCGCCCCTCACGGGTCGCTCGATGCTCAGCCTCTTCTCCACCCACCCGCCCCTGGAGAAGCGACTCGAAGCCCTCCAACGCGTCGGCGCTGACATGCAGGGCGCAAGCCCCATGTACACCCAGCGCTGATCGCGGCCCCAGACTTCAGCCCGGCATCGCGTCGAGCTCAGCCTTCAGTTTCACAACCTCGGCGCGGACCCGCTCAAGCGCGGCGTCCGCGCCGTTTTTCATCACTTCGTCAAACGGGATCGGCGAGCCATAAAGCACGCGCACCCGCGGCCCCCGCCACCGCACCTTGCTGCCCATCGGCCAACGCTCATACGCTCCCGCGATCGCCACCGGCAGCACAGGGCACTTCGCCCGCTTCATCAGCAGCGCGATGCCCCGCTTGAACTCGTGCATCTCGCCGTCCGGTGTCCGCGATCCTTCCGGAAAAATCAGCACGGCCTTCCCCAGTTCCAGCCGCCTCAGCACTTCTTTGATCGCGCCCGCGTCCCCCGCCTCATCCTTCAGCGGAATGGCGTTGAGGTTCGAGATGATCCACCCGAACACCGAAGACTTGAACAGGCTCGCCCGCGCGACAAACTCCAGCGGCCGCTGCGGCACCAGCACGCCGATGGTGGGGGGGTCCAGGAACGACTGGTGGTTCGCCGCCAGCAACAGCGCGCCGTGCCGGGGCACGCGATCCGCGCCGTACGCCCGAGCCCCAAAGCACACCTTCAGCCCGCAGCGCACCGCGAACCGGCACACCCGGTAGAACACCGCCGAGAACCACGTCGCACTCTTTCGCTCGGTCTGAGGCATGCGTTCGTTCGGGCGCGGTGTGATCAGGGCTCCTCGGCCTTCCGCCGCACAACCCGCTCAAGCTCCGCCACCACCTCTTCCATCACCAGGTGCGAGGTATCCACGACAATCCCGCCCGGCGGGCGCACCAGCGGCCCGTCCGTGCGGCTCATGTCGCTGCGGTCCCGCTCGATGATGTCCTTCAGCAGGCGTGCCTCGTCCGCCTCCAGCCCTGCCGCCGCAAGCTGCTGTGCCCGCCGCATCGCCCGCACCTCCGCGGACGCATCAAGGTAAAACTTCACCGACGCATCGGGGAACACCACCGACCCCTGGTCGCGGCCCTCAGAAACCAGCTTGGGGTGCTGCCGCGCGATGATCCGCTGCTTCGCAACCATGTGCTGGCGCAGCTCGCCGATTCCCGCAACAGGGGACACGATCGCCGTCACGTCCGCATCGCGGATGCGATCGCTGATCGACCGCCCCCACGCCAGCACCTGCGGCGGGTCTTGGCTCCAGTCAAAGTGCAGGTCCGCCTGCTTCACCATGTCCACGAGGCGTCGCGCATCGCTCATCGCGATCCCGTAATCAATCGAGATCACCGCGGCAGCCCGGTACATCGCTCCCGTGTCCAGAAAATCCAGACCCAGTTTCTGCGCCAGCGCCCGCGCAACGGATGACTTGCCCGTCCCCGCGGGTCCGTCGATGGTGATGATGATGGGTGCGTCGAGGCGGAACACGTCTTTGCTGGGCGCCGGACGAAGCTCTCGATAAAGCACCGTGCGGCTGACACCCGTCTCCACGCTCTGGTCTACCTGCGTTCCCATGGCCAGTCCTCCACCATTTGCAAGGACACGCTTCGGGCTCGAACGCTGCCGGCTCACTCCTCCAACTCGTCGCCTAGCTCCTCCTCGTCATCGCTTTCTTCCAGCGTCGCCAGGATCGCGTCGCGGCTGCGGCTCAGCCCCATTGTAACATCCCCACCCCCCCGATAGTCCAGCGAAAGCGGGCCGTCATACCCCACCGAGATCACCGCCTCCACGAGCGGCCGCAGGTCGTACGGCTGGTGCTTGTAGGGCCCGCCCACGTCATCATCCGCCGGCTCAGCCCCGGCGGAGTCCACAAACTTCACCGTTGAGGCCGAAACCGCCGTCGCATACGGGGTGAGCCGCTGCATGTACCCCACCGGCTCCTTGTGCTCAGCCGCCGTCTGAAAGTCCGGGTAGGTGCCGATGCGGAACCCCCCGATCTTCTTCAGCAGCTCCGTCACCCGCTCCGGCCGCGAAGTCAGCCCCTTGTGCGGCGACAGAAGCAGGTTCATGTCCAGTTTTTCCGCGCGCTCCATCACCGGCTTCAACCGCAATGCCACCCGCGCAAAGGCCGCATCGTCATCCGCCGCCTCAATCCGCATCGCGGCAGCGCTGCACCCCAAAATGTGGGACGCCTCCACAACGCGCAGCATGCGCTCCGTTGCCGCCGCCGCCCCCTTCTCCTGCACCGCTCCAAACGACTGCGGGTCCGATTCCACCAGCAGCAGGCAGGCGCAGCTCGCCCGGTCCGCCTTCTCGCGGATGGATTCAAGGCGAGAGCGATCCGCCCCCACCAGCAGGTCCGTGGAAAGGTTGAGCCCGGCCAACCCCAGCGTCTCCCTGGCAAAGCTCGGCAGGTCGAGCAGGTCGAGCTTGGGCTTCTTGCCCCGCGCGGGCAAGAGCAAGGATCGCATGCAGCTAGCAGTCAAAGTCAGAAGCATCGGTCGTTTACACTCGCAATCTGTCCAACGGGGATACCGAGACGCACCGATACACGGGCACGCCAGACCCCCTTGGCCCGGTTTGAGAAGGTCCGGGAAGGCGGAGCAGCCTAACGGCGTGCGCCGGGAGCGTCAATCAACCCTCATTTCAGCCCTCCCAGTGTGCCAGGGGCTACCATCGACGCCCCCGGACCCACGTCCAGAGACCTAAGGATTTCCTCATATGGCGAACCCTTCCGACCGCGTCTACTCCGAGTCGCACGAATGGCACAAGCTCGAGGGCGACACCCTCACGCTCGGCCTCACCCAGTTTGCCGTCGATGCCCTCACCGACGTCACCTACGTCGAGATGAAGAAGCCCGGCACGAAGTTCAAGGCGGGCGAGGTCATCGGTGAAGTCGAGTCGGTCAAGACCACCAGCGACATCTACTGCGCCGTTGATGGCGAAGTCACCCAGGTCAACCCGGCGTTCGCCGACAACCCGGGCCTGCTCAACACAGACCCTTATGAGAAGGGTTGGCTCGTCAAGATCAAGGTGACCGACAAGGGGGGCCTATCCAAACTGATGGACTCCAAGGCCTACGACGCCCAGCACCCGTGAGCGACCCCCGCCCGATGGCGACCGCGCACGCCGCGGCCTCCCCATCCATCCGCTGCCGTGGCGTTTACAAGTCGTACCAGCTCGCGGGCCGCAGCGTCGCTGCTCTGCGCGGCGTAGACCTGGACATCGACCGCGCCGGGTTCTTCGCCATTATGGGCCACTCCGGCAGCGGCAAATCAACCCTGCTGCACCTGCTCGCCGCGCTGGACAAGCCCGCCCAGGGCGAGGTCTTCGTCGCCGGCAAGCCGCTGCACACCTTGACCGAGCGAGAGGCCACCCAGTTCCGCCGCCGCGACATCGGCATCGTCTTCCAGCAGTTCAACCTCATATCGACGCTCACCGCGCGAGAGAACGTCGAACTCCCCGGAATGCTCGCGGGAGAATCCTCCGCGTGGCTGCGCGCCCGCAGCGATGAACTGCTTGAAAGTCTCGGCCTCGCCGACCGCGCCGGCCACCGCCCCGATGCCCTCTCCGGTGGCGAGCAGCAGCGTGTCGCCATCGCCCGCTCCCTGCTCTTCTCCCCTCGCGTGCTCTTCGCCGATGAGCCCACCGGCAACCTCGATTCCGCCACCAGCGCACGCCTTTGGCAACTGCTCGCAGAACTTGCCCGAGCCCAGTCCATGCTCGTGCTCATGGTCACCCACGAGCCCGCCGCCGCCGTGCACTGTGAGCAGATTTTCGTCCTCCACGACGGCCGCGTCACCTCAACCATCTTGACGGAGGGCCTTGATGCTGCCGGCGTGGCGTCTCGCTACCAGCAGTCTGCTCGCACGCCGTAGCCGCACGCTGCTGCTGCTGTGCGCCGTCGCCCTTTCCGCGGCACTCATTGCCGCGGTTTCCTGCGCCATGGCCTCTCTCACCGCCGCCGTCGAGGTCCGCCTCGATGAGACCGTCGGGCGCGGGGATATCCGTATCAAGGCCGCGGGCACCGGCGGCACCATGCCCGCGTCCGTGGCCGCTCAGGTCCGCACGTGGCCACAGGCCGACGCAGTCGTCCCCCGCCTCGAAGCCTCAACCACCTGGAAGTTCATCCGCCCGCACTGGCGGCCCCTTATTGGTGACCAGGAGACCGGCCCCTACACCCGTGAGGTCATCAGCATCGTCGCCACTGCCTTGGGCTATGGCATCGACCCGGCCGGCGAGCCCCGCATCCGCAACACGCGCCTTCTCGAGGGCCGTTTGCCGGCAGCCCTCGGCGAGATCGCCCTCGACCGCCCCCTCGCACGCCAACTCAGCGGCCTCAACATCAAGTCCTCCACCTCTGTTCCGCGCAACGTGGTCGATGCGTCAAAGGCGCTCACCGCCGATCTGGGCCCCATGTCCGCCGCCACCGCCGACGAGGCCGC
The DNA here is from genome assembly GCA_038260025.1 of Phycisphaerales bacterium. GTDB lineage: Bacteria > Planctomycetota > Phycisphaerae > Phycisphaerales > UBA1924 > JAEYTB01. Next base: position 33,027 of record JBBSOF010000013.1, read on the forward strand.
CCGCATCAACGCCCGCTTTGATCTCAAACTCGGCGATGAGATTGAACTGGTGCGGCTCTTCAAGTCCAACACCCGTCTCAAAGTCGTCGGTATCGTCGCCGAGCCGCCCTTCGGCGGCCGCTGGCGCGCCTTCACCACGCTTCAGCAGCTCCAGGAAATGTCCTCGTCCGCCGACACCATCAGCCAGGTCGATGTCATCCTCCACGAAGGTGCCGATGCCAACGCCATTGTCGAAGCGCGCCGCGACGACTTCGCCAAGGACATCATCGTGCAGACCGCCGAGCGCGTCACCAGCGGCCTCGAAAAGAACGTCCGATCCCAGGACCTCGGCTTCGTCGTAGCCACCGTCATGGCCTTCCTCGCGGCCTCGTTCATCATTATGACGGGCATGTCAACCGGCGTGACCGAGCGCCAGCGCGAGCTTTCCGTCATGCGCTGCATCGGCGCGACCCGCGCTCAGCTCGCTTGGTCGCAGGTCTTCGCCGGCGCGATGCTTGGTCTCGTTGGTGGTGTGTTTGGCGTTCCGTTGGGCGTAGGCCTCGCCGCCTTCCTGCTGCGGTTCGCGCCACAGGACATCCCACACGAACTTCATATCTCGATGTTCGGCCTGCCCATCGCGCTCGCGGGCGCGGTCGGCTCGGGCCTTCTTGGCGCTGCCTTCCCCGCCTTCAAGGCCGCCCGCGTCTCACCGCTTGAGGGCCTGGGCGTCCGTGCCCGCCCGCCCGGCAAGGCCGCCATAGCCGCGCTTGCCTGCGTCGGCGCCGCCGCACTCCTGCTCGATCTCGCCATCGTCCTCATTCCCAATAACGGCCAGATCGCATTCTGGGGCTACGCCACCGTGGGACTCCCCGCGATGTTCATCGGCTACTTCCTGCTCAGCGTGCCCGCGCTGCTGCTCGTCGCCTGGTGTACCGAGCCGCTGATCCGCCGCGTGCTGCGCCTGCCGACGAGCCTCCTCGCCCGCACCATCCGCGCCACGCCATACCGCTACGGCTTCACCGCCGGCGCGATGATGTCCGGGCTCGCCCTCATGATCGCCATCTGGACGCAGGGCCACGCGTTCCTCAACGACTGGCTTGGTAAGTTCCAGTTTCCCGATGCCTTCGCCGTCGGCCTCAACCTCAGCGAGGAAAGCCGCGATCGCCTCGATGCGCTCCCCTTCGTCACCGGCACCGTCCCCATCACGCTGCACAACGTCGACACGGAAGCCTTCGGCGTCCGTGCCCTCCAGCGATACAAGACCACGTTCATCGCCTTCGACCCCGAGCCCTTCTTCCGCATGACCGCCCTCACGTGGATCGAGCCCACCGACCCGGCCGCGCAGGCCCGCGCCCGCGAGCGGATCAGCCGCGGCGGCGCGATCCTCGTCGCCCGCGAGTTCCAGGTTGCGCAGGGCATCAAGACCGGCGACATGTTCCCCATCAAGGGCGAGAACGGTCAGACCTACCCCATGGAGATCGTCGGCGTTGTCACCAGCCCCGGGCTTGAGATCGCCAGCCAGTTCTTTGCCGTCGGCGACACCTTTACAGAGCAGGCGATGCACGCCGTCTTCGGCTCCCGCCGCGACCTGAAAGAAAAGCTCGGCACCAGCGCCATCAGCATGATCCAGATCGGCCTCTCGCCGGACATCTCCGATGAGGAAGCCCTCACCCGCATCCGCGCTGCGCTGCTCGACTCGGGCCTCCTCGATGCGGGCAGCGGCCGCAAGATCAAGGCCGACATCACGCAGATCATCCGTGGCACCATGCTCATCAGCACCTCCATCGCCATCTTCGCGATGGTCATCTCCTCCTTCGGTGTCGCCAACATCATCGTCGCGGGCATTCAGGCGCGCCAGTTTGAGTTTGGCGTGCTCCGTGCTGTGGGTTCCTCACGCGGTCTGCTCGTTCGACTCGTGCTGGGTGAAGCCATCCTCATCGCCCTCACAGCCGCCATCCTGGGAACACTCCTGGGCCTCCAGGGCGTGCTCAGCACGCAGCAGCTTGATCGCATGCTCTTCGGCCTTGAGTTCTCCGTCCGCCCGCCGCCGCTGCCCGTGGCCGCGGGGTGGGCTGCCGTTTTCCTCGTCACCATCGGCGCGGCAACCCCAGCCGTTCTCAGCCTCGCCCGCCGCCGCACCCGGGAACTCCTTGCCGCTCGATAATGCCGCGACAGACAGCACCCCTGCGCCCCCGCCAACGTACGATTTGTTGTGCCCACCCCTGCCGCCACACTCCGGGTCGCCAATGCTGCCGCGCGCCGGGCGCTGGCCGACCGGCTTGTGCAGCGTGGCGGCTGGGGCCTCCTGGCCGGATCCCTCGCCAGCATCGCCGCTGCAACTCTGGTCCGCCTCTCCGGCAGCACCATCCCGTGGCAGGCCGCCGTCGCCATTCCCGCTGCCGCTGGGCTCGCCGTCGGCATGGCATCGGCGTTCTCCGGCCGCTGGACCGCCCAGCGCGCGGCCCGTGAACTCGACACACGCCTCAAATTCCGTGATCGGCTCTCATCAGCCCTCGCCCTCGCACAGCGCCCCGCGATAGACCCTGCCTTCGAGAGCCTCGCATACGCCGAGGCCGAAGCGCTCGCGGCAGGCGTTCGCCCCGCCCAGGTCTTCACCATCCAGCCGCGCTGGCATTGGGTTGCCGCTCCGGTGCTGCTCGCGGGCGCCGTTGCCGCGGGCCTCTTCGTCCCGCGGGCGCAGTGGGGGGGTTTAACTGCGCCGATCGCCGCAACCCCCGCAACCCCGCAGACTGTGGCGCAGGTCGCCAGCGCTGTGCAGGAAGCCCGTGCCGTCACCGCCGAAGAGCCTCGCATCGCCCGCGAACTTGAAGAACTCGCGGCCATCGAGCGTGAACTCGCCGGCGGCAAGATCGACGATGCGTCCGCACGCACACAAGCCGCCCGCGCCATGCAGTCCGCCGCCCGCACCCTCAACGATACCGCGGCAGACCAGCAGGCCCGTCAAGACTCCCTCCGCGAGCGCCTCGCCACACTCGATCGTCCCAGCCTCCGCACCGGCGCGGGTCCATCGTCATCCCTCGGCCGCGAACTGGCCAAAGGCAACATCGAAGCCGCGGCAGCCGAGGCCGTTCGCCTGAGCGAGCAATACGACTCGCTCCCGCCGCAGGAACGCGCCCGCATGGCCGAGGAGTTGGCCGAACTCGCCCGCGCTCTCGACAACGCACCCCCGCCGGGCGCGGACCCTGCCTCACCCCCGCCCTCGTCCCCGCCGGGGCCTGCCGCGTCAACGAGCGGTGATGCGCCCAGCGACAACACCGCAAACGCAGCTTCTTCGCAGGCCCCGCCGGACCAGCCTGCCGAGAGCGCACCATTAGCAACACCCGATGCCCCCGCGCCGCGCGACAGCACCGCGCAGCCCGGTGCCAACCCGCTCAAGCAACTGCGCGACCGCCTCAACGACGCCGCCAAGTCGCTCGCCCAGCCTCAACCGCCAACGCAGGATGCACCGCAGCAACCGCCATCCGGCGCACAGCCCTCATCGAGCAATCCGGATCAGCCCCAGCCGCCTCCATCAGATGCTGCTCCCGCCGCCCAACCCAACGCGCCGACGAAGCCGGCACCCCGCGGCGGCAACCCGCGCCTGTCTGAACCGCGCGATCAATCTTCACAGCCGTCTCCATCGTCATCCAATCCTCCGGCAGACGACGCCACACGCAACGCTGCGACCCCTCCCGGCAATCCGAGCGAGCCGCGCCCATCGAATCCCGAGCGTTCTCCAGACACGTCCGATCCGCGCCCCCCATCGCAGCCGCCGAACACGCCACCGCCTTCCAACCCGGCGCAACCACCTGACGCGTCTCAGCCGACGAAAGCCGCGCAACCGCCCGATGCGGCCCAGCCTCAGCGCACTGGCGATTCTCCCAGTCAGTCGAGCAGCGAGGGTTCCTCGTCGCCAAGCAAAAACACGCCACCAAAGCCCGACAGCACTCCCCCGCCGCAGCCAGCGCCCACGACACCACCATCGACGCCCACCTCGACACCGACAAACTCCACCGACACAACGTCACCAGCGCAACCCCCGCAAGCCGCTCCAAAGAACACGACCCCCCAGCCCAGCCCCAGCGCACCAACCCCGCAACCACAGGCGTCACCCACCAGCGACCCTCAGCAGCAGCTCTCACCACAGCGCGAGCCCGGCCAGCCCCAGCAGCGTCAGCCATCGCCAACCGGTGCTGAATCACCTTCCCCAACGCCCCGTCCCCAATCGCCCGGCCAACCAGCACAGCCCCAATCACAACCGACGGCCCCAAAGCCCACGACACAACCCACCACACCATCACAGCCGCGCGAGCAGGGCGACACTCAGAAGCCCACCCCAAACACGAATCCAGACACGAATCCAGACACGAACCCAGCCACCACCCCTGCCTCACGTCCGCAGCCCGATTCATCGTCACACCCACAGCCCACAGCACCCGACTCATCCAAGCCCGATTCCCCTCAGGCCGAACCAAATCAGGCCGACCCAAAGTCCCGCGAAACAAAGCCACAGACCACTCCCGGCGAGCCGACCGCGCCAGAAGCCAACGCGCCAAACCCGCAACCCAAGCCTTCCGACCAGAACACCCAAGGCCAGAACACCCAAGTCCCGAACACTCAGGGCAAGGACACCCAAAGTGTCCCCGACGCCGCCGATGCCAAGCCCAGTCCCAAGCCCGGCGCGCAGAATCAGCAAACACCATCCCCCGAAGGCGAGCAGCAACCCCCCGGCGACCTGCCCGACAAACTCCCGTCCAAAGAAACGCTCAAGCGCCTCGCCGAACAACTGCAGGAAATGTCAAAGGATGCCAAGCAGCCGCAGATGACCCGCCAGCAGGCGGAGAAGATGCGTCAGCAGGCCCAGAAACTCCTCGACAACGCATCCCCGCAAGAGCGCGAGATGCTCGAAGACCTCGCCCGCGAGATGGCGGCAAAGAACGCAGAAAACAAGAACAACCCGCGCCCGCCCTCCGACCCCGCCGATCTGAACCCCCCGTCCCAGCCTCAGCCGCAACAATCCGAAAAGCCGTCATCACAAGGCCCGCAGTCGAACCCACAACCCTCCAAGCCTGATCCCTCGCGGTCCCAGCCAAAGTCCCAGCCCGACCCCGCCGGGTCGCCCGCCCCCGACAACACCAACCCCCCAACCATCGACGACCGCGGCACCGATCCCAACCCCGCCAAGCCCACCGGCACATCCACCCCCATCAACCCCCCCGGCCCCGGCAGCAACGCCGACCTTCCCCCATCCCCCGGCCTTCACGACGCCCAGCAGTCAGCGCCCAGCGCCAACGGCGATGATGGTCCTCCCACCGGTCCCGGCGGCAGGCAGCCGCGCCGCAACCCCCGCGGCCCCATCGCTGGCCCCTCCGAAGCAAGCACAGTCCCGGTAGATGCCCGCTCAACCCCCGCCATTGGTGCCGATGAGCACGTCATCTCCGACTACCTCAACCCCAATCAGCAGCCGCGACGCACGGGCAGCGCCGCAGGCCCAACCCTACAGGAAGGCCTCCGCGAGGCCGCGAGCGGCGCCGAACGCGCCATCGAGCAGCAGGGCGTTCCCAGCCAGTACAGCGATCTCGTCCGCCGCGTCTTTAAGCGATACATCGATCGCGCCCAGCCCCCCGCAGCCGCGCCCGCCACCGCGATGCCACCCCCTCCGCCCACCGTCGACGCCCAGGACGCCCGTCCCGCCGCCCGAAAGCCATGAACTTCCGCTTTGAGCAACCCGTCTGGTTCTGGCTGCTCTTGGCGCTGGTGCCCATCACCCTCATCGGCCTCGCCTCATTCGCCTCGATGAGCCCCGCGCGGCGCGTCACCGCCCTCCTCGCGCGCCTGGTGCTGTACGGCCTCATCCTCGCCATGCTCGCCGGCCTGGCCACAGTCCGCAAAACCGACCGCCTCGCCATCGTCGCGCTTGTCGATGTCTCCGGCTCCGTCCGCCGCTATGCCGGCAACCGCACACTTGGTGACGATGCGCCGCCTCGCTCAGCGCCCCAGGCCGCGCAGGAATACCTCCGCCGCGCCACCCGCGCCCACGGCCCTGATGATCTTGTCGGCATCGTCGCCTTCGACGCCCGCGCCGCGGCAGCCGCAGTCCCCAGCCGCGCGACCATCGAATCGCGCGACCTCGACCTCCAGTTCGCGGAAGGCACCAACATCGCCGATGCGATCCGTCTCGGTCGCGCCCTCATCCCCCCAGATGCCTCCGGCCGCCTCCTGCTCTTCTCCGATGGCAACGAAACCGCCGGCAACGCCGCCGCCGCCGCTGCGGAAGGCTCCGCGCCGGGCCTGCTCACCCGCGGCTCCACCATCCCTATCGATGTCATCCCGCTCACGTACACATTGAGCGAGGAGGTCTCCGTCGATTCCGTCGATGCCCCGCCCACCGCCGCCGCCGGCGCGACGATCAACGTCCGCGTCGCCCTCACCGCTACCGCCGCAACCCGCGGCACGCTCCAACTCCTCCGCGAGAATACTCCCATCGACCTCAACGGCGATGCCCCCGGCACCGGCCGCGCCATCACGCTCGTGCCCGGCCAAAACGTAGAGCAGCTTGAAGTCCGCCTCGACACCGGTCGCGTCCACCGCTTCAAGGCCATCTTCGAGCCCGATGTCGTTCGTGATTCCGGCGGCGGCACCCGCACCCTCGGCGACACCACGCCTGAGAACAATCGCGCGGAGGCCTTCACCATCACCCCCGGCAAGGGCTCGGCCCTCATTGTCAACGCGGCGGGTGATTCCGCCCAGGCATCGACCCTTGCCCAGGCCCTCCGCAACAGCGGTGTAGACGTCATTGTCGCCGGGCCCGAGGGCATGCCCCAGGACCTGCTATCCCTCCAGGCCTACGACGTCGTGCTGCTCGACAACATCCCGGTCGATGCCGTCGCGCCCCGCCTTCAGGAAACCCTCGTCGCCTACGTCCGCGATTTGGGCGGCGGGCTCGTGATGATCGGCGGCCCAGATTCCTTCGGCGCGGGCGGCTGGCGTGGCTCGCCCATCGAGAACATCCTCCCCGTCAGCCTTGACATCCCCGACCGCCTCATCACCCCCGAGGTCGCGATTGTTTTCGTGCTGGACAACTCCGGGTCCATGGGCAACTTCGTTCTGGGCGCCACCCGCAGCCAGCAGGAGATCGCCAACGAGGCCGCGGCAATGGCCATCCGCACGCTCGACCGCCGCGACCTCGTCGGCGTCGTCACCTTCAACTCCAACGCCGATGTCGTCTGGCCCCTTCAGCCCAACCGCAAGACCGCCCAACTGGTGCAGGAGGTCCTCAGCATCAACCCCGGCGGCGGCACCAACATGGCCCCCGGCCTTGAGCGTGCCCGCGAGCAACTCGCCGCCTCCACCGCCAAGGTCAAGCACGTCGTGGTCCTCTCCGACGGCAAGTCCCAGCGTTCCCAGTCCCTCCCCGACCTCGCAGAACAGATGCGCAAGGACGGTATCAAGCTCTCGATGATCGCCGTCGGCGACGACGCCGACACCCGCACCATGGCCGTCATGGCCGAGCGCGGCGATGGGGTCTTCTACCACGCCATCAACGCCAACCAGCTCCCCAAGATCTTCCTCAAGGCCGTCCGCCTCGTGCGCACGCCCCTCATCAGAGAGACGCCGTTCGATCCCATTGTCCTCCCCACCGGCTCCCCGATGATGGCGGGTATCGATGCGCCCCCGCCCCTCAACGGCCTCGCCCTCACGCAGACCCGCGACCTGCCCACCATCATCAACGCCATCGTCACACCCTCCGGTGAGCCTGTGCTATCACACTGGAACGTCGGCCTCGGGCAGGTCGTGGCCTTCACATCAGATGCGTCGCACTGGGCGACGCCCTGGCTCGACTGGCCCGGGTACGAGCGCCTATGGACGCAGATCGTCCGCCAGTCCTCCCGCCCTCCCGGCTCGCGCCGCTTCCAGGCCGGCAGCCATCAGGAAGGCAGCCGAATCACGCTGCGCCTCGAAGCGCAGGACGATGACGGCCACCCTATGGAACGTCTCGACGTTCCGGTCACGGTTTACACCCCCAGCGGCGAGGCACACCAGGCCCGCCTGACGCAGACAGGCCCGGGCGTGTACGAGGGCGAGGTCGAAGCCCAGGAAACCGGCAGCTACGTCTCGCTCATCAAGCCCGCATCGACCATCGCGGGGGAGCAGCGCCGCCTCCCCCCGGTCATCGTCGGCTCAACAATTCAAGAGGGTGCCGAGTTCCGCGCCCGCCAGTCCAACGATGCGCTGCTGGCCGATATCGCCCGTCGCAGCGGCGGGCGTGTCCTCGCCCTCAACTCTCCCGAGACCGCCGACCTCTTCAACCGCGCCAAGACCACGCCCCGCGAAGCCATTATCCCAATCTGGCGCACGCTCCTCTTCTGGACGCTTGGTGTCTTCTTCCTCGATGTCGCGACCCGCCGCATCGCGTGGGACCGCTGGGCCAGCCGTCGTTTCCGCCCCGAAGCCGACGCCGCGGCAGAGCGGGCCCGCGCCGCCGAAGCCGCGCGCACCACCGCCGGCCTCCGCGCCCGCCGCGAACCCGACACGGCTCCCGCCCCAACGCCCGTGATCGCGCTGTCCGATGCCGACGCCGCCAACCTCGCTGCCGCGGCACGAGACCGCCGCCGCGCCCAGCGCCTCGCGGCCCACACCGCCGACACCACATCACAAACCGCGATCGCTCCCGATCCTTCCGCTCCCGCGCAGCCACCTGCCGAATCCGGGCTGCTTGCCGCCAAGCGCCGCGCTGCCGAGCGATTTGAGGAGTAAAGCGTGCCCCAACCGCTGCACAACCTCAACCCCACGGCACGCTTCAGCGACCGCGCCGATGACTACGCCCGCTTCCGCCCCACATACCCCGCCGCCGCGATTGACGCCATGATCAATCTGCTCGGCACCTCGCGCATCCCGCCGGAGCAGGTCATCATCGCGGATATCGGTGCGGGCACCGGCATCTCCTCACGCCTCATTGCCGATCGTGGCTGCACCGTGATCGCCATAGAGCCCAACGCTGCCATGCGCGACGCCGCCGAGCCGCACCCCCGCGTCACCTGGCAGCCTGGCACGGGCGAGTCAACCGGTCTGGCTGATCACAGCGTGGCGCTGGTGCTCTGTGCGCAGGCATTCCATTGGTTTGATGCCCCCCGCGCCCTCGCGGAGTTCCACCGCGTCCTTTGCCCCGCCGCGCCCCTCTGCCTTCTGTGGAACGACCGCGCCAACGCCGACCCGCTGACGGCGGAATACGGCCGCATCATCCTCGAAGCCAGCGAGAACCACCCCGCCGCCAGAGACCGCAGTGACTGTGCGATGGTCCTCTTTGCCACCCCGCTCTTCCGCGACGCCCAAGTGCAGGCATTTCCTTCCGCTCAGCAGATGACCCGCGAAGACCTCATCGGCCGTGCGCTCAGCGCCTCCTACGCACCCAAACATGGTCCCCGCCACGACGCGATGGTCGCCGCCCTCACCGCCGTTCATGCCCGTTTTGCTGATGCGCATGTAAGGGTCGTGATGCGCTACACCACACGCCTTTTCAGCGCCAACGCCGCACCATAAAGATAAGTCGATCACGGCGATACGCCATTTACGCCACGACGTCGCCAAAGCACGACAGCCCCGACGCCCCCGAAATCCGCACCCGCAGCATCTCCCCGATCATGCTCTCCGCCGTACGCCCCGCGGGCGTATCGAACAGCACAATCAGGTCGCCATCGGTCCGCCCGCGAAGCTGCGTCGCTGTTGCAGCGGTCTCGCCCTCCGCCGCCTCATCGATGGTCGCAACACCGCCGCACGCCTCCGGCTCCGCCGCCGCGCCGTTAATGGTCAGCGTGACGCCCCCCGCGCGCTCGCTCCGGGCCCGCCGCTTGTGCTCGCGCGGCGAGAGCCCCTCCACGAACACCTCCAGCGTCTCACCCATCTGCTCGCGGCTGATTTCCTCGCTGATCTGCGACTGCAGCGCCAGCAGCCGTCCATTGCGCTCGCGCTTCATGCGTTCGGGCACATCGTCGGGCAGTTTGTCAAACGCCACCGTCCCCGGCCTCGGCGAGTACTTGAAGATAAACGCGTTCTTGTACCGGGCCCGCCGCACCAGCGTCTCGGTTGCCGCGAAATCCTCTTCAGTCTCCGTCGGGAACCCAATGATGAAATCCCCGCTCAGCGTCAGCGGCCGCCCGATCTCCGGCTGGTGCAGGAAGCCCCGCGCACGGTCAAGAAACTCCACGTACTCCCCAACCGTGTAGCCGCGGTTCATCAGTTTTAGCAGCCGGTCGCTCCCCGACTGCCCCGGCACATGCAGGTAGCGGCAGATGCGCGGGTGCTCCCGCATCACCTCCAGCACATCATCCCCAAAGTCCCGCGGATAGCTCGTCACAAACCGCAGCCGCCGGATCGCCGGGACCTCATCATGGATCCGCGCCAGTAGATCGGCGAACGTCGTCGTGTTCGCACCTGCGAACGGGTCGCGTGCATGGCCCCCCCCATAACTCCGCCCCTTCTGCGGCTGCATCAGCCCGTTCAGCGTCACCGCCGCCCCATGCTCAAAGCGGTAGTGATTCACCGTCTGCCCCAGCAGCGTCACCTCGATCACGCCCGCATCCGCCAGGAGCTTGCATTCATCGATGATGTGCTGCGGCGGCCGGTGTACCTCCGCCCCGCGCGTAAAGGGCACCACGCAGTACGTGCAGAACTTGTTGCACCCCCGCGTAATCCGCACATACGCAGACCGCTTTACCCCGCCGCCCTCATCCACCGGCGAGACCGACCGCGATAGGTCCAGCAGTTCCAGCGAGTCTGCCGCCGCCGCCAGCGTCGCGCTCCGCCGTGAGGCCGACCCCTGCAGCGCAATCTCTCGGGCCGAAGTCCCGCCAGCGGCGCTCGCATGCTCAAAGCCGCTCTGGATCGCGCTCCGCTCATCCGCCGCCAGGCTCTCCCGCGTGCGCACGGCGTTGTCCAGCAGCCCCGGCAGCTTGTCCAGTTCGCCCGGGCCGCACAAGATATCCACCACCGGCATCCGCTTCACCAGCGCCTCGCCGTCGCGCTCCGCGAGGCACCCCAGCACGCCCACCACCAGCGTGGGCTCCTCCCGCTTGCGCACCGCCAGCTCACCCAGGCGCGACCACACCTTCTGCTCCGCGTGCTCGCGCACCGAGCACGTGTTGTACAGCACCACATCCGCTGCGCTGGCATCCCCGGTAAAGCGATACCCCAGCGCGCGCAGCCGTCCCGCGACCAGTTCCGAGTCGAGCTCGTTCATCTGGCAGCCGAAGGTTTCGAGGTAAATCGTGCGTGCGGCGGTCATGGGCGGGGATGATAGCGCAGCCCCCCCGCAAACGACCGTGCAGCCGCGCCCATGTTCCGTACACTCACCGCATGTGGCGCGGCCTCTCCCTGGCTCAAAAATGCCTGCTCGTCTTCGGCACCGCGATCATCATGATCGTGCTGGCGGCCCTCACCGTGCCCTGGCTGCGGATGACGGCGCTCATCGACGGCGGCCAGCTCGATGTCTCCCACCAGATGGCCCTCACCTGGGACGCCCTGGGCCAGGCCGAAAGCCCTCAGGACAGCCGCATGGGGCCCCTCGTGTTTCCCAACGTCCCCAACACCGGTTGGCCCCTGGGCAAGCGGAACCAGTACGGCGTTCGCGAGTCCCGCGGCGGCATCCTCGCCGTCCACCTCACCGTCGATCAGGCCGCCGACCGCGCCACCTCCGACCCCTTCATCGCCCGCGCTGTTGCCGCCTTCCGGTCAGACCCTCAGCGTGCCGAACTGCAGGAGGCATACTGGGCCGGCACCTCCCGCGAGTACCGCTACGCCAAGGCCGACCGCACCGGCGCCGACTCAAAGCTCAGCGGCATCATCGTGCTCGACCGCCGCAGCGTTGAGGCGACGCGCCTGCTCATCTCCAACACCATCTACCTGCTCTCCGCCGGCGTCGCCGTGCTGCTGCTCGCGATGCTCGTGCTCTACATCATCACCCGCAAGCTCATCCTCCAGCCGGTCCGCGCGCTGCGCGACACCGCCCGCCGCGTGCAGGAGGGCAACCTCGCCATCCGCTCCGACATCCACACCGGCGATGAGTTTGAGCAGCTCGCCGACACCTTCAACTCCATGCTCGCCGACCTGCAGAGCGGTCAGGACCGCCTCCGCTCCATCAACTCCGCCCTCGACCTCAAGCTCCACGAGCTTTCCGAGAGCAACTCCTCGCTCTACCAGGCCGCGAAGGTCAAGGGCGAGTTCCTCGCCAACGTCAGCCACGAGCTGCGCACCCCGCTCAACTCCATCATCGGGTTCGCCGAGCTCCTGCTCGAGGTCGCCCGCGTCGACGTCGAGCGCGAAGCCGCCCCCAGCGTCACCAAGCGCGTCCGCTACCTCGAGAACATCCTGATCGCGGGCCGCAACCTCCTCACGCTCATCAACTCCCTGCTTGAGATGTCACGCATCGAGGCGGGCCGCGTCGAGCTCTCCATCGAGCCCATGAACCTGCGCGATGCGTGCGAGGGCCTCGTCGGCCTCATCGCCCCGATCGCGGACAAAAAATCTGTCACCGTCCGCATGGAGATCGCCGACGACTGCCCGGTCGTCCGCACCGACGTCAAAAAGTTTCAGCAGATCATCTTCAACTTCCTCAGCAACGCCGTGAAGTTTGTCGAGCCCATCGAGCGCACCGGCCGCCAGCCCCAGGTCACGCTCCGCGCCGAGCGTCTCCGCGCCGGCGGCGGCCCCGACCCCTCCCAGGACGGTGTCCGCGTCAGCGTCATCGACAACGGCCCAGGGATCCCGCCAGAGGAGCAGCAGAAGGTCTTCGAGAAGTTCTACCAGCTTGATGGCGGCCACACGCGCGAGCACACCGGCACCGGCCTGGGCCTCGCCATCTCCAAGGAGCTTGCCTCAATCCTTCAGTGCGACATCCAGCTCGTCAGCGATGTCAGCCGCGGCACCATGTTCAGCCTCATTATGCCCCTCTCCCTCGGAGAGGTCCACGCCGAAGAGGGTGCCCTCGAAGCCCGCTTCCGCGGCTCCCTCGCCGGCGGCCGCCCCTGGCAATAGAAACGTGCCTCCGAGTTGTCTTCAACTCGGTGCGGTTGCCTCACCACCCCGCAGCCAACCCTATTTCTTCCCTTCGACGACAGGTGCGCGCCCCACCGAGTAATACGTGAACCCCGCCTCGCGCATCTGCGCCGGGCGGTACAGGTTCCGTCCATCGAAGATCACCGGTTTCTTCAGCAGCTTCGCCAGGCGCGCCATGTCCGGGCTCTTGAACTCGTCCCAGTCAGTGCTGATCACCAGCGCATCAGCCCCCTCCACGCACTCGTACATGTCGTCCACGATCGCCACGCCCGACCCCATCTCCGCCCGCACATTCTCCGCGGCAACCGGGTCATAGCCCCGCACCGTCGCGCCATACCCCATCGCCTTGCGCATCAGCGTCAGTGCCGGCGCCTCGCGGATGTCGTCCGTCCGCGGCTTGAACGCCAGCCCCCAGAATGCGATCGTCTTCCCCGTCAGCCCGCCCGCGTTCTTGAAGTGCCCCTGAACCTTGTCGAAGAAGCGGTCCCGCTGCTTCTGGTTCACCTCGTGAACGCTCTTGGACAAACGTGCCTCGATGCCCGCCTTGTCCCCCATCATGATGCACGCCAGCGTGTCCTTCGGGAAGCACGAGCCGCCATACCCCAGCCCCGGGTACAGGAACTGGTTCCCGATCCGCTTGTCCGAGCACATCCCCTCGCGCACCTTGCCGATGTCCGCCCCGTACGCCTCGCACAGGTTCGCCATCTCGTTGATGAAGCTGATCTTCGTCGCCAGGAAGTTGTTGCTCGCGTACTTCACCATCTCGGCGCTCAGCACATCCATCAGAAAGATCGGGTGCCCGTTGCGCACAAAGGGGTCGTACAACTGGCGGAACGCCTCGCTCGACGCCTCGTCCTCAACGCCCACGACCACGCGGTCGGGCCTGTTGAAGTCATTGATCGCATCGCCCTCTTTCAAAAACTCCGGGTTGTCCGCGACCGCGAAGGGGATGTCCGGCCCCACGATGGCCCGCACCCGCTCCTTCACCTCAAACGTCGTGCCCACCGGCACGGTCGATTTCACCACGATGATCTTGGGCTTCTGCTTGGGCCCCAGTTCCTTCAGCACCTTGGCGATGTCATCCGCCGCCCCATGGATGTACTTAAGGTCCGTGTGCCCCCGCTCATCGCTGGGCGTGCCCACGCAGATGAAGATCATGTCTGCATCCCGGTACGCGCCTGCCTTGTCCAGCGTGTACTTCAGCCGCCCCGACTCATAGTTGCGGCTCATCAGCTCCGTCAGCCCCGGCTCATAGATCGGGCAGACCCCCTGGCGCAGCTTCTCGATCTTCTTCGCATCCACATCCAGGCACGTCACATCGTTGCCGGTGTTGGCAAAGCACACGCCTGTCACCAGCCCGACATACCCGGTACCAACCATCGTGAGGCGCATCAGTTGCTCCAAAGGACCTACATTGAGGGTGCAAAAGTTCTCGGACCCCGCCCAGCCGCGCGGAAAGAGAGTATAAGGCCGCTCCTCATCCGCCTCCCAGCATCGGCACGTTTGCGAACCATTCTGAGTTGTTCGAGCGAGTACCCCAGACCATGCCAACCGCAAAGCCCTCACGGACCACCACCGCCGCCATGTCCAACCCCCCCCAAAAGTCCCGCAAGCCAAACCCCAAAACAGCGTCAAAGCCCCGCGCCAAGCCCCTCACGGCCCGAACCGCCGACCGCCACACCCTCTACCAGATCGCTGTCCAAGGCCCGGCGGCCGAGGTCGCCTTTGTCGCCTCCAACTTCAAGCGGCTCCGTGCCCGGCCCGCGCGCACACTGCGCGAAGATTTCTGCGGCACCGCCCTCACCGCCTGCGAGTGGGTCAAAGCCCACAAAGACAACACCGCCCTGGGCCTCGACCTGCACAAGCCCACCCTCGCCTGGGGCCGCGAGCACAACGTTGCGACGCTCCCCCCCGCGGCACAGGAGCGCATCCGCCTCCTCCCCCGCAACGTCCTGACCCCCGGCCCCGATGCCGGCGACATGGACGTCATCCTCGCGATGAACTTCAGCTACTGGATCTTCAAGACCCGCCCCTTGATGCTCACCTACTTCAAATCCGTCCTCGCCTCACTGGCCCGCGACGGCGTCTTTTTCCTCGACATCTACGGCGGCTTCGAGACCGCCAAAATCCAGGAAGACCGCCGCCGCTGCCCCGGCGGCTTTACCTACATCTGGGACCAGGCCTCGTACAACCCCATCACCGCCGACTATGTCTGCAAGATCCACTTTGAGTTCAAGCGCGGCCCCGCGATGCAGAACGCCTTCACCTACGAGTGGCGACTCTGGACCCTCGCCGAGATCCGCGAGCTCCTCACAGAGGCCGGCTTCCGCCGCGTCAGCGTTTACTGGGAAGGCGACAACGGCAAGGGCGGCGGCAACGGCATCTTCCGCCCCCGAGCAGTGGGGGACCCCGACGCCGCTTACATCTGCTACCTCAGCGCGGAAAAATAAACGGAGTCACCGTGCCGCCGAGTTGTCCTCAACTCGGTGTCTTTGTGGATCACCGTGACCTCCGGCATCCAGCCCCGCCGCGGCAAGCACCGCGCGGACCATCCCATCAACATCCAGCCCCACCTCCGCCAACTGCTCCCCACGCGAGTTCTGATACACCCACGCATCCGGCAGCCCCAGCCGCGTGATGGCCGATGTGTCCAGCCCCATCTCAGCCGCGGCTTCCACCACCGCCGAGCCGAACCCGCCGATCACACCGTGATCCTCAACGGTCACAATCGGCACGCGCTGCTCCAGCAACGTCCGGATCAGCCCCCGGTCCACAGGCTTCGCGAACCGCGCGTCATACACCGCTACGCGGCAGTCCCCCGCCACCCGCTCCGCCGCCTCCATGGCCGTCAACGCCAGCGTGCCGAACGCCAGCACCGCCACCTCTGGCTCCACGACACCGGGCGTCAGGTTCCGCGCCTTTCCAATCTCAAAGGCAGGGCAGCCCAGCGCGGCCAGCGCATCGCTGACCTTGTCCCTCGGGTACCGCACCGCCGACAGCCCCTTCTCATACGTCCGCATGAACTCAAGCGAGGCCTTCAGCGAAGGCTCATCCACCGCCGCCATGATCACCGCGCCCGGCAGCGTCCGCAGCAGCGAGACATCGCAAAAGCCATGGTGTACCGCGCCGTCGCCGCCCACCAGCCCTGCGCGGTCCATGCACAGCCGCACCGGCAGCCCCTGCAGCGCTGCCTCCTGAAAAGCCTGGTCAAAGCACCGCTGGAAGAACGTCGAATACACGGCGAAAAATGGCTTGAACCCCGTCTTCGCCAGCCCAGCCATCATGTCCAGCGCGTGCGATTCGCAGATGCCCACGTCCCACGCCCGCTCGGGGAACCGCGGCAGCACCTTGTTCAGCCCCGTGCCGTCCGGCATCGCTGCCGTACACGTCACCACTTTCGCGTCCTTCTCCATCACCTCGATCAACGCATCGGCGAACGCCGTGGTGAAGCTCCGCCCCTCGGTCTTCATCGAGCCGTCCGCCGCCGCGAACGGCGCGGGCGAGTGATACTTGCTGGCATCCTGCTCCGCGAACGCGCACCCCTTGCCCTTCGTCGTCTTTACATGCAGCAGCATCGGGCGGTCAAGGTCGCGCGCTTCCCGCAGAAACTTGATCAACGTCGGCAGGTCGTGCCCATCAATCGGCCCCGCCGTCACCAGCCCAAAGTGCTCAAACCACGCCGCTCCCTCGTTCACCACCGCCTTGGTCATCTCGCCCGCCGCGTGATACGCCCCACGGATCGCCGACCCACCAGGCACCGTCTTGAGCACTTCCTTCGCCGACTTCTTGAAATCGGTGTAGAGGTGCGACAGGCGCAGCCGGTCAAAGTAATGCGCCAGCGCGCCCTGCGGCTTGCTGATGGACATCCCGTTGTCGTTGAGCACCACGAGAAACTGGCGGTTCAGTGTCCCCGCGTTGTTCAGCCCCTCCATTGCGACGCCGTTGACGATCGACGCATCGCCGATCAGCGACACCACCCGCCGCCCCGTCGGGTTGCTCACCGGGTCAAAGCCCTCTTTGTTCAGGCTGTCGCCCCGCGCCATCCCCACGGCCGTCGGGATCGCCGTCCCCGCGTGACCCACGCTGAACAGGTCATACCGCGACTCCCGCGGCTCGGGGAACCCGGCCATCCCCTCCCGTGTCCGCAGCTTCCCAAGCAGGCCCAGCCGCCCCGTCAGCAGCTTGTGCGGATAGCACTGGTGCCCCACATCAAACAGCAGCCGGTCATACGAAAAATCGAACACATAGTGCAGCGCGATCGTCAGCTCAACCACGCCCAGGTTGGGCGCCAGATGTCCCCCGGATTCCGACACCTGCCCGCAGATAGCCTCGCGAATCTCCCCTGCCAACTGCTGCAGCTGCACGAGGCTCAGGCCGCGAAGATCCTGGGGCGAAGTGATGGTCGGAAGTATGGGCATGTAGTCGACGTCCCTGTTGAGTGAAGTGCCGCACCACTATAGGACTCTGCTGAACCCCCTCCCCTCAGGGGAGGTCCGGGGCTGGGGGAACCCGTCACTCCGGCGCACCGCACGCGTTCAGTCGTCCGTTTACTCATTGTCCAGGCACAAACCCACTTCCCGCGCTCCATGGATAATCCGCTCAATCCGGATCGGCATGAGGTCGCAGCGGTATGCGACGTGGAACGGTACGACCAGCCACCAGCGGATGTTCGACGGCGCAAGATGCACCCGCGTACGCCCCATACCCGGCGACGTCGCCAGCAGCCTGAATGCCTCAAGAAACTTGCTATGCATCGCGAGCGCGCGATCAATCCCCGCATCCGCGGCAATGTACTCCACAATCTCGTCCAGATCGTTCAGAGCCGTTTGGCTCAGTACAAAGCCGCTCACGCGCTCTTCCGCCCGCGGCGCGATTCCAACCGCTGCCGAATCCCCAGCAGGGCCTTCTCCCCATCCACGACCCGCCCCTGTTGTGCGTCTTCAGCCGCCTCGTCAAGCAGCGCCCGGACTCGCGTTCGCAACTTCTCAAGCGCCTTCGCAGGTACCACCGCCTCTTCCTCCGGAGTGAGCCCTTCGACAAGGAACTTCTCGAGCAGGCGGCGCTGTTCAGCATCCTCAAGCATGCGTAAACCCTCCCTGACGACTTCGCTGGCCGAGCGGTACCGGCCCGTTGAGAGCTGGGCGTGGATAAAGCCGTGCTGCGCCTCTGTCAGCGATACATTCACGGTCTGTCGGTCGGCCATATTTTCATCGTACACTGCCGTCGAAGTTGTGTCAATATTCGCCACAACTCGGAGCCCTAACGCCTTCGCGAGCTCAGGTACCCCGCCAGCTCCCCCAGCACCTTCCCATCGTCCCCCAGCGTCCCTGCCGCCTCGTTTGCGATCGCCAGCAGCCGCGCCACCTCAACGCGGCTGGCCTCTACCCCCATCGCCGCCGGGTACGTCAGTTTCCCCGCTGCCGCATCCTTCCCGATCCGCTTACCCACATCCGCTTCCGCCCCCTCCACGTCCAGCAGGTCATCCACGATCTGGAACATCAGCCCGACCGCATCCGCGTAGATGGTCACCAATTCCATCGCGCGATCCATCCCAACGCGCGCGCGCGCTTGAACGCCGGGCCCGTCAAACGCAACCAGCACCCCCATCTGGCACGCCGCCCGGATCAGCGCCCCCGTCTTACCCCGGTGGATCAATTCCAGGCGCTCTGCCGCGGGCATCGCCGCGTCCATGCCCCCCCGCGTGTCAAGCACCTGCCCGCCGATCATCATCGCCGTCGCGGTGGAAAGCACCTCAATCAGCCGCCCCCCCCCCGCCCCAAACTCACGTGCGAGCAACTGAAACGCCATCGTCAGCAGCGCATCGCCCGCGAGGATCGCCATCGGCTCTGAAGTGTGTACATGCAGCGTCGCCCGCCCACGTCGCAGATCGTCATTGTCCAGCGCAGGCAGATCATCGTGTACCAGGCTGAAGCAATGCACCAGCTCCACCGCCGCGCCCGCCGCGACACAAGCCCGCCCCGGCTCCACGCCCATCGCCGCGCAGCAGTGCCATGTCAATGCGGGCCGCAGGCGCTTCCCCGGCCCCATCAGCGCATACAAAGCCGCCTCCCGCAGATTCTGCGGCAGCCCCGACCCTTGCACAAACTCACGAAGATAAGCCTCAACCTCGCGTGCCGGCCCCGACAGCGCGGCAAGCCCCGCATCCCCGCCCGCGCGCTCCGATGCTCCCCGCTCGCTCATCACGCCATCCACGGGCACGCGGCCCCAGTTACCCCGGCGTTTCCTGGCTCTTCAGCAGCTCGTACACCTGCTCAGAGGTCTCAGCCGCGTAGATCTTCTCGCGGAACTCATCCTTCGCCATCAAACGGCTGATCCGCGCCAGCGCCTGAATGTGGTCGCTGGTCCGGTCCGGCGGGCTTGCCAACAGAACCACCAGCCGCACTGGCTGCCCGTCGATGGCCTCAAAGTCCATCGGCTTCGCGGGCTTGCCGATCGCCATCGCCAGCCCGGGCATCCCCGCCGACTTCCCGTGGGGGATCGCCAGCCCATGACCAATCCCCGTGGTGCGCGTCTGCTCGCGGGTCCAGACTGCCTCCTTCAGGCTCTTGGCGTCCGTCACCCTGCCCGCCGCCGACAGCACGTCGACCAGCTCGTCGATGACGGTCTTCTTATCGGTGCCCACCAGCGGCGCCTTGATGCAGTCGGCAGTGAGAATGTCCAGCAGATTCATGAAGCGGTCGCTCCAAAGGTTCTGATTGCCAACGCCCCTCGGCCTCTTTCATCCCGTCGGGTGTGGTCGGGAGTGTACGCCCTTCCCGCGCACACGGTCACCGCTTCGTCAGCAACGCCGAAAACGACCCATCGTGATACCCCGCCGGGTCATCCCCCGGCTGCCCTGCCGGCATCGTCCGCAGGGCCCCCGAAGCCCTCATCCCCAGCGTTTTCTCCGCCCACGCCACCTGGTGCTCGTTCTCTTCCATCTCGATACTGCACGTTGAATACACCACCGCGCCGCCCTTCCGCGCGAGCGCAGCGCCCTCCCGCAGAATCTCCCGCTGAACCCCCACCAGCCGCTCCATCTGCGCGCCATCGCAGCGGTACCGCGCTTCCACCCGGCGTGGCAGCACGCCGCTGTTCGAGCACGGCACATCCAGCAGCACCAAGTCCGCCCTCCCCGTCCATGCCCGCAGGGCGCCGGGTTCAATCACCTGCACATTCGCGTGCCGCCGCGCCACCGCCCGCAGCGCGCCCAGCCTCCGTTCGTCCACATCCGTCGCAATGATCCGCGCCTTGGGGAACGTCTCCGCCAGTTGGCGAGTCTTGGTTCCCTGCCCCGCGCACGCATCGATCACCACCGCCGGAGTCATCCCCGCGACGCTCGCCACCGCCTTCGACGATGCCGCATCCTGCACCCACACATCCCGCTCCCGCTCCAGCAGTCGTACCAGTTCCCCGCGCGACCCGCTGAACACGCAGTGCCCCGGCTCCGCATGGGGCACGCTCCCCTCAACGCCCGCCGTTGCAAACTGTGTGTAAAGGACAGTGGGGGGCATCACCAGGCCGTGTATCGCCAGCCGCAGCGCGGCCTCCTCCCCAAACGCCCGTGCCCACCGCGCCACGAGCGCAACCGGGTGGCTCGTCGCGATCGCGACCCGCTCCAGCATTGGCTCGGGGAACGCCAGCAGCCGCAGCACCACCGCCGTCCCATCGCCCAATGGCAGCTGGTCCCGCCCCTGCGTCCACGCAACCCGCTCCGCCTGCTCGGGCAGCCCCTCGGCAAACCCGTGTACCAGTTCAGACACGCGCCGCAGCACGGCGTTCACCAGCCCCGCTGCCGCGGGCTTCACATGCACCTTCACCCAATCCACCGACTCGTTCAGCGCGGCATGCGGCGGCACCCGCTCTAACAGCAGCAACTGCGCCGCCCCAGCCAGCAGCACCCCCCGCACCCGCGGCTCCAGAGACCCAAACCCGCGCGCCACGAACCCATCGATCAGAAACCCCAGCGTGACCCACCGCCTTAGCGCGGAGTCATACACCGCGTGCGCGAAGGCGGCGTCCCGCGCATCGAGGCCCGATACGTCCAGCGGAGCCAGATCGAGGTCCGGATATCGCTCCGCCTGGTGCGCCAGCGCCCGATGCACAATGTCCCGTGCGGTCATCACGCCCCGACTCTAGTCTGCTGATGTCTCGATGCCTTGATGCCTTCTCCCCGCTAATACTTCCTCGTCCCTATGCCCCGAACTCCGCCCAACCCCGCCCCCGCCGGCACCCCGCCCCCACGTCCGCCCTTTTTCGACCGCCGCCGCCTCCGCCAGATCACCGGCGCCGAGTCCCGCGGCTTGCTCGCGCGCATGCGCATCCGTAAGAAGCTCATCTTCCTCCACACAGGCTTCTCCCTCGCCCTCGCGCTTGTCCTGGTCCTGGCCATCCGCCCCGCTATCAACGAGGTCGTCCATCGCGCCGAGTCCGATGAGGCCCGCCTGCTCCTGGAAGCCCTCTCGCAAGGTGCCGATGCCACCCGCACCGCCGCCGAGAGCGCGGGCAGCGTCGAGCGTCGCGAAGGCACCGCCTTCGACCTGGGCCTCACCGCCGAGACCATCGCCTCCGCCACCGCCAACGCGGGCCGCCCCATCTCCACGATGTCTTCGGTGCTCGGCCCTGCCGCCGTGGTGTATTCCCCAGGCTCCAGCCGCGGCGAGTCGTTTCAGCTCCTCGCCGTCAAGATCCCCGACGCCCGCTCCGCCGTCACCCGCCTCTACATCATTATCGTGCTCGCGCTGCTCGCCGTTTACGCCCTCGTCGCCGTCGCCCTTGAAGTCCTCGTCCTTCCCGAGAACGTCTACATCCCCATCCGCCGCATGCTCGCGGCAGACCGCGCCGTGCAGGACGGCCGCAAGGACGCCGAGCTCATCCCCGACGCCGTCATCCCCTCCGATGAGCTCGGCGAGATCATGCGATCCCGCAATGACTCGGTCGTCAAACTCCGCCGCCAGGAAGCCGCGCTCGCCGATGCCCTCTCCCGCCTTGAGCAGGTCGCCAACGACCTCAAACGCAAGAATCACCTGCTGGAAACCGCCCGCCGCAACCTCGCCGATGCCGACCGCCTCGCAAGCCTGGGCATGATGTCCGCCGGCATCGCCCACGAGCTCAACACGCCCCTCACCGTCCTCAAGGGCCTCGTCGAGAAGCTCAACACCGCGCCCGATTCCATCGACCCCGCGCAGGCCGCCCTCATGCTCCGCGTCGTGCAACGCCTCGAGCGACTCGGCGACAGCCTGCTCGACTTCGCCCGCGCCCGCCAGCCCATGACCCGCCTTGTCGAAGTCCGCGCCCTGGTGCAGGAGGCCGTCCTCCTCGTCGGCCTCGACCGTGAAGCCCATCATGCCTTCCCCGTCACCATCATCAACGAGGTCCCCGAGCGGCTCAACCTTGAGTGCGACCCCGACCGCATGATGCAGGTCCTCGTCAACCTCATCCGCAACGCCGTCGATGCCATCCGCGGCGAGCACTCCGCCCCCGGCCCTTCGGTCACCATCTCCGCCCACCCCTCCACGCGTGATGCGCGCCCCTGGGTCTCGCTGCTCATCCAGGACACCGGCCCCGGCATCGACGCCGCCATCCTCCCGCACCTCTTTGAGCCGTTCGTCAGCACACGGCTCGATTCCCGCGGCACGGGCCTGGGCCTTGCCGTCGCCGAGGGCATCGTCCGCGAACACGGCGGCGTCATCCTCGCCCGCAACCGCACCGACCGCTCCGGCGCCGAGTTGGAGATACTGCTCCCCGCCCCCCGCATCCAACCCCCAGCCGACCACGCATCCCCCCACGCATCCCCCCACGCGTCAACCACCCTGACCGCCACCTGAGGTTCCCATGGACGCGCCACACACGAATCCCGCGACGCCGCCCACCCCCGACCCGCTCAAGCTCCCGCCCCTCTCCATCGTCGCGCTCGATGATGATGACGACTTCCGCCAGTACATCCGCTCGGTGCTGGAGGCCGATGCCCACGCTGTCCGCACCTGCGCCACGCCCGCGGAGTTCTTCGAGACTTGCGAGCAGCACCTGCCCGACCTGGTGCTGCTGGATATCAAGATGGGCCGCCACAACGGCGAAGAGGTCCTGGCAGAAGTCCGCAAGCGCTGGTCGCGTCTGTGCGTCATCGTCGTCACCGGCTATCCCTCGCTCGACTCGATGCGCCAGACCTTCAAGCAGGATGTCTTCGACTACCTCGCCAAGCCCTTCTCCGTCGCCGAGCTGCGCCGCTCGCTCGCGCAGGCCGTCATCACGCTGGGCCTGGGACAGCGCCCGCAGGACCGCCTCCGCGCCGAGCTCGGCCGCCAGATCCGCCTCGCCCGCACCGAGCGTGCGTGGACGCTCAAAGAGCTCTCCGAGTCCTCCGGCGTCAGCGTCAGCCAACTGAGCAGCATCGAACGCGGCGCCCACCTCCCCAGCATGGAGTCGATGGTCGCCATCGCCGTCGCCCTCGACCAGAAGCCCTCCCTCTGGCTCGATGCCGCGGGCCTCTGATGAAAGCCCCTCCCCGAGGGAGGGGTTGGGGGTGGGTTCATTCCGAAAGCCCCACCCCGCACTCAATCACTCGTCGGCCGCCCCTCTTCGCCCGCAGGGCGTGCGATCGTTGCCAGGGGCGGCTCGGCGCCCCTGGGCTGTACTTGTTCTTCTTCTCTTCGCCCGGCAGGGCTGGCGGTGCGCCACCACGCGGAACAGACTGAACGCAGAGAACGCAGAGCGGCGCAGAGAATGAGCAAACAGCTGCCAGAAGACTTGTCCCCGGCACCGCGCGAAGTGGTGATAACCACGCGCCGTGTCCACGCCATGCCACGCTCCGTCCCTAAAAGGCCGCGCCGCGTCCATGAACGGCCGTGCTCCGTCCATGAACGGCCGCGCCGCGTCCATGCGCGGCCGCGCTCCGTCCACGCAAGGCCGCGCCGCGTCCATGCGCGGCCGAGTTCCGTCCATGAACGGCCGTCTTCCGTCCATGCGCGGCCGTCTTCCGTCCACGCGGCGCGGCCGTTTTTATAAAATGGCCGCCGTTTTTGGAAAACGGCCGCGCTCCCCAAGACAAAAACCCAACTTTCATCCAAGCCCCGCTTCAACCCCGCCGATCCATAGACATCACCGCGCCCTCCGCTCCCCACCGCGCCCTCCGCGTTCTCTTTCCTCGTTCAACCCCTCAGCACAACCTACACTCCCGCCGTGACGCAGGCCCCTGCACAAGCCCTCACGCGCGAGCCCCGCGCCGACACTCCGCCCGGCCTGCTCTTCACCGCCTTCGAGCCCAGCGGCGATGACCACGCCTCCGCCGTGATCGCCGAGCTGCGCGCCCGCCACCCCGACCTGCCCATCTACGCGTGGGGCGGCCCCAAAATGAAGCGCGCCGGCGCTACCATCATCGAGCGCACCGGCGACGATGCCGTCATGGGCGTGCCCGGCTTCAAGAAGATCATCGAGCACCAGGGCATCAACGCCCGCATCGACGAGTGGCTCCACCGCCACGAGATTCTCGCCCACATCCCCGTCGATTCACCCGCCGCCAACACGCCCATCTGCGAGATCACCCGCCGCCACGGCTGCAAGGTCGTCCACCTCGTCGCCCCGCAGATCTGGGCCTGGGGCCGCTGGCGCATCCACAAGCTCCGCCGCCTCACCGACCTGGTCCTGTGCATGTTCCCCTTCGAGGAAGTCTTCTTCCGCCGCCGCCACGTGCCGGCCCGCTTCATCGGCCACTTCCTCTTTGACAAGCAGCTCGACCTCGACGCCCTGGACCGCCGCTCCGCCATCTACGGCGAGGGCTCCCCCCGCATCGCCATGATGCCCGGCTCGCGCCCCAAAGAGCTGGAGCGCAACTTCCCAATCATCCTCGACGCCTACGCGGCAATCAAAAAGGCCCACCCCGCCGCCGCGGGCGTCGTCGCCGCCACCAGCGACGCCGTCGCCGACCGCCTCCGCGCCATGGCCCGCGCCACCAGCGGGGGCTGGCCCGAATCGGTCAAGGTCTTCGTGCAGGACACCGACGCCGTCGTCCGCTGGTGCGACCTCGCCCTCGTCAAGAGCGGCACCGTCACGCTCCAGGTCGCCAAGCAGACCAAGCCCATGGTCGTCTTTTACAAGAAGACCAACCCGCTCTTTTACATGGTCGCCCGCAGCGTCGTCGCGACCAAGGTCTTCGCCCTGCCGAACCTGCTCGCCCGCCGCCAGATCGTCCCCGAGTTCATCCCGCACTTCGGCGGCGCGGGCCCCATCATCCGTGCCGCGGAAGAGCTCCTCACCAACCCGCAGGCGGCCGACACCCAGCGTCAGGACCTCGCCGACGTCATCGCCCCGCTGCACCACGGCAGCGCGGCACGCAACGCCGCCGACGCCATCGAAGAAGTCGCGGGCATCAACGTGCCGCGTGAGGCCTCCAGCGGGGTTTAGATCACCCGCCCGCGATCCCCCAGCGTCCGCTGCACCGCCCCGAGGAACTTCTCGTACTTGGGCCGCCCCATCAGCCCGAACGTCGCCTGCTTGCCCAGTTCCACCGCGGGCTGGTCGTAGGTGTCGATGTTGAGCATCAGCCCCGCGTACGCCGTGGTGATCTGCCACAGGTTGATGAACTGCCCCACGTGGTACGCATCCACCCGCGGGAACGTGATCGTGTAGTTGGGCCGCTGGCTCTCCACCAGCGCATACTCCGTCGCCCGCTTCTCCGCGCTCAGCAGCTCCGACATCTTCTTACCTTCGAGGTACGCGATCGCGTCCACGCCCAGCCCCGTGGGAATCGTCACGTCCTGCTCGAACGCCTCAACCTCCACCAGCCCGATGACCTTGTCATTGGGCCCCTCACGGTAGAGCTGCACCTGGCTGTGCTGGTCTGTCGTGCCCAGCGCCTTGATGGGCGTGAACCCCGCGTACACCGTCGCGCCCGTCAGGTCCTTCTGCTTGCCCAGGCTCTCGGCCCACAGCTGGCGATACCAGTCGGCCAGCAGGTACAGGCAGTTCGCGTAGGGCATCAGCACATGGTTCGTCTTGCCCTTGCCCTGCCCCAGTTCCACCAGCAGCGTCGCCAGCATGGCCGCGGGGTTCTTCGCCACATCTTCATTCAGGCACGCCTGATCCATGTCCGCCGCGCCGTTGAGCAGCGCATCGATATCAACCCCGCACATCGCCGCCGAGAACAAGCCCACCGGCGACAGCACGCTGAACCGCCCGCCCACGCCGTCGGGCACCGGCAGCGTCGCGAACCCCTCGCGCTCGCAGATCTCCCGCATCGTCCCCTTCACCGGGTCCGTCACCGCCACAATGTTCCGCGCGTAGCCCTTGCCCACCGCCTTGGACAGCAGATCGCGCACGATCATGAACTGCGCCGCCGTCTCCGCCGTCTCGCCGCTCTTGCTCACCACGTTGAACAGCGTCCGCCCCAGCCCACCCTCCGACTTCGCGCATAAATCCAGCACGCCTCCGAAGTACATCGGGTCCACATTGTCCACGACGAACATCCGCGGGCCCTTGCGCTCCGCCGGGTCCAGCAGGTTCCATGTCGCGGGGTTGAGCGCGCCCTGCAGCGCGATATTGCCAAGCGCCGACCCGCCGATCCCCAGCACCACCAGCGTGTCAAAGTTCCCCGCGCACTGCCGCACGAGCCCCTTCACCGCCCCGACATGCTCAGACCGCATCGGATCAAACGCCAGCTCGCGCCACCGCTCCCACCCCGTCCCACGCGACTTCGTCAGCCGCGCCGTGTGCGCCCGTATCGCCGTGGCAACCTCCGACCCCGGCGCAATCAGCGCGGCGTCCAGCCCGTGCGAGCCAACCTTGTCCGAGAAACAGTTCGCGTAGTGCAGCTTGAGCATGACCCACAATAGCGTGCCGCGGACATTTCTTCAGTCCCACGGACCTTTCTGAAGGTCCGTGTCTTCCGCCACTGAGTCAATCACCCTCTGCGTACTTCCGCCCCGTCACATAGTCCCGCAGCCCCGGTACCGCCGTCAGCCCCGCAAACAGCAGCCGCGTCGGCAGGCTCGTCCACACCTCGCCCCGCGGCTTCTTCAGGCACCGCACCACCGCATCCGCCACGCGTTCGGGCGGCTGCATCATAAACTTTGGTGAATGGTTCGCTGCCGCGTCCGACGCCGTTTCGTGCGACCGCGCCGCCGCCTGCTCAAAGAACTCAGTCCGCGTCCCCACCGGGTGTACGGTCGACACCGCGATCCCCTTGCCCCGCAGCTCAATCGCCAGGCTCCGCCCGATATGGTCCTGCGCCGCCTTCGTCGCCGAATACACGCAGTGCCACGGCAGGGCAAACTTCGACAGGCAGCTCGAACAAATCAGCACATGCCCCCGCCCCGCCCGTTCCATATGGGCCAGCGCGGGCCGGATGGTGTTCAGCGTCCCGAAAAAGTTCGTCTCAAACATCGCCCGCACATCCGCATCGCTCGTCGTCGCAATTGGCGTCTTCGCCCCATACCCCGCGTTCGCAAACACCCCATAAATCGACCCGAACTCGCCCACCGTCCGCTCTACAAACGCCGCGCACTCCTCCGGCCGATCTACGTTCACCTTCACCGCGATCGCCTTCCCCCCTGCGCGTTGCACCTCCTCAACCACCTCCGCCAGCCGATCCTCCCGCCGCGCCCCCAGCGCAACCGCCATCCCCGCCCGCGCGCACGCCAACGCCGTCGCCCGGCCAATCCCGCTGCTCGCCCCAGTAATTGCAATCGGCAACCCCGCCAGACCTCCCCGAGGGAGGGGGCCGTGCCCAACTCCCCCTCCCAGAGGGAGGGGGCCGGGGGGTGGATTCGTTCGGCCTGCGGAGCTCTGCGTCATGCGACTCCAAACTCCCCCTCCCCGAGGGACCAAGAGGGTGGGTTCGTTCGCCACCCCAACTCTAAACCACCCGGGAATCGTGCAAACCTTAATCCACGCTCAACCCCTGCACATACGCGTCCAACTCCGTTTGCGCCTTCCGCAGGGCCTCTCGCGCCTCATCAAGCTGACCCGCCAACTGCTCCACCTTCGTCTCCTGCTCGGTCAGCTTGTTCAGGTACCGCTTATACAACTCGGTGTTCCGGTCGATGCTGTTCATGTTCTGCCGCAGCCGGTTCTGGTCCGTGTCAATCGCCGACCGCTGGCCCTCCAGCGTTGCGATCCGCCGCTGCACCTCCGCAACCGCCGACTGAAGCCGCTGCGCCTCCTTGAACGCCGTGATCACCTTCTCCGACACCTGCCCCTGCCGCGAATATGTGAGCAGCGTGGGTAAATCCATCGACAACAGCCCCACCGTGCGGCTCTGCACCGTCTCCTGCACGATCTTCAGGTTCCCCGTCTTTCCCGCCGGCAGCGCAGCTTCAAACCGGTACACATCATCCGTCGTCTCGTACGCCGCCTTGGGCTCCGCCAGCGTCCAGCTCCCCTTCAGCCGCGCCTGCTCCACGATCAGCATCCGGTCGCGCGAGTCATCCTTGTTCGCGAACGTGTACGTCACGCCCGACTGCACCAGGCTGCTGACCTCGAATACCCCGCGCACGATCTTCACCGTCCGCACGCGGTCGTTCGAGGTGTCCTTCCGCACCGCCGTCACTTCAAGGTCCACGGCATACGCCAGCAGCCGCTTGTCGCCCGCGGGCACATGCCCGATCTGCGAATCTCCCGCGTACGCCGCCCCATCAAACACGCTGATGGGCCCGGGCATCAACTGAAGGTTCGTCGAGTTCTTCAACTCCAGCCCGCGCATCGGGTGCTCCCCGCCATCCGCCGCGTTATAGATGCTCACCCGCCGCCCATCCACGCCCGCATTGATCAGCGGGATCATCGCCGACCGCTGCCGCTCCACCGTCACCGGGTGGTCAACCTCATACATGAACACCTCGCCCGACTCCGCCGCCGACCCCTGCGAGCGTGCCGCGTAGCCTGCCATGTCCTCACCGCTTAGTTGCGCCGGAAAGTCAGTGATACCGGAGCTGGCGTTATCCCGGAATGGTGACTGGCCCTTCTCCTTGCGATCCGCCATCCGCTTCGCCGTCTCCATCGGCGCCGGCGCCGCGGCTGGCCTCCCACGACCTCCCTGCGTTGCCGTCATCCCGCCAAGGTCAAACTCCGGTGCCCCCTCATAATCCACACCCCCCGCGTACATCCGCGGCAGCACCCCCGGCACCGTCGGCACCGCGATCTCCGGCCTGTACACATACAACGGCTCATACAAATCCATCCGGAAGCTCACCGGCCGCCCCGCCACCAGCGACAGCCGCACATCGCTCCAGTCCTCATCGGTCGTGTTCTCCACGATCGCCCACGCCTGCATCGTGAAGCGGTCATCGCTCTTCACCTTTCGCGGCGCATCGCCCCGCCGCTCGCCCTCGGGCAGCACCAGCCGATAGCTCGTCTTCCATACCGGGCTTTCCTGCACATACGCCACGACGCACTCGCGCTCCCCGGTCCCCACCAGGTTCACTTCCACCGTTTTCGTGCGGTCAGCACGATACTCGGCCACCGTCGCCAGCGCACGCGACAACTCCGCGTTCAGTTCCTTGTCCTTCAACTCCACCGCCGTCGCCAGCGACAGCTTGATCGACCGGATGCCCGCGCTCGTTACCAGGTTCAGGTACTCCGTCGCCACCGGCGCGAACTCCTTCCCTGCCGACTCCAGCTTTGTCTCAACCCCCAGGATCACGCCCTCGATCTTCGTATCAGGGAACGTCACGATCACCGCGCTGCCCCGCAGCGCGGCAAGCAAACCCCCCATCGTCGGATTGCCCGAGATATCAACCGCAAAGCTCCCCAGCCGCCGGTTTAGCGGCTCCTTGCTCCCATAGCTGATCCCATCCACCGTCCCCTTCCCTGAAAGGTCCAGCACCACCATCGACTTCAGAATGTCGTTGATCTGCTCGGTCTTGAAACGCAGTTGCACCGACGAATCCCCATCCACCACCCCCCGCCGTTCAAAAGACCCAACTCCCGACCGGTACAACGTGATCCGCCGGATCGGCAGCTCTGAGTCCGCCCCCATGGCGCTGGTTGAAAGGGTCGCACGGCCCGCAACCGCTGCCGGGGCAACCTCCCGTCCGTTCTTCCTCAGACCCTCCTGCCCGCACGCCCCAACCGCTAGGCCCGCGAACGCCACCAGCACCGCCAGCCGACCAGTCACATTGCTCATGCCGCCGCTCCTTGCCCTCGCGGGCTGGTTTGATTCTTCCACTTGATGCCTCATGCCTCGATGCCCTCCCCACGCTCAACCTTCTGATGCTCCGCCCGGCCTGTTGTTCGCCTCCCACTGTACGAAAACCCGCATCCCGCGGCACCACGTTACACCGTTGTGACACTTTGAGCCGTCCCAGCCCGCGCACTTCCCGCGCACTTATAGTCGCCCCACATGCCCGCGCTCCCCGTGCTCCCCACGCCGCTCCAGTCCACGCCGCAGATCGCCCGCGCCCTCACCGCCGCCGTCGAGGGTGAAGTCCGCCTCGACCTCCACAACCGGATGCTCTACGCCACCGACGCCTCGCTCTATCAGGTCGAGCCCCTCGGCGTCGTGATCCCCTCCTCCACCGAAGATGCCCTCCGTGCGGCACAGTTCTGCGCCGCCAACAACCTCCCCATCCTCCCCCGCGGTGGTGGCACCAGCCTCGCCGGACAGTGCACCAATCGCGCCATCGTCATCGACCTCTCCAACAACTGCAACCGCCTCATCGACGTTGATGCCGACGCGCAGACCTGCCGCGTCCAGCCCGGCATCACCATCGATGACCTCAACGATGCCATCAGCCCCACGGGCCTCTTCTTCGCCCCAGACCCCGCCACCAGCCGCCACGCCAACATCGGCGGCTGCATTGGCAACAACGCCGCCGGCGCGCGCTCCATCCGCTACGGCCGCACCAGCGAATCAATCGTCTCTATCGCCGCCTGGATACCCGCGCTCGCGGACAGCGGCGTGCTCGACCTGAACGAAGGCGCGGCCCTCCGCAGCCCCGCCCTCCTCCCCCTCACCAACCAGATCATCGACATCACCCGCCGCCACGCCGACCTCATCCGCGCCCGCTTCCCAAAGACCATCCGCCGCAACGCCGGCTACGGCCTCGACATGATCCTCGCCCAGCTCGACGCCGCCCAGCGCGAAGGCGTCGATGCACTTTCCAAAGTCAACCTCGCCCCCCTCCTCTGCGGCAGCGAAGGCACCCTCGCCCTCACCCTCGGCGCCACGCTCCAACTCCACAAAAAGCCCCAGTCCCGCGGCCTCGGAGTCCTCGGCTTTGAATCCCTCGACGCCGCCATCGCCGCCGTCATCCCAATCCTCTCTACGAACCCTACCGCCGTGGAACTCCTCGACGACACCGTCATCGACCTCGCCCGCGCCAACACCGAGTACCGCCGCTACGTCGACCTCATGCCCCAGCCCGCGCAAGGCCACACGCTCAAGGCCGTTCTCTACGTCGAGTACTTCGAGCACACCGCGCAGCAGGTTGATGAGAGCTTCAAAAACCTCCGCCGCGTCACGCCCGGCATCGCCCTCCAGGCCCACACAGACGCCGTCGCCATGCTCAACGCATGGAAACTCCGCAAGGCCGGCGAGCCGCTGCTCCACGGCATCCCCGGCCACCGCAAGCCCATCACCTTCGTTGAAGACAACGCCATCCCAGTCGAAAACCTGGCGACCTTCGTCACCCGCTTCCAGGCCATCGTCGCATCCCACGGCACCCGCGCCGCCTTCTACGCCCACGCTAGCGTCGGTGTCCTCCACGTCCGCCCACTGATCGACATCCATGATCCACAAGACCGCGAGCGCATGAAGGCCATCGCCCTTGCCGCGGCAGACCTCGCCAAATCTCTCGGCGGCGTCATGTCCGGCGAGCACGGAGACGGCCGCGTCCGCACCCCGCTGCTCGAACGCTTCTACGGCCCGGAACTCATCGCCGCCTTCCGCGAGGTCAAAGCCGCCTTCGATCCCCGCAACCTCCTCAACCCGGGCAACATCGTCGACCTCACCGGCCACAACCCCCGCCCCATCGACTCCATCACCGAGACTCTCCGCGTCGAGCCCGTCCCCGGCCGCCCCATCGTCATCCCCGCCGACATCGAGACCTATTTCAATTACGAAGATCAGCACGGCTTCGACGGCGCCGTCGAGATGTGCAACGGCGCGGGCGTTTGCCGCAAGAAGCAGGGCGGCACCATGTGCCCCTCCTACATGGCCACCCTCGACGAGCGCCACTCCACCCGCGGCCGCGGCAACGCCCTCCGCCTCGCCATCTCCGGCCAACTGGGTGGCCAGCCGCTCCGCGGCGGCTCTTCACTGAATACCCAGCATCAGGCCGCACGCTCGCCAGAAAATGGCCCTTCACTCGACAGTCCCAATGCCGCCGATCATCGACCTGCTCCTTCTCCATCCTTCTCCGACCCCTCAACTCTCCAAACCCTCAACCTCTGCCTCTCCTGCAAGGCCTGCAAAACCGAGTGCCCCAGCAACGTCGACATCGCCCGCCTGAAGGCCGAGTACTACGCCCAGGGTTACAAGCAGACAGGCGTCCCCCTCCGCGCCCGCCTCTTCGGCGCGGTCCGAACACTCAACAAGCTCGGCTCCCTCACCCCCAACCTCGCCAACGCCATCGCCCACTCGCGCCTCGGGAAGTGGGGGGCCGCGCGCCTCATGAACATCCACCCCCGCCGCACGCTCCCCCCCTTCGCAAAATCCCTGATGCGTCAGTGGCCGCGTGGCCAGCCGCTCCGCGGCGGCTCTTCGCTGGATACCCAGCATCAGTCGGCCCCTCCCCTCGACAACGCTCCCCCCTCCCTCGCCCTCTTCGCCGACTGCTTCACCTCCTACAACGAGCCCCACATCGGCCTCGCCACACGCCAAGTCCTCGAAGCCTGCGGCTACCGCATCACCCTCGCCAACGCCGGCTGCTGTGGCAGGGCCAAAATCTCTCTCGGCCTGCTTGAAACCGCCATCGCTGAAGCCGACCGCACGCTCACCCGCCTCGAGCCGCTCATCAACGACCCTGCCGTCAAGGCCATCCTCTTCCTCGAGCCCTCCTGCCTCTCGGCCATCAAGGATGACTGGCTCAGCCTCAACCTCCGCACACCCCTCACGCTCCGCCGCGCTCTTGCCGCGAAGTCCTACCTCGCCGAAGACTTCCTCGACAAGCACTGGGAAGCGCACCCCACCCGTCCAACCTTCCGCGCTCCCGCCGCCCCGGTCCTGCTCCACGCGCACTGCCACCAGAAGGCCCTGTGGGGCGCCGACACCACGGCCCGCATGCTCCGCCGCATCGCGCCCAACACCAAATCACTCGACACTGGCTGCTGCGGCATGGCCGGTTCCTTCGGCTTCACGCAGGACCGCTACGACCTCTCGATGAAGATCGGCGGCCTCACCCTCTTCCCCGCGCTGCAAGCGGCGCCCGGCGCGTGCATCGCAGCTCCCGGCACCTCCTGCCGCCACCAGATCCACGACGGCGTGAGCGTGCACGCAAAGCACCCGATGCAGTGGCTCGCCGAGTGGATGGAACCAGCCCCATGACCGCAGACACCCCACGCATCCACGTCCGCCCCGCCACACCCGCGGATGTCCCCACCATCCTCCGCTTCATCAAAGAACTCGCCGAGTACGAGCGCGCCCCAGAAGAAGCCATCGCCACGCCCACGCTGCTGCACGATGCGCTCTTCGGCCAATCGCCCGCGTGCGAAGCCTTCATCGGTGAGCGCAACGGCACCCCCGAGGGCTTCGCCCTCTTCTTCCACAACTTCTCAACCTGGAAGGGCCGCCGCGGCGTCTACCTTGAAGACCTCTACGTCACCCCCGCCGCCCGCGGCTGCGGCCTGGGCAAAGCCCTCTTCGCCCGCGTCGCGCAGGTCGCCATCGACCGCAACTGCCCGCGACTCGAGTGGAACGTCCTCGACTGGAACGCCCCCGCTCTCGACTTCTACCGCAGCCTCGGCGCCGAGCCACTCTCCGAGTGGACCATCCACCGCCTCACCGGCCCCGCACTCACCCGTGCGACAAACCCTTCTTAAAGTCCGAGTCTTTACTCCGTGACTCCGTGACTTCGTGACTTCCCACTTTGCCACTCCGCCACTTCCCCTCCCCCCTCACTGCCCCTGCGCCAACGAATACCCCCGCTTGCCATCAAAGTCCCGCAGCACCTCATAGCTCGCGACAGTGAACGCGCCCGCCACCTTCGCCAGCAGCGCGATCGCCGCCGCCTGCGACTCCTGCGGCTTCTCCGCCTCGAACCGCACCCGGTAGTAGTCCACGATCTCCGTGTACACGCTCCCCGTCGGCCACACCTGCGTGCCGCGGCAGCTCATCATCGTCAGTTTGTACGGCGTCCCCGCCGCTGCCTGCTGCATCGCGCCCGCCAGCTCGCTCGGCGACACCTTCGTGTCCAGATACAGGTCGCACCCCACAACCGTCCCCGTCAGCCCCTTGAACGTCTCGATTCGCGGCTGGGCCGCCGGGCGCACCGGCTTCCCAAGCGTCGGCGTCGATTGCGTTGAGTCCGCCACCGCCGCCACCGTTGTGGGCTTTGACCCCAGCCGATCGATGATCCCCTTCGTGAACTCCATCGTCCCCACCGCCGGCTTGTTCCCCGCCAGGGCAGGATCACCAAAGTCCCCCGTGTGAACCCCGCTCTCCAGCGCCGCCAGCAGCGCGTTCTCAATCGCCGCTGCCTGCTTCAACAGCCCCACATGCCGCAGCATCGTCAGCCCCGACAAAATCAGCGCGGTGGGGTTCGCCAGCCCCTTGCCCGCGATGTCCGGCGCGGTCCCATGCACGGCCTCAAAGATCGAAATCCTGGCCCCGATGTTCGCGCTGGGCGCGAAACCCAGCCCGCCTACGAGCCCTGCCGCAAGGTCGCTCACAATGTCGCCCTGCAGGTTGGGAAGCACGACCATCTGGTACTGCCGCGGCTTCATCACCAGGTTCATGCACAGCGCATCGACGATCACGTCCGCCAGCTCAATCCCCGGGTACTCCGCGCCGATGGCCCTGAACCGCTCGAGAAAAATCCCGTCGGTCATCTTCATGATGTTGGCCTTGTGCCCGCAATGCACCTTCGTCAGGCCCATCTGCTTCGCGACCTCGAAGGTGTACCGGCACACCTGGTCGCTCCCGGGCGCGCTGATCAGCCGCTTGCACTCGAACACATCCGCCGACACCCGCCGCTCCACGCCGCCGTAGGTGTCCTCCACGTTCTCGCGCACGATCGAGAAGTTGAGCTCTATCCCCGCCCGGCTGTAGACGGTGGACACTCCCGGCAGAGTCCGAAAGTGCCGGAAGTTCGCGAACGTGCTGAACAGCTTGCGCAGCGTCACGTTGATGGACTTGCCCCCGCCCCCCTTGGGCGTCTCCATCGGCCCCTTGAAGAGCACGCCCGCATCCTCGACGGCGCGCACCGCCGCATCCGTCATCCCGCGCGTCTCGCCGGTGTCGAAGACCCCCTTGCCCATCTCGACGGGCACGAAGTCCACATGATCCATCACGCCCGCCGCACGGAAGAGCGCGAGGCTCGCATCCATGATCTCCGGACCAATCCCATCACCCGCCGCCTGCGCAATCACCAAACGTGCCATAAGTCGCTGCTCCTGAAAAGGCCCCAACAATAGTCTTGGGTGGCCCGCCGCTCCGCGGCGGGTCTTCGTGCCACTCCGCACGCTCCAAACCGCAAGAGGTATATCACTCAGAGCCCCACGAGAAGAATCCTTATTATTCCCCTGCACGACCGAGACCCACAGCAAAGTCGCCCACCAAGAGATACCCTCACGCCATCACTCACAGGAACCCTCCCAATGCCCAGCACATCCCTCGCCCGCCCCATCGCCTCGCTCCGCTTCGCGCACCAGATGACCGCGAGCCTCGCAAAAGACTTCACCGATGAGCAGGCGTGCCACCAGCCCAGCGCGACAGACAACCACCTCGTGTGGTCCCTGGGCCACCTCGCCGCGACGTACGCGTGGATGCTCTCGACGATGAACCACAAGGGCGGCGTGCCCGAGTCGTTCAACACGCACTTCGGCTGGGGCAGCAAGCCCGCCGTCAAAGGCAAGGACTGCCCCGCGCTCTCCGAAGTCCGCGCCCAGTTCGAGTCCGAGTTCGAGCGATTCGTCACAACCATCGAAGGCATGAGCGAAGCCCAGCTCGCCCAGCCCCTCACCGGGACTACTTTCGCGAAAGATGCCCTCGAAATGGTCGACCGCGCCGCCTGGCACGAAGGCTGGCACGCCGGTCAGATCGCCAGCCTCCGCCGCCACCTCGCCATGCCCGGCGTGATGGGCTGACTTGGTGGCCAGCCGCTCCGCGGCGGCTCCGCCCACGA
This sequence comes from Phycisphaerales bacterium, assembly GCA_038260025.1. Lineage (GTDB taxonomy): Bacteria > Planctomycetota > Phycisphaerae > Phycisphaerales > UBA1924 > JAEYTB01. The sequence continues at coordinate 69,326 of JBBSOF010000013.1, forward strand.
ACGCCAACCGTTTCCCTACAACCGATTCGGCCCCCGCTATGCACTCGCCCTCCGCAGACGATCCATCACCGCCATCCAGATCGCCAGCCTCCGCCGCCACCTCGCCATGCCCGGCGTGATGGGCTGACTTGGGTGGCCAGCCGCTCCGCGGCGGCTCCGCCCACGAACGCCAACCGTTTCCCTACAACCGATTCGGCCCCGCTACGCCGACGCCCTACCCAGCCGATCCATCACCGCCATCCAGATCGCCCGCTCCTCCTCCGCGCCCTCCACCGCAGGCCGCACCAGCAGGATCAACCCCGTGCCCGGCACATCCGCCTCCCGCAGAGCCGCGTACAACCCGCGCGCATACCCCGCCGCATCCGCGGGCAGCCGCACCACCCGCGCCCCTTCAACATCAATATCATCCATGTGCGTGACGATGCTCACCCCCGCCGCACCGCCCACCCGCGCTGCAACCTCTTCAGCACCGCACACAACCAGCCGCGCCAGGGGTGCATAATGGCTCGCCAGCATCCCCGGTGATTCCATCACGCCGCCGCGACCATCCGACCCTGCCGCAACCTCCACGTGCTTTCCCAGCACCCGCTCCAGCGCGGCCGCGCCCACCACCCCCAGCCTCAGAATCCGCGGCTGTCCAACAAGCGAGATCACCGTCGACTCCACGCCTGCGCGGCAATCCCCCCCATCCAGCACCATCACATCCCGCTCATCAAACGATTCCCGCACATGCTCCGCCCGCGTCGGTGATACCCGCCCCGAAAGGTTCGCGCTGGGCCCCACCAGCGGCCCCCCAAACGCCCGCAGCAGCGCCAGCGCCACCGGATGATCCGGGCACCGCACCGCCACGTTCGGCCCGCCCCCCGTCACCACACCCGGCACCCGCTCATGCTTCGCCAGCACGATCGACACCGGTCCCGGCCAGAACGCCGCGGCAACCTTTTCCGCCTCTTCCGTCCATTCCCGCACCACCGCCCCCGCGCCCGCCGCATCTGCCACATGCACAATCAACGGGTTGCCCGACGGCCTCCCCTTCACCGCAAACACGCGCGCCACCGCCGCCGCGCTCAGCGCATCGGCCCCCAATCCATACACAGTCTCAGTCGGGAACGCGACCAACCCGCCGCCCCGCAGCCGCGAAACAGCCGCCGCGATATCAACGCCCGAAACGAACATAACGCCCCGTGCCACGGACCTTTCTCAAGGTCCGTGTCTTCCCGTCCCACGGACCCTTCTTAAGGTCCGTGTCTTCACTTCACAATCGGCAGCACCTTCTCCCCCGCCCAACCCGAGCCACGCCCGCCCAACACATCATCCGCCGTCGGCACCACAAACTGAATGTTGTTCCGCTCCAGCGTGGTCCCCATCGCATTGAACAAATCAGCCAGCGCCGAGTTGTACTGCACCAGCGCCTGCACTTCTTCCCGCTCGCTCTGCGACAGCCGCTCCTGCTTATCGAGCTCAAGGCTCAAACGCTCGATGGTGAAGCCCGCGGGCCCGACTTCCTTTTCCAGTTCCAGCACCCGAAGCACCTGTGCCGACGCCAGCACATCAGTGTGCGTCTGGTCGATCAGCCGGTAGAAAAGTGTCAGCTGCCGCAGCGCGCTCAGCACCTCCGCCGTCACCTGCTGCACGGTGTTGCGGTACGCCAGCACCGTCTGCATCCGCTCCAGCACGCGCCGGCGATAGTCCGCCTCCGCCCGCCGGTTTCCGATCGGCCGCTCGAACGACAGCCCGACGACATAGTTCACAAAGTCGCGGTCGACGATGTCCCCGTTGGACTCTCCCAGCGTGTCATCCAGCCCGCTCAGTTTCGTCTGCAAGCGCAGCGACAGGTCCGGCAGCGTCGCGTTCTTCGCCACCACCTGCCGGATCGACGCATCGTCGATGGCGATGATCGCCGACTGAATCTCACCGCGATACCGCAGCGCACTGCGGATGGATTCCCCCAGGCTGAACTTGATCGGCTGATCCACCGGCATGTCCACGGGCGTCAGCACCAGCGTCGAGCCGACCGGGAACGCCGGATCGTTGGCCAGCGTCTTAAGCCGGTCGCTGAGCAGCGCGAGCTGCGTCTGCGCCCGCGTCACATCGCTGCGACGCCGCGTCACGCGCGAGTTGGCATCCGCGATCTGCACGTCGTTGGCGTCAAGCCCCGCGCGCTGCACCAGCTGGTCCCGCACGCGGATGCCCCGCTGCAGCAGCCGATCCAAAATAAGCACATCCTGGTACGCCTGCGACAGGTCCCAGTACGTCTTCTCCGTGTCCGTCGCCACCCGCATCAAGTCTCGCCGTAGCGTCTGCACCGCCGTCCGCTCCGCGTTCCGCGTCACGCGGATCTCCGCCTGCGTCACCTCGCTGCCAAACCCCCGCAGCAGCGGCTGGTCCCACTGGATGGTGAACGCCGTGGGGATCGCCGGGTCCGGCCGGAACGTCGTCGAGCCGGTCTTATTGTCCGTGTAAGAAGCGTCATACTGCGCTGTCAGCCGCCCGCCCGAAACCAGCGTCCGCCGCAGCCCCACGCTCGCCGATGTTGTCTGCAGCTGCGAAGACGCCGTGCTGTTGTTCGCCGACACGTTCGGCTCGTTCACGTTCTGAAAGCTGAGGTTGCTGAAGAACGTCCAGTCGAACGCCGCCTCTGCCGCCAGCAGCTGCGCCGAGGTGACCGCCGGCCCCAGCCGCGCATACTGCACCGCGATGTTCCGCTCCACCGCCGACTTGACCACCCGCTCAAGGCTCACCTTCACCGTGCGCGTCGGGTCGCCCACCAGGTCCTCCGCCATCGACAGTTCCACGCCGATGTACGACCCCAGCCCCGCCTGCCGCTTGACCTCATCCAGCTGCGCCCGCGGGATCCCCAGCCCCTCCTCGCCATTCTCGCGCGTTGTGACCACCGCCTCCGGGTGCGCTTCCGCCCCCGCCAGCTCCCGCCGCGTCGAGTCGATCATCGACCTCCGCAGGTCCGCCTGCAGCCGGTTCTCAAACGGCGAAGTGCCCGGCGAAGCGCACCCCGTCAAGCCCACCGCCGCGCCAAGCGACACCGCCAGCCCCGCGCAGGCCGCCACCATCCCACCGGAAAACCCCTTTCCGGACATCCCACACCCGCAATTCAGTGGCCGACCCCAAATCGACAGCTTGTCCACGAAGTTCTCCAATGCGGCTGCACCCTCGCGCCCTCTAATAAGCTTCCATCCGCCTCAACCGATCCCGCGCCAGGCGAGCCATCCTCAACGAACGACAAAGTAGCGGTGGGGCGCCAGCCGGTCAAAGCGGCCTTGAGGCCGCGCCGTGATCTCACAGCCCCGCCTCGGCCGGTGCAGCCCACGCCCGTTTCCCCGCGGCTCATCCCGCCCACAGGGTCGGATGGTATTCGCACACTTCTCCCCCCGGTTCGCCCCATCCCCCCGATCCTTCCTGCCACGCCCCCGCCCTGCCGCGCTTACACTGCACCAATCCCCTGCCGGGGGAATGTTTGTGTCGCCCGCGCACGGACCCGCGCGGGCCCAGCACCGCTTGTCTTGGAGGATTCCGTGTTCACACCGCTCAGCCCCACCGTTCTCACCGTCGCCCTCGTCGCTCCCCTGTTCATCGCGCCCTTCGCCGATGCCCAGGTCCAGTCCGTCACGCCCTACTACGCCTTCGTCACAAGCGACAAGGCCACCGTCCGCAGCGGCGACAACGACCGCTTCTACAAAGTCGGCGAGCTCCCCACCGGTTCCATCGTCGTCGTCGATGGCGAGGGAAACTCGTGGTCACGCATCTCCTACCCCGCCAACCTCTTCGCCTACGTCAAGGTTGAGGATGTCCGCATGGACGGCGACAAGGCCAGCCTCGCGGCAGCCAGCAAGCTCAAAGCCGCCAACGTCACCACCGGCTACTCCGGCAGCTGGAAGTCACTCCTCGATGTGCCCCTCCCCGCGGGCACTTCCCTCCGCGTCATCGAGCCCGCGAAAGAGATCGAAACCACCGTCGGCTACAAAGTCGCCGTGCCAGATTCCGCCCGCGCCTTCGTAGAAACCCGCGCCCTCCGCCGCGCCACCGATGCCGAAGTCGCCGGCTTCAAGGACCGCGCCCCCGCACTCCCCAACGCCGCCACACCCATCCCCGGCGCCAAGCCGCCCGCGCCCGCCAACCCCACAACCACAACGCCCACGCCGCCCGTGGGCAGCCCCGTCAACGCGCCCAACGGCAACCCCGGCGTCGTGCCCAGCGCACGCCCTGCCGCCCCCGAGACGCGTTCCCCCAACACCGAGATCGCGCCTTCTTTCCCCAATCAGCCCACCAATCAGCCTGCCGCCCAGCCGAACGTCGAAGCCACGCGTGAGCCCACCCGCGAGCGTCCCGTCGGCTCAATCGAGAATCTCGAAGACCGCTTCAAGGCCGTGTGGAAGCAGCCCGAGTTTTCTGAAGATATCCCCGAGCTCCGCAGCGAGTACCAGCGCGCCATCGATGCCGAGTCCGACGATGCCCGCCGCCGCGCCCTCCAGTCGCGCATCGACATCATCGACCTCCGTATGCGGCTCCGCGATTCCCTCCGCGAGCAGGAAGCCGCCGCCGCACGCCTCGACGCCTCCAAGTCCGAGATCGCCAAGCAGGTCGAAACCTGGGAGCGCTCCCGCGTCTATTCGATCGTCGGCGTTCTCCAGCCCAGCACCGTCTACGACGGCAAGCACCTGCCGCAGATGTTCCGCGTGGTCTCCGTCGGCGGCACCGGCCCCCGCACCCTGGGCTACCTCAAGCCCACGCCCGACATCGACCTCACCAAAATGCTCGGCCACGTCGTCGGCGTCATCGGCGAGGCCAACATGGACCGCTCCCTGAAACTCAACATCATCACCCCGGTCAGGGTCGAAGCCCTCCGCTCCGCCTCCCAAACCGCCGAAGTCGTCCCCGACCCCTCCGAAAAATAAGTCCGTGCCACGGACCTTTCCGAAGGTCCATGTATTCCTGCCTCCCCGACTTCGTGACTCCATCACTTCATCACTCCGTGACTTCGTGACTTCGTGACTCCGTGACTCCGTGACTCCGTGACTCCGTGACTTCCTGACTCCGTCACTCCCTGACTCCCCCCGTGCAGGCCACCCCGCAGAAACTCACCCTCCGCATGGCCTCGGGAACCTCTGCCGCGCCCGGCACCCGCCGCGCCGCCGAGCAAGCCTGCGATCAGTGCCTCGAGTCCCTCGAAGCGCCCATCGACACCGCCTTCATCTTCTTCTCCGCGCACCACCTTGAGAGTATCGACGAGCTTTCGTCCACAGTCCTCCGCCGCCTCTCCCCAAAGTCGCTGATCGGCGCATCCACCATCGCCGCCATCGGCGGCATCACCGAGATGGAGAACACGCCCGGCGTCTCCATCCTCGCCGCCTGCATGCCCGGCGTCACCGCCCACACCTTCACCTTCGAGGACCTGCCCACCCCGCCCGATGATGATGCCTACGCCGCCGACCCCGCGGGCTCCATCGCGCCCACATCCCGCGCCATCGGCGCTGCCGAAGACCTCCGCCTCACCACCGTCTTCGTCGACCGCTCCAGTGTCCCCCTCACCCGCACGCTCCCCGCCCTCAACCGCGCCCGCACCAATCGCGCGCCGATCATCGGTGCCCAGGCCTCCGCCTCATCCTCCGCCGGCGGCAACGCCCTCCTGCTCAACGACCGCATCTTCCGTTCCGGCGGCGTAGGCCTCTCGCTCCGCGGCAACCTCCATGTCGACACCGTCGTCTCCCAGGGCTGTCGCCCCTTCGGCCCCAACCTCGTCGTCACCAAGGCCAAATTCAACCTCATCTTCGAGCTTGGCGGCCGCAACGCCGTCGAGGTTGTGCAGGAAACCGTCCTCACCCTCGGTGAAAACTACTCCGCCATGCTCGCCGGCGGGCTCTACATCGGCCGCGTCATTGATGAGTACAAGAGCCGCTTCGGCCGCAACGATTTCCTGATCCGCAACGTCATCGGCGTCGATCCCAAAAACGGCGCGATCGCAGTTGAAGACCGCTTCCGCGTGGGGCAGACGATCCGCCTGCACTGCCGCGACGCTGTCACCGCGCACGAAGACCTGGCGCTGCTGCTCGATGCGCAAAAACTCTACGACCGCCCCAAGGGTGCGCTGCTCATCACCTGCAACGGCCGCGGCCGCAAAATGTTTGCCGCCACAGACCAGCCCAACGACCACGATGCCCTCGCCGTCGGCCGCGCCTTCTCCCAGTTCAAAAGCGGCGAGTTCCTCGCCAAGCCCGGCAAACCCTTCGAGCCCCCGACCCTCTCTCCCATCCCCCTGGCAGGCCTCTTCGCCGCCGGCGAAATCGGCCCCGTTGGCACCGAGTCCTTCCTCCACGGCCACACCGCCTGCCTCGCCCTGTTCCGAGACTAGCTCTCGCTGACAAGCAGCACGACCGTAAGGGAGTGCGCCTCGAGTACAAGTCTCGCTGACAAGCAGCACGACCGTAAGGGAGTGCGCCTCGAGTACAAGTAGCACGACCGCAAGGAAGTCCCCGCAGGCCCCATCACCTTCGACATGCCACGACCATTCGGCTCTGCGAATGGTCGTGGCGTGCCGTCAGCAATCGGCTTGCATCAGTTTCACAAGAACCCCATCCACATCATGAGCCGAACCCCCGTCCCGCGGCAGGTCGCACCCAACTTCTCCTAAAGGCAGAGCCCCATCTGTGTCGAAGCGGCGGATGCAAGTGGGTGGGAGAACGGTCAATGCCGCCTGCTGTTCATGTAGAGCCATCAAAGCTGGCTCGATGGCAAGTCGGTCACACGGTACGAAAACTCTGGCGATTAATACCAAAAAAATTTCCTGGCGGCGATTGGAGATGTGATAACGGGCTACAGCCCCGTGACCCACTCATCCTCGCGTACATGTACAATGACCCATTTATCGTCAAAAGCCACGAGCCACACATGCTCTATGACGGACCCTAGAAGGGGGGTGGCAGAATGACTGTCAACGGTCACCAGTAGTGCAAAAGCATGTCCTCTAACATACTCATAAGGCACACCAAGCTTATCAAGCTCCTGTGTCACCTTGGCGGCCGAATCGCCCACTACGACGACCTCTCGCACCATTTGAACGTTACGTTCAAAGGCGCGACGTCTAACGGACTCACACCCAGCGATTGGAAGCACCAGGAAGAATCCCATCAAGGGCAAAATGCTGATCCATATATATTTCATGTTATTATTCTTGTGTTCACTGGGCCGGTGCTGCTGACACTTGACCCCACAACCGCCGGGCGTGCGAGTGCCCTGGCAATCTTCGGTCCAACACACTTCCAGAAAGACCCATCACGCCAGAAGCAAAGGTCAGTGGCAAACCTCACGGCGACTCGCCGTGTCCCCCCCCTCACCCCACCTCCCCAACACACTCCCCAAACCCAATCCCCCTATACCCCTCCCGCTCGCACCGCGCCCTCATCACCACGCGGTCCCCATCCGCAAGGAACACCCGCTTCTCTCCGGTGGGCAGTTCAATCGCCTTCCGCGGCTGCCCCGTTCCGGCCCACGTCAGTTCCAGCAGACACCCGCGGCTGTCCGCCTCCTTCCCGCTCACCGTCCCGCTCGCGATCAGGTCCCCCGGCTGGAAGTTGCATCCGTTGCTCGTGTGGTGCGCAATCATCTGCGCGAACGTCCAGTACATATCCCTGAACGTCTTGCCCTTGCTCAGCCGCACCGCCGCCGCGCCCTGCTCGCGCATCTGCGCCGACTCGAGCCACACCTCCAGCCCGATGTCAAAGCCGCCGCTCCGCTGGTCCTCATCATCCCGCAGATAGTCCATCGGCTTGGGGTCGCCCTCGGGCCGCGCATACGCCGCGCACCGGAACGGCGCAAGCGCCTCCGCCGTCACCAAGAAGGGCGACACCGTCGTCGCAAAGTTCTTCGCCAGGAACGGCCCCAAAGGCTGGTATTCCCACTTCTGAATATCCCGCGCCGACCAGTCGTTCACCAGGCACAGCCCAAAGATCGCCTGCCGCGCCTCGGCAATGGAGATCGGCTCCCCCAGCGCATTCCCCGGCGCGACCACGCACCCAACCTCGAGCTCATAATCAAGCATCTTGCAAGGACCGAACGCCGGCGCGCCGCCATCCTCCGCGGGCGACTGCTGCCCGCGCGGCCGCCGCACCACCGTCCCCGAGGACACCAGCGACGATGCCCGCCCGTGATAGCCGATGGGCACCCACTTGTAGTTCGGCAGCAGCGCATTGTCGGGCCGGAACATGGCCCCCACGAGGCTCGCGTGGTGCACGCTGGCATAAAAGTCCGTGTAGTTCAGCGCCGACATCGGCATCCCCAGCGTCAGCCCCGACCGCTTCAGCAGCGCCTTCTCCCGCAGCCGCTTCACCGGCTGGCTGGCGTGCGTGTCGGACCGCAGAAAATGCTGTACCGCCCGCCGCAGCTTCCCGCCCCCGCCAAACGCCATCACCCCGGACCAGTACGGGTAATCCAGCAGCTCCGCCAGGTCCTCATCATCCCGCGCGAAGTACCCCGCCTCGTTGAGCATCGACACATCAAGGATCGAATCCCCGATCGCGACACCCAGGTGCGCGTGCGTGTGGACATCCCCATCCTCGCCCTGATGACTCGCCTCAAAGGTGCACAGCGCCAGGTTCTGAATCGGGAAGTCGGTCTGGGGGTCGTTCGCGCTCTCGACCCACGAGGTCAGCGCGGGGTCGTGCGTTTCATCGACAGTGGGGGAGTGGCTCATGCCACAGGGTAGTGACGCCGCCGAATGCCGACCCTTAAAAAAACAACGCCGCCCTTCCGGGCAGCGCTGTGTTGATTCTTGAAGTGGAGCGGTCTACCTCAGACCATCGCCTTCAGGCCCTTGAGGGGGCGGATCTTGATCACGGTGCGGGCCGCCTTAGCCTTCACCGTCATCATCTCGCCGGGCTTGAAGGGGTTGGGCTTCTGCGCGGCCTTGGTGGCGGGCTTGTGGATGGCCGCGACCTTCATCATGCCGGGCACCACGAACACCTTGTTCTTGTCGGGCTGGGGCTTGGCGAGGTCCGCCGCCATCATGCGGCCCAGCACATCGAACACGCCCGCGACCTGCTTGCGGCTGATGCCGACGTTATCCGCGATGACCGTGAACATCTCGGTCTTCTTCCGCTGCTTGGGCGAGGCCGTGATCTTCGCGGGCTTGGGGGCCGCCTTCGCCGTGCTCTTGCTTGCCTTCTTTGCCATGCGTCCTACTCCTGAAAGTTCCTGGTTTCTCTCCGAAAAACCACACGTTTTCCGCGAGTGCGATGCGACGTTGTATCAGCCTCGCAGCGTTGCCGCAACCGGCACGACGCACAAAACCACCACATTTCCCGCATTTTTTCGGTTTTTTCTTCCCGCCCTCTCCACACTTTGGCGTTTTTCCCGCAGTTTTTTGCTTTCCTTACCCCTCCGCGCCAAGCCCGAAGAGCCCGCCGCGGGCCGCGCTCACCGGCCGGCGGCCCTCAAACCCCTGTAAATCCAGCATCACCAGCGCGTGGTCAGACTCACCCCGCTCGCGCTCAACCTGTGAGTGCCACGCCCTTTGCAGCATGCCACGCAGTGATTCCGTCACGTATGCGCCGTCGATCCGCCACCCCTTCCCGTCGTGCCCATACCACGTGTGCACGCACGCCGAGGGGTTCTGAACCCGCCACGCATCGCTGTACCCCGCCGACACAAACCGCCCGAGCATGGCGGCGCAGCCGCGGCCGCGCCCATCCAACTCCCCGCGGCAGGCGTTGAAATCTCCCCAAAACAGGGCCTTGCGGCCCGACCACTCCCGCCCGACCCGCGTCAGGAACTGCCAGTACGACTTCCGCTCCGGCCCCGGCTCGTCGGGCGCGTGGACGCAGCCGAGCATCACGCCCTCCTCGATCATCTCCGCGCCGATCCACCGGCCCCGGCCCGGTGACCCTTCCACCCCGAGACAGCGCAGCGGCGTCCGCGATGCCAGCAACAGCCCGTTCACCCGCTCAGGCGCCGCGGCAACACACTGATGCTCCAGCCCGTGGTCCGCCAGCGCCGCCCGCAGCTGGCTGCCCCTTGCCGCACGGAACTCGCTGAGCAGCACCACATCGGGGCGGTGCGCCACCAGGGAGAGGATGATCTCGGGCACCCGGGCCGGGCCGCCTCCGTGCAGAATGTTCCACGCCACCAGCCGCATGCCTCACTCCTTTGAGCCATCGATGCGCCGACCCTACGCTGCCCGATGCTACCAATCGTCGCCATCAGCCGTGATTTGCCGGGCACCGTCCACATCCCCCATGCCAGCATCCGGATGGGACCAAAGGGCAGCCTGACACGCGCCGAGCTTCTTGAGCACGTCAAGGGCGCGGCGGTCATCATCAGTTGGGTGTCGGAGAAAATCGATGTCGAGCTGCTCGATGCCGCGGGGCCGCAGCTGAAAGGTGTGTGCAACTTTGCGGTGGGCACCGACAATATTGATTTGAAGGCGTGCGCTGCACGCAACATCACCGTCACGAATACCCCCAACGCCGTGACAGAGGGGACGGCCGACCTGGCGTGGCTGCTCATCATGGCGGTTGCGCGGAGGCTGATCGAGGCGGATAGGTACGCCCGCTCGCCCGAGTACCCGGCGCGGGGCACGCTTGGGCCCACTGAGTTTGTGGGCCAGGAGCTGACCGGCAAGACGCTCTTGATCGTGGGCGCGGGCCGCATCGGGCACGCGGTTGCGAAGCGGTCACTGGCGTGGGGGTGCCGGGTGTTGTATGTCGCCCGCTCGCGGCACTGGGACTTTGAGCTCGCGCCGATGGCGGCGCGGTGGGTTGAACTTGATGAAGGGATGGTGCAGGCGGACATCGTCAGCATCCACTGCCCGCTCACGCCGGAGACGCGCGGCATGATCAACGCGCGCACGCTTGCGCTGCTGAGGCCCTCGGCCATTCTGGTGAACACGGCGCGGGGGCCGGTGGTGGATGAGGCGGCGCTCGCCGCGGCGCTGAGGGAGGGGACGTTGTACGGCGCTGGCCTTGATGTCTAGGAGCGCGAACCGACGATCCACCCTGATCTGCTATCAATGACGAATGTGACGCTGACGCCGCACATCGGCAGCGCGGCGGCAAAGTTCCGCGCGATGATGACGGACATGGTGTGCGAGAATGCCGGGGCGATACTTGGTGGAGAGGCGGCACCGAACAGGGTTTGAGGTCTGACGGTCAGCAAGGCCCGCCGGCGAGCACGCGGAAGAAGGATTCAATATCCGCGTCGGTGCCGATGTCGCCATCGCCGTTGAAGTCTGCGGAGCCGCAGGCGGCGCAGCAGCTACCTCCAAGGCACGCGAAATAGGACTCGATGTCGGAGTCGGTGCCGACGTCGCCATCGTTGTTGAAGTCGGCGGAGTTGATGATGAGGGCTGCCGCGGAGGTCGTGGCGTTGCCGCAGGAGTTAGTGGCGGTGGCGACAAAGCGGACGCGGTTGGCGTGGCTGCCCAGCTGCATGGCCGACACGGTCAGCGTGCCGGTGGTTGCATCGGCAACCTGGAACGTCAGGCCCGTGGCGGGCTCGTTAAAGGTCGCGCCGGTGAGCGGCGCGTAGGTGCCGCTGTTGGCGGGCGATTCGACCTTCCATTGGTAGGAAAGCGTCGCGGTGCCGGTCGCGGCGGCATGGAACACGGCCGCTCCCGTGCCACACGTGAATGCTGCATCGGGCTGCGTCGAGATGCCGGGGGCGGTGCATGCGCCGGGCAGGCCGCGGACGACCCACGCGCGCTGCTGGCCGTTATAGCGTCCGTTGCCGGCGAGGGAACTGCCATCGCCAGACACGGCGAGGCCTTCCTGGAGCGTCCAGCCGGTGAGGTCGAGGCCCAAGGTGGGCAGGTAGGTGTTGAGGTCGACCATGCCGATGGACGGTTTCCACAGGAAGGCGTGGTAGCCGGTGAAGCCGGGGAGGGCGGAGACACCGACGATGGTGTTGCCGTCGGCGCTCACGCCATGGGCGGAGGAGTAGGGGCTGCCGGAAAGCAGGCCGAGGCTTTGAAGACCTCCGGCGCGGGTCCAGCGGACGGCGACGGTGCCGATGTTGCTGTCGCTCTTGCCGACGATCACGCTGCCATCGGCGTTGATGGCCCAGCCGTAGGAGGCCTGGCCGCCGGAGAGGACGCCAAGGTTTTCCATTCCGCCCTCGCTGGTCCAGCGGAAGATGCGGTTACCGTTGGGCGAGTCGGCGAGGCCGGTGACGACGGAGCCGTCGGCGCTGACGCCGTGTGCGTCAGAGTTGAAGCCGTTGGGGAGCTGGCCGAGGCTTTCGATGCCGCCGACGGTGCGCCAGCGGAAGGCGCGGAACCCGACGGAGGAGTAGCTGTTGCCGACGATCGTGTTGCCATCGCCGCTCATGGCGTGGCCGAAGGACTGGTGGAACGTGCCGCCGGGGAGTTCGCCGATATCCTGGAGCCCGGCGGAGGTCCAGCGGAAGCCGTGGGTGCCGCTGGTGGCGTCGGAGAAGGCGCCCGCGCCGCTGACGGCAAGGCCATCCGCGCTGATGCCTTCAGCGCCGGAGGTCGCCCCGCCCGGCAGCGTACCCAGGCTCTGGATACCGCCCGCGAGGGTCCAGCGGATGGCGTTGTCGACGCCCGAGGTGTCCGCGTAGCCCGCGGCAGCAGTGCCGTCGGCGTTGAGGGCGGAGCAGTAGGAATACGTCCCGCCGGGGAGGATGTCGACGTTGGAGATGGTGACGACGGCATGGGCAGTTGCGGCTGTGCAGAACAAGCCCAGGGCCGCAACGCGGAGCGAACGTGTGGTGTGGTGCAAGGGTGGCTCGATCGTGCTTCTTGGGCGCGGGGAGAATCCCCGCGCTGGCGACAGGTCATAGACCGGTGCGGCAGGGAGTCTGACAAGAAACTGAGAGAGGTGCGTTACCCCGCGGGTCGGCTGCACTTAGCGGCTGTCGATGGCGATGTCGGCGAGGGCCCAGGGGGGCATCGGGTTGGGGTTTGGAGCACTGTCGTGATGAATGCATACCTGCTGGTACGATCTCATCACTATGTCCAATCCCTCCCAAGACTCCTCCTCCATCATCGCGCAGTTCAACCCGCTGTACCGGACGTACCTGGTGGTCACGATCGGGTTCGTGATGTGCATCTCGGTCATCGGCATCCCGCTGGCGATCGTGTGGTTCTGCGGGGTGGGGCAGTGGTGGGCGGGGCATTACTTCCACAAACTGCTGTGCGTGCTTGATGGCACGACGCTGCGGTTCCGCAAGGGCATCCTCTTTCAGGTGGAGAAGACGATCCCCCTGGAGAACATCCAGGATGTCACGTTCATCGAGGGGCCGATCCTGAAGAAGTTTCACCTGGCGACGCTGAAGTTTGAGACCGCCGGGCACAGCGCGGCCAGGCTCACGACATGCGGCTGACGGGGATCATCGATGCCCACGAGTTCCGTAACCGGATCATCGAGGCCCGCGAGCGGCTGCGCTCGCAGGGACGGGGGGTGGCGGGGGAGGGCAAGAGCGATAGTCAGGCCGAGGTGCTGGAGCGGATTGAGAAGCGGCTGGAGGAGATGGTGGGGTTGATGCGGGCGCGGATGTAAAAGACGCGGTTCAATGCTCCCCGCTCGACAGCCCCGCCCTCCGGAACCCCTACCCAAACAAACTTGACTCACCGCCCGAGAATGCCCTGCCCGGCGTGCCGGGAACCCCGTTGGGTGAATGTTGTGCCGTACCGAGCGCTCCAAACACGCGTTGGTTTACGCTGCACCGTCGATGGTTGGCTCTGAACACTCGATGGTTTGCTCTGAACCGACGTGGGTTTGTTCCGCACGGTCGACCTTTTGCTCTGAACGGTCGTGGGTTTGGAACGAACGGACGAGCGTTTGTCGCACCGTAGGGGCGCGCGGGGCTGCCGTGGTCGGTTGCACGGGTGTTCTGTCAACTGGTGTCAATGTCGGCGAGGGCCCAAGTTGGGGGGCCGTCGGGGTGGGGGTTGAGGGTGTAGTGGAAGCGGAGGCGGAGGGGCTTGTGGTTGGGGCGGGTGATGGTGATGCGTTTGGAGGCGG
>JBBSOF010000014.1:0-74306 GCA_038260025.1 Phycisphaerales bacterium
CATGGCGATGAACATGATCGACATGTACGATGTCGATTCGTCGCCGACGGTCAACACACTGCTCATCGACAGTTCCTTCGCGCCGACGCTCAACAGTTCAACGGAGACCTCGCTGGCGTGGTGGACGACGCTGACGCCGCCCGCAAATGCCAAGCGCCCGCTGGAGCTTGATGCGGTGCGCCTGCCCGCTGCCGCGGATAACCCGACGGCGCCGTGCCTGAATATTTATGGGGTGGAGCCGCAGCCGTTTATTACGCAGGTTGGAAGCTTCACGGTCTATGCGGACAAAGAGCGCGGCGACGATAACGAAGTCGGCGGAAACCCTGCCGATATTGACGGGGGCGACACAACTGCGAATCGCGACTTCATGTACTCCGTGATCGCGTTCCAGCTTCATAACCCGTTCCCCGTTCCGATCACGCTGGGCGGTAATCCGCAAGGGTACGACGCCGCAGGTGCCGTCGTGTCATTCAAGGAAGCACAGTTCTACGACATTCAGGACACGCAATATCCCCCGATGGACCGCGAGGCAAACTACTACTACATCAAGTACGGCGACCGCATGTTTAAGCTGTGCTCAATCGAGGAGCCGACGTATGTCTCGGATACCGACGCTACGTCGCTTCGCAGCCGCAACATTCCTGCAATCGGCAGTGGAGATCCCGCGATTGCGGCTGGTGGAATTTATATCATGGACGCGCAGATTCCATCTGGCCCTGCGGCGTATCCCGTCACCGCGAGTTCCATCGTCATTCCTGCGGGCGGCACGGTCGTCTGCTGCTCGCTCTCCGCGCCCCCTCGTGAGATCCTGCAGAGTCGCCTCGCAGCCGTCACAAGCTCCCCGGGAGACCTCACCCGTGCGGCCTCGTGGCTGCTTACCGACGGGACGACCGCGCCCGACGACTGGGGGGTGGCCGTGCAGCGCCAGGAGTTCCGCGATCGGTTCTATCGCGCCGTCAAACATTACTTTGGCGAAAACAATCCCGATATCGCCGGTGTCTACTTTGTACCCCAGCTCGATCCGAGCACCGGACAAGCGGCCCTTGATCGGAGCCCCTACCCAACCTCCGGCGCAAACGAGGATGTTCTGCTATGGAAGGCCGTGCGGGTTGGCGACGACACAAACCGTGTAGCGGTTGGCACGTTGCCCGCGAAGTTCTGGGATGGTCAGACCATGCCTCCGGCTCGCAACAACACCCTACCTACACAGATGCTTACGGCCAACGATCCGTCCAACGACCAGTTGATCGACCGCTTCCGTGCCGATAGGTCCGACATCATTCCGCAGCTGGATGCCGGTGACCATCCGATTTCCAGCTCCACGGATTCAGACGACACTAGTGAGTTGTTTATGGTTTCCACGTGGGCTACGGCAAGCCGGCACGGGAACCCGGAAGACCCTGTACCACTCGGTGCGCTCCCTGCGTACTGCCTGGAGCCTAAGTACTCGGCCGGTTGGAATCTCCCAACAGCGGACGCCTATCCAGCGGCTGGCTCCCTCAGCCTGACGGATGCGCCGTTCCGTGGTGGTGCCAAGACGCTGCGTTCCTGGTACCTGAACATGTACGGGGCTGGCGGCGATCTCGGCAACCAGATTGAGAAGCATCCGCGTGAGCTCGGCTCGCCGATCGCCGACACCCCCGAAGGCCCGTTCATCGAGCGTTACATCGAGATGTGCGGCAACAACGCCCAGTTCATGCAGTCTCCGGCGACTGCGGCCCCGGCGCACTCGGTGCTGCGTCCGTCCGATCTGCTGCTGCCCCTTGCCATCGGGCCGACAGAGATGCCCGTGGATTCGACCGGTGTTGCGATCACCGACTTGGAGCAGCGGTGGACGACGCTGGGCGAGGCCCTCGCCCTTGCCCTGGGCTATCAGCCCGTACCTCCGGGGCCAGATGCAACGCTGGCGTACACGCTCAGCCCCGGCGGCCTGCCGCTGGACCGCGGGCAGCTGCGCCTGGATCAGTTCTCACCCTTCTTCGATGCCGACAATAGCGGGGACTTCAACCGGGGTGACAGCCGCATCGGTTTGCAGATTCCTCTTGCACTGGGCGTGCTCGACACGTTTTCGGTGAACGAGGTGTTTGCCGCGGAGCCGGTGACCGGCACGCAGCCGGTGCAGAACTCCTGGGAGTCGCTGAAGCGGGCGACGCCCGGGACGCTGAATATCAATACGACCTCGCTCAACACGGCGCGGGCCGCGTTGTCCATGCTCAGCCCGCCGCCGGCGAACGACCCGTTCACGCAGCCGTGGTGGTGGACGCAGACGCAGCTTGATGAGCGCGTCGACATTGCCGCCACGGTCATTGCTTCGCGCAACAAGGGGCAGGTGTTCCTGCGGCCCGCGAGTGTGGTGGGGGCGATCGAGTATGTTGATTTCACCGAGACTGCTGTCTCCATTGACGAGCTTGATGATTCCCAGCACGCCGCCCGATCGTCGGTGGCGCAGATCGGCCCCGGCGCTGCGCTGCACGAGCAGCCCGGCTTCCGCTCTGTGGGCGAGATGCTGACCGCGCGTGTCCGCGACCCGGCTGACCCGCTGACCAATGCGTACCCCTTCAACATGGACTTCCTGGGGCATGATGCGCTGCCGCCCCAGCCGGGCATCGCGCCTCCCGCGGGCGTCACCTACAACGCCGGCGCGAGCGGTCGCATCGGCTTCGATTCCGTGCTGTACGGCACATCGCCCGCCGTGCCCAGCAACATCGTCAACAGCTACAAAGAGCAGCTGACGATGATCAACGGCGTGCTTAACGGCGTGTCGGTGCGGAGCGACTACTTCATCTGCTGGTTCCTTGTGCATGGCTACCAGGAGTCTGATGTCCGCAACCTGGGCCCCAACGACCCGCTGGTTCCTTCAATCGCCCGCCGCTTCGTGATGGTGGTGGACCGCAGCAGCGTGACGCACCGGGGCGAGAAGCCCAAAATCCTGCTGTTCAAGGAGCTCCCGGTCGATTCGATTCGGTGAGGCCCCGGCCTTGTGGCAGGCCACGCTTTAAGGCACGGCGCCGACCTACCATGTTGCCGCGCAGGGTGTAGCTCAGCTTGGTAGAGCGCCTGGTTTGGGTCCAGGAGGCCGCAGGTTCGAATCCTGTCACCCTGATTCACAGAAGTCGGTCCAGGGGCATGCATGCCGAAGCCGGTGCTCATCATCAACGGCGGCAACTTCTGGACGCTCGAAGGGTTTTACGACGAGGTCGAACAAGTGCTGATCCCGGGCGCGGCTTGGGGTCGGAATCTCGACGCATTCAATGACATCCTGCGGGGAGGCTTTGGAACCCCCGAAGGCGGATTCGTGCTGCGATGGCGGCAAAGCGACCAATCTCGCGAGCAACTGGGCTACGTGGAAACGGTGAGGCAACTCCAAAGTCGCTTGGATCGATGTCATCAGAGCAGCCGCACCGGTGTCGCGGATGAGCTTGAGCGTGCCAGAAGCGGGGTGGGCCCCACGGTTTTTGATTGGCTTTTGGAGATCATCCGGGAACATGGCCCCGGTGGTCGGGAAGCGGAAGATGGGGTGGAGTTAGTGCTGGAATGAGCAGAGAACGTGAGGCGGAGAGGCCCGCTCCAAGTCCGAACGGCGGCGACAAAAAGTTCAACTGGCGTACTGTCACCCTGATTCTTCAAAACTATCGATGCGATGAAAGCGTGTGTGGAAGTTCCATCTCTTTGAAAAGAGACGACAGCGACAGGACGCCAGCAGTTCAAACGGCCTTGCGGACTCTCAGAAATCCCGTCAATCCAAGCGGACCGGTGGCTGGCTCGGCGACACGGAGGTCCCATGAACTGGATTTTTTTTGACGGCTGGGAGAGCCTGCTCAGGACGATCGCTGTCGGGGTGCTGGCGTATCTATCGCTGGTCATCTTCCTGCGCATCACCGGCAAGCGGACGCTCTCCAAGATGAACGCGTTCGACTTCATCGTGACCATCGCGCTCGGCTCGACGCTCGCCACCGTTCTGCTCTCCAAGGAGGTTGCGCTCGCCCAGGGGGCCCTCGCCTTCGCGGTGCTGATCAGCATGCAGTTTGTCATCACCTGGTTGAGCGTCCGAGCCCGCTGGGTTCGCCGATTGGCGACCGGCGAACCACTCCTGCTCATGCACTGCGGGGAGTTTCTCGCCGCCGCTCTTCGATCAGCCCGCGTCACCGAAGACGAAGTACGGGCCGCGATCCGTTCTTCGGGAATCGGCTCCCTCTCTGGCGTGCGTGCGGTCGTGCTGGAAACGGACGGGTCGTTCAGCGTGGTCAGGCTGGAGGGGCCGGCCGACGACTCCGCCCTCTCGGGCGTGCGGGGGCTGCCGGAGAGCGGCGGGCGCGCCGCGGCAGCGTCACCCTGACACCTTCCACGAAAAGTTCAACTGGCATCCTGTCACGCTGATTCCGGAAGCGTTGCAGTGCTTGAATGCTCTGAGCGTGCGGCTGCACGAGAGGGGCTTTGCCCCCACCCAAGACTCTAGCGACGACGCGCTGGTGGGTATGCTTGCGGCTATGAGCGAGAATGAACGTGGGAAGCCGCTGCCGCATTCGGCGGAGTTTTTCAATGAGATGCGGGAGTTCTGGTGGAATCCGGATTTCCTGCGGCTGATGGCGGAGCGGTTGGAGTTCGTGCGCGTGGCGAGCGTGCTCGATGTGGGGTGCGGGCTGGGCCATTGGGGGCGGGCGCTGGCGCAGGTGCTGCCTTCGGACGCGCGGATCACGGGTGTGGACCGCGAGGATGAGTGGGTCCGCGGCGCGGCACAGAAAGCGGGTCGTGCGGGCCTTGCGGCAAGGTGCGAGTTCCTCAAGGGTGACGCGATGGCGCTGCCATTTGCTGATGAGACGTTCGACCTGGTGACCTGCCAGACGGTGCTGATGCACGTGTCCGATGCGCGGGTGGCGATGCGAGAGATGATGCGGGTTGCCAGGCGGGGTGGTCTCGTGCTTGCCGTAGAACCGTGCAACATGGCGAGCATGGGCATCTTCAGCAGCGTCACGGATACCTTTCCCACCGATGTGATCGCGGCGATGCTCCGGTTTCACCTGATGTGTCAGCGGGGGAAGCGGGCGCTGGGGCTGGGGTTCAACTCAATCGGCGATCTGGTTCCGGGGATGATGGCTGAGCTTGGTGCGAAGGACATCCGCGCGGATATGTCTGACAGGGCAACGCCGATGTACCCGCCGTACGACAAGCCGTTCCAGCGTGCGGAACTGGCGCAGCTGAAGGACTGGCACGCGCGCGGGCACTGGGTGTGGGATCGCACGACGACACGGCAGTACTACCTCGCCGGGGGTGGCGATGAGCACGAGTTTGAAGGGTGCTGGCAGCAGGCCGGTCGCCAGATGGGGGCGGAGATTGCGGCGATGGACGCGGGTACCTATCACTGCGGCAACGCAAGCATCACCTATCTGGTGTCGGGGCGGAAGGGGTAGGTGAAAGCGAACTTCAAGGGCGGCACATGACTCTGTACGACAACATTGGGCATGGCTACGCGGCGCTGCGGCGACCGGACTCGCGGATCGCATCGGCCATCGACGCTGCGCTCGGAGACGCCGCCAGCGTCGTGAATATTGGCGCCGGGACAGGCTCGTATGAACCGGCCAGCCGAACGGTGCTCGCGGTTGAGCCGTCTGACGTGATGATCCGGCAACGCCCCGCGCCACCACGGTCCGCGCCTTGCGTGCGGGGGACGGCGGAGGCGTTGCCCCTGGAAACGGGTTCTGTCGATGCGGCGATGACGATTCTCAGCGTTCATCATTGGACGGACCTTGAGCAAGGTCTGCGGGAGATGGCGCGGGTGGCGCGGAAGCGGGCGGTTCTGCTCACGTGGGTGCCCGACGCCGCTCACGCCGCGCCGTTCTGGCTGACCGAAGATTACTTTCCTGAGATCGCCGACCACGACCGCACGATTTTTCCTGGCGCCGCCGACCTCACTGCGATGTGTGAGCGATGCATCGGGCCGGTTCGCATGATGACAGTCCCCATCCCGCATGATTGCATCGACGGTTTTCTCTGCGCGCATTGGCGCAGGCCGGGATGCTACCTCAGCGCCGATGTACGAGGGGCTATATCCAGCTTCGCACGGATTGATGCCGAGCCTGGTGTGGCCATGCTCCGCGGCGACCTGTCAAGCGGGCGCTGGGCCGAGCGGAACCAGCCTCTTCTCGCTCTGGATGCGCTGGATCTGGGCTACCGACTCGTCTGCTGCGAGGTCGGCGGTACGAAACGCTGAGCGGATCCCGATATGACCCGTGCCTCAAAACGAGAGCGGGGCGGGCGATGCGATCATCACCCGCCCCAGCACCATTCCCCGCCCGGTCAACCGACATCCTGACTACTTTTGAGCGACCTTCACGGTCTCCGCTTTTTCCACCGGTGCGCTGGTGATTACTGTCTTGGGCAGCACCTTGATGGTGTCGGGCGCTGCCGCGAGCTTCGGGGCCGCGGCCGGCGTGGCATAGCCCTTGGGGGCGGGGCTCACGCGCACCTGCATACGCGACTTGAACGCCGGGGTTTCGGGTGAAACCTCGATGACGCCGCGGGGCTCGATCTGGGTCTGCGTGCGCGGCAGCGGCACGTTGTAACGTACCGCGTCGTTCACGAAAGTGCGCACGCCGCCCGTGTAGTTGTTGTCCTTCAACCACTGCTGGCGGGCATCCTCGGCCCGCAGGGCCATCTTCATCTGGGCGCGGCTGAAGCTGTCGGTGTAGGGGCTCCGCTGCTGCTGGGGGACCGGCGTCCACGGGCTGAACTCGACGGTGGTGGTGGGGTGGAAGCGGAAGAGGCCCTGGACCTGCGCGCTGCCGCGGGTGCCTTCCTCGCCGTACGCGCCGTAGGAAGCCGCGGCATGGGCGGCCTCGGTATCGCGCCCGCCGGGCACGCCGCCGATGATGACCCGTCCGTTGTACAGCCGGCCGTTGATGACCGTGCGGTCATCGGCACCGGGGAATGAGTACGTGGGGTTGTTGACGCTCTCGACCTTGACGCTCTGCCCCGCGACGTAGTTGGGCTGGTCGGGTGAGATGGCCGTGGGTGAGGGCGAGACGCTGCCGCCGCCGTTGATGGCAAGGACCGCGGAGAGAAGTGCAAGAACCATTTTGGATGTTCCCTTCTGAATAAATCGCACGGGCGGCACAGCCGTTCCACACCCGGAGTCCGCCACCTTCAGCATGCACGGTTTCTTCAGGGAAACAAGGGATATTTTGTTTCGCAGCGACGGTTGCGCGCACGTTGGCGGTTATGTGCCGCTTGCGGGGGCGATATCGGACTTAGGAAGCCCTGTAAAGGGGATGGGCTCATCGGAGACGAGCCAGTCGTAGGCGGTGAGGACGGCGCGGATGTGGTCGCTCGCGCGCCGGTGCGTGCGGACAAAGTCCTGCGCCGAGCGTGCCAGCCTCCGGGCTTCCTCGGGGTTCTCAATGACCGATGACAGCACCCGGTTCCATTCCTGCGGGGTTGCGGACTGAACCAGGCGTGCGGTGACGCCGTCCTGCAGGGTGCTCACCATGGGGTCGCGCGCGGCGATCACCAGCATGCCGCCGGCCATGGCCTCCAGGATCACGCTGCGCTGCTCGCCGTGCGCTTCTGGCTGCATGAGGATGTCGCCGTGCAGGATGAGGTCGCGCCGGGCCTCGAGCTCTTCGATCAGCGAGATGGCGTGCAGGATGCCGAGCTTGCGCGCGAGCGACCACAGCCCGCAGCGCCGTGCGGCCAGCGCATCGCAGAACAGCAGCATGTCCGGCCGCTCGCGGGCGATGGGCGCGATCCCCTCAAGGGCCGCGCGGAAGGCTGCCTCCTCGCGGCCCGAGCCGACCAGCATGATGGATGTGGCGCGGCCCTCGGCGAAGATGGCACGCGGGGTCGAGGGGGTCAGCACGCCCCACGGCGCGAGGTGTATGGGGTGGGCCGCATGACGTGTGTCCTCGTTCATGTGCTGCTGGAGCGAACGCTCGATCGCGACATCGGGGGCCAGCAGCAGCGGCAGGTCGTCGTTCTCCAGCGTGACCTGAAGGCTGCGCTCCACCAGGCCCGAGCGCCAGACTTCCAGAGCGATGCCCGCGCCCACCTCTGTTGCGAGGTCTGCGCCCAGGCTCCAAACAGAGCCGCCGAACACATGCACCACGTCAATGTCCGCCTTCTCCTGCGCTTCATCCATTTCGGCAAGGGCCCGGGCGAGCTTGCGGACCGCGAGAGGACGCGTAAGGGCCAGGGTCTTAGCGGAGTAGGTCAGGACGCGGGAAAAGACACCATCTGCAGCGTCTGCCGCGCTGCCTTCCGGCACGGCATGGATCACACGCACGCCCTCATCGGCGAGGCCCACTTCGAGGCGCATCAACAGCCCCCGCTCGCGGCTGGCAAAGATCTCGTCGGCGAGGATGAGCACACGCATGGTGGGAGTTTATGCGGGGTTGCCCAGCCGCAAGGCACCAGCCGCTGGGCGAGGAAAGGCCTTATGCGGTGGGGGCGGGCGGTGGGGCGAGGTCGGGCGGGCGAGTCGGCTCTGTGGGGGCTCCCGGTGTGCGCCACACGCTGACCCAGTGGTCAGGCTCGCACTCGAGCAGCACGGAATCGTGGGGCGGGGCATCGGCCCGGACCAGCCCGGCGGGTGCGGTGTGCCAGGGCCACCACGGCCGCAGGCCCTGCTCCGCGCCTGGGAGGCGCGAGAGCTCCGCGGGATCGTCGAGGACCTCGCTGATAGTGGCCAGGCGTTCCCGGCGCGCACCGAGCCTGGGCATTGAGTTCAGCAATCCGCGGGTGTACGGGTGCAGGGGGTTCGCGAAGAGCACCTGGACGCGCGCGTACTCGACGACGCGCCCCGCGTACATCACGCACACCACATCCGCATTCTCGGCGACCACGCCCAGGTCGTGCGTGATGAGCAGCATGCCCGTGCCGCGTTCATGCTGGAGCCCGCGCAGCAGTGCGAGAATCTGCGCCTGGATCGTCACGTCCAGCGCGGTTGTGGGCTCATCCGCCAGCAGCAGGCGCGGCTGGCACGCCAGCGCCATCGCGATCATGACGCGCTGACGCATGCCGCCGGAAAACTGGTGTGGGTATTGCCCAATCCTGGAATCCGGCTTGTCAATGCCAACATCGGTCATCGCCCGCAGCGCGATGTCGCGCGCCGCCTTTGCGCTGGCGCGCCGGTGCAGGCGGATGCTCTCGATGATCTGTTCGCCCACGCTGTACACGGGGTTGAGGCTGGTCATCGGCTCCTGAAAGATCATCGCGGCCTCGTTGCCCCGCACCCGGCGGATGTCGGACGAAGACAGCGTGAGCAGGTCGATGTCGCGCTCGGGGGCGCCGGGCTTCAGGCCAAGCGCCGAGCGGAACAGGGCGCTGCCGCGGTCTATGCGGCCGGGCGGGCTGGGGACCAGTTGAAGCAGACTCATGGCTGACACGCTCTTCCCACAGCCCGACTCGCCGACGATGGCAACGGTCTGGCGCGGATAGACGGTGAGCGAGAGCCCATCCACCGCCTGGAGACGCGGGTCCCCCTGCCCCCTTCCGCCGGCGAATGAAATCGCGAGGTCTCGCACGGACAGCAGCGGGGCGACCGCCGCAGGGGCAGCAACGCCGGGCATTGGCGCGGGCATGGGGGAGATCGCGCCTATCGCCGGGCCCTCCGAGGGTCCATGGCCTCGCGGAGCCCTTCACCCACAAAGTTCAGCGCCAGCAGCGTCAGCCCCAGCAGCAGGCTTGGAAAGAGCAGCAGCCACCAGTTGCTCTGGTACGGGTTGAGTTGTTCGAGGCCATCCGCAGCAAGGTTGCCCCAGCTGGGGAGCGGCGGCTTGACGCCGATACCCAGAAAACTTAGGAACGATTCCTGTAGCATCGCTTGCGGCACCGTCAGCGTCGCGTAGACGATGATCGGCCCTAACAGGTTTGGCAGCAGGTGGCGAGCGAACAAACGCGGCAGCGGCACACCCACGGCCCTCGCCGCTTCAATGAACGGCTGGTTCTTGAGGCTCAGCACCTGCCCCCGGATGACGCGGGCCATCGTCAGCCAGCTCAGCCCGCCGATGGCGACAAGCAGCGTCAGGATGTCCAGGGCGCTGCGCGTCCCTTCGCTCAGTTCTCGCGCCGGCAGCGCATCCGCGGCTTGATTTTCCAGTTCCTTCCGCAGCGACTCATCGCGGTCCAGAAGGCTGCTTCCGCTTGCGGCCCCGCCGCGGTCTGCGGCGATGCGGGTCGCTTCGCGCTGGACCCATGCCGCGCGATCTCGCGTGCGCGAGACATGCTCGCTGATCAGTGAATCGCCCGCGACCGCGAGCAGCACGACAAGGAGGATGTAGGGCAGCCCATAGAGCACATCGACGATGCGCATCATGATGCCATCAACGCGGCCCCCCGCGTACCCCGCGATGGCGCCGTACACGGTGCCGATGAAGACGGACAGAAGCGCCGCCGAGAGGCCGATGCCCAGCGAGAGTCCGCCGCCCGCCAGGCAGCGGAGCAGCAGGCTGCGGCCCAGCACATCGGTCCCGAGGAAATAGGAGGGCCACTCTTTGCGGAGGGCGTCGGCTGCCGCGCCTTGCGTGGATTCGACGGCAGCACTGGGTGACATGTTGTGTTCGAGCGCGATTCGCTCGACAGTTTCCGCCGCAACGAGCGAGTTGAAGCGCTGAGCCTGCTCTTCTGAAGGGTGGACCCATACTGGGGGCAGGCGTCCGGCGACGGGGCTGCCCTCGTTGTACCGCGGCACCACGCTTCCCGGCGCGCTCCCAAGAGTCCAGCCGAGCGAGCCCAGGCATGCCCCGAGCATCAGGAGCAAGAAGGCCATGCCGGCGATGCCCAGCGGGCTCCGCGTGAGCGGGTTGTCGCGCTTGGGCGGCGGGGCGAGCAGGGCTGGGACGGACACCTGGGGCATGGGTCCTCACGATATCGGAGAAGTGCGGAGCCAGCCGGGAATCCATGCCGAACGGCGGGCGATTGAAGCGGTCTTTGACGTGCCCGGGCGCGCCAACTACCGTGCGGAGCGTGTCACGCCTGCCCTTCCCAAGCCCCGAGCCGTCCAAGCCCGCATCGGAGCAGGCGGTTATCACGGTGTCGCAGCTTGCCGCGCGGATCGATGGCGCGTTGAAGTCCGGGCTCTCCGGCCAGGTGCGATTCGTGGGAGAGGTGACAGGCTTCCGAGACCGCACGCACTGGTACTTTGATCTAAAGGATGCGGGTGCGGTGGTCTCGTGCGTGATGTTCCAGTCCGCGGCACGCCGCGCCGGGTTTACACCGGTCAACGGGCAGCAGGTGGTGGTGCGCGGGCTTGTCGAGTTTTATGCCAAGGGCGGCAAGGTTTCGGTCATCCTTGAGTCGATCGCGCCGGTGGGCGCGGGCGCGCTGGAACTGGCGTACCGGGCGTTGTGCGAAGAACTCAAGGGCCTTGCGTACTTTGACCCGCAGCGCAAAGCGCCGCTGCCGATTTTTCCCAGGCGCGTGGCCGTCGTCACCAGCCGCACGGGCGCGGCGTTGCAGGATGTGCTCGTGACGATGCGGCGGCGGTGCCCGGCGGTAGGGGTGCTCGTCGTTGATGTGCGGGTGCAGGGTGAGCGTGCCGCGGCAGAGATCGCCGAGGCGATCCGATATCTGAACGCCAACGCTGATGAACTGGGTATCGATGCCATCCTGCTGACCCGCGGTGGCGGCTCGATGGAGGACCTGTGGGCGTTCAACGAGCGGGTGGTTGCGGATGCGATTTTCAGTTCGCAGGTTCCGATCGTTGCCGCGATCGGCCACGAGACTGATACGACGATCGCGGAGCTGGTTGCCGATGAGCGGTGCGCCACGCCGACGCAGGCCGCCATGCGACTGACGCCCGACACTGCCGCGCTCCTGCATCAGGTGGACTCGCTCAGCCTGCGCCTGACGGCCAACCTTCAGCGCCTTGCGAAGTTTGACCGCCAGCGGTTGCTGGGCGTGTCTCGGCATCCGTTTTTTGCCAACCCGCGCTCGCTCATTGCACGCAGCCGCGATGCGCTCGAGCGTGGTGCCGCGAGGCTTGCCGGTTCGGTGGCGGGCGTGATGGAAATTGATCTCACGCCAATCGAGCAGCGGCTGGAGCGAGCGGTTCGCGTGCGGCTTCAGCACGCGGCAGGGCGGTCCGACGCGGTTGAGCGGCACCTGGGCAGCGTGGGCCCGGCGCAGGTGCTCGCCCGCGGCTTTTCTATCACCACCAACCAGCAGGGCCGCGTGCTGCGTTCCCCCAGTGAGGTGAAGGCCGGGGAGGTCATCCAGACGCGCCTCGTGGATGGTGCCGTGCGGTCGGTGGTTGGCGATGGCGTGGTGACCCCGCTGCCCCTGCCGGCCCCTATGCGCCGTGCGAAAAAACAGGCCACGGGCACGCCCGCGCCGGGCCTCTTTGACGGCCCGGCGTGACCGATTCCGGCCCTTCTGGTGGCCCTCGCACGCGATCCTCGCTACGTTCTCACCACGTGAGTTCTCCCGATTCAACCCCCGCGGCACCCGACACGGCCCTTTCGTTTGAGGATTCCCTCGCGCGGCTGGAGCAGCTCATCGAACGGATTGAGTCCGGGGAGATCGGCCTGGAGCAGGCGATCGCCGAATATGAGCGTGGGGTAGCCCTTATCCGCCGATGCAAGGACATTCTTCAGAAGGCGGAGCAGCGTGTCGATGAACTGACACGCCCGGGCGGGCTCCCTCAAGATCCGGCGTCCCGCCCCTAGGACGCTCACCCTCGGACGTTCATATTGACCCTTGCCATGGACAGCCTTGAAAGGATTCAGTTGCTGGCCTCCATCGTGGCAGTGCTGTTCGTGATGGCCTTCGGCGCGTGCATCGGCTCTCTGCTGAACGTGCTGGTGTACCGCCTGCCCCTGGGGCTGGATGTCGTGACCCCGACTTCGCAGTGCCCATCATGCGAGACGCACCTGACATGGCGGGAGAACATCCCGATCTTCGGCTGGCTTCTGCTGCGGGGCCGCTGCCGGTTCTGCCGCTCATCGATTTCCGCCGAGTACCCGCTGGTAGAAACGTTTGTCGCGTTGCTGTGGGCCGGCGTGTTCCTGGTGCTATATGCCGAGGGCGGGCGATTCCTGGGCATCCACTTTGGTGCGGCGCAGCCCGAATGGGGTTTGGCGGGGCTCGCGAAAACGTGGCCGATTTTCCTGACGGTGCTTGCGCTCTTCTCGTGCCTTGTCGCGATGACGCTGGTGGATGCCCGCACATGCTTCATCCCCATGCAGCTCACGACGACGCCGGTGGTGGTGGCCATCGTGGCTCATCCGCTGTGGGCCGCTTGGGTGCAGCACAAGTGGGGGGGCCTGCCGCCCCGCTCGCTCGTGCCGGGGCAGGTGTGGGCGATTCCCGGCCCGGGGCCGCAGTCGTGGTGGCTCATCGGTGCCGCGCTGGGGGGCGTGGCGGGCATCGTGCTGTCGAATCTTCTTCTGGCCAAAGGACTTATACGCCGTAGCTTCGCGGATTATGAAGCGTGGGAGAAGCAGCAGGTGGCCGCCTCGGCCATTCCGACGGGAGAAGTCCTTCCCTCAGGCCCGCACGTGCTGGGAGACAGTCAGCCATTCTTGGCTGCTGCGGAGCCTGTCGCGCCTCACCCAACGGACTTGTGGATCCAGTATCCCCACGCCCGCCGCGAAATGCTCAAGGAACTGGTGTTCCTCGCTCCCTGCATCAGTCTCGCGGCAGCCGGTGGGGCCATCGCCATGCGTATGGCGGGCCCTATGACCCCCAACCCCATCGGCGGGATGAGCTTCGCCCACGATGCCCCCTTGTGGCTGTGCGTGCTTGCGGGCGTGTGCCTGGGCTACTTGGTGGGTGGCGGGGTGGTGTGGGTGATGCGGATCCTGGGGACGCTTGGCTTCGGGAAAGAGGCGATTGGGCTGGGTGATGTCCACATGATGGCGGCGGTGGGGGCGTGCCTGGGGTGGATGGACGCGGTGCTGGGGTTCTTTGGGGCGGCGTTCATCGGGGTGATCTTCGCGGTCTTGGGGCGGCTGTTTTCCGGTGTTTTCAAGCGGGCGATGCCGTTTGGCCCCTACCTGGCCATGGGCACGGTGCTGGTGTGGTTCGCGAAGCCGCTGGTCGAGCGGCTGCTGACCGCGCTGGCGCACGCGGAAGTGAACCTGCCGTAGCGCGGCGACCGTTCTGCACAACCTGTCGATTGAAGCATGCCGGGGTGACCAGCTGAGCGTGCGCAAAAACGGTGCGCAATGAATGTCGACATCGCGCGAATGCTGCCGATAAGATCGGCACTGCCAGGGCGTGGTCGACCCGGGCGTCAATGGACTGAACCAACGAAAAGGGATTTGTCATGCATCGGATGGGTGTGCTTCGTCGTGGCGGTATGTTCCTCGTCCTTTGCGCGATGGGCCTGGCCCTCGTGATGGGCGGCTGCTCGCGCAACAAGAAGGCCGACCTGGCCACCACCGAGGCCAATGAGCTGCGGGTGAAGGTCGCTGAGCTTGAGGAAGCGCTGCGCCAGAAGGACATGGCCGCGGCTCAGAACACGCAGGCGATGATGGACGAGCCGATGAACGACCCCGCGCCGCGTAACGTGCGCCGCGGAAGCAGCGGTGACGACGCCCCGATGATCCGCAACCGCGGCGGTGTGACCAAGGCCGAAATCTCAGGCGATGTGCTCTTCGCCTCCGGTTCCGCTGATGTCCGCCCCGAGGCGCGCAAGACGCTGGACAAAATCGTGGCCGAACTCAAGCGTGACTACGCCCGCGCCAGCATCGTCGTCGAGGGCTATACCGACAGCGACCCGCTGGTGAAGGCCAAGGCGAAGTGGGGCACAAACGACCGCCTCAGCCAGGCCCGCGCCGACGCGGTCAAGAAGTACCTCTCGAGCAAGGGCATCAGCAGCAGCCGCATCGAGACCATGGGGTATGGTTCCGCCAAGCCCCAGGCGACCAAGGCGAAGAGCCGCCGCGTCGAGATCATTGTGCTCCAGTAATAACCCCGGAAAACAGGGCCAAACGGCCGTTTTCAGGTCCCCATCTACACACCGCCGGCCTTCTCGGGCCGGCGGTGTCATTTTTGGCTTCTGCGGCGAATCCGCGGCGATGCTGCTGCGAAGCCATTTTCGAGTGAATGCGATCTGTCGGATCCCTGGGGCGATCGTGCTCATCATGTCCGCCCGGTTGCGGGAAACTGACGCTGGACCGGGGGTGGCGAGGGCCACAAACCACGCCAGAAAACACGTGTTGTCACGGGGTTCTCAGTGTTGTTGGTTGTGGGGGGGCCGAAACAATCATCGGTATTGAAGCGACGCTGTGGGGCAATCCGATTTCCCGCGTCGAGCATGTCATGTATGGTTTTACTGGGTGAGGGAGAGGTTGCGGTGGTGATCGGTCTTGAGAAAGCTCTTTGCAATCCGCCCCGCATGGGCAGGTCGATCCCGGCCGCACTGTGGTCGTGGCTGACGCCGGCATCCCAGCCCCCGTACACTTGGGCTCTCCGGAGGCCCCAGCCCGACCTCCGGGGCCATGTATGTGGTGATCGGGCCAGGCCTGCCGTACGGTGTCATATCCCCACCGAGTTCCTCCTCCATCGTGTCAGCAGCGGCGACTCGAATGCCGTTCAAGAACTGATCACCCGCTTCGGTGGGCTGGTGTGGTCCTTGGCGCGCCGTTTGGGGTTGCCGGACTCGGAGACCGAGGACGCCGTCCACGAGGTCTTCACGGAACTGTGGCGTAACGGCCACCGCTACGACTCATCCATTGCTTCTGAAACCGCGTTCGTCGCGACCATCGCACGGCGTCGGCTTATCGACCGCCGCCGCCGCATCGGGCGTCAGCCCATCAAGCAGCAGTTGACCGATGCGCAGCCCGCCAAAGAAACGGTGGGCGCGCTGCCGGAAGTTGGTGAAGAAGCGGCGAAGGCGGCCCGCGCGTTTGAGACGCTCTCCAACGAGCAGCAGCGAGTGCTGCGGCTCTCGGTGTACGAAGGGCTCTCGCACGAGCGGATCGCCACGGCCACGGGTCTGCCGCTGGGCACTGTTAAAACACACGCGCGGCGCGGGCTCATCCGCCTGCGCGAGATGCTGGGCGGGTCGCCCGACCCGAAGGCAAGCACCGCGCCCACGACACAGACGGGGGGTGGCCAATGAGCAGCATGGGCCGCCATGATGAGCGCCTCGCCGAGCTCCTGGCCGATCAGGCTCT
Source organism: Phycisphaerales bacterium (assembly GCA_038260025.1). Taxonomy (GTDB): domain Bacteria; phylum Planctomycetota; class Phycisphaerae; order Phycisphaerales; family UBA1924; genus JAEYTB01. Next base: position 16,113 of record JBBSOF010000014.1, read on the forward strand.
TGAGGGGCTCACGACCGAGCAGGAGTTGGAGCTAGAGTCCCTCTTCGCCGCCAATGGCGTTGAGGCGGACTTCTCTATGGAGTCAACTGCTGCCGCGCTCCAGCTTGGCCTGATGCAGCGCGAAGACCTTCAGACAATGCCCGCCGATGCCCAGGAACGTCTGCGGCGTGCCGGGCAGGAATGGGCCGCGGCGACTTCTCCGGTGCTCAAGCTTTCGAACCAAGAGAATCAGCCCATCCCCGCGGCAGCGCGGCGGGCCAGCCATGTGCTGTGGACCGCGGGCCCCTGGATTGCCGCCGCGGCATGCCTGCTGCTCGCTGTCATCGCGTGGTGGCCCTCCAGCAACCCCGACATTGTGGCGATAGTGAACGCCTCGCCCGTGAAGATGGCCGCGGAATGGAAGGACTGGGACCATCCCGAAATCTCCGGTGTCCGCGGCAAGGTGGTCTGGTGCGACAACCTCCAGATGGGCTACATGCGGTTTGCCGGCCTGCCGCGCAACGACCCCTCGCTGCACCAGTACCAGCTGTGGATCATCGACGAGCGCGGCATGGAGCAGCGCATCAGCGGCGGCGTGTTCAATGTCGAAAGCGACGGCGAGGTCATTGTGCCCATCGATGCGGGCATTGAAGTCCACCACGCACAGGCGTTTGCGGTGACGATCGAGCCGCCGGGCGGGACGTGGGTGTCGGACATGAAGCGGCGTGTGGCGATTGCGTCGAAGTAGCGTTCGGACGCGCATTGAATCTCGGCCACCCCACGCGATCCTCGCTGACGGCCGTGCGGTCGAACATCGCTACTCTTCCCTCAATGCCCCCGTCTCCCCCCTCCCCCAACCACTGCACCAAGGTCGATCACGGCCCCGAAGCCCGTACGCTCTCCCTTGATGTGCTGCCCGCACCCAAGCGGGGCGTCGCCAAGAGCCGCATGTCGAAGTGGCGTGCGGCGGTGCTCATCGGGGTGTATCTGCTCATGTTCGCCCATCTTGCCCAGTGGCTGTGGGCGCGCCAGCACGGATCGGGGCACACCATCTCTCCGGTGGAGCCGTCGGAGAGCATGTACTCCATCGAGATCGGCGAGATCAACGCGGGGTTCGTGTTCTTTGCCGCGGCGCTGCTTTCGACGTTCATCTTCGGCCGCTTCTTCTGCGGCTGGGGCTGCCACATCGTGGCGCTGCAGGATTTCTGCTCGGTGATCATGAACAAGTGCGGCGTCAAGCCCAAGCCGCTGCGCTCGCGACTGCTGCTGCTGGCGCCCCTCGCGCTGGCGCTTTACATGTTTGTCTGGCCGACCTTCAAGCGTGTGGTGCTGGTGCCGGTGGAGGGCTGGATCGCCGATGCCGTTGCATCGCCGGGCAATCCCCGGTGGCACTTCCCGGAGTGGCTCATCGACCTGCCGCGGGTGCCGCACCCTGGGTTTCACAACGCGTTCGTGGTGACGGAGTATTGGAAGACGTTCCCTACGGATTGGTACGTCATCATCCCGTTCTTCGCGGTGGTTGGGTTCGCGGCGGTGTACTTCCTGGGCAATAAGGGATTCTGCACCTATGGCTGCCCGTACGGCGGCTTCTTCGCGCCCCTTGACAAGTTCTCGATCGGGCGGATCGTGGTCAACGACCAGTGCGAGCAGTGCGGCCACTGCACGGCCGTGTGTACCTCCAACGTGCGCGTGGCGCAGGAGGTCAAAGACTTCGGGATGGTGATGGACCCGGGCTGCATGAAGTGCCTCGACTGCGTGGATGTGTGCCCGAACAACGCTCTGAGCTTCTCGTTCGCGAAGCCGGCAATATTCAATAAGGCGCGGACTGCTGCCGCGAAGCAGGGCGCGGTGCGCCGGCCCGAGTATGACGTGACGTGGTGGCAGGATGGGCTGATGCTGCTGCTGGGTATCTTCCTGTTCCTCGCCTTCCGTCAAGCATTCAACAAGATCCCGCTGCTAATGGCGATGGGCATGGCGGGCATCGGCGTGTTCATCGCGTGGAAGGTGTGGTCTGTTGTCGCTCTACCCAACGTTCGCCTTCAGAGCCTGCAGTTGAAGCTCAAGGGTCGGCTCAAGCCCGCGGGTGTGGCGTTGCTCGTGCTCGGAGGGGCGTACCTTCTCTCGGGCGTGTGGGCTTTCTCCATCCAAACGTTTCAGTACGCCGCGCGCATCCACGACCTGCGCATTCAGACGCCCCTCGAGACCGTGTTCGCGGCTGGGTATGTGCCTTCCGACGCCGACAAGACGAACGCAGTGGCCGCACTGGGCCTGCTGCACCGCGCCGATGGCCCCTCGCACGGCGGCATGGGGTGGGACCACTCGCTGAACCTGCTCCTGCGAACTGCGTGGCTCGAAGCGGTCGCGGGGGACCTGGAGTCTTCAGAGAAAACCCTCGGTCGTGTAATGAACCAGGACGATCTGCTGCCGCCCGAGCCGGCGGTGTTTCAGTTGGCTCAGCTCATGCAACTGCGCGGCAAGAATCCGGCCCAGATCCGCGAGGTCATGGAGGGAGTTGTTTCCCGTCACCCGCGCCTGTACACCGTGCGCCTCGCGCTTGCCGAGGACTATCTGGACATGAACAAGCGGGATGCGGCGGTTGCCGCGGCGGATGGGGTGCTGAACGCGGACGCACCGCCCCCCAGCATGAGCGCCCGCATCCAGGCGGCGAGCATCCTGTGGCGGGGCGGGCAGGTGCGGCGGGGTCTGCAAACGATCGAGAACGTGCTCGCGAGCACAAGCCCGGTCCCCGATGCGGACACCATGGTGCGGGTGGCGGGCTTCTATTTTCAGATCGGCGATGCCGTCCGCGGCACGCAGGTGATGAACACCGCGGCAGAGCGGTTCCCCGACGTCGCCTATGTGCGGTTCCAGAGGGCGGTCGCGCTCGCCACGAATAATGACCTTCCCTCGGCGGTTGGGGAACTTCAGGCGGCGTCAGACCTGGAGCCTGAGAACCTGCAATACCTGGGCGCGCTTGCGGAGGCGCTGCAGGCGATGGGCCAGCACGACGAGGCCGACAAGGTTATCGAACGGGTCCGCAAAGTGCGGGAGATGGTCGGCAGCCGCGACGATGTGCCCTCGCGGCACTAAATCCTTGATTTTGTTGCAATGGTGGGGTGGGCTGCGGTAGTTTGTATCTGTCCCCACCTGGAGCCTGCTGCATGCGTTTATCAAGGGTTGATCTGTTTGTTCGTCCTGTGGCGGCGTTGGCCTTTGCCGCGATGGTGACATCGGGCATTTCCATTGCATCCGCCGATGTCGTCAGCCTCTCGCCAGCGCGCGACAACACGCTGTACGAGTACACATCGGGCAATGCGCGGAGCAACGCGCTGGGGCCGACGCTCTTTGTCGGCACGACCTCGCAGAACCTACGCCGCCGCGCACTGATGGAGTTTGACCTTGGCGCGATCCCCGCGGGGTCAATGGTGACGGCGGTCACGCTGTCGGTGCATGTGGAGCAGGGCGGGCCTTCGATCCCGACGATGGCGACGCTGCACCGCGTTTCCAACGCCTGGGGTCAGGGGACATCAGCCGCCCCCGCCAACGGTGGCACGGGCGTTGATGCGACGACGAACGACCCGACATGGCTGCACACGTTCTTTAACGCCATGAGTTGGTCTACGCCCGGCGGCGACTTCTCGCCATCGGCCAGCGGCAGCACCACCTTTGGCACGCCCGGCCAGCGGTTTGAGTGGGCTAGCCAGCCCGGCATGGTGGCCGATGTGCAGGTGTGGCTCGCTAACCCTGCCGCGAATCACGGCTGGATCATCCTCGGCGAAGAACCTACGCCGGGGTCGGCCTATCGCCTCCAGAGCAGGGAAGGTGCCAACCGCCCGACACTGACGATCACCTTTACCCCGCCATCCACCTGCGGCAGCGCCGACTTTGACGGCGACGGCGACACAGGGACCGACGCCGATATCGAGGCCTTCTTCGCATGCCTCGCGGGCAACTGCTGCGCCACCTGCGGCACTGCCGACTTCGATGGCGATGGCGACACCGGCACCGATGCGGATATCGAGGCATTCTTCAGAGTGCTCGCAGGCGGCACCTGCTGAGAAACCCCGCAGGCCGCAGCCACCCCAAAGAAAAACCCCCGCGACTGGCGGGGGTTCTTTCTTTGGGGTCGAAAGTGGGCGATACTGGACTCGAACCAGTGACCTCTTCCATGTCAAGGCCCTAAAGCTTTCGGTTTCTTCAAAACGTCTAGAGCAAAAGCGGGTCAGGCGCACCACGATAGGCCTCAGGTTTGGGGGGTCAACCGTGGTGCGCACCACAAACCTGCTAGGTAAGCGTTCGTACCTGTCGCCTCCGCTCTCAAGGCTCCCCCCTCCGCTCCCCTCCATCCCTTCGTCCGCTCCTGGGCGCTAGAGGTCTTTCCCTCCCTTTCGTCGAAGAGAACGAATGAGGAGACTTCAAATGACTACGACAGACAGAGAGACGGATACCAGCGCCCGAGATAGCCGTGGCGTCGTCCACCATGCATTCTGCGTTGAAAGTCCAACCGTAACGACCTGATACATAGCTCTCCCATTCGGGAGGCGTAGCGTTAAACACCGTCGCCTTGAAGGTTGGGCAGGAGATATTGACCTCGTAGGAGCGCGCAAAAGGCCCGTACGTTCCGTAGGTCAACAGCCCCGAAGAGCCTAAGCGGGGCGTTGCCAGGAACGCCTTAAATGATCCCGAGATGGAGCGCAGTCCCTTAATGTTATTGGATGCAAAGGCTCCGTCAGAGCTCATCACCGTAGAGTCGATAACATCGCTCGTAAGGGAGATGCTGGTTGACACCGGAGCGTTGTAGCTGGTCACCAGCCTGTTCGTGAAGTCGGTTGAGCTACCCCACGATTCAATAATTCCTGTAGATGGTACGCCAAACGCCATAGTAATAAGCCCTCAGTAGTTGGCCGCTTAAGATGAGCGGCGTAGTTTTCTCTTTCTAATTTTCTGCGCGATATACCTTTTTCGCTTACGGGTCAGCTATGAGCTGAAGCTCCCTTGAATAGAACGTCTTAAACTCCAGCACCGCTTGCAGCACGCGCTCGTCGTCCGCCTGAAGGGAGGTATTGACCAGCACCATCGCGCTGCCCTGATACCCGCCAATCGTCAACTCGGGAGTAAGCTGTAGAACGTGGCGGTGATAGCCGTAGGTTGGCTGACGGTCTTCCTGCTGCTCCCAGTCCCCCACTAACCTGTCGATGACGTTCGAGAGAACCTGAAGGGCTGAGCTTGCTTCGCCGGGAGCGTCAAGCTTCGCGTAGGCCGCAAACCTGATTGTGGTTTCCCAGTTGGGCTGAGTAAACGTCTCCATATTGGAGGCGTCGGGCAGGGAAATGACAACGTAAGGCAGAGCTGCCTTTGGAGGAGCAACGCCAACGTAGACGCCGGTGACGATTGGAGCGGAGGCGTGGTAGAGGCCTCCCGTCGCCGTATCCGCTTTTGCGCGCGCTATGAGGTAGTAACAGAGGTTTGCGACGTTCATATTTTACCCGCCTTTGCCGCTATTGCGGCGGTGCGGGACTTGAAGACCCGTTCGCACGCGGAGAGAACGGCTGACTCCATCTGAGGTAGGGCGTTGCGGAGGCTCTTGTGCGCCCAAGGTCGAGCGGCCATCCTGCTCGTGCCCAGCTCTGTGAAGACCGAATACGATAAGTTGCTGCCGACGGTACCAGCACCTACGGAGGCTTCAGCGGCCTTGCCACTATCGGCACCGCTGGCGTCTACTCGGTTTCAGGTATCACCGCTTGGGGATCGTTCACGGAGGCCCACGTTCTGTCGGCCATCGCAACCGTCTCCCCACGCTTCAACCGCCGAGACTTCAAGATAGTGACTAGCCACGCATTCTACTACAGCATTCTGCTCAAGATGCAGCGGGCGGCTGGCGGGTTGACCCTTGCTGAGTCTGTTAACGGCGTCAAGCAGGTAGCGGGCGGACCCGACTTTATGTGGGACGGTATCCCCGGCTACCTGGCCGCAGATATGCCTCAGGCTACGGCGGTCAGCTCAAACGTTCTCTATGTCGGAGACTTTGCTCGCAGCACGAAGCTTGGCGAAGTTCGCAACGCTATGGAGATTGCTTCTAGCGACCAGCGTTACTTTGACCAGGACAGCCTGAACGGATACTCAACCTTCCCCGTCTCGTAGGCCAAGGTCAGGAGTCGCCTCGTCGCGCTGAGGTAGTTGTTCGTGGACTCAGGTCTGCGGCCTTTGACCATCGCTCCCTTGTACTCCACCAGGTCGTCTGGCGTGATCGTGGAAAGGATGCGGTCTCCGTAGCGGTCCAGGAAAAACTTCAGGCGGTTGCGGACGTTGGCGCGCCCGCAGGGACCAGACTCAGAATCGACCAGAGCGAACAGAAGAGCGGCCATCTGATTGACGGTAATGGGAGCGGGTTTTGGAGGGCGGGGCATACCACCCAACATCGACGGGAGTTGGGTTTCCGTTGTCCGTAGTTCCTTCCGCCTCAAAACCTGAGGGGCTTCCCTCAAAACCTGAGGGGTAGCCAACCCTTCAAGCGTCTCCGCCTGCCAAATTTGGTAGTCGGCTTTCGCCTGGGCCTCGTCCGCTCCAAACCACTTCGTGGTTGAGACCTTCAGCCTTGCCGCGAGAGGAGCGGGAAGGCGGCAGTACCAACTCCCCCTGCAATGGCGGTAGAGGGGAGAAGGAAGGCTCTTTGACTTGCTGTTGCTCTTGCGTTGAGAGGGGGGGAGGGTTGCTGGCATCGGGTAGGCTCCGATGCGCACCACAAATACCGTGGTGCGCACCACAAACTCGCCTGAACCCGAATGAGGACGACCCTCAAAAACCCTGTTTTTCCCGAAGAAAACCTCAATGGGCGATACTGGATTCGAACCAGTGACCTCTTCCATGTCAAGGAAGCGCGCTAGCCAACTGCGCTAATCGCCCGGCATCCCCAGCCGGGCTGGGGGGAGACGAGTATATCGGCCTGCCTGGCGATTGTCAGCAGGCAGGCCGATGGAGAATCGGCGGGGTGCGGGGGCCGCTGGGCCGTGACTTCAGCAGTTGCCGCCGGCTAGGACGCGGAAGAAGGCCTCGATGTCCGCATCGGTGCCGGTGTCGCCGTCGGCGTCGAAGTCGGCAGTAGCACAGGTGGCGCAGCAGTTGCCCGCGAGGCAGGCGAAGAAGGCTTCGATGTCCGCGTCGGTCCCTGTGTCGCCGTCGCCGTCGAAGTCGGCGCTGCCGCAGAGGTGGGCGAGGAGATAGGTCTTCGCGGCGTCGGCATTGACCAGGCCGTGTCCGAAGATGTCGTCGCGTCCGGGGTCGCCCAGGTCGGTTGCGGTGTTCTCAATGGCCTCGCGGACGAGGGTGATGGGCACCTGCGTGCCGCCTGCGGCGCCCATGACGAGCGCGGCCACGCCCGCGACATGGGGGCAGGACATTGAAGTGCCGCTGAAGTTGGCGTAGCCGTGGCCTGTCTGCCCGACGAAGAGGGTGGTCTGCACCCCGCTGACGGCCTCGAGCGAGTTGCCATCGGCCTGGGTGATGCCAACCACGGGGAAGTCGGCGGTGGCGTTGAGCGTGCCGGCAATGGTGCCGCCGGTGTTGTTGGAGATGATGACGCCAATGGCGCCGGCATCCTCGGCGTTCTGTGCTTTGGTCAGGAAGGTAATGGCCGAGCCATCTCCCGAGCCGCGGCGGATGTGGGCGATGTTGCCAGCGACCGACGGCGGGAAGTCCGCGGCAGTCGCCCCATAGCCGCAGAAAATCGCCTGGCCCGAGACCGAGCCGAAGCCGCTGCCGCCAAGCACCGTGCCGCTGTGCGTCGTACCGCTCCAGGTGGCGTTGCCGCTAATGATTGGGACGCTTGACTGCACATTGACGCCGGGGGCGGTGACGGAGATCAACGGACCGAAGTTGGAGAACGATGCCTTCACACCGTCGGAATCGACGGCGGCAATGGACATCACACCGGTGTACGAGGCGGGATAGCTGGGGTCGCTGGAGTTTGCGTTTCCTGCGGAAGCCAGAACGAGGACGTTTGCGTTGACCGCGGCCGTAATGGTGTCCTGCCCGGCCTGCGAGGCGCCGCCGCCGCCCAGGGACATGCTGACGACGCGAGCACCGTTCGTGACTGCCCAGTCGATGCCGGCAAGCACGCCAGCATCAGAGCCGTAGCCCGCGTTACCCAGGACCTTGCCGACCATCAGGCTGGCCTCTGGCGCGACACCGACGACGCCGATGGTGTTATCGATGGCGAGCACCGTGCCCGCCGTGTGGGTGCCGTGCGAGTGCAGGTCGTCTACCGCCTGGCCATTGATGAAACTGCGCATGAGCACAGGCGTCGGCAGGTCGGGGTGGGAGAGGTCCAAGCCCGTATCGAGCACCGCGACGCGGATGGTGCCGCCACGAGAGGTGGGCCACGCCTGGGGCGCCATGACCATGTCGATGCCGTAGGGAGTGGACTGGGCAAGGGCGAAGCGGTAGTAATCGAGCTCGGCGTATTTGACACCAGCATCGCGGCTGAGGTCGGTGATGATCTTCTCAGGGCTTCCTGCGGGCACCTGCACGCAGTAGAGGTCGGGAACGAGGTCGTAGGTCATGACGACACCCACGCCGCCCACGGCAGCGATGGAGGCATCGACCTGAGCCCGGGTGGTGCCGGGCTGGAAGCGGACCAGCACCTGCTCGGGGTTCCAAACCGGATTGCCGGGGGCGGTAAGGCATTCGGGCGAGCCGACGACATCGTCTGCGTGAACTTGGGCAAACCCGCCGGCGAGACCCATGATTGCGGCAACCAATGCGATCCGATTCTTCATCGTGCGACACCCCTTGCAAAGATGTGGAAGGCTGCAACCCCCGAGCGGGAGCCGCGGGAACAATGGACAGTTCGTCCGGCAGAACCATTGGACGCAAAGGAAACATACCTAAATCCGGGAGAATCACCAGCCGGTTTCAGCGTTTATCCAAAAGGCTTGGGGCATCGAGGGCTTTGGCGCCCGTGCCATCGTCCACGCTGAAGCGGCCGCCGGGGTAGAGCGAGCAGGACCCGTACGCCCCGTCTTTCCTGAGGGCGTAGAACTTCAAGTCAAAGTTTGGCTTACCTCCCGCCCCCAGCAGGCGTTTTTCCCGGGTGTGATCGACCACCCGCTTTGCCGCGGCAAGGCACGCCTGGGTCGGGGTCATCCCATTGGCCATGCACTCGACGATGTAGAAGGAGCAGAGGTTGGAAAGATTGGCCTCTCCGCGGCCGGTGCTGCCGGCGGCACCAATGTTGTTGTCGCAGTAGTTACCGGCCCCGATGATCGGGGAGTCGCCGACGCGCCCTGGGATCTTCCAAGACAGCCCGCTGGTGGATGTCACCGATGCGATGTCTTTGTTGGGCGTGACGATCGAGCAGTGGATGGTGCCGGTGTGCTGGATGATGGGGCCGTGCTCGATGGCGGAGCGGCGCGACTTCTCGGCGTCGGTGCCTTCTTCCCACACCTTGCCCTTGGGCGTGTCCATTTCATCGGGCGAGAGCCGGGCATCGCTGCCCAGACTGTTTTTCCACTTGAGCCACTCCAGGCGTGACGCCTCGGTGAGCAGGTCTTCTTCCTTGAAGCCGTGCTGCTTCGCAAACCGGAGCGCGCCCTCGCCCACGAGCAGCGCGTGGTCCGTTTCGCGCAGCACCAGGAGGGCGACCATGGCGGGGTTCTTGATGTTCCGCAGCGATGCCACCGAGCCGCACTTGTGGGTGGGGCCGTGCATGACGGAGGCATCGAGCTCGACGATGCCGTCCTCGTTCGGCTCGCCGCCCAGGCCGACGGTGGTGTCGTTGGGGTCATCCTCGACGATCCGCACGCCCTGCACCACGGCGTCGGCGGGGTCGTACCCCTGCTTGACCAGTTCCATGGCGCGGGCGGTGGCGCGGAGGCCGTTGAGCGATGAGATGGAGCAGGGGCCGCGGTGGGCGTCGCCCGGGAACTCGGAGGCCTTTGCCGCGGGTTTTTCCGGTTGGGCCCGAGCAAAGGCCGTTGTGGCAAGGGCGAGCGAGCCAGCGGCAAGGAAGTCACGGCGTTTGAGGTCTGTCATGGAAGGCGGGTATACCAGCGCGGGGGCGGTATGTCGAGCGACGGGGGGTGTGCGAACCACCTGATTCGCGTTCGAGGCTGAGAAACCCGAGTCGGGAGGGTTCCAAGGAAAAATTTGACTTCGCATGAACCGCGCCCGCGCCTGCCCGGTCTAATGACCTAGGAGCACCATGACCACCGACCCCGATGTACTGCTGTTAAAGCGGTTTTCCCGCGGCGAAGATGCGGCGCTGGGGGAGCTTGCGCTGCGGCATGAGCGCGGGCTGCTGGGTCTGGCGATGGGGATGCTGGGAGACTCGGACCTGGCGCGGGATGCCGTGCAGGAGATGTGGGTTCGGGTCATCCGCTCCGCGGCACACTTTCAGGGGCAGAGCAGCGTGAAAACGTGGTTGTACAGAATTGTCATCAACCGCTGCCTTGATATGCGTGCGGCGCGACGGCGCGATATGAGCCAGGCGGGCATGGCTGAAGGTGAACGCTTCACGCCACTCGACATAAACACGCTGGAACGCGCGGAAGCGGACGAAGGTCGGGCGCGGGTCCGTAGCGCGGTGCAGCGGCTGAGCGACGGTCAGCAGATCGTGCTGATGCTGAGTTATCACGATGGCATGACGCACGAGATCGGTGCTGAGGTGCTCGGCATTCCTGTGGGGACGTTCAAATCGCGTTTGCATGGCGCGCTGGTGGCGCTTCGTGAGCGGCTGGGGGCGGAGGTGCTGCCATGAGCGATGAGCGATTCAATGAGGGTGGCGAGGGGCTCGAAGTTTCAGGCGACGTCGCGGCAGCGCTGGGGGCGATGTCGCGATGGGAAGGGGAAGTGGGGGTGTGGAAGGCGGCGGTGGGCGCACCCGCGGCATCGCCGTTCAGGCGGACGCGGCGGCTCCCAACGTGGGTTACGGCGCTCGCAGCCATGCTTGTTTTTGCGGGTCTGATCGGGATCATGCTCCCGTTGCTAGGAAAGTCGCGAGCCTCGGCACGAGTGGCAAGACCCAGCAGCGCGGCTGCACCGGAGGTCTTTAAGCGAGTGCCAGCGTCTGACCAGTCCTTCCTTGCCGGCTTCAGTTCGGTGCCGGCAGCCGTGACGCCCCAAAGGGAGCTTGAACAGGCGAGTTCCGAAAGGTCATCCGCCGGCATGCCTCTTCTGCAGCGCAGCGTCATCCGCAAGGCCACGATCGAGCTGAAAACTCCTGACGTTCGTGCCGCCTTCGCCAAGGCGGCGCAGGTGCTAAGCGAGGCGTCGGGAGAATATGTGCAGGAGTCATCGCTGACGGGCGAGGACAAAAGCCTACAGGCGACCATGACGCTGCGCGTGGAGGCATCGCGACTGTCGGCGGTGCTCAACCAACTCCGCGCCATGGGCGCGGTGGTCAGCGAGACCAGCGGCGGCGAGGACGTGACGGAGCAGGTGGTGGACATCGAGGCCCGCCTGCACAATGAGCAGCGGGTGGAGGCTGAACTGCTGGGCCTCATGGAGTCGCGGAAGGACGCCCCGCTCAAGGAGATACTCGAGCTGCGCGACTCGATCTCGCGGGTGCGAGAGAATATTGAGCGGATGAGCGGCCAGCAGGCAAAGCTGTCGCGGCTGGTCTCCCTGGCGACCGTGCTTGTGATTATCCGATCTGACCTGTCAGAGCCCGAGCCGCTGCCGCAGGGGATCGCGGATTATTTTGGGAAGCAGGTGCAGCGAGCCTGGCAGGGTGGACTGGGGTTTCTGGCGGACTCCGTGGCCTTCATCATCAGCGTGGTGGTGGGGGGGTTGGTGTTCTGGCTGCTGGGAGCAGTGGTGGTGTTGGGCGCAGTGCTGGCGCGCAAACGGGCGTTGGCACGCAGAGGCACTGAGACTGCGCCGCGTCTCTGAGGAGGCCATGAATAAGGGTTGCGGCGTGGATGTTCTCGGTCGGCGCGAAAATGCCTGCCACTCGCGGCCACCGTTGACCATGAGCCACCATGACGGCGTCGAAGGCTCGTGCAATTTGTGCGATGAGGGTCGCTTGGGCCGCCGCGGAGCGGCTGGCCACCCGGGGTCAGTTCTCGTCTTTGTCCTTCGCCTGGCGGTCGGCCCGCTTGCGGAGGCTCTCATCAAGGATCTTCTTGCGGATGCGGATGCTCTTGGGCGTCAGCTCCACCAGTTCATCGTCCTCGATGTACTCGAGCGAGGCCTCAAGGCTCATCTTGCGGGCGGCCTTGAGGACGACCGTGGCTTCCTTGTTCGACACGCGCATGTTCGTGAGGTGCTTCATGCGGGTGACGTTGATCGTGAGGTCGTTTTCGCGGTTGTGCTCGCCGACGATCTGACCCGCGTAAACCTTCTCAGCGGGGATGACGAACATCACGCCGCGGTCGGCAAGGTTCTGCAGGGCGTGCTCGGTCACCGGGCTGGTTTCGAGGCTGATGAGGACGCCCTGGAGGCGGCGGGGGATCTCGCCGCTCACGGGCTGGAAGCGGAGGAACGAATGGTGGATGACGGCCTGGCCCTGCGTGGCGGTGAGGACCTTGCTGCGCAGGCCGATGAGTGAGCGCGAGGGGATCTCGAACTTGAGGTGGGTCATGGTGTTGCCGCGGGGCTCGAGCTTCTTGAGCTCCCCCTTGCGCATGCCGATGAGTTCCATGATGCTGCCGACGGTTTCGTTGGTGGTGTCGACGACGAGCTCTTCAATGGGCTCGTGCGGCATGCCGTCGATCTGCTTGATGATGACCTCGGGCTTGCCGACAGAGAGCTCGAAGCCCTCGCGGCGCATGGTCTCGATGAGGATGCCCAGGGAGAGCGTGCCGCGCCCGGAGACCATGAACTCGTCGCTGGTGCGGCCGGGCTCGACCTTCATGGAGACGTTGCGCTCGAGCTCCTTGTAGAGCCGCTCGCGGATCTGACGGCTGGTGACGTACTCACCCTCAAGGCCCGCGAAGGGTGAGTCGTTGATCTTGAAGAGCATCGTCATCGTCGGCTCATCGACGCGGACAGGGGGCAGGGGCTGGGGGTTCTCGATGTCTGCGACGGTGTCGCCGATGTCGATGGACTCAAGGCCCACGATGGCGCACAAATCACCGGCCTCGACCTCATCGACCTCGCCGCGCTTGAGCCCCTGGAACTGGAGCAGCTGCGTGACCTTGGTCTGGACGATCTTGCGGTCCTGCTTGATGACGGCGACCGTCTGGCCCGCGCGGATGCGGCCGTTGACGACGCGGCCGATGCCGATGCGGCCCACGTATTCGTTGTAGTCGATGTTCGTGATGATGAGCTGGAGGGGCCTGGTGGTGTCGGCGGGTGGCGCGGGCACTTCCTTCACAATCGCCTCGAAGACGGGGCGAAGGTCCTTGGGAGTGTCAGCACCTTCGGCGATGGGGAACTGGGCGGAGGCCCACCCGTCACGGCCCACGGCATAGATCACCGGGAAGTCGAGGGCGTATTCCTCGGCGCCAAGCTCAAACAGCAGGTCGAAGACCTCGTTGACGACCTCTTGGACGCGCTGGTCCTGGCGGTCGATCTTGTTGACGATGACCACGGGCTTGAGGCCCTGTTCAAGGGCCTTGCCGAGCACGAACTTCGTCTGGGGCATGACGCCCTCGGAGGCGTCCACCAGCAGGCAGCAGCCGTCGGCCATGCGCAGCACGCGCTCGACCTCGCCGCCGAAGTCGGCGTGGCCCGGGGTGTCGAGGATGTTGATGCGGTAGGTCTTGCCGTCAAGGGCGGTGTAGTTGACCGCGCAGTTCTTGGCGAGGATGGTGATGCCGCGCTCGCGCTCGAGCGGGTTGCTGTCCATGATCAGCCCGTGCTGACCGCCCTCGAGCTTCTCAAGCTCGCCCGTGCGGAAGTTGCCCGACTGCTTCAGCAGGTTGTCCACCAGCGTCGTCTTGCCGTGGTCGACGTGGGCGATGATGGCGACATTGCGGATCGACGGGTTGCGGGGCGTCGTGTCGGTGTGATGAGATGTGGTGACGGTGGCGGGCATGGTCATGGTGGTCATTTGCGTGGGTGGGTCGAGCGGTGGGGGTCGGGCCGAGAAAGGGGGATAGCGACGGGTCCGGTGCGCAGCGGGCTCGGTCAGGAGGGCTGGAACATGGTTTGTTGCCCCCGCCCCAAGGGCAGAATGCGGCGTTTTTTTTCCGAAGGGCAGGGCGGGGCGGTGACTATAGGAACCCAAACACCGGTTTGGAAGGGCTGGGGATCGGCCAATGGCCCGAATGGGGTGGTTTGCGGCAACGCCTACCGAGGAGCCTGCCCGCCTGCGGCGGCAGCCTCGACCTTGGCCAGCAGTTCAAGGTTGAGCCCGACGACGATGGTTCCGCTGACAAGGCCCGCATCCGCCCGCACGATGCTGGACTCCACCGATGTGAGCCACCGCGAGGCTTCGAAGAGGTCCGCAGTGTCCGACGGTCGATTGCCCGGGGCGAGCCCCGCCGGAGACCCGACGCTCAGGGGCGAAAGCAGGCTCGAGAGCGGCACCGGGCGCACGATCAGGCGGAAGAGCGTGGATTCGTCGCGGCTTTCCTTGTGGGTCAGCAAGCCAGCGGTGCGGCGGACGGTTGCCGCGGCTGCCTCCCCGCTGCCGCAGCGTGCCGCGATGACCATCCAGCCCGATGGGTTGCTGTCCGCAATAAGTGGTGAAGCGGCGTAGCACCACGCGAAATCGGCATCAGGCTTCAGCAGTTGGCTCAGCACCGTCGGCCCCCCGGCCGCAAGCGTGCGTTGACGAACAGCCGACTGCTCGCCGGGGGCGGCTTCGTCAACGGCTTTGCCGGTCGCGGCCCAGGATGCCCAGGAATCACCCGCGCCGATGTGTGATGTGACATCACGCAGCGGTAGGGCAATCACGATGCTGCCGGAGTCCCCCGGGTGGTCAGCAGGAGTCGTAAAGGCAATGATCGTCGCGCCGTTGATATTGCTGCGCATCGACGCGGGAAGTTGCAGGCGAGACAGCACATTGACCATCAGAGTCGATTTATCCGGCACGCCTTGTAGCTCGGGAAACCCGGCGAGGAAGAGCGTGGTGCCGGGGGATAAGGCATTGACGGCGTCGGTGGGCCAGACGCCGGGGTCTGCTGCCGCGACTTCGAATCCTCGCAGCAGCATGGGGCTGCTGGCGATGAAGCGGGCGCTGAGGCCCGCCGCACTGACTTCGGCTGACAGCGCGAAGAACGGCGGTTTCTCGGCGGGTTTGCCGGGCTGCGCGGACGGCTTGGCCGGCTCGCGCAGGAGAACGAAAAGATCGTTCCCGAGCATCTCGCGAACCCGCGGCCATTCGGGGGTCTGGCCCAGGGTGGCCGTAGTGTCGCGCTGTTCGAGGGTGTTGAGGACAGAATCGAAAAAATCGCCGTGTGGTGAGAGCACGAGGCGCGGCCACGCCGACTCGCCTTCGCCAAAGCCCGGGAGCGTTGCGGCCTCGAACGTACCCCCCTCGATCGTGAAGATCGGAACGCCGCTGGAGATGGCGCGGGGCACATACCCCAGCCGCTCACGGAGCTTGCGCTCAACGGTGGGGCGGATGCTGCTGATGACGGCAAACTCCAGCCCTTCGCGGCCGGCGGGTGCGGTAGTCGCCGCGACAAGCACATGCCGCCCGAGCAGGTTGCGGATGGTGTCCTCACGCGACATGCGGAGGGCATCAGCGAGGCGGTCCCACGCCTGCGTGGTGCGCGACCAGTCCGTCAGTTCGCTCGCGAAGTGCTCGAGCGCGCGGCCGGGCGGAGTCTCCCGCTGCGTCGTCAGGTCATCCGCGGCAAGCACCATCTCGACGTTTGCAGGCAGCGACGCGATGACGTCCGCGTTTGAGCGGGGCTCGGGGGCGTGTGCCAGCACGGTCGCCGCCAGCCCGACAGCGACGCAAGCCGTGAAAGCCCGATAGCGATTGATCGCGGTACGCGGCCTCAATGGAGATCCCCACGTCATGACGTCTATTTGCTGGGGCGATCAGTCGGCAGGAGGTTGTCCGGAGCGGGTGCAACCTGCGGGAGGAAATGAATCACGCCATCGGCATCGATGCGGTAGAGCCCGGCGAGGGGATCGCCGGGACGGATAGAAGCATTACCGGGGGCTGGTGAAAGCAGCAGGAAGGGCGGCAGAGGGTCGGAGATGGTGGGGCCGCCCGATGCAACGCGCTGGGCGGCCGCGCGGCCGGTCGAAGAGCCTACTGGAGCGGGGGCCGTGCGGGCGAGATACGCGGCACGGACGGCCTGGTCGTTGTCGTACATGTCGCTGGCACCCAGCGGCAGCGGCATCGGGTTGACCGGCGTCATGTCCTTAAGCTTTGAGGTTATGGTGGCCGTATCCGAGCCGATCGCATCGACCACGCCCGCGATGGGGCGGGCCCCGTGGCTGTCGCGGGCCTGCGGCCACGCCCAGTGGACGACGGCCACCAGTGAGCCTGTAAAAACGACGCCCGCGGCAATGACCGCGCGGCTCATGGAGATCTGCCGGCGATGACGGGGCGAGACATATGGCCGCAGCACATCAACACCCATGTGAACATGTGAGCGATGATCCGGCGATGCCGGGATGCTGTGACGCATGGAGCGGACGGCGGCGCGCGTCGCGGCAAGGCGAGCGCCGAAGCCGGGGTGCGACCGGGTCGCGGTGCGGACGAGTTCAAGCGCCGCGGCAGGACGGCCCTCGGCTTCTGCGTCCATCACCTCGTTGACGAGGCGGTCGACGGAATCTTCCATTGGGGGCAGGCTGAAGGCTGGGTGTTTCATGCCCGCACCCCGCGCATGGTGGCGGCGACCTGCGTCTCGCGTGTGAGGTTCTGACGCAACGCAAGTTCGCGGAGTGCTTCGCGGAGGCGGGTTCTGCCGCGGTGCAGGTGACTCTTGACGGTGCCCTGCGGGATCTTGAACTGTTCGGCGATGAGCCAGATGGGCCACTCGTGCTGGTGGAACAGGACGATGATCTCCCGTTGCTCGAGCGAGAGCGTCATCAGCGCCTGCTGCACGGTGTCGCGTGTGTGTGTGTGCTCGTCCTGCGTGTCCCAATCGGTGTTGGCGTTCACAGCGCGGCCGGTCGTGCTCTCAACTCGGTCAGAGTCGGAGATTGGCCGACGCTTTTCGCAGGCGTTTAGGAACGCGCGGCGGGCAATGGTGAACAGCCAGGTCGAGAAGCGGTAGTGGGGGTCGAACCGGTTGAGATTGGTCAGCACGCGGACGAAGGCTTCCTGAACGATGTCCTCGGCGACATCGGGGCGGCCGGAAAGGCGCAGGATGTATGCGTACACCGAACCCTGGTGGAGCCGGATCAACTCATCGGCAGAGTCGCGGTCACCCGCCGCGGCTGCGCGGATGAGTTTCTGCTCGTGCTTTTGCTCGCGGGACTTGTCCATTTCTTCTGCTCACCAACGCCGTAAAACTCACGGGTCGTAAGAGTGTACAGGCGGGTTTCGGCCCCGGTTGCGGATTGTGGGGGCGGGTGCAGAAAAAAACCCCGGGGGACCATCCCCCGGGGTTATTGGGCAGCACGCCTATCAGGCTGTGGGGTTTAGCAGGGGCCGCCGGCCAGCACCCGGAAGAAGCTCTCGATATCGGCGTCGGTGCCGACATCGCCGTCGAGGTTGAAATCGGCCCCGCCGCTGAAGCAGGTTGCACAGCAGTTGCCGGCGAGGCAGGCGAAGAAGGACTCAATGTCGGCGTCGGTGCCGGTATCGCCGTCACCGTCAAAGTCCGCCGTGCCGCAGACAGGGCCGGTGGGGACGGTCACGAACTGATTGCCGGCAACGGTGCTGAAGTTCACCGCGGCAGACTCGCCCAGCTCGGGGGCGTAGGGCTGGGCAGCGGGGGTAGGAAGTCCGCCCAGCACCTGGTTGGAGATGAAGTTGTGGCCGGTGCCGTTGAGGAACCCTGCGATGCGGATAGGGCCGCCGTCCCAGCCGAGTTCGGCGAGGTCGATTTCCAGTTCGATGCCGGTGGTGACGCTTGCCGCGCCGGCCACGCTGGGGGTGCCACCCAGGCCGGTGACTCCCATGACGTTGTTGTTGTTGATGCTGGCGCGGATCAGCCCGGGAATGAGCTGGCCCATCTGGGCCTTGCGGGGCCCACCATCGGTGCGGAGGGGGTCGGAGGAGATGAAGTCCTGCGAATCGGCATAGGTGGCGGGGAAGTCCACGGGGTTATTGGCGGACTTGAGCCCGCCATCGGTCGCGGAGTAGTCCAGGATGAACCCTGAGGAGAAGAGCGGGCCGTTGGCGCGGAGAACCGCGGCATTGACGTAGTTCTCAACGGGGAAGCTGCCGTTGGTGATGCCGATGAAGTAGTCGGCGGTGAACCCTGCATCAAACGTGAGGCCCGGCCGGAGCGGGTCGCCGCCGCCGCCGAGGCCCATGCGGTTGAGGCCGTTGTAGTCGATGTCCACGTTGTCGGCCCGCAGCACGTTCTGGCCGTCGGTGGCGTTGACGTCGAAGAAGAGGTCGAGCTTGTTGTAGTTGGTCTCGAGGTTGCCGGTGATCAGTACGTACAGGCGGTTGTTGTTCACCACGGCGTAGAGGCCATCAAGCTCGGAGCCGTTGGCGACGTCGGGGTTGGGCAGCACGATGCCGGTGACGGAGCCGCCGACGCCTATGGTGTTGCCGTTGTCGATGGAGACCTGCAGGGCGGGTGCGCCATCGTCGCCTCCGGTGAGGACGCCGTTGGAGAGCGGCGTGGTGGTGCCGGCGTAATAGCCGGGGCCGCCGCCCGCGCCCGGCAGCAGCTGGGCGAAGTTGGCGTACACGGCGGTGGGGTTGCCGCCGGTGGTGATGCCGATCCAGTAACCGGGGGCGAAGCCCGCATCGAAGGTGAGGCCGTTGGTGCCGCTGTTGTTGCCCATGCGGTTAAGGCCGCCATCGTCAATGCCTGCGTTGTCGTTGCGGAGATTATTCTGACCGCCCGAACCAGTGTCGAAGAACAGTTCGAGCTTGTTGAAGTTCGTCTCGAGGTTGCCCGCGACAAAGACGTGCAGGACGTCGTCGGTGGTATCGCCGGCGGTGCCGTTGTCGTAGATCACCGCGTAAACGGCGTCGATTTCGGACCCGTTGGCGGTCACGCCGCCGGTGGTGGTGTTGTTGCCGAAGTTGGTGTAGTTGCCCTGGAGGAACTTGGGCGCGCCGTACGCGGTGTCAAGGTTGCCGTCGATGGTGATGACGGAGGAGATGCGTGCGGGGCTCAGGTCCACGAACTGGTTGCCGGCCTGGTTGTTGAGGTTGATGTTGCGCGGCTCGCCCAGGTTGGGCGTGTTGACCGGCAGGGAGCCGATGAACTGGTTGGAAGCAAAGTCATGCCCGCCGCCATTGATGAAGCCGGCGAGGCGGATGGACGTGGGGTTGCCCAGGGCTGCCATGGGTACCACAACCTCGATGCCCTTCGTGACGTTGGCGGGGTCGCCGGTCGTGCCGCCGGGGCCGGCGACGTTGTCGCCGAAACGGGTGGGCTGGTTCTGCACCCACAGGATGGGGCCATAACCATCGCTGCCGCCGAGGGTTCCATCGACAGTCGGCTGGGCGAACACGGAACCGGCAGTAGCAGCAAGCAGGGCGGCGGATAGGGCGAGACCAGTCTTCATATAAAACCTCCAGAAAAAAGGCGGAACGGAGCCGTCAAGGCGCCGTGGTTTGTGCCGACGGAGAGCCCCCGGGCAGGGGGCATGGCCAGTCCACTATAGAGGGTCTGTCAAGACCCCTGAATGGCATTTTTCGCCGGGTGTAAGCGGTTGACATTGGCTGTATGATGGTTTTCGGGCGGGGCGAGCGGCTGGGATACACTCGTTCGTGGGCTATCGGTGGCGGCAGTGCGGTTCCGCACGGCCCCCCTGAAGGATGAAGCATGAAGATTCAGCCAACGTGCCGCAGTGTAAAAAACGCAGGGTTCACGCTGATCGAGCTGCTGGTGGTGATCGCGATCATCGCGCTGCTGATCGGGCTGCTGCTCCCTGCGCTGGGCAAGGCGCGCGAGGCGGGGCGGCTGACAAAGTGCCTTTCTAATACGCGTCAGACCGGCCAGATCATGACGCTCTATTCCAACGATTGGAAGGGATGGTTTCCGATCATTCCATTCAAGCCGCCGCCGGGGCCCAGCAACGGCTGGACGCAGTGGTACGCCCCTTCACCGCCCTCGCAGCCCGGACAGCGCGATGGTCGCACGCTGACTGACCAGTGGCTCCGTGGCGGGGTGGCAGCGCTGTGGAGCCTGAATCAGGTTGGGGATGGCGTCGACATGGGTTTCAACGGCGGCAGTGCGGCGGAGGGTGAACCGGGCGAGAGATACCCCGATGGCAACACACGGCCGCTTTTGTCAGGTTACAGCGACGGGTTCGGCATGCTGTACTGCCCGGCCGATCGCGAAGATCGGTACTACCGCAGCGGCATCTCCAACCCGCCGCTCGATGGGCTGTACGCAAACGCGCATGTCAAGCAGCCCGTGCCCCCTGCGAGCGAAGCGGACGTTATTTCGTACAACATCAGCTACCTCTACTTTGCGGGCATGAGGACCGACGACCCCGTGATCGTGTCTCCCGCCCCCGTGTGGGGTGATGAGACCAACGGCCCGGACATCAGCACCGACGCGTTTTATGGCGACAACGACGGCGGCACCATGACCGCCAATGCCCTGGCTGCCAACACCATCCCCGGGTACTACGCACCATCGGATAACCATGGGAAGGCCGGGGGCAACTACACGTTCACCGACGGTCACTCTCAGTTCCTCTCGGGGCGGGTGTTCTTCAACTTCTTCTCCCGCAGCAGCACAACGGGCACCAGCATCAACGTTGTCGACAACTACCGCAGCAACCGCATCCAGACCATTGACTGAAATGGGCTCTGCGCTTCGCACGGCGGGCCCGCGGCGTGTAGGCTACCACTCTGCGCGTGCGGCACGCGCCAGGAGATTGTGAGTGGCCTCCGCATCGACGATAACACGCACTGCATCGCCGCAACGGTCCTTGGTGCGCCGGGTGATGTTGGCCCAGGAATCCGGGCTCGTGCTCGTCATCGTGCTGCTGGGCATCGCGCTCGCCGTGTTTGGCGGCAACAAATCAAAGCGTGTGCAGGACCCCCAGACCGGCGCGTGGAACGTGGTTGAGGTGAACAAGTTTCTGGATGTGCAGAACCTTGTGCTGCTGGTGAAGGATGCGAGCTTCATCGCCGTGATGGCGGTGGGGATGACGGCGATCATCGTGATGGGCGGCATCGACCTGTCAGTCGGATCGACGTACGCGTTGTCCGCGCTCGTGGGTGGGATTTTTCTGCGTCACAACTGGACGAACGCTCCGCCGTGGCTTATGAAGTTCTGGAGCAGTCCCGGGCCCAACCCGCGTCACACGGCGATGAAGGCGGCGTTCGCGTGCCTGCTGCTGGGCGGCGTTGCCGCGGCGTTCGTCGGCGCGCTGAACCTGCTGGCGAAGGGCTGGGGCGGCATCGTCGCGCGGACCGAGGCGATGGGCCGCCGCGGTGGATACCTGCGGCTGCTGCTGATCGCGGGCGGCGTGCTGATCGGTGTGGCGGCGCTGTGGGGCGCAGCGGAAGGCGTGATGTGGGTGCGCAGTGCGCCGCAAGGCTCAGACGGGCTGCCCCTCGTCCAATCGCTAGTGATCGGCGTGGGCGTGTGCTGCCTGGTGGGTGCGCTGTGCGGGCTGGTCAATGGAGCCTTGATCGTCGGGCTGAAGGTTCACCCTTTCATCATTACGCTGGGCATGATGGCCGTGCTGCGCGGCCTTTCGTTTGTCCTCACCCAGGGCATGCCCGTCAGCGGCTTCCCTGATTCGTTCACCAAGGGCTTCTTCAAGAAAGAAATGCTGAAAGATGCGTTGGGCGGCGTCTACCCAGTGCCCGTGCTGGTGATGGTGGTCGTAGCGGCGCTGGGGGCGTTCCTGCTGGCGCGCACCGTGCTGGGGCGGCGTGTGTACGCCATCGGCGGCAACGAGACCGCCGCGCACTACGCCGGGATTCCTGTCGGCCGCGTCAAGATCATCATGTACACGCTGATGGGCCTGCTCGCGGGGCTTTCGGCGTGCATGTACCTGGGGTACCTGGGCGCGGGGTCGTCCGACGCGGGGCAGGGGTATGAGTTGAGCGTGATTGCCGCGGCAGTCATCGGCGGGGCCTCACTCTCCGGCGGCCGCGGATCGGCGGTGGGGGCCGTGCTGGGGGCGGTCCTCATCCAGCTCATCAACAACGCGATGATCATCCTCGACATCGATACGAACTACACCAATATCGTGATGGGTGCCGCGATCGTCGCGGCCGTGGTGCTGGACCAGGCAAAGGCGAGGCTGATGCCCGGGGCGCGGTGAGATTCACTGGTTTCACAGGAGCATTGACATGAAGAGCATGTGGGCGCGCAGTTGCGCGGCAGGACTACTGGCGATTGTCGGCATGGGCCTCAGCGTCGGGATGGGCGGCTGCGAAGAGAAGAAGCCGTCGGCCCCTGCCGCCTCGGGCGCGCTGCGCCCCAGTGTGGTTAGCGACGCCGCGGTGGTCCCTGCAACACGCGGCAACGACACGGCCGTGGCGCCGGCAACAGGCGACACACGGCCGCTCATGATCGGCGTGGTGGCCAAGAGCAACAGCAACCCGGTGTTTATTGCCGCGCGGACGGGGGCGGTGGATGCCTGCCGCGACCTCTCCAAGAAGTACAACCGTCAGATCACCTGCAACTGGCAGACGCCGGTGACCGAGGATGCCCAGAAGCAGGCACAGATCATCGAGCAACTGGTGGCGCAAGGGGCCGATGGCATCTCGGTGTCGTGCTCCGACGGCCAGGTGCTCGAGCAGCCCATCAACGCGGCCGTGGACCGGGGCGTCGTCGTTGTTACCTTTGATTCTGACTCTGCCAACAGCAAGCGCATGGCCTACTACGGCATCAACGACCTGGAATGCGGCAAGGCCGTGATGCGCCAGCTCGCGGCAGCCATGGGCGACAAGGGCGGCACGGTGGCGATCCTTTCCGGCAACCAGACCGCGCCAAACCTCAATGCCCGAATCGAGGGCGTGAAGCAGGAACTGGCAACGATGAAGGACAAGGGCTTCACGCTCAAGCAGGTGTTCTACACCAAAGAAGACCCGGCGATCGCCGCCGGCTATGTGCAGCAGGTGCAGACCTCAAACCCCGACATTGCCGGATGGGCGATGGTGGGCGGCTGGCCGCTCTTCACGAGGAACGCCCTCGACAACGTGCCCGCCAAGGTGGTGTCGGTTGACACGCTGCCCGAAGAGCTGGCCTACGTGAAAGAAGGCAAGGTGCAGGCGCTGATCGGGCAGGACTGCTACGGCTGGGGCTATCAGTCTGTCACGATGATCGTGGAGAAGCTGATCGATAACAAGACCCCCGCCAAAGCCATCAACAGCTTCGACCTCGCGATCGTGACGAAAGAGAATGTCGCCGAGCACGAAGGCACGTGGGACAAGTGGCTGCGCGAAGGCAAGTAAGCCCCCTCTCCAGACAGCAAAAACGACAGCATCCCGGCGGGGCGAGAGCCACGCCGGGAGTTTGACCGACCATGGACACCACGCCCGAATCGTTTCTGACGGCACACAACATCTCCAAACGCTTCGGGATCACCCAGGCGCTGGCGGATGTGTCCGTGTCGTTCCGCCGGGGCGAGGTCCACGCCCTGATGGGCGAGAACGGCGCAGGCAAAAGCACGCTGGGCAAAGTGATCGCCGGGTTGCACCGCCAGGACACCGGCACGGTCACCCTGGGTGGCCGCGCCCTCCCGCCGGGCTCTCTGGATGACGCGTTCGACGCGGGTGTGCGCCTTGTACACCAGGAACTGGCCCAGTGCCCCAACTTGTCGGTGGCGGAAAACCTGTGCCTGCACGACCTGCCGCGCAACCGCCTTGGGTTTCTTGATGTACACGCGATGAGGCGGCGTGCGGCGTCGCTGGTTCACAAGCTCGACGCTTCGATTGATGTCGAAGCGCCGCTGGGCGCGTTGTCGCCGGGGCGGCGGCAGATATGCCAGATTGCCGCGGCGCTCGAAGAGCGCGAGGGCATCCCCGCGGCACGAGTGATCGTGCTGGATGAGCCCACAAGCTCGCTGTCGGTGGGCGAGGCGGACCGGCTGCTGGAGATCACTCGCGGGCTGGCCCAGGCGGGGCTGACGATTCTGTATGTCAGCCACCGTATGGGCGAGATCTTCGCGGTGTGCGACCGCGTCACGGTGCTGCGCGATGGGCGGTTCGTCGCCACCAGTGTCGTCAAGGACATCGACGAGCCCACGCTTGTCGAGCAGATGATCGGGCGGAGGCTCGAAGCGCCCACCCGCCGCGGCAGCGCACCCGGCGGCCCGGAGGCCGAGGGCCTGAGCGAGCTTGCCGGGGTTTCTCACACCGCACACGCGGGCGGGGTTCGGATGCAGGTGCGGGGGCTATCGAGCAGCCGCGTAAGGGATGTATCCCTGTCGGTGCGCGCGGGAGAGATCGTCGGAGTCGGCGGCCTGGTCGGTGCGGGTCGGTCCGAGTTGCTCAACGCGATTTTTGGGCTCGACCCCACCGCCCGTGGCACGCTGCTGGTGCAGGATGAAGAGGTCTCAATCGCCAACCCCGCCGGGCCCATCCGTGCGGGCGTTGGCTACGTGCCCGAAGACCGGCGCAACCAGGGCCTGTTCTTTCAACTGGGTGTTGATGAGAACATCCTGATGCCCTTCATGGCGCGATTGGCGAGGGCGATGGGCATCCGGTCGTCGACCAGTGAGCAGTCGCTGGTGCACGATCGCCTGCAAGAGTTCCGCGTCAAGACGGCTTCGCCCGCCTCACTGCCGGGCGAACTCTCCGGCGGCAACCAGCAGAAACTGCTCATTGCCCGCTGGATGGGCAAGCAGACGCGCGTGCTGCTGCTCGATGAACCTACCCGCGGCATTGATGTCGGCACGAAGGCCGAGGTTTACCGACTGGTGCGGGCGGCGGCAGACGCGGGCACGGCCGTGCTGCTGGTGTCCAGCGAGATGCCGGAACTGCTCGCGCTGTCAGACCGCGTGCTTGTCATGAGCAGCGGGCGGATCAGCGGAGAACTCACCGGCGCAGCCATGACGCAGGCCAATATCCTGCGCCTTGCCACCGCGCACGATGCGGCCCCGGCAACCCCTGGCGCGAACCCTACTTCCGCTTGATGGTGATGGTCTCGCCGTCGCGACCCTGTCCCAACAGTTGGCCATCGTTGCTCAGCACATGAACGTGTACACCACGCTTGGTACGCGGCATGGATCCTTCGGTCTTCGAGACCTTAACTGTCACGCCGTCCGCACCGCGCGTCGCTTCGTAAGTGGTCAGCAGGTACTCGCCCTTCTGATAGCCGTAGCCATCGCCCGCATCCTCATAGAGGGTGCCGGTCGCGTGGCCGTTGTCATCAAGCGAGACAACCAGCGTCATTGGGTCGAGGGGCTTCTGGTCCACATACTCGATCTCCGGGCCCATGGGCACAATCGCGCCGGGCCGGATGAACACCTTGGGGTTGTCGGCAGACTTGGGCGCCAGCACCTCGCGCCACGCGCCCTTGGGCATGCGGGGCGTCCGGTTCTGCCCCTGCACCACCTGCGTCAGCACCATCAGGTCAGACCCGATCAGGAACAGTTCATCCTGCTCGCGCAAAAACGTGTCGGCGGGGTCGGCGAAGAACGCCGGACGGGCAACCGGAAGCCCCGTGACGCTCGCCTCCCGGAACACCGTGTAGTAGTAGGGCATTAGGATATAACGGCGCATCAGCGCCTCGCGGCAGCTTGCCTCAACCTCCGGACCAAACGCCCACGGCTCCTTGTCCACATTGCCCTTCGCCGTGTGGCCGCGAGCAAACGGCAGCAGCGCGCCGTAGCCCATCCACCGCGCGAACATCGCGCCGTCGCCGTTGCCGTTGAAGCCGCCGATGTCGGGCCCGATGAATGGCTGACCCGAGAGCCCCATGTTTAGGGCCATGGGGATGGACACCTTGAGGTGGTACCAATCGGCGTTGTTGTCGCCCGTCCATGCAGCCGCGTACCGCTGGCCGCCGATGTAGTTGGCCCGGCTGAGCACGAACGGACGCCTATCCGGGTTAGCCGCGGCAATGCCCTCGCGCGTGGCACGCACCATTTGCATGCCGTAGACATTGTGGTAACGGTCGTGCGTGCCCGCGGCAGTCTTGGCCCCCTGGGGCTTGCCGGCGGGCGTGACCATGGTCGGGTCGCCGCGGTGGCGGTTTTCCTCGGGCATGGTCTTGCTCGCGACATCGAAAACCGCGGGCTCGTTCATGTCATTCCACACGCCCGTGACGCCCTGGGCCATGAAATCCTTGTAGTAACCCGCCCACCACGACCGCACGTCAGGGCCCGTGAAATCGGGGAACACACACTGGCCCGGCCAAACCTTGCCGTGATAGGTGTCGCCGTTTGCATCGTGCACCCACGCGTTCGCCGCGGTGCCGGTGTCGAAGATGCCCGTGATGCCCGGCTTCTCCTCGGCCTTCACCCCCGGGTCGATCATCCACACGTTATGGAAGCCCATCTTCAGCATGTCCGCGTTGAGCTTCTTGGGGTTGGGGAAGTGGTTCTGATCAAAGGAGAAGATGCGGAAGCTGTCCATGTAGTCGATGTCGTACCAGATGACATCACACGGGATGTGACGCTCGCGGAAACCATTGGCGATCTCGCGGACGCGGGCCTCAGGGAAGTAGGAGTACCGGCACTGGTGATAGCCGATCGCCCACTTGGGCGGCAGCGGCATCATGCCGCTGAGCTTGGCGAGGGTCGAGACAACCTCCTGCGGCGATGCTCCCTCGATCATCACAACGGGGAACGACGGGCCGGGCGCGGTGAAGATGATCTGGTCTGATTTGGTTGCCGCGGTGTCCACCGTGCAGCGATAGGTCGTGTCGGCGAGCGCTCCGAAAGCGGAGCCGTCCTTGCGGACAGCGAGAACCCAGGGGTGGCTCTGGTAGAGCGACTCGTTCTTGTCGCCATAGCCGTAGGCGTCGGTGTTCCAGGTGACGATGGTGCGACCGTTGCGGAGCAGTTGGCCGGAAACCTCGCCCGTGCCGTAGAGCGAGGTGCCTTCGTCGATGTGGATCGACGCGGTGTGCGTGCCGTCGGCGTTGGTGATGAAAGCCGGGGATGCCTTGGGGGCGGGCTTGGCCGCGATGGGCTTGACGGTGTCGAGCAGCGCGTAGGAGGGCAGCGCCTGCTGCTGCGCCTTGGCATCGGCGAAGAATCGAACGGCGTTGGGTGCCAGGCCCTCGCTCACCACCTGGGCGAACGCGGCATGCCCGGCTGAGAGGAACAAGATGAGTGCCGCGGCTGAAGCCACGCGGCGTGTTGTGCTGCTGCCGGTTGTGTGGAAGGCAGAGATTCCCTGGGTCAGAGTGGCGATCGCCCGAATCATGGTGTCAGTTCCTGTCGAATAGCCTGTTGCACAGGTGGTGTGAGGGTCACAATAACACCACCGGCGGCAGTTTGGGCGGAGTTGCCCGCGGGGACTGCGATTTTGCGCACAAATGGGGCTTCCCAGACTGTGCCAGGCGTGCGATACTTCGGGGCTCTCGGACGATTCTCCGCGGTGTCGGTTCCACGAATGTTGACCTGCTAAAGGACCTTAGATGCCACTCTTTGCTTCCTTCTCATGCGCCCTGCGCGCTTCGATCCGACCCCTTGCTGCCGCGGCGCTGCTGTCGGGGGCGGCGGGCACGGCCTGTGCTCAGATTTCCGACGAAAGCCCTTCGCCGATGCTTCAGTGGTTTGAGTGCCGCTGGCAGGACATGGAGCACCGGATGAGCGACTTCTACCTCGCCGGGTACGGATCGATCTGGGTGCCGCCCCCTTCCCGCGGCTATACCCCCCCGACCCAGGCGAACCAGAACGGGACGTCGGCCGGGTTCGATGTGTTTGATCGGTTCAACCTGGGCAAGCCCGGTGCAACCACCGCATACGGGACCGAGGCATCCTTTCAGGCGGTGGTTGGGGCGATCCACCGCGCGAGCGCGCAGATCTATGTCGACATCGTGCTGAACCACAATGCCGCGCGTCAGACCGGCGTTCAGTTTCAGCAGGAGGGCGGCTACCCCGGCTTCTGGATGGCACCGACAACCCCGATCACGAACAAGCAGCCCACGAGCAACTGGGGCGACTTCAACGCCGGGATCTCGTCGGGGTATTACCAGAGCGAAGACCCCAACGGGGCACGCTACTGCCTGCTGAAAGGCGACCTGGTCGCGCTGATCGACATCAACCAGGCATCGGTGAACAACTTCATCCGCCAGCCCATTGCTGCGGGCAACAGCCAGAACCTTCCGGCGGGGACGTACTTCAACCGGGTTGATCCGGCCAATGCGCGTTTTTATCCGGACGTCTCGCTGGGCAGCGACACCATCAGCAACCCGGGCATGTTCTCGGTGGGCGGCCTCAGCACGGGCCAGTTCGCACCGCCCTGCGATGTGCCGGCGCGCAACGAGCCGACCAGCTCGCTGACGCTGGGGCGATTTAACACCGCCACGCCCCTGGCGGGCGACGCTGTTGCTGAGAACGCGACGGGGTACCTGCTGCGGTGGGTGCAGTGGCTGATGGATGTGCAGCACGTGGACGGCTTCCGTATCGACGCCATCAAGCACATGCCGAGCTGGTTCCTCGACAGCTACTTCGACACCGTGGTGGCGAACCGCCGCGTAACGCCCGACGGGCGCATGGTGACGGCCTACTCCTTCGGCGAGTGCGTCGAGGGCAACGACTTCACGTTTGATCGGTATGTCCGCAAGCCCAACGGCAGGTCCAGTGGCCGTTCAGTCGCGGGCGATGCGTTCGGCAACCGCGATGCGCTCGACCTCAATGGGGCGGGCGCTGTGCGGAACATCATCGGCGGCGGCGGGCTGGGGAGTTGGAACAACGTCACGGGCTCCCACCTGGACAACGTCGACGACGGCTTCAACAACGGCTCCATCGGCATGATGCACATCTTCAGCCACGACAACGGCAGCGCGGGCGACGGCGGCAGCAACCCGCCCACGCCCACCGCCCGCCAGCAGGGCTGGTACGCGCACTGCTACATGCTCTTCCGCCCCGGGCAGAGCGAGGTGTATTACAACGCGAGGGGCATCGCACGCACCGGCAGCGGCTTCTATCCCCGTCAGGGCGTGCCCGTATCGCTGGGCGTCAGCGGCACCACCCAGCTTGAGCCCGCCATCACGACGCTGGTGCAGCTGAGCAACATGCTGGGGCGCGGCGAGTACACCCCGCGGTCGCAGGATAACGATGTGCTCGTGTTCGAGCGGCGCAGCAACACCGCCTCGGGCTATTCGGGCAACTGCCTCATCGGCGTCAACGACAGCTACGCGTCGGGGTATGACTCGCGCAGCATCACGACGAGTTTCCCGGCGGGCACGCGACTGCTTGAAATGACGGGCAACGCAACCAACGCGACTGTGGACCCGGCCAATGACATTCTGGATGTCATTACGGTGGGCGCGGGCGGGGCGGTGACGATCCGCGTGCCGCGCAATGCCAGCAGCGCGGGCGAGCACAACAGAGGGTATGTGGTGTATGCACCAGCCATCCCCGCGGGCATCGTGACGATCACAGGAACGAGCGGCACGATCGCCAGTGAACTCAACAACAACTCCATCGGCCCGTGGGCGCGCCGTGCGTTTGCGGTGCCGATTGTGACTGGCAACTCGTTCCAGATCCAGCTGCAGACGACCAATGGCGATGCCGGCGCGGCGAACAACGACAACGCCGACGACAACGCGGTGTTCCGCATCAATGGCGGATTCCAGGACTGGAACGGCAGCGGGGGTGTGGACCTCCCGTACACCAACGGTGTCGTTCCCGGGTACGAAAACTTTGTGACCGTTCATCAGCCGCTGGCGGGGACAGCGAACACCAACGGCCAGTACGCGCAGGCGATCAGCGCGACGCTGCTGCCCGAGGGGATGACCTACATCTCGGTTGCCGCGTTCCGCAAGCGTGGCGTGAACGATGCGCCGCTGTTCCGCGAGTGGCGTCAGGTCGTCTATGTGGACCGTCTCGACCCCTTCGCGACATTCATCAACCCCAGCCCGCTGCGCGGGGTGACGCAGAATGCATTCTTCGTCAAGACCACCGACCCAACGGTGTCGCGTGTTCACCTCATCCTCAACCCCGCGCCCACCGGCGATCCGCTCGCCCTGGCGACGCTCGCAAACCAGGCGACTCAGGACGACCGCTTCGACTGGTCCCGCACGCTCACCGGTCTTCATCAGGGGGACAACACCGTGCTGATGCTGGTGTTTGAAGAGAGCGGGCGCGGTGTTGCGACGTACCACACGGTCACAGTTTCCAACTGCGGCTCGGCGGATTTCAACGGTGATGGCGATGTCGGCACCGACGCCGATATCGAGGCGTTCTTCGCCTGTCTCGCAGGCAACTGCTGTGCGACGTGCGATGTCAACGGCAGCGACTTCAACGGCGATGGCGATGCGGGCACCGATGCCGACATCGAGGCGTTCTTCCGGATTCTGGCAGGCGGTGAGTGCTGATGCGGCTCATCGTTCGAGCTTGGTGATGCTGAACCCATAGGGTGCCAGTGGTGCAGCCAGGCCGCTCGCAGGGTCTGCCTTCACCTCCGTGCCAGAGAGGTTGATCGCGACTTCGATGACCTGCTCGGGGTGAACCCGACGGAAGCGCCACACCGCTGGATTCTCGCAGGGAATCGCTTCGTACCGCCCGCGGCGCAGGGCGATATTGTCTTTGCGGAGTGTGATAAGAGTGCGGTAAGTGTCGAGCGCCGAGTCTTTGATGCCCGCCTGCTCCTGCACGCTGCGCCCATCATTGTCGCGGCTGTACTGCTTCGCGACAGTGCGCGGGTCCAAGGCGTGGTAGTGCGTCATCGGCGCACCCTCAACCGAGAGCCACTTCATGGGCTCGCGCCGGGGGATGTCGTTGGAGTCTGAGCCAAACTTGCCTGCCTTGCCGAGCATCTCGATCTCGTCCCCGTAATAAAGAACCGGCGGGAATGGCTGGAGTATCAGCACCGCCGCGGCAGCCCGCGCACGCCCGCGATGCTCGGCCGTGTCGGCACCGATGGCGCTGGCGATCCGGTCCACATCGTGGTCGCCCAGAATGGTCAGGAACGTGCGGTTGGCAGGAATTGCATCAACAGCTTTGCCCATCCATTCATAAAGCTTTGCGGCAGTCTCCGTGCGCAGCGCCTCACGCGCGGCAAACTCGAAGGGCTTCGTGAAGGTTGCATCGTGCGCCGGCAGCAGGTCCACGCCCCACGTCTCCCACTTGGCCTGCTCGGCAAAGGTGAAGACATCGGGCTTGAGCGCCACAAGGCTCTTCTTCCAGTCGAGCCAGAAAGGATCGATGTTGTAGCCCCAGCCACTGGGGGCGGGCTTGTCGGGCTTGTAGGTGCTCCAGACGTGGTCGAGGCGAAACCCTGCGATGCCATCGGAGGGGTCGCCATCTGCGTTTGGGTCGAGCCAGTGGCGGGCCCAGGATGTGACCAGGTCGCGCGGGCCCTCGCTGCGCAGGTCCCAGTTCACAAAGCGGACAGGGTCGCCATTCCACGTGCGGAAGTTGTAGCCGAAGGGCTTGTGCGCGGCTTCATCTGCCCACGCGAAATAGTGTTCAAAGGGGCCATGTGGATCACGCAGCGCCGACTGGTAGACGCCACTTTCCTGGTTGATGCCGTACACCACGAAGTCGATGTAGACCTTGATGTCGGCGGCCCTGGCGGTGTTGACAAACGTCCAGAACTCCCGCTCCTCGCCGAAC
This sequence comes from Phycisphaerales bacterium, assembly GCA_038260025.1. Taxonomy (GTDB): domain Bacteria; phylum Planctomycetota; class Phycisphaerae; order Phycisphaerales; family UBA1924; genus JAEYTB01. The sequence goes on from JBBSOF010000014.1 coordinate 47,781, forward strand.
CAGGGGTTCACGCGGTCGGCTTCGGCGTGCTGATAGCCGTGATAAGCAGGCGAAGGAAAGATCGGCGTCATCCACACCGCCGTGATGCCGAGGTCTTTCAGGTAAGGGACGGAATCGGTCATCCCTTGAAAGTTGCCGAAGCGGTTGGCGGCAGCGACCTGCGGGATGGTCGTGGAGTTCCCGAACCGCCAGGAGATGGGCATGATCTGGTAAAAAACGTCATCTGACGCGTCGTACCCGGGTGGCGCGAGGCTTGGAACGGAAGGGTGCAAATCGTTTACGGGCGGCTGCTGCGCCATTGCCGCGGCGGAAGCGGCGCACAGAACACACGCGGCAAAGCGACGCAAGGCAGGGGGGCGCATGAGGCCAGCATACAGGGTGCCGGCCCTCAGAAGGGCATGGGTGGAGTGTTCCACGTGGAACCGCGGGGCGGGGCGGGCGTCTATACAATGCCGTGGCGGGTGCGGCAACCAGCTCGCGGGCCCCGCCTGGAGGTACAACACGTGCTGAAACTGAATCACCGGGCTTGGGACAGGGCTTGGCGCTGCTTTCCATCCATCGCGGTCATCGCGGGAACCGTGATCGGCGGGGGAGTCTTTGCGCAGCAGCAGCCCCCTTCGAATCGTCCCACGCGTGCCGCACCGCCGAAGGCCATGCCGAAAGTGGCCCCGGTCGCTCCGGCGGCCCCCCCTGTGGCTCAGCCCGGCACGCCTGCCGCGCCGAAGAAGCAGGAGCCCCCGAAGGTGGGGCCGTATGTGACGCAGGAGCAGGCCCGTGATATCACGTTTACTGCGACGGTGCGCGTTCACCTTGACAACAACACAATGAAGACCAGCTACCGCGACCCGTTTGACGGGCGGACGGTGGAGATGCCGGCGATCACGCCGATGAAGTACAACACGATCCAGTTCGTGTTCCCGATCGTGCCTTCCACGGCGAGCAGTGACCTTTACATGGATGAGCTGACGGGCGTGCTGCGCATCAATGGACAGGAAACGGACCCGGAGCCGACAATCCTGGAGGGCTACCCGGGCGGCGTCAAGCTGACGCGCTGGGATGCCGGAGAGGGCGACAAGCTGAACGAGTGCCGCCAGGTGCAGCTGGACATACAGGAAGGCATGCGCTGCTACAACACGGTGTTTGATGAGACCAGCGCGATTCGGGTGCCGTGGCCGAAGGCGTACCCGGCGGACGTGATGACATCACTCAAGCCCCAGTTGTATGTGGAGCAGGGGGTGGATGCCGCGGGTCGGGTGCGGGCGTACGACGACAGCGTCGTGACGCAGGCGCTCAAGGCGTGGCTGCGGGAAGAGGGGATCAAGGACCCTGCCGCGTCGACGCCGGTGCGGGTGGCGAAGGTGCTGGCGGGCAAGGTGTGGACCAATATTCAGGTGAGCGGCGACGGTCTCACCTCATCGCGCACGGGGGAGCTGCAGGGGATGCAGATCAACCCGCCCGCGCAGACACTGGAATCGTTCCGCGGCACCGAGCAGGATGTGACGGTGCTGATGGCCGCGCTATACAAGAAGGCGGGGCTGCCGACGCGCACGGTGATCGGCTACGACATCAACAGCAGCGACGCGAAGTTCCTCCAGAAGGGCAGCAAGAGCAACCGCCTGCGCTCGTGGGTTGAGTTCGCGCTGTACGACGAGGCGAACAACACCATCAACTGGGTCCCGGTGGACGTGACGCGGATGCGGCGGACGACCAACCGCCCGCCCTCGATCGACCGTCCGTGGGCGTTCTTTGGCACCAACGACGAGCTGGGCTCGGTGGCGGTCTTCGCGCTGCAGTTCCATCCGCCCACCGATGTGGTGTCCTACGGCTCTCCCGCCTTCTGGGGCTGGTTCGTGACGCCCGCGCCGGCCAAGAACGCCGAGCAGGTGCTGCGGTTTGTCGCCACCACCAGTTCGAAGCGCGGCGGCGAGCCTGCGCGTGACCCGAAGAACAACGAGCGCCAGAAGAAGCCGCCCGCGGTCAAGCGCGGCTACTGAACGCGGGTGCCGGCGGTTTACCCATCGGGGCTGGCGCGGCCGGATGCGTGCTTGCCGGTGAGCAGCAGCCACGGCGCGACCGAGAGGCTGCGGGCGATGGTGAGAGGCCACAGGGCTCGCACCAGGCGGGGCCGCATCAGCAGTGCCCCGGTTGTGCGGCAGGCTGGCAGGCGCGTCCGCAATCGCGCGTTGTAGGCCCTTTTGAATGTGGCATGGTTGTGCGTGAGCGCAACATGCTGCGCACATGCATTGAGCCGATCCGCGTCGTGCAGAGTTGTCAGTTGTTGCGCCAGGGTGGTGCCGGCCCACAGGGCAAGCCCGATGCCTTCACCGCCGACGGGGTCGACGGCTGCCGCGGCATTGCCGATGCGGAAGGACCTGGCATGACCGGGGCTGATATAGGCGGAGCGCGGGACGCCGGATGACACCCACGGGCCGGAACGCCACGAGGGCTGGTACTGAGGCCACAGGCTGGTGAGCAGGACATCTGGCGGCCCTGTATCGCCCCCCATCATTGCCCGATCCGCCACGAGCGCGCATGTGAAGAGGCCGTCTTCGATACCGATGGTGCCGATGTACGCGCCGGTGCATGCACGCATGGTGACGGTGTTGGCAGCCCCGCCGGGGATGTGCAGATGGCACTTGTGACCGATGAGCCCGCTGGTGAGCGGCACCGGGCCCGCGGGGTCGTGGCGGCCGCTGCCGTCGGCGTGGACGACAATATCCGCGGCAATGTCTCGGCCGTCGCTGAGGGTCACGGTGACGCCGTTGCCGTGGTACTGAACATCGCGGACGCTGGCGGGCTGGAGGACCTCCGCCCCTGCACTGACGGCCCGGTTCAGGAGTTCCAGGTCGAGCAGGGCGCGGCTGAGCGACCACGCCGGGGCCGCGTTCCACCGCACGGATCGTGTTCCGGCGTGCAGCACCATCGAGTTGATTGTCCGCGCTCCCATCGTGTGCAGCGAGGCCGCGGGGATGATGGCTTCTAGCAGGCGAGTTGCGGCGGGGGCGATGTACTCCCCGCACACCTTCAAGCGCGGAAACGGCTTTCGCTCGATGAGTGTGACCCGGACCCCCGCGCGGGCTAGGTGAAACGCCGCAGCGCAGCCCGCCGGGCCGGCACCGATGATGATGGCGTGCAGCACGGTCACCCAGCCCAGCAGCCGGGCTTTTCGCCGGCGATGGTGAAGCGGTGGGTGATGACCGACCACCTGAACGGCGCATAGTCGATGCCCGCCCGCGCGGCGAGGGACTCGGCCTCTTCCTGCGTGAACCCCGCGAGCACGGAGACTGCCGCATCGTGGCGGATCATGTGCGGCTGGCCCAGGGTCAACAGCCGGATGACCCGGTGGGCGACACGCGAGCGGACCAGATCATTCCAGATCAGACCCTTGGCAGCCACACCGCTCATCTGGCGGAGCACGGAGAGAATGTCGGATTCCGGCAGGTGATGCAGAAAAAGTCCGGCATGGACATAATCGAATGAGCCAGCCGGGAAGCGTGCGTCGAGGGCGAGTGCGTCGCACTGCTCGACGCTGATAGCGGGGATTCCCTCGGTGTGCTTGCGGGCAAAGCCGACCGTTTCATGGTGTTTGTCGATGCAGGTTACCCGGAGGTCAAAGCCCTGCTTCTGCGCCCATTTGACGGCGGCCCGTGGCAGGTCGGCGGAACCCGTGGCGACGTCAAGGAGCGAGATCGGCCGGTCGCGGGGCCACTGGTGGGACCACGCTTTGAGGTGTGTCAGCAGGGCGCTCACGCCGCCCAGTCCCCGGTTGATGGTGCGGATGTAGCGCAGCGCCCGACCCAGTTCTTGCCGGGAGACCCCCGGGTCGTCCATCAACTCGGGCGTAAGCGTGCGGTCCATTCCTGCAATGGTACCTGCCTGGGCGGCGTTTCTGCTTGGGGGGCCTGCGCCCCGGTCAGGTCATTTTAACCCGGGGTGCGGGATGTTGGGATATCAGAGGTGGTGGAGCAACGTCCGAAAAGGGCCACAGGGCGTCCAGGGCATCCGATGGTGATGCGTGAACGAATATACGGCGTGGCCGTATGGCAGGTAGGCTGGGTTTGGTCTGCCGCGGTGACGATGCAGTGACGATGGGTGAGCGCAACCGCGGCCTGGCCGCGCACGGAGGGTCGGAATGCGACGATTCATGACGTTCGGGCCCGCGTTTGTCGTTCTGATGACGGCCGCAGTGACGCTCGTGGTCGTCCCGGGGGCCATCCGCAGCATCGGGTCGGCGCAGACGCATGCCACCGTCTCGCTCGCGCAGCGGGCACTGGACGAGGACGATGTGCTGGAGCGGCTGAACCGCGCGACGCGGAATATCGCCACGGCGGTCGAACCCTCGGTGGTGCATCTCGATGTCACCACCTTCAATCGGCGCGGCAACCGGATGCGGAGCGCATCGGGCTCCGGCTGGGTCTACGACAATGATGGGCATGTTGTGACCAACGCCCACGTGGTGGGGGAGACCCAGGAAGTGCTCGTGCAGTTTTATGATGGGCACGTGGCCCGCGGCACGGTCGTAGGGTCCGACCCCATGAGCGACATCGCTGTGATCCGCGTGGAGGGCGGCGACTCGCTGGAGCCCGCGCGGCGTGCCACCGGGCTCAAGATTGATCGCGGCGACCGCGTGTTTGCCTTCGGCTCACCCTTCGGCTTCAAGTTCTCGATGTCCGAGGGGATCGTGTCGGGGCTGGGCAGGTCCGCACGCACCCTGATCGGATCGGGTATCTCGAACTTCATTCAAACCGACGCGGCCGTCAACCCAGGTAACTCCGGCGGCCCGCTGGTTGATATTCATGGGCGCGTCGTAGGCATGAACGTGGCGATTGCCACAGCGGAGAGTTCGCAGGGCACCGGCGGCGAGGGTCAATCGGCGGGCATCAGCTTCGCGATCCCGCTGACCACGATCGAGACGCGGGTGGAGCAGATCCTCTCCGGCGAGCCGATTGTGCCGGGCTATCTGGGCGTGACGTATGACTCTCAACCCAGGACGGACCGCATGGACCGGCGCGGTATCGCGATCAATGACGTTGCGCCGAACGGGCCTGCCGCGAAGGCGGGGATCAAACCCCAGGACATCATCCTGACGTTCAACGGGCAGGAAGTTTCGGATTGGGAAATTCTGCGATCGCTGATTACTGCCGCGAAGCCGGATCAAAAGGTGACGATCGGCGTGCTGCGGGGCGAGGAGGAAATGACGTTCCGGGCAACCCTGGGTGAGATGCCGGAGGAGGCGCGGTTCGCGCAGTTGCGGCCGACGCTGCGGTTGGAGTTCGGGCTGGTGGTGGGTGACAGCGAGGAAGGGCCCCGGGTCAGCCTGTTACAGAATGGAAGCCCGGCCAGCCGCGCCGGATTCAGCCAGGGCCAGCTCATTTTGAGCGTTGGCGGCCAATCCGTGAGCGACGCTGATGAGGTGATCAGCGAGTTGCAGAGCCACGGCTTGTTCCTGGGGCGGTCGGTGAAGGTCACCGTGGTAGATGCGGATGAGGACATCAGCCCCAAGCCCAAGACGCTGACGCTGCGGTCGGCTAACCGGTGACGAGATAAGCCTTGCTCAGGGCTTGTGCATCAAACGTACAACCACATGTGTGTTGAAGGCGGGAACGCGCGCGGGGTTGGCGATCCAACGGGGCTCTTCGATGCCGGAGTCCGGGTTGTACATGATTCCCCAGGCGATGGCCTCTCCGCCGAAGGTGGTCAGGCCGATCAGCGTGCCTTCGACGTCGGCGCGGTAGTGCTCGGCTCCCTGGCGTTTATAAATCTGCGACCCGGCAAAGAGAAAGTTGGCCTGCGGTGCCGATGCTGCGAGCGTGGCGCGGCTGGTCGCGTCCAAGACCCACTCTGCAAGGTTGTCGGTCGTGTCGCGGTCACTTGCGGTGTATCGCACAGTGACGGTCAGCGCGGGACCAGTCGGCGGCGTCGCGTGGAGGGCGTTGTCGTTCCAATCCCACTGCCCAGGAGTGCCGGGCTCGAGGTTCAGCAGCAGCAATGCCGCGTGGATGTGCGAGGGGAGGGCGGGGGTCATCACCAGCGACTCGTGTTCTTTCGTGTCGGGCGTGCAGGCGAGAACTTCGAGGTAGATGCGCGGCTTCGCAGGATCGTGGGCATCGATGGGAACAATGCCATCAAACTCGACATAGCCCTGTTCGGTATCGATGCGCACGTGCGGGAAGATTTCCCGCACCTTGCTGGCCTCGGGAGTCGGGGGCGTCGGAACAGGGGGCGGTGGATCTGTGCGCGTTGGTACCGGCGGCTGATTCGGAGAGGGTGGTGCCGGCTTCGGGTGTGCCTTGCAGCAGGCCAGCGTGGAAAGGCCCACGGCCAGCGCGAGCGCACACGCCACCTGCATCGATTGCTTCGCGCCAGGGGGCATCATGGCCGCACCCCCGCGTGAAGGGCGAGGTCCGCGAATCGTGAGCCGCGCGCTTCGTAGTTCTCAAACTGGTCCCAGGAGGCGCAGCCGGGGCTCAGCAGCACAATGTCGCCCGGCCTGGTGCGGCTGTGGATCGCCGCCATCGCTGCGTCGAGCGTGTTGCACTCGGTTGCGGAACCATTGGCTGCCGCGGCAATCGATGGGCCGGTGACACCGATGGTGTACAGCCCGGCGAGTGATGGTCCAAGCCGCGCCATGGGGCTGAGGTCTGACTTCTTGTCGTACCCGCCCGCGATGAGGTGGATGCGGTTGCGATCTGCACCGAAGGCCGCGACCGCGAGGAGGCATGACTCGGGCGTGGTGCTTTTGGAGTCGTTGTAGAAACGGACACCATTAACGTGACCGACAAGTTGAAGGCGGTGGGGGAGGCCGGGGAACGAGCGGACCGCCTGCTCGGCCTCGTGGCGGCTGAGGGTTGGGTCGAGCGCCAAGCATGCCTCAACCGCCATCGCGGCGTTGCGCTCATTGTGCTCGCCGGGGATCGACAGCCCGCCGACGCGGGTTGTAGGCGTGGCCTCGATGCGGCGCACTCCATTGGGAAGCGGCCATGCCGCGACAGAAGGGCCCAGCACCGCGGTATCGCCTTGCGACATGTGAGCAACGAGGCGCTGCTTTGACGCGGCGTAGTGCTCGAAGCTGCCGTGCCAGTCGATGTGATTGGGGGAGATGTTCGTCACGACGCCCACGTGCGGCGACCACCGGCAGTCTGGGCTTGCCTCGCCCAGCCAGTAGAGCATGGCGTTGGAGAGCTCAAGCACGACAAACGTATCGGGAGTGAGGGCGGGCTCATCACCCTGGCGGAGGTGGTGGGGGCTTGATGGGAGCAGGCCGAGCAGCGAACCGCCGATATTGCCGCCGAAGACTGCCGCGCGGCCGGTGTGATGCAGGATGTGATGGGTCATCGCGGAGGTGGTGCTTTTGCCAGCGGAGCCGGTGATGCCCACAACGTTGTTGCGCTGCGGCAGGCGGTCTACGAGCAGGCGCATCTCGGTGGTGATGGGGATGCCTGCCGCGGCAGCAGCGCGGAGGAAGCGGTTGTCCCAGGGCGTGGGCACGGCGGGGTTGGCGACGATGAGGTTGGCGGTGGTGAAGTCGGCGATGTTGTGACCGCCCAGGCGGAGGGAGATTGCGCCGTTATCGATGAGCGGACGCAGCGGCGCGAGCGAGGGTTCGAGTTTCTCTTCGGGCTCAAGGTCGGTGAGCAGGACCTGTGCCCCGTGGGCGGCAAGCCAGCGTGCGACGCCCGCGCCGCCGCCGAAACGGCCCAGGCCCATCACGGTGATCTTCTGGCCCTCAAACTCGCCCATCGCTCGGCCTCCCTGCCTGTGATAATTGTTACATCAATGCTACCGGATCGACATCGACAGCGGTTTTGGCGTCGCTCTTGAGCATGCCCTGCGTCCTTGCGGCGGCAAGGACCTGCTGGACAATCCCTGCCTTGGGTGCGTACAGCTCGAGGGCATAGCGGTATTGCCCGGCGATGCGGGAGATGGGGCACGGCGCGGGCCCGCGGACGATGGCGGTGTCGCCCGCGTGGGAGCGGAGCACATCAACAAGCTCGGCGGCGCGTGCCCGTGCCTTGGGCTCATCTTCATCGCGGCAGACGATCCGCGCCATGCGCGATGCTGGGGGCAGGCGCGAACGGACGCGGACGGCGAGTTCCTGGCGGGCGAAGGTCGGGTAGTCATGCGCCGCGGCAAGCAGGATTGGGGTGCTCGTGGGGTTCATGGTCTGCACGATGACGCGGCCGGGGTGGCTGCCGCGGCCGGCGCGCCCGGCGACCTGGCTGATGAGCTGGAAGGTGCGTTCTTCAGAGCGAAAGTCCGGGATGTGCAGGGCGGTGTCGGCGTCGAGCACGCCCACTAGGCGCACGTTGGGGTAGTCGAGGCCCTTGGCGATCATCTGCGTGCCCAGCAGCACACGGGCCTCGCCGCGCCCGAAGCGGGCGAGGGCGTGGAAGTAGTCCTTCGCGGTGTGCATGGAGTCGGAGTCGAGGCGCAGGAGCGTGTCGCCGTCTACCAGGCCCATGGAGGTGAACTTGCGCACCAGTTCGTCCTGCGCGCGCTGGGTGCCTCCGCCGAAGACGTTGAGCTTGGTGGTACACACCGGGCAGAGGCGGGGGACGATCTGCTCGGCGAGGCAATGGTGGCAGCGGACGAGCTCTCCGGTGGGCACGCCGGTGTGACGGTGGAGGATGAGGTTGGCATCGCACTGGCTGCACCGCAGGACGTAGCCGCAGGCAGGCTTGGGGCAGGAGATGTAATGGGCGAAGCCGCGGCGGTTGAGCAGCAGCACGGCCTGCGCACCGGCATTGAGGGTGTCTTCCAGGGCCGCCTCGAGGGTCGGGCCGAGGAGGTGCAGGCGGCCATCGTCGCCCTGCTGCGCGGCAAGGCGCAGACGGCGCTCGTCGCGCATGTCGACAATCTCTACAGTGGGGAGTGATGCCCCGCCGACGCGCTGCGTGAGTTCCCAGAGGGTCCAACGGGGGGTGGTGCCTGCCGCGTTGGACCAGCTTTCCAGCGAGGGCGTTGCGGAGCCCAGCAGCACGGGGCAAGTTTCGAGCTGCGCCCGCTTGATGGCGACGTCGCGGGCGTTGTAGCGGGGGAGGCGGTCCTGCTTGTAGCTGCTGTCGTGCTCCTCATCGACGATGATAAGACCCAGGTTTGCGACCGGCGCGAAGATGGCGGAGCGTGCGCCGACCACAACGCGGGCACCACCGCTGGCAGCGCGGGCCCACTCTCGGTGGCGCTGCGCTGCCGTGAGGCCAGAGTGAAGCACGGCGACCAGCGTGGGCCCAAAGCGCTGTGTGAAGCGCCCGGCGGTCTGCGGGGTGAGGGCGATCTCGGGCACCAGCACGATCGCCGACTTGCCGCTCGCGACGACGGCAGCGATAAGGCGAAGATACACCTCGGTCTTTCCGGAGCCGGTGACGCCGCGGAGCAGGTGCGACTGGAAGGCGCCCAGGGTTGCCGCAACGCCGTCCACAATCCGGGCCTGATCAGCGGTTAGGGTGAGGCCCGAGGTATCCGCGGCTTCCGCGTGCAGCACGGCGTCGCGGGCGTGTACTTCCTGGACGATGGTGCTCTCGAGCGAGCCCGACTCGATGAGGGCACGAAGTCGCTGGGGGCCACGGAGCCCCAGGCGCAGGGCGAGGTCGCGCAAGGGAATCGGGAACGAGTCGGGAGGAAGCGATTGAACCTGCGCCAGCAGTTTGCGCTGGGCGGGCTTGAGTGCGGCAGGCTCACCTGCGAAGAGCCTGATGAGCTCGACATCACGCCTGCCGGTGGCGTGCTTGACAGCCGCGGGAATCATACTGGCGAGGACCATGCCCAGCGGGCAGACGTAGTAGCCCGCCATCCACTGGGCCAGTTCGACGAGGGTGGCAGGCAGGGACGCCCCGGAGCGGCGGAGGATCGCCTTCACCTTGGCCGGGCTGAGGCCCTCGAGCAGTTCCGGCCCGCCCGCGGCCACGACGATGCCTGCTGTCCGCTTGCCGGACTTGCCCAGCGGCACCTCCACACGTTCACCGATCACGAGCGGGGGCGCGTCGAGGGGCGCATCCACGCGGTAGGTGAGGCCCTCCTGGCCGCGCTCGGCATCGATGCCGCGCTCCACTGCGACGCGGGCAAAGACCCCCGATGTCGGCGGGGGTGCGTCCTGACCGGGGAACAGGCTGTGCAGTGGCGTGGACATCGGCGGATATATCTTCGCGGCGGCGCGTGGCAATGACGCACAATGCGGCGGTGCGCCCCTACACTCTCGTTCGATGCCCAGCCACGACATCGATCCAACCCTATCCCGCTCCCCCAACCAACGCACCGGCGTCGGTCGCCTTGCACTGGCGGATGGCAGCGTGTTCACGGGCACGCCCTTCGGGGCTGTGGGCAAGGGCGTCGTTTCCACGGCGGAGGTGGTTTTCAATACGGCGATGTGCGGCTACCAGGAGTCTCTGACGGACCCCTCGTACACGGGCCAAATTCTGGTTCAGACGTTTCCCCTGATCGGCAACACCGGCGTGAACGGGGAGGATGTGGAATCGCGCAAGGTGCAGGTGTCGGGGCTGGTGGTGCGGGAGCTGGCGCGGCGGCACAGCAACTTCCGCTCCAGCGGCACGCTGAGCGATTACCTCGCAGCCAGCGGCGTGCTGGGGCTTTCCGGCATTGACACGCGGGCCCTAACTAAGCGGCTGCGGAGCCAGGGGTCGATGTCGGGCGTGCTGACGGACCGAACGGACCTGACCGATTCGCAGCTGGTCGAGATGGCGCGGGCCGCGCCATCAATGGCTGGGCAGAATCTGGTGCCACGGGTTGGGTGCGCCAGCGGCTCAACATGGGAAGAAACGCTGGGTGAATGGGGCGTAGCGGGGGATGCAGCGACCGGCGATCGCCTGCGGGTGTTGACACTGGACTGTGGCGCGAAGGCGAACATCCTGCGGAACCTGGCGGAGCGGGGCTGCGATGTCATGGTCGTGCCGCACACAACCCCGGCGCCAGAGATCATCCGTCTGTTCGAGACGCGGGCGATTGATGGTCTGTTTATTTCCAACGGCCCGGGGGACCCTGCGGCGGTTGAGCAGACGATTCTCACGCTCCGCAGCGTGCTGAATAAGAAGGGGGACGCGATCCCGACTTTCGGCATCTGCCTGGGGCATCAGCTGCTTGCCCTCGCGGCAGGAGCCAAGACCTTCAAGCTGAAGTTCGGGCACCGCGGAGCGAACCAGCCCGTGTTCAACTCCGATACGGGCCGCGTCGAGATCACCAGCCAGAATCACGGCTTCGCCGTTGACCCCGCCTCGCTGAAAGCGGTCGGCGGCCGGGCCACCCACATACACCTGAACGACGGGACGCTGGCGGGCTTCGCCATGAACGACAAGCCGGTGTTTGCCGTGCAATACCACCCGGAAGCCTCGCCGGGGCCGCACGATGCATCGTACCTGTTTGATCAGTTTGTCGCCGCGATGCGCGAGCGGCGGGCAACGCTCGCTACTTCGGGCGCGGGGTAATCCGGGCATCCTTCAGCAGCACGCGCAGGGGCGGGGCAATGCCGCCATCCTTGAAGGTTTCGACCGCATCGATCCGGCCGACGACATTGCAGAAGTCGCCGCGGCTGACATAGGTTTCCTCCGGCACCACCACCACGAGCCACCGCATGCCGCCCATGGGGTTGGGCTGGGTGATGGATACGCGGACAGCCTTCTCGCCCCCGTGTTTGGTCACACTCTCGACCCCGCAGAGCCAGCCCGGCTCGGGAACCCACTGACCGACAAAGGCCTGATCGGCGTTGATGACATCAGCGGGCAATACGCCCACGGGGATGTACACAGCATCGGCGGGCGGACCGCTGACGGGGGCGACGGCGGTTTCGCCCGGCTTCGGCTTGTTCATCTGGAGATATGCAGCTCCCCCGCCGACGGCCACGAGAACGAGCAGAATGACGACATGAATACCGCGCATGGTTGATGCCCCCGTCTCCCGGACCCGGGAGTACTGAAATATAACGGAGGCCCCGGTGGCCTTGCAAGCGTGGCGGTCAGTCTTTGAGGCTGAAGGGGGTGAAGTTGGTGTCGATGTCGTACACGTCCACCTGCTCCCGGCGCTTCAGGAACGCAACAGCGGCATAGGTGGCGGGAGTGAAGAGGACCTCGACCGAGACTTTGACGAACCAGTTGAATGCGATGATGCGCAGCGTGGTGTCGGCCGTCCAGCCGTCGAAAGTGCTCAGCACGCCGGGGCTGGTCACACCCAGTCCTTTGAGGAGCGGAACCCAGGACGCGAGGGCAAGTGGGTAGAAGATCAGGCTGTCGAGCCCCTGGCCCACCAGCGTGGACCCGATGGTGCGCATCCACAGGAAGCGGCCCTTGGTGGCGATCTTGAGTTTGGCGAGCACGTAGGAGTTGGCAAAATCACCAAGCCAGAAGGCGATAGCCGACGCGCTGACGATGCGCCAGGTGTTGCCGAAGCAAACCTCAAGCGCGGGCTGGATGACCTTGTTGTTCGGCTCGTCGGGGTTGAAAGGGAGTTTGATCACGGTGTAGCCCATGACCGTGGCAAAGATCATGGCCATGAACCCGGCCCAGATGACCTTGCGGGCCTTGGCGTAGCCGTACACCTCTGTCAGCACATCGCCGAAAATGTAGGAAAACGGGAAAAAGATGTTCCCGGCCCCGAAGACGATGGCCGCGCCAGCGCCCAGCGGCAGCCACGAGGGCAGTGTGAAAATACAGGACTTTCCCGGCCCGATGAGGTTGGAGCACAGCAGCACCGTCACAAACCCGGCCATCAACAGGTCGTAATAGCGGTAGCTGCGGGTTGGAAGGGAAGGGGCAGGCAGGGCGGGCTCGGGGGCGGGTCTGGCCATGGGCCCCAGTGTATCGACCCCCGGCGAGGAGCCCGGACCCGCGGCAGTCAGTTCGCACACAGGGTTCCCGGGGCGTGCCGAGCCCGTAGAATGGCCGCGCATGACCACTGCGCTCAATGTTCCCACGACCGAGTTTGAGAAGAAGGACCGCTGTGCTGACCTGACGCACCGGCCGCGGGTGCTGCTGGGCAAGATGGGCCTGGACGGCCACGACCGGGGGGTCAAGGTCATCGCCCGGGCCCTGCGGGATTCGGGCGTGCATGTGATCTACTCAGGGCTGTGGCAGACGCCGCGGTCGCTGGCGATCTCGGCCCGCGATGAGGACTGCGACGTCATCTGTGCCTCGATGATGAGCAACTCGCACCTGGTGCTGGGGCCGCGCCTGGTTGAGGAACTGAAAAAACTTGGGCGGCCCGACCTGCCGGTGTACATGGGTGGGATCCTGCCGCAGGATGACATCACGAAGTTGATCGAAGCGGGCATTGCCAAGTGCTTCACCACGGGTGTGGGGCTGATCGACATCGTCAACGCGGTGCATGGGGCGACGCACGCCCGGGCTCCGGTGGTTGAGGGCGGGGGCGTTGCGCAGCTGGCCCGGGATATCTCGCTGGTTCATGAGGGGCGGGCGGCCCGCAAGGGTGTGCGACTTAGGCGTCCAGCACGGGTGATTGGCGTCACGGGCTCACCGGGCGCAGGCAAATCGACTCTGGTGGCTCAGATGGTTTCCGAGTTTGCGCGGCGGTCTGAAGCGGGCGAGCCGGGGTATGAGGGCCGCTGCGCGGTGGTGGCGTTTGACCCCATGAGCCCCATTACCAGCGGCGCGCTGCTAGGAGATCGCCTCCGCGTTGACTTCAACACGCTTGATGAGCGCGTCTATTACCGCAGCCTTGCCATCAGCGGCGAGGACTACGCATCGCTTCCCGGCGTGATCGAGCACATCGGCGGGGCCTTTGATGGTCCCCGCGCCATCAACACGCTCTTCATTGAGACCGTTGGCGCCGGGCAGAACGAGACCAAGATCCGCAAGTTTGTGGATCGCACGGCGGTGGTGCTCACGCCAGGCATGGGCGACGCGGTGCAGATGGACAAGGCGGGCATCCTTGAGATCGCCGACCTGTTCGTGTGCAACAAGGCCGACCATCCGGGGGAGAATGAGCTGGTGCGCGACCTGAAGGATGTCGCGGGCCGTCGGCCGATCCTCGAAACGGTCGCCACACGGGGCCAGGGAATCTCTGAACTTCTTGCCGCGCTGATCGGCTGATGCAGGATCGATTATCCGCCCAACGGACTGAGGGCGACCAGAAGGACCGCTGAACACATGGATGCCGAGACTCACACGCCCGAAGTTGCCGAAGCACAGGCCGCGCCGCAGCCCGAGATTGAAGTGAAGCAGGCGAGAAGCCGCAAAGCGAAGGGAGCACCTGCGCAGCCGGTTGATATCGGTATCACGGCAGACGCGTTGGCGCCGGTGCTTGAGGCCGTGCTTCTGAGCATGGACCGTCCGACGCCCGCTGAACGATTGGCGGAGGGCCTGAAACTGGTCGTGAGAAAGGGCGAGGGCGACGACGCGGCGTGCGACCCTGCCGAGCTTGCTGCCGCGGCAGTGGTGATCGCAGACGCAGTCGCGCTGCTCAACGAGCAGTATTCGCACAGCACCCGGTCATTCCGTGTTGAATCGGTTGCCGGCGGCTACCGCCTGATGACGCTTCCGGCGTTTGCCGAGCGGATCGCGGAATACCACCGGACCCGCCTATCGGGCAAACTCTCGCGGCCAGCCGTCGAAACCCTGGCCATTGTGGCGTACAAGCAGCCGCTGACGCGTGCATCGCTGGAGGCGATTCGCGGGGTTTCCTGCGGCGAGGTGCTCAAAACGCTGATGGACCGCCGGCTGGTGACGATCAAAGGGCGGGCCGAGGAACTGGGCCGCCCCATGCTTTACGGCACCACCAAGTCGTTCCTCGATCAGTTCGGGCTTGAATCGATAAAAGACCTCCCCACCGTTGCAGAGTTGAAACCTTCCGACCCGGGCTGAGCGAATCTGTGATGAGACGGCAAGGGGGGATCAGGGAAGGTTCACGCTGGCCAGCACGCGCGCATCCCGGGAGCCCATGACGCCTGTCGCGCCCGCCGGGGCCGCGTTGGTGGGGCGTCGCTACCACTTCCACAGCGGGGGCATCGGATACGCCGTCACCACGGTGGTGCTGGTGATCGGCGCGGTCAACTCGCAGAACAACCTGCTCTTCTGGCTGTTCGGGCTGGGGGTCGCGGGGCTGATCGTCTCGGGGTTCATGAGCGGCGGTTCGCTCATGAGGCTGGGCATCGAGCGCGAGATCGGCTCGGTGGGTCGTGTGGGGGACGATCTGGTGGTCCGTTACCGGCTGCACAACCGCAGCCGCGTTTTTCCGGCGTACGCCATCACGATTGAAGAGCTGGAAGAATCCGCGAAGGGCAGCGGCGATTGGCGGGCCAGGCTTTCTCGCGGCATCGCCTTCGCTCCGTACATTCCCGCACGGGGCAGTGTTGTCGTAGAAACCCGTGTCCGCGCCGGCAGGCGCGGGGTGGCCACGCTGGGGCCGCTGCGGGTGTGGACCACGTTCCCCTTCGGGCTGACCAAGAAATCGGTGACGTTCTTTCAGCGCACCACGGTGCTGATCCGCCCGTGGATCGCACCGCTATCCGCGGGACTGCTGCGCTCCCTCGGCGGGGCGGGGGCGATCGGGAGCAACTCCCGCCGCGACCGCAGCGGTGATGAGTTTTTCTCGCTCCGCGAGTATGCGCCGGGCGACAGCCTGCGGTCTGTCGCGTGGCGATCAACCGCGCGACTGGGGCACGCGGTGGTCCGCGAGATGGCCACGCGGCCGTCGCGCCGGTTGTGGGTGGTGCTTTGCATGGACCTTGATGCTGGCGCGAACGAGCAGGTCATCAGCGTCGGCGCGGGCCTGCTGGAAGAGGCCCGCCGCGCAGGTTTCGAGGCCGGCGTGGCGATGGGGGATGGGAGCGTGGTGGATGTGCCCCGCCCGCTGCGCGGCATGGAGCGGCTTTCGGATCAGCTAGCCGTCATCTCGGCAGCGCCGGGGGATGGCCAGGGCGGGATGGCCGCGGCCGCCCGCGCGGGTGATGGCTTCGTGGTGGTGTGTGCCGCGGGCGGCGGACCGGAGACGATCCCCGGTGAGCGGGTGCTGGTGGAAAACCCGGCGATCTACCGCGATGGGCTGCCCGCGGGCCTGCACCCCACGTTCAACTTCGATGATTCTCTTCCCCGCGGCTGGTTCGGCCGCCTCTTTGACAAGGCGCGCGGCGCCTGGGGGAGACCGGAAACTTGACCGTCGAGAAGCGATTCAAGCTGGTGCTGCTGCTGAACGTGCTCACGGGGCTGTGCGGGTTCAGCATCGCCAACAACGCCGCCCCGCTGCTGGGGCCGGTGGTGGTGCTGGCGGTGGCGGGCTGGTGGGTGACGGAAGTGCGGCCGGGCTCGCGCGGCCGCGCGGGCATCCCTCGTTGGTTGGCAACGAGCATCCTTCTGATCATGCTTGTGGTGGCCGTGGTCCGCGCGTGGAACAGCTCCGACCTGGTCATGGCCTTTGCGGAGTTTCTCGCGTCGATCATCGTGCTGAAGCTGTGGGAAAAGCGAGAGGTGCGCGATTATGGACAGTTGCTGACGCTGTCGCTGTTCATGGCGGTGTCGGCGACACTGAGCGACACCGGCTTTGTGATCGGTGTTCTGTGGGCGGTGCAGCTGCCGTTGATGGTCATCGGCGTGATGCTCTACCAGATTTATTCTGCGAAGGACCGGGCACGCCTGGCGGCAAGCCGGGCGCTGGCCGAGCCCCCCGCGAATACGGAAACCACGCTGCGGATGCGCCCGCTGCTGGCGACATCGTCGGCGATGATCGCGAGCGGGCTGGCGTTCTCGATCGTTGTGTTCATCATCATCCCACGGGGCATGGGCGGCGACGGGATAGGCCTGCTCAAGTCGCGCGGGGGGCCGCGGGTCTCGGGTTTCAGCTCCGAGGTGGAGCCCGGGGCGGGGGCGCTTATCTCTGAGTCGCAGACGTCGGTGATCGAGATGTCGCTGACGCGGGCAGGCAAGCCCGCGGGCGGTCCCGGCGAGAGTTTCTACTTGCGCGGGGCGGTGCTGGATAGCTACGACCGCAGCGGCGGGGCGGGCACCTGGAGGGAGCGGTATATCGAGCGCAACATCCGGACGGAGGACCGCGTCCGTGGCGGTCGGTGGGCGTCCTTCGGGGGTGAGCTGCCGCCGGACTATCTCGAACAGCACATCACGGTGCTGCGCCCGCAGTTAGCGGACAACTTTGTGCCGGTGTTTGCGCTGTTCCAGCCCGCAGCGATCCGCTTTGAGGGGAACACCCCGATGCAGACGATCGCGTTTGACCCCCGCACGGCACGGCTGCAGCGCAGCGGCATCGCTCGCGATCTGAGTTATGTCGTGCAGAGCGCGCCCAACGTCCGCGATCCGGATCGCACGGAGCGGAGTGCGGACGTTTCGTTCGACTCCGAGCGTGTACATGCCCGTGCCGTGGCGGCGCTGCGGCGGTCGGGGGTGGAGGAGGACCCCGTCAAACGCCCGCTGGCGGAGGATGGTCGTGCCGCACGCGTCATGGAAACGTACCTCCGCAACAACTATGTGTATGACACCAAGGACCTCCGGCCTCCGGTGGGCGAGGATTCCACCGAGTGGTTCCTGGATACCAACAAGCGTGGTCACTGCGAGTACTTTGCGTCGGCGATGGCATCGATGTGCCGCTCGGTTGGCATTGATGCGCGGATCGTGGCGGGGTACCTCGCCAATGAGTATGACGCATCACGCGATTTGTACGTGGTGCGGGAGAGCGATGCGCACGCGTGGGTTGAGGTTGATACAGGCGTGGACGGCTGGCAGATATTCGATGCCACGCCGGTGGCCACCACGCCGCGGCTGATCAGCGACACGCCCTTCTCGCGGCTGGGCCTGCTGACCGATCGCATCGTAGATTTCTGGAACGCGAACGTGGTGTCCTTCAGCCAGAGCCAGCAGGAGCGGCTGATCGGTACGGCCAGCCACGCCAGAATGATGGACGTTGGAGGCGATCTTTACCGGTGGACCCGCGGCATGCGGCGAGATGTGCTCACCAGGCTCCGCTCGCCCGTGCTCGTGGCGTCGATCTTTGGCGGCGTGGTGCTGGTGGTGGGGGGCGCGGTTGCGGGCGTGGTGGTGTACCGCATGCGGCGGCGGCGGCCCGGCGGGCCCGAGCTTGGCTGGGCAATGAACGGCCAAGAACGCAAGGTGTACCGCAGAACGCTGCACCTGCTGGCGGCGAAGGGGTATTCCAAGCCGTCTTCGCTGCCACCGCTGGTGTACCTGCGGACGGTTGCGCTGCAAGACCCCACGACCGCGGAGCGCGCCGAGCGGATCGTGAGCCTGTTGTATGAATCACGATTCGGGAGCGGGGGGAGCGACCCGCTGCACGAGGCGCGCCGGCGGGTCGAAGAGTTCGCTCGCCTTTCGTGAGGGTCGCCGGGCCCGCACCCCGCAGGTGCGATAACGCGGCATGCATCCCCTAACCCGTGTAGCCCGCCTGTCGAAGGACGGTGAGAGTCAAGCGGGGACAGGCTTCAACCGATGCACCCCAAGCAGCGTTCTTCGCAGGCCTTGTGGAATGAAGAACGCGGTGATGTGGAGCACGGGATGCCCGCCAATCGTTCTCGAACCGACCGCTGGCGCACACAGTTGCAGCAGATTGCCGCACGCGGAGGCGGCCTTGAGTTCTCGGTCGCCAAGGCCGACCGCACCGATGCTTCGCCCGATCTGATATGGCGGGTGCGGCTGCTTGCGGCGGGGGACGCTGAGCTTGTGGTCGAACAGCCCGCGGCCATGGGGCAGCCCGTCCGCTTTGAGGAGGGCACCCGGCTCGTGGGCGTCATGTCGGTCGGGCAGAACCGCTGGATGTTCCAGACGCACGTGCTCGCGGCCGATGCGCCGCAGGAGTTCCCGCGCTACCGCGGCCTGCGCGTGGCAGCACCCGATGTGGTGGAGCGCTGCGTGCGCCGCGACTTCATGCGCGTCTCGACAGCGTCGCTGTCGCTTCCCGAAGTGGAGTGCTGGCCGCTGCTGGACCCGGCGACGGTCGTTGCCCCGGAGGTTGCGAACCGCGCCGCGATTCTTGAGCTTCAGCAGGCCCATACAAACTTGGCGCAGGGGCGCGAGTCGATCCTGCTGCCGGAGGTAGGCCCGCCCTTTTCTGCCCGGCTTATGAACATCGGCGGCGGCGGCGTGGGCCTGATGATCGGCCGCGATGAGGCCGCCGCGGCAGACAAGGCACGCCTGATCTGGATGCGGGTGGACCTGCGGCCGCAGATCGTCGCGCCGCTGGCGCTGACGGCCCGCATCGTTCACACACACCTGGACAGCGCGCAGAACCTGTACTGCGGCGCAGCGTTTGAGTTTGCGTTCAACGTCCCGCACCGCGAGTTTGTGGTTTCGCAGGTGACGCGGTATGTGAGCATGGTGCAGCAGCCGGGCCGCCGCGCGGCCTGAGCACGCACCGGCTCAGGGCGTCTCAAACTCGCCGAGGCCGACACGCACGATGACATCGCCGTTCTGTGCGTTGATGCGCAGGTCGTTCTCTCCGCCATTGATCACGCCGCTCCATGCGCCGCGCTGGGCCTGCACCTGGCGCACCTTGGCGTAGGCCCCGTCGACGGTGACGCGGCCGTTGGGTGCGCTGACCGTCAGATGGCCCATGCTGGTGTGCCCCATGCGGAGCTGGATGCTGCCGCGCTCTGACTGGAGGAGCACAGGCGCGCTCAGCGTTTGAGCGGTTTCGACGCGGATTGCTTCACCCTCGTTGGCGGTCAGCGAGTTCTGCACTTCGATCGCGCCGCTCACGCCGCGGAGCGTGACGGCCCCCCCGTCATTCACCACGCGCACGCCGCCGCAGCTGGGAACGACGATGCGGAGTTCAACCCAGGTTTGATCGTCGGAATCCTGGGGCGTCGAGAGCACCCGCAGCACGGGGCGATCGTTGTCCATCGCCGCGCTCGCGGCAGTCCAGCGGACATCGGGCGTCGATACCGAGCCGGTGCGGTCGAGCGCGATCACGCTGGGGCCCGTCGCGTCGGGGTTGACGGTGAGGAACACGGAGCCGCGGTGGTTTTGCACATCGATCGCCCACGGCGTCTGCGCTTCGAAGGACTCACCGATGTCGATTGGGATGGAGCCGGTGGGGGGCCCGCCCGCGCAGCCTCCCAGCCCGGCGGTCACGAGGGCGGTGATGGCGAGGAAGCCGAGTGTTCGTATTTTGTTCATAAATGCTGGAGGGGGTTGGGAGTGAAAACTCTGATAAAGGTGCGATCATCAGGAGTGAGTCTCTGCTAGCATAGCTCAAGCCCCGATGGGAGTGCCGGCGATTGCTCATGACCGGCGCACCCGTGGGGGACGGTGATCGGATATCGGTTTCGCTCAGCCCCGGGCATTCCTGAAGATTCTACGACTGATTTGATTGATCGTTGTTCGGGCTTGATCCGCATTCAGAAACGGCCCCGGACCGGGTTGAGTCCGCGGCGGCAAGATTCCATCAACCAGGATGATCGACTGGCACGCAGCTCGAAAGACATGGGGTTCGCAGATTGGTTGGGCTCAGGATGGTCGGTTGTAATGGATGAAGTCGTGGTGCAGCGTCGAAGGGCACCACTCCCCCGCGTGATCGTCGGTCATTCCGGCTGCTGATGGCGAGCGCTGAATCGCGAAACTGACACTCCGTCCCCGTCGCCGGCATGGTCCGGCCAAGGCATGGGCGATGGGGTTGTCACATGACACCATTTATGACGTTGGGCGAGATCGGGAACGGCGCCGTGGCCGCGATCGCGGTGATCGCGATCCTGGTGGGTGCCGGTATTGGGCTGGTGCTGGCGCGGGCGATGGGGCTCAAGGCTCTCACGAGCGCGCGTGATGAGGCCAAGACCACGCTAGAGAAAGCCGCGGCAGAAGCCCGCGTCACCGCCGACAAGGTCCGGATCGACTCGGAGAAGGAACTCCTGGAGCGGCGTGCCAAGGCCGAGCAGGAGATGGAAGCCAGCCGCGCCGAGGTCAAAGAGATCGAGCGGCGGCTTTCCAAACGAGAAGATGCCTTTGACCGCAAAGAAGAGGCGTTAGCGTCGAAAGACGCGGCGCTGTCACGCTCGCAGGATGCACTCCGCCAGCGTGAAGAGCGGATGACGGGGCGCGAGCAGGAGGTTGAAAAGGTGTTGGCGGAGCAGAAAGAGGCCCTCCAGCGCGTCGCCGGGCTCTCTGCCCAGCAGGCGCAGCAACTGCTGCTGCAACGCGTTGAAGAGGAGACCCGCCACGAAGTGGCCAAAGTCGTCCGCAAGACGATCGAAGAGGCGGAGCAGGGCGCGAAAGAAAAGGCCCGCGAGATCACCCTCATGGCGGTGCAGCGGTACGCCAGCGAGCACACCAGCGAGAGCACCGTCCGCTCGGTTGCCATCCCCAGCGACGATATGAAGGGCCGCATCATCGGGCGTGAGGGCCGCAACATCCGCGCCATCGAGAAGGCCACCGGTGTGGACATCATTGTGGATGACACGCCGGGCGTGATCGTCGTCTCGTGCTTCGACAAGGTGCGCCAGGCGGTCGCGGTGGAGAGCCTGGAGCGGCTGATCAAGGACGGCCGCATGCACCCCTCGCGCATCGAGGAGGTCGTCGAGAAGGTCCGCAGCGAGATCAACGAGCAGATCAACCGCCACGGCAAGGAAGCGGTGCTGGAGGTCAACCTCCGCGGCGTCAACCCCAAGGTCGTCGAGGCCATGGGCAAGCTGCACTACCGCACCAGCTATGGCCAGAATGTGCTGCGCCACAGCGTCGAGGTCGCGTTCCTGTGCCAGATCATCGCCGAGCAGTTGGGTCTGGACGGCACGATCGCGCGCCGCTGTGGCTTCCTGCACGACATCGGCAAGGCCATGGACCACGAGATGGAGGGCGGGCACCCCCGCATCGGCATGGACTTTGCCCGCCAGTATGGCGAAAAGGAGCCCGTGCTCAACGCCATCGGAGGCCACCACGCCGACATCCCCTCAACCAGTTTCTATACCCCCATTGTCATGGCCGCCGACGCCGTGAGCAGCGCCCGACCCGGGGCGCGGCGTGAGAGCATGGAGAAGTACATCCAGCGGCTCAACGACCTGCAGGACATCGCCCTGTCGTACAAGGGCGTCAACGAGGCGTACGCCATCCAGGCGGGGCGCGAGGTTCGGGTGATGGTCGATGCCGCGAAGGTGGGGGACGACGAGGCCTACCTCATCGCCCACCAGATCGCCAAGAAGGTGAGCGAGGAGATGACCTTCCCCGGCGAGATCAAGGTCACCGTCCTGCGCGAAACCCGCGCAATCGAGTATGCTCGCTGACGCAGTTCAAACTATGGGGAGTCGTCCATTATGCATCAGGTCCGAATCTTCAC
The DNA here is from genome assembly GCA_038260025.1 of Phycisphaerales bacterium. Classification (GTDB taxonomy): domain Bacteria; phylum Planctomycetota; class Phycisphaerae; order Phycisphaerales; family UBA1924; genus JAEYTB01. The sequence continues at coordinate 70,023 of JBBSOF010000014.1, forward strand.
CGGGCTCGAGAACGACACGCAGAAGCTGACCAACGACGTCAACGCCTGGCTCAAGTCGTCAAACGCGAAGGTCATCAACGTGTTCGGCAACATCGCACCGCAGACGCCCGGCGACCGTACCGACAACTCGCGCCTTCTTGGCACCGAGAACGTCACGCGCCGACACGCCCCGTCCGACATCATGCTGGTCGTGCTGTACGAGCAGTAACCCGGCGCTGCTTCCAGCCGCGTGAACTCTAACCGCGCAGGCGGGCGTCCCAGCTCCACCGCAGGGACGCATCGAGCACGGTCAGGCCTGCCGCGTTCATCAGCTGCCGGCCGATGCGGTCCATCTCCATGCGCTCCTTGCGGGCGAGCAGGCGGCGGCGGGTGGTGTCGCGGTCGGCGTCCGTGGGCGCAGCGCCCTCGATCGCCTTTTCGATCAGCACGATCCAGTACCCCTCCGGCGTCGCATACACCGCGCTGGGCCGACCCACCACAAGCGTGGGCAGGGCATCGCGAACCAGTGCCGGGAACTGCGCATCGCTGGGGCTCAGCTCCGTCACGAGGCCGCCGCCCCCGGCGGTGATGTGCAGCGAGGTGGCTACCGCCACCCGCGCGAACACCGCGCTGGCGATCTCCAGCTGCACCTGCGAATCAGGCCCCGCCGTGCCCTCCGGCGGCAGGGCGTTCATGATCCGGCCCCGCGCCTCGGCCGCCTTGCGGGCATCGTCGGTGAGGATGACCCGCGCCCGGTACCTCGGCCCGAACTCAATCGCCACGCCCCGGTCGATCTCTTCGTTGGTCAGGTCGATGCCCGGGCGGGCCAGGGCGCGCAGGCGTGCATTGCGGAGCAGCAGCGACTCAAACCGCACCGGCCCCAACCCGCGCTGGCGGCGCAGCGATTCGAGCGATAGCTCCGCCTGCCCTGCCGTCAGGTTGGCCTCGGCCTGGAGCGACCGCAGCAAAGACTGGCGCTCGGCCTCCACCTCAGCAGTGCCAACGTGCAGGTTCTCCTCGGCCACGGCCTTGCTCAGCGCGCGGTCGAGGATCAGTTCCTCCAGCACCACAGCCCCCGCAGCCTCGGCCAGTTGCGGCGTCAGTTGATCGAGTTCTACGGGCGTCCCCTGGATAATCAGCGCGGGCTTGCCGCGGGGCTGGGCGGGTTCGGCCCGGAGCACGCCCGCGGCTGGTGCCGCCGACTGTCCCGCGGGGCGGTCGCTGTGGCAAGCCGCGAGCAGCCCGAGGAGGAGGAGCACGGCCGCGCGGGCGGGGGTCTTGGTCATGGGGAATGGGAGCACCCCCCGTGCCCCGGGTCAAGCCGGGCTCTGTGACCCTGCTTCCGTCTCACCGGCACGCCATGCACGAAGAATCGGCTAACCTTGGCCAGTGCTTTGATCGTGCATCGCCAGCGCGTTGACCCTGCTCTGCGCCTCGTTTCCAACGGGCGATGGAGCCTGTGAAGGAGAAACTGCCGTGAAGGTTCTGGTCGCTGACAAGTTCGAGACGGCGGGCATCGAGGGGCTCAAGGCCCTGGGGTGCGATGTTGAGTACCTGCCCGCGGCGGGCGCGAACCTTGCCGGAGCGGTGGGGGAGACGGACCCCGATGTGCTGGTCGTCCGCTCCACCAAGGTGCCCAACGCGGCCATGGAGAAGGGCAAGCGCCTGCGCGTCATTGTGCGGGCGGGCGCGGGCGTTGACAACATCGATGTGCCCGCGGCAACGCAGCGCAGCATCCAGGTGTGCAACTGCCCCGGGATGAACGCCGTGGCCGTGGCCGAGCTTGCCATCGGCCTGCTCATCTGCTGCGACCGCCGCATCCCCGACCAGTGTGCCGAACTGAAGGCGTGCCACTGGAACAAGAAGGGCTTTTCCAAGAGCAAGGGCCTCAAGGGCATGACGCTGGGCGTCGTGGGCGTGGGGCACATCGGCCAGGAGGTCATCAAACGCGCCGTCGCTTTCGGCATGACGGTCATCGCGTGGTCGCGGGGCATCACGCCCCAGCACGCGGCAGCCCTCAACGCCGAGTTCGGCGGCGAGACCACGCCCGAGCTGCTCGCCATGGCCGCCAAGTGCGATGCCATCAGCGTGCACCTGCCCGCCACGCCCAGCACCGAGAAGCTCTTCAACAAGCAGTTCTTCGACACGCTGCCGCAGGGCGCGTACTTCATCAACACCAGCCGCGGCAGCCTTGTCGATGAGGCGGCCCTGCGCGGGGCGGTCACCACCCGCGGCCTGCGGGCGGGGCTGGATGTCTACGAGCTCCAGCCCCCGGACCCCGACGCCCCGTTTGACTGCGAGACGGCCCGCCTGCCGGGGGTTTACACCACGCACCACGTGGGGGCCAGCACCGACCAGGCCCAGCTTGCCGTGGCGCAGGAGGTCGTGCGGATCGTCAAGGTCTATATGGACAAGGGCAAGGTCGAGAACAGCGTCAACGCCTGAGCGGTCCCCGCCCGCCACTTCATCATTGAAGCTGCTGGACACAAACAGCCGATTTGGTACGCTATTCACCGCGTTCCCTGACGGGACCGCACAGGAGGGCAAGCGCCATGTTTGACAGGATTTCCCGCAGTTGGGCTCTCTCAAGGCAGAGCTGGCAGGTGCTCCGCAGCGATAAGCAGCTTGTGCTGTTCCCGCTCATCAGCAGCCTGGCATGCTTCATGGTGCTGGTGAGCTTTGCGCTGCCCATCTTCATGACGACGGACTTTGAGGCTCTGAAGCAGTCAAAGGGCGCGAACCCCTCGGCGTACGGCCCGGCCTATTACATCGTGCTGTTCGCGTTCTACTTCGTCAACTTCACGGTCATCTCGTTCTTCAACGCCGCCCTCATCGGCTGCGCCATGCGGAAGTTCGACGGCGAGGAAGTGACGGTCGCCGACGGCATGCAGATCGCGATGTCGCGCCTGCCGCAGATTCTTGGCTGGGCGCTGGTCTCGGCCACGGTCGGCATGGTGCTGCGGATGATCGCGGAGCGCTCGGGCTTCATCGGGCGGATCGTGATCGGTCTGCTGGGCTTCGTGTGGACGATCGCGACGTACTTTGTTGTGCCGGTGCTGGTGGTTGAGAAGGTCGGGCCGATTGAGGCCGTGAAGCGCTCGGGCGCGATCATCCGCAAGACATGGGGCGAGTCGCTGGCCGTCAACCTGGGGCTGGGGGCTCTGTCCTTCGTCGGCTTCCTCGTCTCGCTAGTGCCGACGGCCATCGGCATCGCGCTCACGGTCTCCACGAACTCGGTGGTGCCGGCGGCCGTGGGCCTGGGCATCTCGCTCATCATGCTGGTGCTGCTGGCGCTGATCACCAGCACACTGAAGATGATCCTGATCGCCGCGCTGTACCGCTACGCCTCGACGGGCCTGGTGCCCGAGCAGTTTGATGGCGGCCTGCTGCGGCAGGTGTTTAAGGAAAAGAAGAAGTAAGCGGGGGGGGCGGAAAAGAACAAGGCGCTCGGGGGGTTGGTTTCCCCCGAGCGCCTTTTGTATGCGCGGGAGTCACGAAGTCAGAGAGTCACTGAGTCACGGAGTCCAACAGTCACTTCGCCACTTTGCCACTCCGCCACTCCGCCACTTCCCTCTTACGCCGCCTGCCCGAAGTTCACCACGGTCTCGTCGCTGTTGGGCGAGACCTCGGTGTTACGCTGGGCCTTGACGTAGTAGCGGACGCTGGGCGTGCCCGCGGGGACGCTGGGGTCGATAAACGTCTTGCTCGCCACCGCGCCCACCTGGCTCCACGTGGTGTTGCTGCCCGTGCGGCGCCACACCGTGAAGAAGGTCTGGCTCGCCGTCGAGCCCTTCCACTGGAGGGTCACCGTGCCGTCGGCGTTGGGATCGCCCACGACATCGGTGGGCGGCACCGGGGGCCCGGCGGGGGTGGGGGGTGCGGGCGGATCAATCTGTGCCGCGGCGAACACCGCATCGCGCTCGGCCTGCGTCGGACGGCTCTCGGCGTACGCGCGGATGAACCGCAGGTCGTCGCTGCCGATGCTGTCCATCACGCTGAACAGGCTCTTCTGCGTCAGGGTCGCGCTCTTGGCCTTCGCCCGCGCGCTCTGCGCATCGTCATACGCCGTCCGCGCCGCCTGCACCGCCGCATCCAGGGCCAGGGCCTGTGGGGCGGTCAAGCCTATCGAAGCAGGCGAAATTTTCCACTGGGCCGCGTGCTGCTCATACCACTGAAGACGTTCAAGAAGACGATCGGGAATCATGCGAACCTCCTATGGCCCGCAAAGGGCCGTTCCACCGCCGCCTGCCTCCCCCCTCATCCTTCTAAATAGAAGAGGGGAACGACAAACCGTCAGAAGGCTAG
>JBBSOF010000015.1:0-73624 GCA_038260025.1 Phycisphaerales bacterium
CGCGCTGGAGAAGGCCGCGATCGACTACATCGACACCCGCAACGACGACGCCAAGCCCTTCGTCTGGACGGCAGACGCCAACACGATCCTCGGCCGCGTCGCCAAGAATCGTGCGGCTATCTCAAGGTCAGGACACTAGCCACCACATGATTTCGCAGCTGTACTTCTTGGTGAGGGTCTGCTCGCGAATGAACTGCGTGCACACCCCCAGCTGCACGCACAACGCTTTGACCGCATCGTGCAGGTTTGGCTCACAATCCTCGAGCGAGTTCTCAAGGTCGTCCCATCGCTTGGGCTTGAAGACAACAACGATGGCCCCTGGATTGGCGTGGGCGGCCTGCTTCACACTGTCGAGCAGCTGGACGCGCAGCCGACCGTACGCCTCCTCGGCGGAGAGAGATCTAGGCGGTTCAGGGCAATCCACGAAGCGCTGGAGCCCGGGGCCGCCACCACGAAGTCGGTGCCAAAGGCGTTCTGGAAGCCGGGGAACTCGATCAGGTAGTCACCCTTGGTATCTGGTGCCGCCCGCGACGTCAGCTTGGCGAGGAAGTTGGCGGCTCGGTGCGCCTCCGACTGGGGACAGACGACTGAAATGCGGACCGGACCTTCCAGCCCCTTCGAGCTGAGATCGAAGTCGTAGGGGCGGTTCTCGACGATGCCCCTGATAGGGTGTTCGTCCTTGACGTACCCGTCGTTGCGGCGGGTGCGGAACAACAGCCGGGCGTCCGGGCGTATCGTGCCCTGGAAGCGCAGGTGGGGCTGGACCGCCCGGACGATTGAGCTTGGAAGGACCGGAGAGCCGCTGAGTGCCGCGAACGGTGGGTTGTTGCGCACGCTGAAGCGGAACCCCGAGCCACTCGCGGGCGGGTATTCGACCTCGGTCACCGGTTCTCTAAAGAGCAGCTTGCGCCACACATTAAACCGCTCGTTGAACGATTCGTTGGTCCAGGAGGCTGTCTCCCCGCGCTTGGCTTCCATGGCGATGCTCTTGGGTGGAAGCTGCCCGTCCTCAAGCCGCGCGTGTACCGTTGGCTTGACGAGCAGGTAGGAGTTTCCCTGGATGAGCCGCAGCGACAAGAGCGCCGCATCGTGGATGACAACCCGGGTTCCGTTAATGGTCCGCGTGGTCCGGGCCTCACTCCGCCAGATCCGCTCGCGGTCGGCACTCAGCCCCGGCTTCCCGGCGAGCGCCCGAACCAGCGCCACAGTCAGAATCGAAACGATGGTCCCACTATGGCGATCGAGTTCAGACCGCTGGATCGGTGTCCGCACGACGCTTCCCCGGATGCGGCTCCCGAATGTGCGCTCCAACTCGGTCACGGTGGACAGCGCCAGCACCCGCCCCCGAAGGAGACCGGCGGCGATCGGTCGGTCCCCGATATCCTCACGCAACCTCGCCCACGCGCCCTCACTATCAAAGCCGCCCACCTCTGCTTCGAGGATTTCCGCCGGCAGGGCGATCGGGAACGCATTGCTCTTCGAAACCGCCGCAGGAGGACCTGCAGGCAGCTCAAAGGGCGGAGGAGCATCGATCCTCGGCTGGGCCGCGGCAAGCAAGGTGCTTGCCTTCGCCAGACCGTCACCGGTCAGGCACGCTGACGCGAGACGGTACATAAGGTCGTCAAAGCTCTGGACCCGCACCAGAAAGGCGTGCCGACCGATGTCATGGGCGCTCTTGATCAACCTTGCCACCGATGTCGCAGGCTCCTGAGAACCGGCATGGCACCAATATAAGCGTCCTTTGCCCGAATGACCGAACGCCGACCGCAGCGTGGTCATCACTGAGTCATCCCGTCCGCTGTATCTGTCCCTGCCATAGGCACGACCGGCGGTGAACGGATTGTTGTTGTGGTCGAGATGAAGCGTTCCGCAAACCCAGAGGCCCGAACTGGGATGCGCGAGCAGTTGGTTGACCGGTACCTGGCCGAACAGGGCACTGAGTACGGGGTGTTTGTCGTCGCCTTCCTCGATGCGCCTGGCATCAGGAAAACGCACAAACCGATCTGGAAATCGATCGACTTGGCTTCGCGCGAGCTCACGTCTCAAGCCGAAAAGATCCGAGAGGAGTCAGCCGGCATCATTCACGTCGCGGCAGTCGTCATCGACGCGCGTCTTCCAGGGACGAAGGGGCCTGGCAAGGCGAAGCCGCGAGCAACGCCTCGCGTGAAGAGTGTGGCGCGGGCTGCCAAGGGTAAGGCGCGGGTACTCGGGAAGAAGCAGCCTCGCAAGGCGAAGGCGCGAGCAGTGCCGGCTCGCACGCGGAATAATGCGCGGGCTGCCAAGGGTAAGGCGCGGGTACTCGGGAAGAAGCCGCCTCGCAAGGCGAAGCCGCGAGCGGCGCCGGCTCGCGGGAAGAGTGTGGCGCGGGCTGCCAAGGGTAAAACGCAAAGATCACTCAAGACAAACTTCGAAGAATGAAACCGGAAGCGCTAACCTCCTCGACCGCGCTCGTTCTGGCACATCCTGCCGTATCTTGCTTCAATGGCCCCGCGTCGCCGACATCACCTCGTTTCACGCTTTTGAATTGCCCCGTTCGCCGCTGAAGGTGACAGCAACAAGTCCTTCGTATTCCGCTTTGGACCGGATGGCGTAGAGAAGGTCGGAACGAACTGACGGCCAATCACGAACGAGGAACTCCGTCAGATTCTGTTCGACGCCACAGGCGATGGACCGCAACCCGTGAGCCTTGATGTAGTCACCCATTGAGCCATGCTTTGACTGCGTCGGTCACCCTCTTCAGCCGTGGATCTCCGATCCGCTCGATGTAATGGGTCGCGATGTCCTGCCCGTTCTCGTGCCCCATGATGAGATCCACCGCGGGCCGGTCACCCACCTCATCGGCCACGGTCCGGAACGTGTGCCGCAGGGCGTAGAAGCTCCGCCCCATCACGTGGGTCCCGGTGGCCCGCATCAGTTTGCCGAACTGCAGCCCGATGGCGTCCTTCACCACCGCCGTGCGGGGCGAACCGCTGCCGGGCTTGGGTGGGTCGATGGAGAGCCAGGGTCGGCCGTACTTAGTCATGAAGACCAGCCCATCATCCTCCTCCCGCTTCGCCGCGGGTCGCACCTTGGCGACCTGCTTTAGCGCCGCCACCGTTTCGGGCCAGAGCACCGCCCGGCGCGCGATCCCCGTCTTGGGGCGTGGGAAGTTCATAAGGCCCTTTTTGAGGTCAAAGGCCTTCTTGGGCAGCATCGCGATGTCCGTGTTCCCCAGTCCGCAGTTCAGCCCCAGCAGGATCATGGCTTTCATCTGCGGGGTCGCCGCCTCGAGGAGGATCTTGATCTCAGGGGGCTCGAACATTCGCGGACCCCGGGCATGGCGAGCCAGGCGGATGGTGCGTTTGCCCGGCTTGGCGAACTCGGCACCAAACCTCAGCGGCGCGGGGATTAGCCCGGACTCGAACGCGAACTTGAAGATGCTCCTGACCCGCCCGATCTCGTTACCCAGAGATACTGGGCCCATAGTGACGGCGAGCTTGGCACGCAGGCCCCCAAGGTCTGCCGAGTCGATATCGTCGAGCCGCCGGTGTTCGTCTAGGCCCTTGAGAAGCCTCCCCGAAGAGGCGTGGTAATCGGCGAAGGCCCGCTGACCCATTTCGCCAGACTCGAGGCGTCGGTGCTTCGCGTCCAGGAAGCGGTTGACCAGTTCCCGCAGCGTCGGCGTCTCCTTAGCCCGCTTACCGCTCTCGCCGGTCTTGCCCCGCGGCACTCGCCCGGCCATGAGCTCATCGCGCTCATCCAGAAAGCGCTGCAGCGCCCCTTGCGGATCCTCCCATGGGCCAAAGAAGGCAAATTTTCCCCGGATCTTCTTGGCCCACCGGCCGGTGGCGTGAGGGAAGAGCGGAAACCCGGGGTAGGGCTTGGCCGGCTTCACCCGCGGCCCACGTTTGGCCGACGTTGCCCCACGCCGGGCACGGGCCGCGACTGGGGGTCCTTTAGGGGGCGCTGGTGCGGGTTTGCGGCTCCGGCTACGCTCTTTGGCCATGGCTGGCTCCTGGCCCCCCGACCCCTACCGGAATGCCCAAGCAGGTGTCAAAGCGGGTGTCAGTCATGTTGGGGCAAAGGTGGCGAAAGTCAACTTCACCCCAGGAAAATAGGCCTTTGTCCTGGTAGCTCAGCTGGATAGAGCAGCGGTCTTCTAAACCGCAGGTCGTGCGTTCGAGTCGCACCCGGGACGTTGATGGTTGTTGAGTGTGTGGAGGATGGCTGCCGCGGTTTCGGTGACGAGGGCGGGTTCGTCGTGGGCGGTGGCGAGGGTTTGGATGCGGGCGAGCAGGTCGGGGTTGGCGACGCGGCTGAGGGCGTTGCCCGCGGCAATCAGGGCATTGCGCTTCATCATGGCGAGGGTGGCACGCTTCATCGGCGATGCGCGGAGCGACTCGCGGCGCTGGGTGTCCGTCCAGTTGAGGACTTCGAGCAGCGGGAGGGTCACGCTGCGCGGCTGGTACGCCGGGTGGCGCGTGCCGGTGTCGGCGTCCGGGCGGGGCGAGTTGTGCGGGCAGACTTCCTGACAGATATCACAGCCGTAAAGCCAATCGCCCATCGCGGCGTGGAACGCTGGATCGATGGGCTCGCGGTGCTCGATGGTGAGGTAGGAGATGCAGCGCGAGGCATCGACGCTATAGGGCGTGATGGCCTGCGTCGGGCAGGCCTGGATGCAGCGGGTGCAGCTGCCGCAGTGGTCGGTGATGGTGGGCTGCTGGGCCGGGGCCACCAGCGGGAGCGTGGTTGCGATACCACCCAAGAGGGTGTAGCTGCCCAGGCCAGGGTTGATGATCATCGTGTTCTTGGCTTGCCAACCGAGGCCGGCGAGCGCGGCAAGCTCTCGCTCGAGGACGGGGACGGTATCGACAAATGAGCGGAAGCCGTAGCCGCGGTAGGTAGCGCGGAGGCTGTCGCTGAGGTCGTGGAGACGGTCCTTCATCACGCGGTGGTAGTCGCGGCCCTGGGCGTATCGGGCGATGCGGGCGTGGAGCGGCGGCGCAGGTGTAGGCGGGTCATTCCGCGCGGCGTAGAGGTCTGCCACCATAATGAATGCCTGTGCGCCATCGAAGACGCGGGCGGGCTCGAACTTGAGGTCGAGGTCGCGGGCGAGATAGTTCATCGTGGCGTGCTTGCCCTGCGCAAGCCACGCGAGGATTTCGTCTTTCCACGATGTTGGGAGCGCCGGCGTGATGCCCGCGGCAGCAAAGCCCAGTTTCTCGCAGCGGGCGAGGATGTCGCTGGTGACCTCTGGAATCGGCGGGAGTGGCTGCGGCGCGACCGGCGGGAACGTGGGAGTATGGACGCGCTTGGGCACAGTTGATTGTTGGGGCTGTTCGGGACGTGCGGAGATCAGACGCCGGGGCGTGCAGGGCGGCCGGACACATCGCGGAGAGACGGGGTGGTTGTGGAACTACCCGTTCGGAGCGAGGGGGTTGCGGCAGCGCCGATCCATTGGAAGAGTCGCTGTGCGGAGGTGGCGAGCACTTCTTCGGGCGGGGGCTGCGCGACGGAAGGGTCGACCCAGGCGCGGTCGTACTCATAGATGACCCAGCCCTTGTAGCCGATGTGGCCGAGGGACTCGATGGCGGCGCGGTTGTCGATCTGGCCGTCGCCCAGGGCGCAGGGGCTGCCGCGATTGAAGTCGCGGACTTTGACGCAGGCGAGGCGGTCGCCCAGAACGTTGAAGGCGTCGCGGGATCGCTCGCCAGCGGCGAGACCGACGGGGACGGAGTACGCGGCAACCAGGAGCGGGTTATTGACGGCATCCATGAGTTCGGACATCTGCACCGCGGTGGAGAATGAGCCACCGTTCTCAAGCATCACCTTGACGCCGCTGTTGCGGGCGTGGTCGGTTGCTTTGCCGATGCGCGAGGCGATGCGGGCGATGGCGGACTTGCGCGACTCGCCGCCCACGATCTCAAAGCCGAAGACGCGGACGTAGGGCACTTCCATGCGGACGGCGAGGTCGATAGCGCTCTTGGTCTCGCGGACGGACTTCTCGGTGTCGGAAATGACGTTGCCGAGGACCGGCGGCGTGATGGGGTCGTCATAGCGGAGCGAGGTGGCGAGCGAGACAAGCTCAATACCGGCACGCTCGAGCAGGCCGCGGACTTTGAATGGCGCGGTGAGAGCGGGGTCGCAGGCGAAGCTTGTGGAGGCGTAGCCGAAGGTGCGGAGTTCGCACCCGAGGTAGCCCCAGCGTTCGGCGTGGGCGGCAAGCTGCTCGAATGTCCACTCGGCGCAGGCGACGGTGCTGAAGGCTGGTTTCATCGGCGGGTCCGTTGGGAGTCTGGGGCGGTCTGTTCGGGGTTCCGTAGGGAGTGATGTTACGGGTCTTGCGGGCAGCGTCAAATAACGGGATCAGCCGGGCGAACCTTGGCGAACCGAGAGCGTCAATTGTTGCCGCGGGGTGGTGTGTTTGGGAGAGTGAAGGGTGGGTCTTCGTGGGCGCGCCGGGGTGCGAGGTTGGCGTGGCCACGGGAGTAACTGAAATTGAACACCGCACAAGTGAGGCGAACGACACAGGGCAGCGGCAGACGCTGTGCCGGCTGGTGTGTGATGCTGGGGGTTCTTTTGATGGGCGGCTGCTCGGTGGCGGGCAGCGGGCGAGAGGCGTATTTCAACGCCCGGGGGGACGTGGTCGCGCATCGGCCGGGCACGGGGGTGGTGCGGGCGTCGTTGTGGCCCCGCCAGGGCGGCCGGGACGTCGCGGTGGCGGAGAGCAGCGGCAGCAGCCTGCCGCGGTGGGTGGATGCGGGGTCGGACAGGTAGGCGTACGCTGTGCGAAGCGGAGCGCGGGAGCGCTGCGCGGGGAGCACGCGTGATGTCGAATGAGCAGGATGCGGATCGTGGCGGGATGGGCTGCCCGGGCGGGGGGCGTGCGAGTTCCGGGGCGCGGGAAGAGTCCAGCGTCTCGCGCGATCCGGCGGGGATGCACGCGGACCTGAAGAACAAGCTGGATTATGCCGGGTACCTGCACCTGGACCAGGTGCTCAGCGCGCAGCGGCCGTTGAGCAGCCCGCAGCACCATGATGAGTTGCTGTTCATCATTCAGCACCAGACGACGGAGTTGTGGTTCAAGCTGATCGTGCATGAACTGCGCGAGGCACTGCGTCTGGTGCATGCTGACAAGCTGGAGCCGACGTTCAAAATATTGGCGCGCGTGAAGCATATTCAGGCGCAGTTGTTCAACCAGTGGAGCGTGCTGGCAACGCTGACGCCCAGCGAGTATGTGCAGTTCCGGCATGTGCTGGGGCCCAGCAGCGGGCTGCAGAGCCACCAGCACCGGATGATTGAGTTCATGCTGGGGCGGAAGGACCGGCGGATGCTTGCCGTGTTCCAGCACAAGCCGCTGATATTGAAGGAGCTTGAGGAGACGCTTGAAGCGCCGAGCCTGTATGACGAGTTTCTGCGGCTGATGGCGCGGCGGGGGCTGCCGATCCCGCGCGAAGTGCTGGAGCGGGATGTGACCGAGGCGTACCACCCGCACGCGGGCGTGATTGCCGCGTTCAAGATGGTGTACGAGCACCCGGCGGGGATGTGGGACCTGTATGAGATGGCCGAGAAGCTGGTGGATATCGATGAGCAGTATTCGTTGTGGCGCTACCGCCATGTGAAGGTCGTGGAGCGGGTCATCGGCTTCAAGCGCGGCACGGGAGGGACGGCTGGCGTGACCTACCTGCGGCAGATGGTTGACGACCGGCTGTTCCCGGAGCTGTGGGACGTGCGGACGGAGATCGAGGAAGTGCGGGGGTAAGCGGTTGCGACGGGGGCAGGGGCACCGCGTGAAATTGTCAGTCGGTGCGTTGGGCGTGCATGGGTGGTACGCTTGACCCTTGCATGGACTCGTCTAACCCAAGTCATACCGGTTCGGGTTCACCAGCGCCGGTCCTTACGCCGCGGGAGCAGTTGTCTCGTCTGCATATCTGGCAGATTCAGCCGCTGCGCGACCTGCTGGTGATCGGGGCCGCGGTGCTGATGGTGTGGCTGGGCAACCGGCTGAGCGTGGTGACGGTGCCGATGCTGCTGGCGCTGCTGCTGGCCTACCTGGTTGAGCCGGTGGTCAGCCGCGTGGTGCGGCGCGGGTGGATGACACGGCGCGGCTGCGCGATCGTGATCATTATTTTGGGTGTGATCGCGCTGCTGGGGCCGGTGGGGATTGGCGGCGGGTTCGCGACGTGGCAGGGCGTGCGCCTGGCGGGGCGGACGGTGACCAACGTCGATCGCCTGATGCAGTCTGTTGCGAACCCGCAGGACAAGGAGTTGCGGTCGAAGCTGCCGGCTGCCTGGCAGAACTTCAGGGACCGCATCGTCGCCGAGGATTCACTGCGGAGACAGCTCGCGCCGTTGGCAGGGGAATGGGCGGGCGAGGAGAAGGGAGCCGCGCCGGGCGCTTCGAAGGAGCCGAAAGCATCTCCCGACGCTAGCGGAGTTGGGGACACGGCGGACCCCGCGGCAGACCCACGGGCCACGCCCCCTGCGCCAAGCCCGCTGCCCGACAGCGGCAACACGCCGTTGCCGGATGATGCGGCGAAGCCGGACCCAGGAGTGGACACGGCAGCCAAAGGCGCGGTGGATGAGGATGGCAATCACACTGCAGCGCCGTCTGGCAAGGCGGACAAGGGCGACAACTCGGACACAGCACATGTGATTTCCTGGGCTGTGACAACGCTGCGGGAGAATGCCGCGGCTGTGAGTCGTCGGCTGGTATCGCTGGGTTCGGGCATCGTCGGCAGCGCGTTCGGCGTCGTTGCGATGTTTGCCGGGCTGTTCTTCGGGGCGTTCCTGACCGGCTTCTTCTTCTACTTCTTCTGCACGGGCTATGGGAAGGTGGAGAAGTTCTGGGCGGAGCTGATCCCCGAGCGGCGCAAGACACGCACGATCGAGCTGATCCAGAAGATGGATGTCGTGATCGCGGGGTTCGTGCGCGGGCGGCTGACAGTCGCAGCTGTGATGATCGTGCTCTACACTGTGGCCTATGCGCTGATCGGGGTGCCTGCGCCGCTGATCGTCGGCCCCATCATGGGGATCCTCACGATCGTGCCGTACGCCTCGAGCGTGGCAGCGCCGATTGCGATGGCGCTGATGTGGCTGGACCCGGCGGGGGGCTGGCGGGGTGAATGGTGGTGGATCATCGGCGGGCCATTGATCGTGCTGGCGGTGGCACAGTTCCTTGATGACTATGTGCTCAGCCCGATCATCCAGGGCAAGGCGACAAACATGGACACGCCAACGATCCTGTTCGCATCCATCGCCGGGGGTGTGCTGGCAGGGTTCTACGGGGTGTTGATCGCGATCCCTGTGGCGGCGTGCCTGAAGATTCTGTTGCGGGAGGTCTTCTGGCCGCGGTTCCAGGCATGGACGGAAGGTCGCGTACCGGACATACTGCCTATCCGTGAGTCGTAATCGGTGCGAAACTGGGCTGGTCGATTAGACTGCGCCCATGAGCTACAAGAAATCCAAGTCGTTCATCGGGCGCTGGCTGGAGCGGATGTCTCGAAAGGTGACCGTGTGGACCGGCAGTTCGTGGGCGTTCGGCGCTGCCGCGGGGCTGGTGATGATGTGGGGTGCGACGGGGCCTGCGTTCCATTATTCCGAGACGTGGCAGCTCGTGATCAACACTTCGACGACCATTGTCACGTTCCTGATGGTGTTCCTGATCCAGCGATCTCAGAACAAAGACTCACGGGCGGTTCACCTCAAGCTCAACGAAATTGTCTCGGCGATGCAGGGCGCAAGCAACCGATTGATCGATGTTGAAGACCTCACGGAAGATGAGCTCGAGATACTGCACGAGTACTACACGAAACTGTCGGAGCTCGCGAAGAGAGACAGCTCGGTGACGGAGTCGCACTCGGTAGAGGAGGCGGTCGCGGGTCATGAGGAGAAGCTGGGGAGTGGGTGAGAACTGTGAAGGCAAGGGTTACGGACGAGAAGACACCGACTTGAAGTCAGTCTTCCGCGCGTTCGCCTTCGGGTGACATCTTCACCAGCTTGGGGTCGAAGCGGGCGAGCACCTCGACCAGGTCGGTCTGCGCGGCCATGACCTGATGGATGTCCTTGTAGACGCCGGGGGATTCGTCGGCACCCGCGGAAAGCACCGTGATGCCCTGGCCCGCGAGCTCGCGACGGACGTTGCTCCACGCGAACTTTTCTTTGGCCTTGGTCCGCGACATGGCGCGGCCTGCGCCGTGGCTGGCGGACATGAGGCTGGCGGGGTTACCCTTGCCGCGGACGACGAAGCCTGGGGTCGCCATTGAACCGGGGATGATGCCGAGCACGCCAGCGCCGGCGGGCGTGGCACCCTTGCGGTGGACGATCAGTTCCTCTTCGACACCGTTGATGACGTGTCGTTCTTTCCAGGCGAAGTTGTGGTGGTTCTCAATATCCGCGAGCACCTCGGCGCCGAGGTTCCGGGCGATGGCGTGGTGGATGCAGGCGTGGTTTGCCGCGGCGTACTCGCCCATGAGGTTCATCGCCGCCCAGTACTCAGCGCCGGCCTGAGAGTCGAGGTCGAGCCAGGCAAGCTGGCGGACTTCCTTGGGCAGGTCGGGGCGAAGTTCCATCGCGAGGCGCGAGTAGGTGTCGCAGACAGATGCGCCGGTGCCGCGGGAGCCGGAGTGGGTGAGGAGGGCGGTGTAGGTGCCGGGCGGGAGGGAGAAGCCAGCAGGAGATGACCCACCTTCCGCCCCCTCATCGGCGCGGGGCCTTAACCCGACCCCAGCCCCTCCCTCGGGGAGGCTGGGCAGGATTGTCAGCGTGCCGAACTCGACGAAGTGGTTGCCGCTGCCGCTGGTGCCGAGCTGGGCGTGCGCTTTGTCCTTGTTCTTGCGCGTGATGTGGGAGATGGACCAGTCCATATCCATGACCGGGTGATCACGTCGGCGGTCGAACTTCGAGCCGATGCCGAAGCGGGTTTCTGACTCGATAGCGCGGGCGAGACGATCACGCTCGTGCGGCTTGGCAAGGTGCTCGGGCGGGATGTCGAGCACCGTGAGCTTCATGCGGCAGGCGATATCGACGCCGACGGCGTAGGGGATTACGGCGTTGCGGGTGGCGAGGACGCCGCCGATTGGGACGCCGTAGCCGACGTGGGCGTCGGGCATGAGTGCCGCGGCAACGGCGACAGGGAGCCGGCGGGCGTTCTCCATCTGGGAGAGGCTGTTGGGGTCAAGATCGACTCCCCAAGACGACATGGGAACGGGTGGGGACAGGGGCGTGGGGTTGAGGGGCTCACGCGACATCGTGCGATCCTTGCGTAACGCTTGTGGGCGGGGGCACGGGCGGATGTGGAGCGGTAGCCCGCTTGCGGTGCCGCTGGATCATGAGGACGCACCAGGCAGTTTCGAGGCCAAGGGCCCCCCCACCGATGGCCATGATGTTGCGGATGGGCCACTCGCGGAGCCAGTATGCCGCGGCAATGCAGGCCAGGGTGGCGAGCACAACAACGATGGCGAGGGCGGGGCGGGGGCGGGAGAACTCGTGGGCCTCGGCGCGTGCCGCAAACTGCTGGGCGTATCGCTTGTAGTTTTGGAGCAGTCGCTTCGCCCAGACAAACTCGGTGGCGAGCACACCCAGTCCGATGGGGATGACCACCAGCCCGGGGCCGGGAGCGACGAGCATGATGATGCCGACGATGACGACCGTGACGCCCACGACGAGGATGATGAGCCGCTTGATCTGGCGGAGCGAGCGGCTGGCGAGGGCGATCGCCTGATCCCCGCGGAGGCGCGGCAGGCGGAGCGCGGAGATGATCGCCAGCACACCGAGGCTGGAAAGGATGATGATCCCGATCCAGTAAAAGGTGATCATCGGGGCGGCTCGGGCGGGTTGCGGCGGGACATCATGATTGAGGCACCAATACCTATCGAAAGCGACGCGATGATAACACCAAGCGAGAGGAAGACCGGCACATGCACGCCGATCTCCTTCTGTTCGATGATCATCTTGACCCCCACGAAAGCGAGGATAAAGGCCAGGCTGAAGTTCAGGTACTCAAACTTGCGGATCAGCGCTGCGAGGGCGAAGTACAGGCTGCGCAAGCCCAGGATAGCGAACACGTTGGAAGTGAATACCAGGAAGGGGTCACGGGTGATGGCGAAGATGGCTGGGATGGAATCAACCGCGAAGATCACATCGGTGGTCTCGACCACGAGCAGCACCAGGAAGAGCGGCGTAACCATCCGCTTTCCGGCTTCTACGACAAAGAAGTGGTTCTCGTGGTAGCCGGGGGTGACGGGAAACAATCGCCGGGCGAGGCGCAGGACCATGTTCTTCTCCAGGTCCGGGTCCTCATCGTGCTTGAGGAGTTTCAGGGCCGTAAAGATGAGGAACGCCCCGAAGAGATACATCATCCACTCAAAGCGCTGGATGAGCGCGGCGCCGACCAGGATCATCACGCCGCGAAAGACCAGGGCGCCCAGGATGCCCCAGAAGAGCACGCGGTGCTGGTGCTGCGGCGGCACACGGAAGTGGGCGAAGATGACGGCGATGACGAAGATGTTGTCGAGTGAGAGAGAGTACTCGATCATCCATCCGACGAGGAACTCAAGCGCGGCCTTCATGCCGACCTGGTGGCCGGTGAGCGCCGCGCCGGTCGCGTCCATGCCGGGGTCGGGCGCGTGGGACTCCACAAAGTGCGCGGCGATGCCCAGCCAGTTGTGGGCGTAGATGAAATAGACGGCGACATTGAAGAGCAGGGCGAGGGCGATGCAGACGCAGGTCCAGATGATCGCCTCGCGGACTCGGACGATGTGGGCCTCGCGGTTGATCACGAAGAGGTCCAGCGCGAGCATGATGAGCACGAAGATGACGAAGCCGGTCCAGAGCCAGATCATGTGAGGAAACTCCGACAGCGCGCAAACACACCGCAAAAGCGTGTGGTCTTGCCTGGCACTGCCTGGAGGGGCCGGGAGAGGGCTACGCCCTCCCCGTGCTGACGGCCGCTCTCCGCCCGCTTGTATGGTTGCGGGGGGCTACTCCCCATCACGTGGACGGGGAGAGTGTAGATGGGTAACGGGGCCGGCGGCGGGGGCGCGTTCATGGGGGGAGGGGCTTGCCGCGCCGGGTGGTTGTGCGCTTCACGTGCGGACCGGGCGGCTCGAGGGCACGGTGGGCTCCACGATCCGGTCACCCGCTTCCATCATGGCTTTGTAGTCCTGCAGGGCGGCGACGTCCCAGTCCCTGGTCCGCATGGCCTGGATGGCACGGACGGCGGCTGCCGCGGCGGTGGTGGTAGTGATCATGGGGACGTTGATGCGGACGGCGGTGGAGCGGATGCGGCCCTCATCTGTCTGCCAGCCCGTGCGGGTGGGCGTGTTGATGACCAGGGCGATCTGGCCGTTGGTCATCATGTCTATGACGTTGGGGCGGGCGCCCGCGGCAATTTTTTGGAGGACATTGGGCTGCACGCCGTGCCTGAAGAGGTGCGCGGCGGTGCCTTCGGTGGCGTAGACGGTGAAGCCCATGGCCATGAGCAGGCGGGCGGGCTCGACGATCGAGGCGCGGTCCTGCTCGCGTACGGAGATGAAGACACCGCCGGCGGACGGGTCGGTGGGGAGTTGCGTGCCGCTGGCGAGCTGGCTCTTAGCGAAGGCGATGGGGAAGCTGGTGTCGATGCCCATGACCTCGCCGGTGGAGCGCATCTCGGGGCCGAGGACGACATCGACGCCGGGGAACTTGTTGAAGGGGAAGACGGACTCCTTTACCGCGAAGAAGGGCAGCGAGGTGCGGCGGCGGTCGGGGAAGCCGCGGAGGGCGGCGGCGAGGGACTGGCCCATCATGCACTTGGCGGCGACGGCGGGCCAGGGGATGTGCGTTGCTTTGCTCACAAAGGGAACGGTTCGGCTGGCCCGGGGGTTGACCTCGATGATGAATATCTCGTTGTCTTTCACGGCAAGCTGGATGTTCATCAGACCGCACACACTGAGCTCGCGGGCGATCTGGCGCGCAAGGTCCTCGATGCGGGTGACGATTTCTGCGGAGAGGGACACCGGCGGGAGCGTGCAGGCAGAATCGCCTGAGTGGATGCCGGCCTGCTCGATCTGCTCGAGCACGCCAGCGACGATGGCGGACCCCACCGGGGGGCGGGCTTTCAGCCCGCCCGGACTATTGCTTTCCGCGGCTGCTCCCACTGCAAAGTCTGCCACCACATCGACATCGACCTCGATGGCGCCATCGAGGAACTTATCGATGAGGACGGGCGCATCATCGTGGCCGGCAGTGGTGAGCGCGGTGGTGATGAAGGAGCGGAGGGCACGCTCATCCTGACAGATTTCCATGCCACGCCCGCCCAGGACATAGGACGGGCGGATGAGCACGGGATAGCCGATCTTCGCGGCAACCTCGATGGCCTGATCGAAAGAGCGGGCGATGCCGGACGGAGGGCGGGAGATATTGAGACGCTCGAGAAGTGCATCAAACCTGTCGCGATCTTCGGCGAGATCGATGGAATCGACGGAGGTGCCGATGATGGGTGCACCGGCCTGGACGAGGCCACGTGCGAGGTTGAGGGGGGTCTGGCCGCCGAACTGGACGATGAGGCCGAGGATTGGGCTGGTGGGTGGCCCGCCGCTCCGCGGCGGTCGGAGCGCCGCAAGAGCCCGTTTGCTATCTGCGGTCTGTTCGGAGCCGCCGCGGAGCGGCTGGCCCCCCAGGCGATCCACGACATTCAGGACATCTTCCAGCGTCAACGGCTCGAAGAACAGCAGGTCGCTGGTGTCGTAGTCGGTTGAGACCGTCTCGGGGTTCGAGTTGATCATGACGGACTCGAAGCCGAGGTCCTTTGCCGCGAATGCCGCGTGGCAGCAGCAGTAGTCGAACTCAATGCCCTGGCCCACGCGGTTGGGGCCGCCGCCGAGGATGATGACCTTCTGCGTGTGGGTGATGCGGACCTCATCGTCTGCCGGCGCTCCGCCGATGCCGCTCTCGTAGGTCGAGTAGTAGTACGGCGTGATCGCCTCAAACTCGGCGGCGCAGGTATCAACCAGCTTAAAGACCGGTGTGATCTCAAGCGATTGCCGGTGGCGGCGGACTTCGAGGATCGTGTCGGTGTTGATTTTGCCCAGGTACAGGTTGGCGAGCTGAGCATCGCTGTAGCCAAGCTGCTTGGCCTCAAACAGCACCTCGCGCGGCACATCCGCCAGGTGCTTGTAGTTGCACAGCGTGTCCTCAAACTCGACGAGTTGTTGCATCTGGTCAAGGAAGAAGGGGTCGATGTTGGTCAGCCCCGCGATCTTCTCGACCGACCAGCCCATCTTCATCGCGTAGCGGATGTAGTAGAAGCGGCCCTGCGAAGGCACTGCCAGCTTGCGGGAGAGTTTGTCCCACGGCACCGGCCACTCGATGGGCGAGCCGTCGGCGGTTCGCAGGCCGGTTGGAGATGCAGAACTTTCGCCGGGCGACAGGCCCTCGGAGCCGCCGCGGAGCGGCTGGCCACCCATGACATCCAGCACCAGTTGCTCGCGCTCCACCGCTCGCATGGCCTCCAGCCATTTGTCGTTGCGGTCGAGACCGAAGCCGAAGCGCTTGACATCCATCGAGCGGATGACCTTCTGAAGGCTTTCCTTGAACGTGCGGCCGATGGCCATCGCCTCGCCCACGCTCTTCATCTGCGTGGTCAGCGTCTCATCGGCCTCGGGGAACTTCTCAAACGTCCACCGCGGCATCTTCGTCACCACATAGTCAATCGTGGGCTCGAAGCAGGCGCTTGTGGTGCCGGTGATGTCGTTGCGGAGCTCATCGAGCGTGTACCCAACCGCGAGCTTCGCGGCAATCTTGGCGATGGGGAACCCGGTCGCCTTGCTCGCCAGCGCACTGCTGCGCGAGACGCGGGGGTTCATCTCCACCACCACCATCTCAAACGGCTTCTTGCCATCTGCCCCCGGCTTGGGGTTGGGGTTCACGGCGAACTGCACGTTGCTGCCGCCGGTCTCCACCCCTACAGCGCGCATGATCGCCAGCGCGGCATCGCGCATGGCCTGGTATTCCTTGTCCGTCAGCGTCAGGATCGGGGCGACGGTAATCGAGTCGCCGGTGTGTACGCCCATGGGGTCGATGTTCTCGACGCCGCACACGATGATGCAGTTGTCCTTCTTGTCGCGGACGACCTCGAGCTCGTACTCCTTCCAGCCGATCACGCTCTGGTCGATCTGCACCTGCCCGATCATTGACGCGGCAAGCCCGCGGCCCGTGATCTCGCGGAACTCTTCGAGGTTGTAGGCGATGCCGCCGCCCGTGCCGCCGAGTGTGAAGGCCGGGCGGATGATGGCCGGGAGGCCGATCTCGCTGAGAAACTCCGTGGCCTCATCCATCGTTGTGACGGCCTTGGCGCGTGGCAGGCGCAGGCCGATCTTCTCGCAGATGTCCTTGAAAATCTGGCGATCCTCAGCGCGGTGGATGACCTCGCGGTTCGCACCGATCATCTCGATGCCGAACTCCTGGAGGGTGCCCTCATCCCACAGTTTGCAGGCGCAGTTGAGGGCTGTCTGTCCGCCGAGGGTGGGGAGGATGGCGTCGATGCGCATAGCCCCCGTGGCACCGCCCTTCCCGGCGGTACCTTTACTGCCCTCACCGCCCGGAAGGGCGGTGCCACATTCCTTGATGATGATCTTTCGCACCGCCTCGGGCGTGATGGGCTCGATGTAGGTGCGGTCGCTGAAGGCCGGGTCGGTCATGATGGTGGCTGGGTTGCTGTTCACCAGCACGATGCGGTAGCCCTCGGCCTTGAGGGCTTTGCATGCCTGTGCGCCAGAGTAATCAAACTCGCACCCCTGGCCGATGACGATGGGGCCTGAACCCAGGATCAGGATCGTCTTGATGTCGGTGCGTTTGGGCATCTGGCGGCAACCCTCCCACTGTCGTACGGACCCGTCGAAAACCGGCGGGAATCGCGCAAACTCGGTGAGGATAGCCGCGTCACGGGCGGACTTCCTGCCTCGGCGGGATCAGCCGAGCAGAAATGCATCGACGAGGCGGTCGCCAATGCCTATGAGCGCTGCGCCGGCGATCAGCCCGGCACAGATGGGCTCGCGTGCGCCCACCCACAGGCGGTTGCCCACCAGCAGCGAAGGTGCGGGCAGGTGGCCCTCGACGCCGCCGTGCTCGGCGCCTGCGCCGCCGGGGGCGGTGGGGCTGCCGTAGATCCGGGCCATGAACCAGAAGAAGGCCGCGCCGATGAGCATGGCGATGGTGGAGTCGGGGGGCACGACGACGCCCAAGCCGATGGCGAGGGGCGATATAGGCGAGCGGTTGCGGGTCGCGATGCGGACGATCTCGAACACCAAGCCCACGACGGCCGCGATGCCCATGGACCACTGGGCGGAGACTGGCAGGCTGCCAAAGCCATCGCGGATGAGATCGGAGATACCGCGCCACTGGAGTGCGGAGGGGAAGCCGAACTCACCGGTGCTCATGGCCTCCTGAACGTTGTCGCCGGGCTTGTACTTGGCGAGGAACAGAACGTAGAAGAGCGGGGTGGAGGCGATTGCGCCCGCGAAGATGCCGATGATGTGGCCGATCGCCTGCTGGCGCGGCTTAGCGCCGAGCATGTAGCCCGGCTTGATGTCCATGAGCAGATTGGAGGCGTTGCTGGCGACTTCAACGCACATCACGGCGGTCATGAGGTTGGTGCCAGGGTGCTTAGGGCGCAACGAACCGAACAGAAACTGGGGGATTTTCGAGAGTGAGCCCGTCGGTGTGATGCTTGTGAGCGCCGTTGAGTTCACGGCGATCAGTGTCAGCAGGACGATGAGCGGGATGGCGAGCGCACCGAGGAACCAGTCAACCCCGAACCAGGCGTGGGCCATCCACACGCCGATGGCACCCACAATGGGCATGCCGACGAGTGAAATCCACAGCGGGAACTCGATGTGCGAGAGCACACCCTTGCTCACCGGCCCGCGGCGCTTGAACATGCCGGTAAAGGCCGAAATGATGATCTGGGGCTTGGCGAACAGCGACGTAATGGCCGCCACCACCATGATGGAGATGCCCCACCACAGCGCCCATGTATTGAGGGCCCACACGCGGTCCATGGCTGGCGTGCCGGGGCGCAACGTGGCAAGTAGCGCGGCAGAGCGCGGCTGAATCACGCCGCGCTGGATCATGATGGGGATGATGATCAGGAAGTTGATGACCATGCCCGCAAACATGTTGATGGCGGGCCGGATGCCCATCAGCCCGCCCGCGCCGATCATGGCAAGGTCGAGCGTCGGGGAGACACCCATGGACTTGATGCTCGTGCCAAGCACGTTGGGAACCGGCGCCCAGTTCTTGCGAACGAGCCAGTAGTACCAGCTGTCAAGGCTTTCGGACATCCAGTAGACGGTCTGCTGACCAAAGATCTTTGTCTGGATGAAGGTCATGTAGCCTTCACCCGCCAGAAACTTCAGGAAACCCGCGATACCCGCGGCAGCGCCCAGCACCTTGGCCTGAAAGAGTCCGACCGAAGGGTCCGAGGTGTACAAGGCATCGAGAACCACACCCGCGGCGCGGCCCTCGGGGAAGGGCTGCTGCTCATCGTTGATGTAGCGGCGCTTCAAGGGGAACGCCACGAGCACACCCAGGATTGAGAGAGTGACGTTGAACCACAAAATCTGCCACCAGGGCAGCAGCGCGTTCTGGACCCACATGTAGGCGGCCACGCCGGAGATGAGCGGGCCGGTCATGTACCCGGCGGCGGTCGCGATGGACTGCATCGCATTGTTTTCAAGGATGGTCATGTCCCGGAAGCCCATGCGCGACATGATGCGGAACGCGGCGAACGCGAGGATGACGCTGGTGAGGCCGACGCCCAGCGTCCATCCGGTCTTGGCCCCCACATAGAGGTTGGTGGCCGAGAGCGCTCCCCCGAGCAGAAAGCCGGTCAGGGCGGCGCGGATGGTGAGCTGAGGCATATCGCCCCGGAACACGTTGGCAAGCCACCACCGATCCTTCTCTTCCAAGGACATCGTTCTGATTTGCTCGTCGGACAGGCTTTTGATGGCCACTGGGAAGCCTCGGGGGGGTTGGAAGGTTCGCGGTTCGAACGAAGGACCGGGGGTTCGTTGCGGGCACCATACTCGAATCGGGGCGGGGGTGGGAAGGGAAACCTGGCGTCGGGATGGGGCGACGAACGGTACCATGCGGGCCTATGCCGACCACACGCATTTTTTTCCGGGCTGCGTTGCTGCTGATGGTGGTGCTGGGATGCTGCCGCGGGGCGCAAGGGGGCGCGGACCCGGTGGTCTTGCGGAAGATTGATGCCCTGCTGGGGCGGATGTCCGAGGCGGCAAAGAAGGGCGACAAAGGGGCCTTTCTTTCCTGCCTTGACCTGGCGAACCCGTTCTTCTACGCGGAACAGGCGCACTGGTGTGATGACCTCGCGGCCAACGGCGTTGAGCATGTGGCCTTCTCCCGCGAGGCGGGGAGTGAGCAGACCTCGGCGGGCGAGGCGACACTGACGCTCGGGATCGTCTACACCAGCCGCAAAGGTGCGGCAACCGAGGGCACCAAGGCGAAGTGGCCGGCCCGGTTCATTGAACGCGGCGGCTCATGGCTGTACGCGGGTGAGGATTGGAAGACGCTCGCCGGTGACGGGTTTTCCGTGCGGTTCCTTCCTGGCGATGAGGGGACGGCGGCGCAGGTGATTGAAGCGTTCCCGAAAGCACGGGCGCATGTCGATGCGGGGTTTGGCATCACCACGGGGCCGCAGCAGATCGTGCTGTTCCAGTCGATGCCGCACCTGAAGGCCACCGTGTACCTGAACCAGCCCGACCAGGTGCTCATGGGGTGGAATGAGCCGGGCGAGTCGATCAAGTTCATGCACAACTACACATCTTCTGTGGAAGGGTGGACGGCCGCGTTTGCGCACGAATATGGGCACGTGGCGACATGGGAGTATGGAGCGGGCATCAAGGATGCACCGTGGTGGGTGTCGGAGGGGGTGGCGGAGCTTGCAGCGGAAGATTTGGCGCACAGCCGCGGGCGGGTGGATCGGGAAATCCGGGGTCGCGCGAAGCAGGGCACGCTGGTTCCGTGGGCAGACATCGCAGATTACGACACGGCGGCACCGGCGGTAAAGCTGATGGCGTACCACCAGGGGCACCACATGCTGGGGTACATCTCCGAGCAATGGGGGCGGGAGGGACGCACGCGGTGGCTGCGGGCGATGGGCCGAGGGAAGAGCATCGATCAGGCGTGCGAAGAGGTGATGGGCATGAACCTCGCCGACCTTAACCGGGCGTGGCGCGGGACGCTGCCGTCGCCGAGTCCCAGCGCGGAGATGATGGACGGGGCGAGGGAGGGTGTCGAGGCGACGATCGCGGCGATGGAAGCCGCGGCGAAGGCGGGAGACTTTGATGGCTGGCTCGCGACCATCTATCGGGGCGACCGCGAGTTTCTGCAGGAGCAGACGTACTTCGCCAACGACCTGCGGAAGAAGCCCGCGCACGAGGTCAGCATTGAGCTGGGGGAGTTCACGCTGCGTGATGATGTGCTGGATGGACCATTGACCTTTACGTGGACGATGGGGGAAAAGAAGAAAGAGCGTGAAGTGAAGCTGGCAGCGCGGTTCATCCGCACGGAAGGTGCGGATGGTGCATCGCGGTGGCTTTACGCCGGCGAGACATGGCA
Source organism: Phycisphaerales bacterium (assembly GCA_038260025.1). Lineage (GTDB taxonomy): Bacteria > Planctomycetota > Phycisphaerae > Phycisphaerales > UBA1924 > JAEYTB01. The sequence continues at coordinate 20,596 of JBBSOF010000015.1, forward strand.
TCGACGCGTTGCGCCTGGCGCCGTCGTGAACTTTGATGAGGGGTTGGAAGAAGCGGCTGACGAAGCGCTCGCGGCGTTCGCGGAAATCCGCCCGCATGTTGAGATTGGTTTCAACCTGACAGACCAGGACCTGCCCCACAAGACGCAGAAGATCAAGCTGTACGGCTCGATGAAGCACCTTCAGGAGTCGATCTGTCTTTCCTACGAGAACAGCCTTGGCGGCTGGAATGAGCCGGGGGAGTCGATCAAGCTGCTGGTGGGGCGGGGGAGCAAGTCGGGCGGGCTCCGGAACGTGATCGCTCACGAGTACGGGCATGTCGCCACGTTCGAACTGGGGCCCAAGAGCAACCTGATGCCGTGGTGGATTCTTGAGGGTGTCGCGGACCTCGCGGCAGAGAAGTACGGCGGGCGTCGCGCGGGCTTCATCGAGAATGCCGCGAAGCGCGGCAGCATCGCCCCCTGGGAAGAACTCGCCGACTTTGAGACTGTCAAACCAAAGTATCAGTCGTTTGTCTACCGGCAGGGCCACCACATGCTGGGTTATATCTCGGACCGCTGGGGCCGCGATACGCGGGTGGCGTGGCTCACGGCGATGGCGCAGGGGGCAAGCCTTGATGAGGCCTCGCGTGATGTGCTGGGGCTTGCGGGGTTTGAAGAGCTGAACAAGCAATGGAGAGCAACGCTGCCTGCAAAAGAAGAGAAAGAAGAGGAGCCTGTGCAGACCGAGAAGACGGAGAATGCGGAGCAGGGAGAGCCGGCGAAGAGCACCTCCGGCAAGGAATGAACGGTCGTCGTTCCTCGACATGACTGCATCCACCCGCATGATTTTCGCTTCGTCCGCACAGCACATGGATGATGCCCGTGCGCTCTTTCGCGAGTATGCGGACAGCCTGCCTTTCAGCCTTGAGTTTCAGGGGTTCACCGCGGAACTGGCATCGCTGCCGGGGCGGTATGCAGCGCCATCGGGGCGGCTGATACTGGCCTATGACGGCACGCGGCCGGTCGCGTCTGTCGCGCTGCGTGACATCTCGAAAGAGACGCAGGCGGGGACGTGCGAGATGAAGCGGCTGTATGTGCGGCCGGAAGCGCGGGGGAAAGGGCTCGGGGTGCGCCTGTGTGAGTTGTTGATCGCCGAGGCGCGCACGGCGGGGTATGTGCAGATGAACCTGGATACCTCGCAGGACATGCACCCGGCGATGGCCGTGTACACGCGACTGGGATTCACACCGTGCCCCAGGTACAACGATGATGACGACCCGAACACCCGGTGGTTTTCGATGCGGCTGTGAAATAAAGCCGACGCTCAACGGAAAATGGAGTCGATGCCTCCATGAATCCAGAAGTCGAGGTCGTTGAGAACCTTCGCCAGCACCAGCGACATGAAGATGATGCTCAGGAAACTGGTGACGAATGAATCCGTGGTTGCCTGCCCCACACCCTCGGCCCCGGCGCGGCAGGAAAAGCCCTTATAGCACGACACAAGCCCGATACCCGCCCCAAAGAAGACCGACTTGATCAGCCCGCTGAAAATGTCGAAGCCCGAAACGAAGATCTCGCTGAAACGCCAGTAGAGCGTTGAATCGGTGTGGTAGAGATGGGTGGTGACAAGCCAGCCGCCGAGCACCCCGCACAGGTTGGAGACGACGGTCAGCGGCGGGATCATGACCACGCACGCGACGAAGCGCGGGACGACCAGCACCTTGATAGGGTCGGCGGCCATGGCTCGCATGGCGTCAAGCTGCTCGGTGACCTTCATCGTGCCCAGTTCCGCGGTGAGTGAGCAACCCACGCGACCGGCGAGCATGACCGCGGCAAGCACCGGCCCGATCTGCTTGACGACGGACAGGTTGATGATGCCGCCCAGGCGGGCCTCCTGACCGATGGCCTGAAACTGGCGGAACCCCTCAAAGGCGAGGATCATGCCGATGAAGCCGCCGGTGATGGCGAGGACGGGCACCGACGTGGTGCCGACGAAATAAAGCTGTCGCCAGAGGCGGTCTCGGCGTCCCCATGTGCGGACGGAACGCAGTCCGAGGATGGTGGCCCACGCGAACCGTGTGAACTGGCCGAATGCCACGATGGAGTGGAGCACCGCGTGCCCCAGCCGTGCAACGCCCGAGACGGGCGTCATCCAGTAGGGGGTCGGCAGTATCTCGGTGTCGGGCATGGCGGGGGAGGGTAGCGAGGGGACTGGATGGAATGTGGGACGCGAGCAAGTGACCGCGAAGCGCAAAAACCCCGAAGGCCCGGGACGTCCTTGCGGACGCACCGGGCCTTCGTTTGCGAAACCTCGCCTGGTGGGGTGGCCTGCCGCGGGGTGGCCTGCCGCGGGGCGGCGCTTTGGTCTAGGGACACGTCCCGGGATTACTTCGTGATATCGATATCGTCGTCGGACCGGGCGGGCACGGGGTCAGACGAGCGGTCCATGTTGGACTTGTTCTGGCCGGCCTCGTCGTGGCTGCGGGCCAGGTAGATTTCGACGCGGCGGTTCTGCGGGGTATTGCCGTTGGCGTTGTTGGGGACGAGGGGGCGGTACTCACCCCAGCCGGCGCCCATCATGCGGTTGGGAGGCACGCCGAGCTTGGCAAGCTCGTCAATCACGGCGATGGAGCGGTGCGAAGAGAGGTGACGGTTGGTGGGGTGCAGGCGGGCGGTGCCGCTGCTGATGCGCTGGCTGTCGGTATGGCCTTCAACCACAACCTCGTAGTTCGCGGCCGAGGGGCTGGTGAGGACGCGCGACAAGGCCTGAATGGCCTGGCGTGCGCCCTCCTTCACGATGGCCTGGCCCGAGTCGAACGTGAGGTCTGACGCGAAGCGGAGCATGCCGCGCTGGGCGTCGTACTTGATCATCTCGGGGTATTCACGGGCGAGCTGCTGGAGCGCGCGGTCGGTGTCAACATCGAGCTGACCGAACTGAAGGCCCGCCATGCCCTTCTCAAGTGACCGAAGATCCGCCATCGCCTTGGCAAGCTGGTCGCGGAGGGCCGCGTTCTGCTTCTGCAGGCCCGACATAGTCGTGTCGCCGTTCAGGCTGCTCTTGCTGAGCATGTCAGCCCGCAGACGCTGCTCATCGAGCTGGCGGGCGAGGTCCTTGTTCTGGGCGGAGAGGCTGGAGTTCACCTCGTACAGGCGGTCGTATTCACCCTGACCGACACAGCCGCCCAGCAGGCTCGCGGCAGCAACCCCCAGCAAGGCAAGACCGTGACGGATTCGACGGAAGTTGAGACTGATCATGACGCGGTGGCTCCTTCGATCCTGGTGTCTCTGAGCGGCGCTTTCCTGTGCCGCACAACTGCTGGTTTAGCATCCGTCCGGGGCAGTTTTTTGCCCGGCGGTGCGGGGTTGCATGGTAGCCGTGGATGCTCGGTGCCGCGGACGTCGATACCGTTGCGGCACCGCGCAGGTATCGGCAACCGCGCGGTGCAATCATGAAATCCAACCCCCCCTCTTCTGGTCAGTTCACCCATCTGAGATTGGATGCCGCGGCAATCGCCGACGCTCGCGGCGTGCTGGCGGCTCCGGCGTCATTGCTGCTGCGACTGGATGAGAATGTAACTCGTTCTGACGATGGCGTTTATGTCGGATCACACACAGTGGTCGCGGCAGGGCGACGAGCGGTGGTTGATGATCACCCGTCGAGCGGGGGGGCGGAACGGATTGATCTTCCGGATGCCGTGCTGTTGCCCGGCCTGGTCAATGCCCATACGCATCTCGATTTGACGCACATCGGGCCCAGGAATCGGGACGCGGACGCGGGTTTTCTCTCGTTTATCGATGTTGTGCGCCAAGCACGTGTCACGGATGAGGCGGCCTTGCGTGCCAGTGTGCGCCGCGGCATGGAGATGCTGCTGGCGGGGGGTGTCACGGCGGTGGGAGACATCGCCGGGGCACCGATGGGACGGCCGACGCTCGTGCCCTATGAGACTCTGAAGCAAGGGTTTACGCTCGGTACGAGCTACCTTGAGTTCTTCGCCATGGGGTTTGGGGAACAGCCGGCTCGGACGCGACTATTGGAGTTCATGGCGAAGAATCGACAGATTTTGCACACTGGTGATGGCGTCCGGTTCGGGCTCCAGCCGCACGCCCCCACCACGGTGGCGCGGCAGACCTTTGACTGGGTGGCGGACCACCCTGATTGGGCGGGATTGCCCCTCGCGACACACCTTGGCGAGACACCCGAGGAGCACGAGTTCATTGCGCACGGCGGGGGGCCGCAACGAGTCTTTCTCGAGTCGCTGGGTCTGTGGCAGGATGCGATGCTGGAGCACATCGGCCAGGGCGGCAGCCCGATTGAGCACCTTGGGCCGGTGCTGAGCCCGCGTTTTCTCTGCGCGCATGTGAACGACTGCTCGAATGGCGATCTGGACCTGTTGGCTCGCTCGGGGGCGCATGTCGTGTATTGCCCACGCGCATCGGCCTACTTCGGAGTGGAGCGGGCGTTTGGCCCCCACCGCTACCGAGACATGCTGGCACGGGGGATCAATGTGTGCCTGGGCACGGACTCGATCATCAACCTGCCCGCCGGAACAGACCGCCTTTCCACCCTGGATGAGGCGCGGTTCCTGTACCGGCGCGATGGCGGCGACCCCGTTGCGCTGCTTGGGATGGCGACTACGAGGGGGGCGGGCGCCCTGGGGATGGCATCGCACGCGTTCTCGTTCGAGGTTGGGCGTGCAGTGCCGATAGCGGGTGTGCTGGCAGTTCCCCTGGACGGGAGCGGATGGGGCGATCCGCTGGAAGCGGTGATGAGCGGAGACTCTCGGCCGCAGCTGATCGTCTGTCCGGGCGTGAAACGGGGAACTGGCACAGCCCCGCGCGCATAAAGTGAGATTCGTGACAGACCGCCGATCAAGGACCCGATGAGCGACAAAGCCCGCCGCAGTAACGCATGGGACGACCAGCACCTTCGAGGGCCGGTGCTGTATCCGGTGCGCCTGGTGGTGAAGGCGCTGAGTTCGATCTCGCTGGCGGTGTGCCTGCTGTCACTCACGGTGTTGTACGGCATCTCCGCGAGCGTGCCGGTTGGGCTGCTGGTGCTGGCGCCGACGTATCTGCTGTATGGGCTGAGCGCGGTGCTTGTCGCGGGCGGGGTCACGATTCCTGCGTTTGTAGGTGTTCGACGCCTGACGCGGAACACGCAGCGCCCCGCGCGGTTCATCGCCACCTTTGTGGTGCTGCTGGTTGGCATCATGGGCGGCTTGGCGCTGTGGAGGATGTTTGTCTGGCCGCAGCTGCGGTATGACCCGACAACGCAGGAAGGCTTCCGGCTCTTCGCAGGGTTTGTCGAGCGGTACAAGAACATAACGCTTCGGCGGCTGCCCGGCATCGAGATGTCGGAACTCGAGTATTACGCGTGGTGGCCGCTGCGGGTGATCCTCCTCACGTTTGTCGTGAACATGGTCTTCGCCACGGTGCGGCGCATCGACTTCACCGTACGGAACATCGGCGTGCTGACGGTGCATACCGGCATCGTGGTGCTGGCGCTGGGCAGCGTGTACTACGCGGGCCTGAAGCAGGAGGGCGACACACTGCTGCTGGCGGGGGCGATCGACCCGCGCACCGGCAACCCAAGCGTCGGGCCACCGCAGGACATGTTCTACGACAACACGCGCGTCGCGCTGTTTGTCAACGCGGGCAATGAGGGGTGGGAACAGCACCCGCTGCACGACATCCCCCGGTACAACAACTACAACGTGGGTGCGACATCGGGCGCTTCTGCCTGGGCCACCGGCAAGCTGAAGCAGCCCGGCGCGGAGGAGACAGAGCGGGAACTCTCTTTGCCGGTGGCGCCGATCCCCAACTCTTCGATCCCACCGGATGTATCGCTGCGGGTCGTGGGGTATGCGGCATACGCGGAGCCGGGCACAGACTGGGTGAAGGGCACAACAGGGCAGGGCGACCCGCTGCGGTTTGTGTATCTGCACAGTCAGTTGCCCGACGATGAAGGGCATATTTCGGACGACCCCATCTACACAGTGTTCTTCCCGCCGCGGTCGCCCGCGGACCGCATTACGGGGAATGATGTCTTCTCGCTGGAATACACACTGGGTGCCGGCGCCGGCATGACGCCGCAGCGGTGGAAGGACCTCACCGAAACGCTGCCGCCACGCACGATGCACGCGCTCGTCGTTGAAGTTCCACAGCCGCCGCCTGGGACTTCCTTCCGCGCGGTGTACCCCGTGCAGATCGGCTCGGCCCTCACGATCGGCGACACCGGGTTCCGCATCGGCGTGAAGCAACTGGAGCCGACGCCGCCGTTCCCCATTATCACCGATGGGTACCGCGGGGCCACCAGTTCTGTGGCGGTCGTCAGCATCACGCCCCCCAACGGCGAGGCGTACGACCGGTACGTCTACCACCGCTTTCCGGAGATCAATCAGGACCTGCTGAAGGAACTGAAGCCCAACGGCCAGCCCGTGCGGCGGGATGCTGATCCGTCGATCCGCGTCTCACTCATCGAGGCCGATCAGTTGTACGTCTATATGGACGAGCCGGGCAGCGACGGCACCACCCGCGCGATCGTGCGCCAGAAGGGTGGCGCGGTAAAGGTCATCGATTCGATTGCCCCGGGCTCGCGCTTTGAGGTGCTCGACAAGGTGTCGCTGCGCATCGGCGAGCGGTGGCCCAGCGCGGTGAAGTTCGAGCGGCCCAGGCCCGTGCCGCCGGAAGAGCAGAAAAAAGACGAGGTGGGGACGCACCAGCACTCGATGCTGGCGGTGGAAGCGGCCACCACCATCGGCGGACGGCCGTATACACAGGTCGTCTGGCTGCCGTTCTCGCGGTACATGGGCGTAATGGCCTCGAACCAGCGTCGCATCGATCTGCCCGATGGTCGGTCACTCGACCTGATGTTCGGCCGGCTGCAGCGGCCGTTGCCCGGCTTCCAGGTTCGGCTGCTGGACTTTGAGATGATCGCGTACGACCACCGGGGCGCACCCCGGGACTACCAGTCGATCGTGAGGGTTGTTCCCACAGGCGCACCGGGCACAGCCCGCTTTGAGATGTTCGACCATGTGACGAAGCTGAACAGCCCGTTGCAGGCGCCCTTCCATTGGGATGATCAGCGAAACTGGCTGACCAACCTGCCGGAGCGACTGGTCGCGGGCATGAGCCCATTCCAGTTCAAGTTCAGCCAGGCGGGCTGGGACCAGCAGGGATGGGCGCGGACGCAGGCCCAGGTGGATGCGGGGCAGGCCAAGCGGCCGATCGCCTCCTTCACCATCCTTCAGGTGGGAAACAATCCGGGCATCCATCTCATCGCCGCGGGCGGAATCATGATGGGTCTGGGCATTCCCTGGGCGTTCTATCTCAAGCCGTGGCTGGTGCGACGGGAGAAGCGGCGTATCCAGGAGGCCGTGGCGGCTGGCACATGGAAGCCCCCTCACAAGTAGGAAAGGGCCACGATATGGCGACACTTAAACGACACCCCGCGGCAGGGCCCATGCTCCTGGCCCCGATCTTTTTCGCTCTGTGCGTGGTGCTGGGGCTGGATGCCGCGTCATCGCGCGGACAGACGCCCCCCGCGGGCAACGCCCACCCGCAGACTCAGTTGCTCTCGGTGGAAGAGAATATCTCCAACCCGTTCGGCCCGGCAAACTCAGACGCGGCCAAGGTTCCCACGCGTGAGGCGAAGGCGTTGCTCGCGGCTGCTGTAGACCTCGACCCGCTCCGCGACCTTGCTGTGTTCCACAACGGCCGGGTGAAGATCCTCGACACGCTGGCGCGGGAGACAGTGCAGCGCATGACAGGCCGGAAGAAGTACGCGGAACGCACCGGCGAATCAACGTACAAGTACGAGCCGCTTTTTACGTTGCTGGACCTGTCGATCGATCCCGCGTACTACGCAGATAAGCCCATCATCGGGATCGACTACCTGAACCTGCGCCGGGCGCTGATCGACCTTGCGTATCCCGACGAGGCGGACCAGAAGCGGGAACTCAAGTCCGGTGCGGTGACGCCGCTCATGCTGCAGCGCTTCGGGGCCCGCGTTGCGCAGGCGCATATGGGCGAGGAGCCATGGGCGCGGGCTCTCAATGAGACCGATCAGGCCGCGGGGCTGTTCATCAAGAGCCAAGCGAACTTTGTGATGGTGGCTCCGCCGGAGCGGACGGCGGCGTGGGACCATCTTTCGCGCCTTGACCCTTCATCACCCGCACGCCGGGCGGCAAAGGACCTGGGCGCCGCGTGGAGGGCGGGCGATGCAGCGGGCGTGAATGCCGCGGCTGTCCGCCTCGCGGCCGAGCTCCCGAAGATCAACCCCGAGATGTACCCAACCAGCCATCGCGGCATTGAGCTGGCGTACAACCGGGCGAATGCGTTTGAGTGGGGCTATTGGATGTACTGCCTTTCGCTGATCACGCTGCTGCTCGCGTTCGGCACGGGGCGACGTTGGCTGGCCGCGACCGGGGCGACCCTGCTGGTGCTTGCCGTGGGGCTGCACGCCTTTGGCTTTGTCGCCCGCTGCATCATCGCGGAACGGTTTGCGATTCAGAACCAGTTCGAATCGATGACCGGTCTCTCGCTTTTCGCGGCTGGCGTGGGCACCGCCATCATGCTGGCGCGGCGGCAGTGGCTGTTCGGGGCTGCCGCGGCCGCGGTGGGGTTCATGGTGCTCATCACCGCTACGCAGGCGGGCATCCCCGGGGTACATGTGGAGCGGGAGGCGGCGATCCTCAACACCAGTATCCTGCTGAAGTACCACGTCACCACGGTGCTCGTTTCGTACGGGCTCATTGCGCTGGGGTTTGTGTGCAGCCTCTTCTATCTTGGGAGTTATTACTGGGGCCGCGCGACCGCCCCCGCAGCCGCGCCGACGCTCTCGGCCGCCGGGGCCGGAGAACTCTCGGCGATGGCCGTTGGCGATGACCCCCAGACAAGCACGCGTGCGAAGCTGTTGGCCGATCTGGACACCGCGCAGATGATCGTGCTGCAGCTGGCGTTCTGGACGCTGGGCGTGGGGATTCTGCTTGGCGCGTGGTGGGCAGACCATTCATGGGGCCGCTGGTGGGGGTTTGATCCTAAAGAAACATGGGCCCTGATCACATGGATCATCTACCTGATTGTGATCCATGTGCGCGTGGCCGCACCGGCGCGCAAAGGGCTGACCACGGCGTGGCTCAGCACGCTGGGTTTCATCATGATGCTGTGGACATACTTCGGCGTCAACCTGCTGCTGCCGGGGCTGCACGCGTATGCCTGACACCGCACCGCTGGGCACAAGGCTGCCGCGGGCGTTCTACACGACGACGGCACTGTCCCTCGCGCAGCACCTGATAGGGAAGTTGCTGGTGCGTGTGCTGGATGATGGCACGCGCCTCTCGGGGATGATCGTCGAGACCGAGGCGTACCTGGGCGTGAAGGACCGTGCGGCACACACCTTCGGCGGCCGCCGGACCGAGCGCAACGAGGCCATGTACGCGATCGGGGGCACGGCGTATGTGTACTTCACTTACGGCATGCACTACTGCATGAACGTTGTGGCCGACCGCGCCGACAACCCCGTGGCGGTGTTGCTGCGCGGTCTGGAGCCGCGTGAGGGGATTGAGGAAATGCGGCGGCTGCGGAGCGTGAGACCCCGGAAGAAGGCGCTGCGCGATATTGACCTTTGCAGCGGGCCGGCGCGCCTGTGCGAGGCACTGGCGATTGATCGGACCCTGAACCACGCCGACCTGACGGGTGGCCCGGCGATGTTCATCGAGGATGGGCCGCGGTACACACCGCGCCACCTCGTCCGCACGACTCGCATCGGCATCGCCGGGGCGGGCGACTGGAAGGACAAGCCGCTGCGGTGGTATCTGCGGGGCAACCCGCATGTGAGCGTTTCGGTGCGGCAGGGGGCGTAAATGGCGGTGCCACCCGTCCGGGGCAAGAAATTCTTGCGGAGGCTCATAGGGCGGGCCTCGGTGTGCCGACCTAACATCTTCGGGAGCGACCGCGCCTGTGGTCATGCGATTCGTGTTCTCGCCCGACCTCATGCCGCGAATGGGAGGCCGCCAAGGTGTCCGATCAGTCAATGCAGGATTGGAAGTCGTTGAGGGAGCGTGCAGGCCCCTTCCCGCCCCAGGCGTACCAGTTTGTTCGCGAGGGGCTCGCCCACACGGTCAAAATGTTCCACGGCGACGGCCAGGTGCCCCCGGATATGCGGGAAGATGACAGCCGCCATGTGACCGGCCAACAGCTGTGCATGGGCCTTCGGGATTACGCCCTGCGGCAGTATGGCCGGCTGGCGAAGATGGTGCTGCACAGCTGGAGCGTGAATGGGACCGGCGACTTCGGCCGCATCGTCTTTGCGATGATCGAGGCTGGGCTGATGCGCAAGACCGACGATGACACGATGGAAGACTTCGTCGGCGTGTTCGACTTTGATGAGGCGTTCGGCGACTTGTCGAGCGCCCACTGAGAGGCTTGGTGCCCCGGGAAGGCTCAAAGCCTGCCGGGAGGGCTCAAAGCCCGCATCGAAGACCCCCATTCCTTCGCCTGACTGCATTCATCACTGCGAGGCAGTGTGCCTTATTCCGCTCCGGCCTGCCGGGCGCGTTTGGCCTCGGCCAAGTACTGCGCCATCAGCTTCTCAGCTCCGCGGTCCGTGGGGATGTAGTACTGCTTATTGACGCCTAGATAGTCCTGTGTGCCCAGGCCGCCGGGCTCATCGTGCGCGTACTTGTAGCCTTCCCCCACTCCCACGTTGCCCGCGTTGCTCATTCCCTCTCGACCGCCCGCGCTCAGTTCCGCGGCTTTGCGCACGTTCTTGTCCTTCAGATACACCGGCACGGCAACGGTGCGGCCCTCCCGAACATCCTCGATGGCGGATTCGATCGCCATGTACGACGCGTTGCTCTTGGGGGCGAGCGCGAGGTAGACAGCGCACTGGGCCAGGGTGATGCGGGCCTCCGGCATTCCAATTCTTTCGACCAGTTCCCAGCATGCCGCGGCAACCATGATGCCGCGGGGGTCGGCGTTTCCGATGTCTTCGCTGGCAAGGATCGCGAGCCGCCGGGCGATGAAACGCGGGTCTTCCCCTGCTTCCAGCATCCGGGCGATCCAGAACACGGCGGCATCGGGGTCGCTGCCTCGGACGGATTTGATCATGGCCGAGATCACGTCGTAGTGCTCATCGCCCGTGCCGTCGTACACGGCGGCCTTGAGCTGGATGGAGTCTTCGGCGGTCTGGCGGTCGATGTGAAGGGCGGCTTTGCCGGAGGCTCCCGAATCTTGTAGCGAGGAAAGCACGGCAACTTCCAGAGCGGTCAGGGCGCGGCGGGCATCGCCGTCGCTCTTGGTCGCCCAGACATGCAGCGCTTCGTCGGAGACGGTGAGGGCCAGCTTGCCGTAGCCACGATCTGTGTCGGCAACCGCCCGGCGCAGCGCGCTGGTGATGTCCTGCTCACTGAGGGGTTCAAGCCGGAAGAGCGTGCTGCGGCTGACCAAGGCGGAGTTCACCGCGAACAGCGGGTTCTCGGTGGTCGCCCCGATGAGGGTGATCAGCCCCCGCTCGACATCGCCCAGGAGAACATCCTGCTGGCTCTTGGTAAACCGGTGGATCTCATCGAGAAAGAGGATGGTCCGCTTGCCTTCGAGTTCCAGACGGTTGGCCGCCTCATCGATGATCTCGCGGATGCGTTTGACGCCGACGGAGGAGGCATTCTCGCGGACGAAGTACCGCTTCGTCTGCTTGGCGATGAGTTCAGCGAGTGTGGTTTTTCCGGTGCCGGGCGGGCCATGAAAGATGAGGCTGGTGACGGCGTCGGCCTGGAGCATGCGGCGCAGGAGCTTTCCCTGGCCGAGGATGTGCTGCTGGCCCACAAACTCATCCATGGTGCGGGGGCGCATGCGCAGTGCCAGGGGCATAACCCCCTGGCGTGCCTGCTCGCGCTTTGCCGCCCATAAGTCGTTCATCGGGTTCCTGTTGTACAACGGGATGGTTCGCCCGCAGGTTGCACGCAGACTCTACACGCTCCACAAAACTGCAACTCGCCAGATCGGGCGGTCGAAATCTCCTTAATGGTCGCTAACATGCACCCCCTGTGACACCCGTGCTGTGGGTCATCCTCGCCTCTGCCTGTGTGGTGCTCTTTGCCCTCTTCGCGCGGTGGGTGATGGATTCTCCGCGTCCTGAGGACCCCGTGATCGGTATGGCCTACCGGTTCATGCAGGTGTATGCCCGGACGTTCCACAATCTTGAGGCGACCGGCACGGAGAACATTCCGCGCGAGGTGTTCCCCGGCCCGCTGGTGGTTGTCTGCAACCACACGGCAGGCGTCGACCCCCTGCTGGTGCAGTCGATGTGCCCGTTCGAGGTCCGCTGGATGATGGCCCTGGACATGCGTATCGGGCTGCTCAACTGGTTCTGGGAGTGGTCGGGCATCATCGGAGTAGACCGCACAGGGAAGGACCCGGTGGGGGCTCGCGAGGCGATGCGGCATGTGCAGGAGGGCGGCGTGCTGGGCGTGTTCCCGGAAGGGGCTTTGGAGCGGCCGCCTTGCCACATCCTGCCGTTTCACCCTGGGGTTGGGCTGATCGTGGCGAGGACGCGGTCTCCGGTGCTGCCGGTCGTGATTGAGGGAACACCGCAGACCGCAGCCCCGTGGACGAGCCTGCGGATACCCAGCCATGCGCGCCTGACTTTCGGCCCATTGATGCGGTTTGATGACCGCAGGTATTCAGCAGCGGAGATTTCCCAGACCCTGCAGGCGTGGTACATCGAGCGGACCGGGTGGCCCACCGCCCCCACGCCCAGCGGCAGCCCGTCCTTCCGGGGTTGATGCGGCTGCGGCCAAGTATGCAGAAGGACGTTGCCTCAGGCACCGTTGCGGGGGCTCTTTTCGCCACCATCACGGGACCACATGCGGTCGCGGATTTCACGCTCCGCGCAGCACCAGTCATCGTTTGCATCGCCGGGCGAGCCCTGGCGGGCAATGAAACGCTCGTACGCGCGGAGGCGGATTTCCGACTCGATGGATGACTCGGGGTCAATCGAGGCGTTACCCATCTTCGCCGAGGCTGCCGCGGCAGAGGCGGGAGCGGAGAATGCTGACGCATTTGTCCCAGGCCGGCTGGCGAGCGGGGCGCCGGATTCGTCGAGGGGTTCCTGTAGACGGCGGGACTGCGAAGCGTTCTGCTGGGTAGTCGGGGGGGTCGGACTCGCGGCGCGGCCCACGGCAGCGGACGGCTGCGTATTGCGGTTGTTTGCCATCGTGGCTCCTGTCAGTAAGAGTTGAATCTTGCAGAAGCGTAACGGGACCGTTGGGGTCAACGATGAATCCGCGGTGAACTCTGTTTTTTGGGGGCTGCGAGAACCCTACAGGCCCTGAAGTTCGGGGGCAAAGCCACGCCGCATGGTGTTTTCGCAGCTTGCGCGGGGCTCGACAAACTGGAGCAGGTAGTCCGCCCCGCCGGCCTTGCTGCCGACGCCTGACATCCCAAACCCGCCGAAGGGCTGTCGGCCCACGAGGGCGCCGGTGATGCCGCGGTTGATGTAGAGGTTGCCGACGCGGAACTCCCGCTTGGCCTGCTCGATGTGGTTGGGCTTGCGGGTGAACACCCCGCCGGTGAGCTTGTAGATCGAACTGTTGGCGATGTCCAAGGCCTCGTCAAAGTCGTTCGCGTGCATGATCGCCAGCACCGGCCCGAAGATTTCATCGCGAGCCAGCGCGTGCCCTGGCTTCACGTGAGAGAAGATGTGCGGACCGACAAAGCTTTGCAGCGCGCCGGCCTGGAAAGCACTCTTCGCGGACGGGGACACTTCTCCTGCCAACTCAAGACGGCTTTCCTTCGTACCGATTTCGATATATTTGCGCACCTTCGCAAGCGCCTCGGCGTCGATGACCGGGCCCATGTCGGTGCCGGGGCGCAGCGGGTCGCCCACGACCAGGGCGCGGGTCGCCTCGACCAGTCGCCGTGTGAATAGCGTGATCGCCGGGCCGTCCTCGCCTTCGGCATCCACCACGATGACGCGGGAGCAGGCGGAGCATTTCTGCCCTTGAAAACCGAACGCCGACTGCCTGACGGCGAGCACCGCCTCGTCGAAATCCGCGGATGTGTCCACGATCAGGGCATTCTTGCCGCCCATCTCGCAGACGACCTTCTTAACGTGCTCCTGCACGCCGGGCTGCTGGCCGGTGGGCGGGGCCTTGTCCGTATTTCTGGCCGCGGCCTCGATGATGTCCAACCCCACCGCTTTGCTGCCGGTGAACGCGATGACGGCGACGCGGGGATCGCGCACCAGCGCTGCGCCCGTCGTTTCGCCCGGCGCGGGGCAGAACTGCAGCGCCTGACCCGCGAGCGTCGCGGGCACACCCGCGGTCTTCATCGCGTCCCACAGGATCTCGCACATGACTGCCGCGATGCCCGGCGTCTGCTCCGCGGGCTTCACCACCACCGTGTTGCCGGTGACCAGCGCCGCGGTGGTCATGCCACAGCAGATAGCGAGGGGGAAGTTCCACGGTGAAATCACCGCGCACACGCCCCGCGGCTGGTACCACACCTCATCAAGCTCGCCGATGAAGCGGCCCAGCCGCCCGCGCTCAAACAGTGGTGTGGCCATCCGCGCGTAGTACTCGCAGAAGTCGATGGCCTCGCACACATCGGCATCGGCCTCTCGCCATGTCTTGCCGGATTCCTTGATCATCACACCGGCGAGTTCATCGCGGCGGTTGCGCATGAGGGCGGCGGCCCGGGTGAGGACTGCCGCACGCACGCGGGGGGCCGTGTCTCGCCACGCGGGGAAGGCGCGGGCGGCGGTGGCCACCATCTCGATGCCCTGCGCCGGAGTGCGGTCGTTCGCGATCCGCGGCACGCTGGCCCGGGCAATCGCTGCCGTAAAGGCCTCGCGCTGGCTTGCATCCGCGAAGTCGCGGAGCGGCTCGGTGAAGAAGGGCCTGCCATCGCCCACACCCGGCGCGGCAGGAGACAGGCGGTGACGTTCCGGGCTCGACAGGTTTTCCTGCGCTGCAACGGGGTCGCCCGTTGCGCCCGGGCTGGGCGCGGGCGCCCGCAGCAGCACCGACGCATCGGCGTTGTCCATGAACCCGGCTTTGAGCCAGCTCTCGTTGCTGGTGTTTTCGAGCAGGCGACGCACGAGGTAGGCCATGCCCGGGATCATCTCGCCGACGGGCACATACTCGCGCATGCGGAGGCCCATCTCGGCTGCCGCGAATTTGAGCTGGTCGGCCATGCCGTGGAGCATCTGGAGTTCGATGGCGTTGAGGGGCAGGCCGCGGCTCTCCAGCCCGGCGAGCGCGGCAGCGATAGACCGCACGTTGTGCGAGCCGAGGGCCAGGCGGATGCCGCCCTGGCTCATCTCTGCCGTGCTCTTGGGGCAGGCATCGAGGAACACTTCTGTCATGCGCTCAAAGCACGCATCGGTCTGCCACTTGGCCGCCCACACCGGCACGGGCCAGCCGTGCATCTCGGCCTTGATCGTTTCCGCATCCCAGTACGCACCCTTGACCAGCCGCACCGACACGACTTTGCGCTTCGCCCGTGCCCACGCCACCATGCGGCGGGCATCTTCGACACCGCTCTTGAGGTAGGCCTGCATCGCAAGCCCCGCGGCAAAGTCCACCTTTTCCACGCACCGCTGGAAGAGCTCGATCGTGAGGTCCTTGAACGCCTCGTGCTCCATATCGAAGTTGACGAACACGCCGCGGGACTTGGCTTCTTCCAGGATCGGCACCAGCCGGCGCATGAGGTCCTGGATTGAGCCTTCCGTATCGATCGGGTCCACGCGTGCGGAGAGGGCGGAGATCTTGATTGAGACGCTGACACGGGGGACCGTGCCCAAGTGGTCCGTCTCCAAGCGCGGCTGCGGCTTCCACGCGGCAACTGACCCCGGCAGATTGCGGATGAGGTCGAGGTACTTGGCGGCGTAGCCGTCGGCTTCCTCATCGCTGACGCATGTTTCGCCCAGCAGGTCGACGCTGAACGCGATGCCGTCGTCCCACATCGTCTTCAGGCCGGGGAGGGCGGTTGAGGCATCCTGACCCGCGATGAACTTTCCCGCCATGGAGTTGATCTGCTGGCGAATGACCCCCACTGCCGCACCCTTCGCGAGTTTGCCCGCCTTCAGCGCGGTTGCGATCACTCCGGGGACGGTGACGCCGGGCTGTCCGAGGTAGTCCTCGAGGTGGTCATAGATGGCATCGCTGCTGCGCAGCATGGGGAAGGCGTCAACAAACCGGAACATCTGCACCTTGAAGTTGGGGTCCTTCATGGACCACTCCATCAGGGCGTCGGAGTAAAACTTTGAGGAAAGCAGGCCCGACTTGTGGCCGCGGGCGCGGGTCAGCATGTCGGAACCAAGCTCAAGAATGCGGCTCTCCCGTGCCGTGGCAAGGGGCGCACCAGCGGAGGCTCCAGTCACGCCGTTCCTCAGTGGAGCGGCAACGGAGGCAGCGCGGACGGGGGCGGCCGGGGCTTTGGACTTGCGGGAAAACAGGGCCATGGGCGGGGAGACCTCTCAAGGTGTGCATGCAGGTTCGCGGCGAGAGCCATCATGCTTCTCGGGAGTGGCAAACTGGCGTGCGGAAAGATCATATCTCCAGGGTTGAAAGGTGCGTGCAACCTGGTTTTAAGACGCTATCAAAACCCAAACTTAACAATCACCCCGCTTAGAAGTGATGAAACGCTAAAAAATCCCCTAATCCGGTTGATTACCTTTATTTTCGAGTTAAAGTCTGCCACAGACGGGGGATACGCCCTCCAAATCGCGTCACTATTCCGTGTATTGCACATTTTACGTTGAGAGAGGACACGCTGAAATGGACAGTCGTACCGTCGCATTCCTGACCGCCGCTGGCATTCTGGCCGCCTGTGGCACCGCCGCTTTTGCTGACCCAGTGAACGTCTCGTTCTCCCGGATCACCAGCAACGCCGGCACGACCAAC
The DNA here is from genome assembly GCA_038260025.1 of Phycisphaerales bacterium. Lineage (GTDB taxonomy): Bacteria > Planctomycetota > Phycisphaerae > Phycisphaerales > UBA1924 > JAEYTB01. The sequence goes on from JBBSOF010000015.1 coordinate 37,479, forward strand.
CCCGCATCGCAGCTGAATGCGCTGGTGTCTGACGCAGGAGGCGGAATGGTCGGCTTCCGCTTCACGAACAACGTCGGGATCGCCTCCTCCATCACCGACATCTACTTCGACGACAACAACGAGCAACTCACCTATGCATCGCGGACGCAGTCGGGCGGCGTGAGCTTCTCGCAGTTTGCGAACCCGGGCAACCTTCCCTCCGGCAATAACGTCAACTTTGCCACCACGATGTCGCTGAGCTTTGACAGCGATGCCCCGGCGTCGCACAATGGCGTGAACACGGCGAGCGAATGGCTCCAGCTGGTTTTTGCGATCGGCGGGGGTCGCACCTTTGCCGACGTGGTGAACGACCTCCAGAGCGGGGAACTCCGCATCGGACTGCATGTGCAGGCCATCGGCACCGGCGGGCAGAGCGACTCGTTTGTGAACCTGCCCCCTGCCACCGTGATCGTCCCGCTGCCCACCACCGCAGCCCTGGGTATGGCGGGCTTGGGCGGCATCGCGGCACGTCGCCGCCGCACCGGCCGCTGAACGCCTCCGATTGACATCATCCGTACCGGGGCTGGCTGCAAAGCCGGCCCTTTTTCATTGGGACAAGCGAAGGAGGCGGGTTGTTGGTGGTGCCTGGGTTGCGCCGGGTTCGATCAATCCATCATCCGAATCGCCTCAGCGTTTTTGGCCCCGCAGCACCTACCATCACGCCCCCATGCCCCGACCCACCGCTGCCGCCTCAAAATCGCTCATTGCCATTGTCGTCTCGCGCTATAACGCGACGGTCACCGACCGCCTTCTCGCGGGGGCGGTGGATGCCCACAGGGAGCGGTCCGGCGGGGCTTTGACCATCATTGACGCGCCCGGCTCGTACGAACTGCCGGCGCTGGCGCTGGCTGCCGCGGGCCGGGGTGCGGCTGCGGTGGTGGCCCTGGGGTGCCTGATCAAGGGCGAGACCAGCCACGACCGCATCATCGCCGAGGCTGTCGCCCAGGGTCTCATGGGCGTGACGCTTGCCACGGGCGTGCCCGTGACCTTCGGGGTGCTCACGGTGGACACGGCGAAGCAGGCCCTTGCCCGCGCCGGGGGGGCGGATGGCAATAAAGGTGCCGACGCGATGAACGCGGCTCTTGATGTTCTGGAAGCGATCGCGGAAATGAACGGTGTCTCGGCGTCGGGCGCTCCGCGTGCCGCGCGGCATGACAAACTACGCAAAGCGGAGCGCCGCACATCACCCAAGCAACAACGCCCACGTGCGGGGAAGCGGGCGAAGGCATGAGCATGCTGAACGCTACCAGCACACCCGACGAACTGCGCACGCTCGCGTACACCGGCATTTACCTGCTGCCCGGAGCGGTCGAAGCCGGGATGCCGGTGCGCAGCGACGATGCCGACCTTGCGGGGCTGACAACTGAACAGCGCGACCGCGTGCTCAATATCGCATTGCGGCGTCTCGCCTTCCAGCTTCTCTATGAGCTGGACCAGTCCGCATCTGCGAAAGGCTCGCCCGAGGTGATTGATGCCGCGGTGCGGGAATCACTGCGCGGCGTACACGACATCGGCCCGGTACACGCGGAGACGGTACGGGTGTTTGTGACCGGGGCGGTGGCGGACCGCGAGACGGCGGATGCGGAGTTCCGTGTGCTCGCCCCGGAATGGCCGACGCACCGGCTTGCCGCGGTGGACAGGGCGCTGCTGCGTCTGGCGCACCATGAGCTGCACAGCGGGCGAACGCCCGGCAAGATCGTGGTGAATGAGGCTGTCGAACTGGCTAAGCACTTCAGCACCGAGAAGGCGCCGGGGTTCATCAACGCCCTGCTGGACAAAGTGCTCAACCGGGCCGAGGGCGAAGGGCAGGCCGGCACGGGCGAGGGCGCACCCGCGTAAACGCGATGGCCTTCTTCAAGAACATCATCGGCAAGCTCAAGCAGGGGCTGGACAAGACGCGCGAGACGTTCGTCACGGGCGTCACCGGGCTGCGTTCGCTGCTGTTGGGGCGGCGCCTGGATGAGGCGCTGATTGGCGAGCTGGAAACACGCCTCATTTCTGCGGATGTCGGCGTCAAGACCACCGCCCGCCTGATTGATGGCATCCGCGCCGACTATCGCGCGGGGAAGATGACCAGCGGCGATCAGGTTCTGGAGTACATGAAGGCGGAACTGAAGCGCATGTGGCCCCCCCAGGAGCGCGCCCTGCACCACGCCGCGACAGGCCCCACCGTGATCCTGATGACCGGCGTGAACGGCGTGGGCAAGACCACCAGCATTGCGAAGCTGTGCCAACTGATGCGGGCGCAGGGGCGAACGGTGATGCTGGGAGCGTGCGACACCTTTCGCGCCGGCGCGGTGCGTCAGCTGGAAATATGGTCGGAGCGGCTGGGCGTTGAGGTTGTGAAGGGCCAGCAGGGTGGCGACCCGGCGGCGGTGGCGTTTGATGCGTGCGCTGCCGCCAAGGCACGCGGCGTGGATGTGCTGATCATCGATACGGCCGGCCGCCTGCAGACGCAGGACCCACTGATGCGTCAGCTGGCCAAGATCAAGAACGTCATCGGCCGGCAGATTGTGGATGGCCCGCACGAGGTGCTGCTGGTGCTGGATGCAACCAGCGGCCAGAACGCTCTGCGCCAGGCGGAGGAGTTCTCCAAGTTCGCGGGCGTGACCGGGATTTTCCTGACCAAGCTTGATGGCACCGCCAAGGGCGGCATCGTCATCGCTGTTCGTGAGGTGACAGCCATCCCGGTCAAGTTCATCGGCATCGGCGAGACACCAGATGACGTTCAGGAGTTTGATCCTGATGCGTTCGTCGATGCGTTGTTCGAGATGTAAGCGACGGCGGAGCGGTCGGCATCCGCGTATTACGCCGGGAAACCCAGGCGGCCGAACTCCATCGCATCGAACATCGCTACGGTCGCTTCTTCCTGCTTCACGAGCCCAGTCTGCGGCAGCTTCCCGATGCGGTGAAGCTCGACCATGCCGCACACGCCCGCGGCTGTGGTCAGCTCGATGGCGGGCCACACGCGGCCCCAGAGTTCCCGGGCGCGGACGGCACGCTTGAGGTTCACCTGCTGGCGGCGACCATCTTTCATGCCGATGCAGTTGATGAAAATGACCACGACATCCTCGAGCGTGGCCGCGATCGAATGATCCAGCAGGTCAACGGCGAGGGCGCGGTTAAACTCGTTGCCCTTGGGGGTGGCTGCCGCGTGCTCGTTGCCGAGGCGCAGGTCCTGGAGCAGGAAGCGCATGAGCCGGCAGTGACCGGGGTAACGGATGGTCTTGTAGGCGACTTTGGTCTCGGGGGTGACCTTGTTCTTCTCGATCATGGACTCGATCAGGCTGCCGACACCTCCGCTGGTATAGAACGCCTCGTACTCAACCCCCTCGAACGAGAAGTTCTCAAGCCCTTCGAGCGCGGGCACCGCGACGGTCTCGCCGCCGAGCATCACGCGGCAGGGCTCGCAGTACTCATTGACCACACCGGCGGTGCTCCACGTGATGTTGTACTTCAACTGATTCGTCGGAAACTGCGGCAACGCACCCACGCGCAGCGTCAGGTCGTGGACCTCGGTGAAGTGGCGTGCGACATCGTTCGCGGCAATGGCGATGTAGCCGGGGGCGAGCCCGCACTGAGGCACCAGGGCGACCTTGGCGCGGCCCTCGCGTGCGATGGCGTTCACGCGGTCGGTCGTCTCCACATCTTCGGTCACGTCGAAGTAGTGCACGCCCAGCTCGTTCGCGGCTTCGGCAATGCCGGCGACAAAGTTGAAGGGCAGCATGCAGATGACATAGTCCTGCCCCTTCAGGCAGTCGCGCACCGCGGAAGCATCAGAGACATCAACGCGGCGGGTGCTGAAGTCGATCGCGTGGTTCAGGCGACCCTTGAGAGACGCGAGGTTCTCGGCGGCGGTGCGGAGGTTGCCCTCATCGCGGTCGGCGACGGTCACGCGGTAATGCCCGCCGCCTGCACCGAGAAGGAGCTCTGCAACGGATTTGCCGACTTTGCCTGCGCCAAGGACGAGCACGTTCTTCATGGTGGACCCTTGCTGCCGCGGAATGCGGGGGAGGATGGTAGGGTGATTTTCGGCGGGAATTGAAGCGGAGTTGAGTAGCCCGCTGGCTGGGGAGGATGGGGAGATCGGTCTGGGGGAAGGGCTTTGGGGATAACGCCACAGCCGGCACGGAGGATAAAAAAAACGCCCCTTGCGGGGCGCTTTCACTGATTCAGCCTGTGGGCGTCGGCTTAGTGGCCGGCGGGCTTCTTCATGTCGGGGGAGTGCGGGTTCATGGGCTTGTCGTGGTGCATGTCTGTTGTGCCATCGCTGGGGAGCGTGGCCTTGTCGGCGGTGCGCTTGTACATGATCTCCATCATCTTGAACTCTTTGCCGTCCTTGCCGGGGCCCCACATCTCGAGCTTCATCTGGTCATCGCCCATGAAGGTGTCCTTCTCGCGATAGGTGACCTCTTTCTTGGTCATGGGGTCGTTGAACTTCATGGTCCAAGTCATGGACTTCTGGTCTTTGGCCAACTCACCGGTGCCGGTCATCATGCCCGTGCCCATGTTGTCAACCCAGACCATCTGAAACTTCTTCGAGACATTGTCGAAGCCCTGGATGCACGCGCCGTGGAACGGCATCCCCATCATGTCGCCCTCGGTCTCGCCGTGGACGAAGCGGCCATCCATCAGACTGACGAACGACGAAGTGCATTTGCTGTCCATGGGCGGCTCATCGGCGGCGTGCCACATCTTGCAGGTGCCGTCCCACGTGCCCACGGCCTTCTCGAGCATCTTGTGCATCTCGCCGGGCTGCGCGGCTTCCATGTAGACCTGCATTTCCTGCATCATCTCCGGGGTCATCTCGGGCATGCCGGGAGGCGTCTGCATTTCCGGCTGCTTCATGTCGGGCTTGGCGGGCTTCGGCATGTCGCGTTTGTGTTCCGGCTGAGCGAACGACGCGGTGCAGAGGCCGGCGAGAAGGGTGAGCGCGAGGATTGAGCGGTACTTGCTAGACATTTGCGAACTCCTTGGTGTGTTGAATGGATTCCCACGTAGAGCGGGCTTGGAATAGTTTACATCGCTTTTGAGACGACGCACAAGAAATCGCACAAACCTTAAGCATGACAGCACTTAGAGTTACTACCTACCCCGTGTCAAAAGTGGCAGGCGTACACCGGAGCGGGGCGTGGCGTTCCCTGGCTTCCTTCAGCCGCGGGTTCGCGGGTACAGTGGTTCGCCCATCGTTGCACCCGGTCCGGGTCTCGGTGGAAGACCTTGAACCGGAGCCCTGCGCATGCCTACCTCGATTTCGATGTCCGCCGGGAAGTTGAATGTTCCCAATGACCCGATCATCCCCTTCATCGAGGGCGACGGCACCGGGCCGGACATCTGGCGGGCGAGCGTGCGGGTGTTCGATGCGGCGGTGGCCAAGGCCTACGGCGGCAAGCGGAAGATCACCTGGCACGAGGTGCTGGCGGGCGAGAAGGCCTTTAACCAGACAAGCAACTGGCTGCCCGATCAGACACTGGAAGACTTCCGCCGCTATCTCGTGGGGATCAAGGGCCCGCTGACCACGCCTGTGGGCGGCGGCATCCGATCGCTGAACGTGGCCCTGCGCCAGATTCTCGACCTGTATGTGTGCCTGCGGCCCGTGCGGTGGTTTCAGGGCGTGCCAAGCCCGGTGAAGCGCCCGCAGGACTGCAACATGGTAATCTTCCGGGAGAACACCGAAGACATCTACGCCGGCATTGAGATGGCGGCAGGCAGCCCCGAGGCAGCCAAGGTGCTCGCCTTCATGGAGAAGGAGTTCCCCAAAGACTTCGCGAAGATCCGTTTCGGCTCGGCCAAGGCCGGGGCGGAGTGGCAGAAGGCCCTCGAAAGCATCGGCGCCCCCGCACGGGAGACGCCGGTGATGGTCGGCATCGGCTTCAAGCCGGTGTCATACCTGGGCACGGAGCGGCTCGTCCACAGCGCCATCGGTTACGCCCTTAAGCACAAGCGTAAATCACTGACGCTGGTGCACAAGGGCAACATCATGAAGTTCACCGAGGGCGCCTTCAAGGACTGGGGCTACAAGGTTGCCACGCAGTTCTACCGCGGGCAGGTGGTGACCGAGCGCGAGAGCTGGATCCTCGGCAATAAGGAGGCCAACCCGCAGCTCACCGTTGAGTCCAACGCCAAGATGGTCGACCCGGGGTACGACATGATGACCCCCGACCAGCAGCAGAAGATCCGCACCGAGATTGAGACCGTGCTGCAACTGGCCCCCACGCACGGCGACGGCCGCTGGAAGCAGATGCTGCTGATCAAGGACTCCATCGCCGACATCACGCTGCAGCAGGTGCTGACCCGCGCGAAGGACTTTGACGTCATCGCGACGATGAACCTCAACGGCGACTACTTGAGCGATGCCCTGGCAGCGCAGGTTGGCGGCATCGGCATCGCGCCCGGAGCGAATATCAACTACATCACAGGGCACGCAATCTTCGAGGCCACGCACGGCACCGCCCCCAAGTACGCCAATCTGGACCAGGTGAACCCCGGTTCGGTGATCCTCAGCGGAGAGATGATGCTGCGGTATCTGGGCTGGGACGAAGCCGCGGACCTGATCATCAAGGGGATGGACGGCGCGATCACCGCGAAAACCGTGACGTACGACTTCCATCGGATGATGGAGGGGGCGACCAAGCTCAAGTGCTCGGAGTTCGGCGACGCGGTGGTGAAGCACATGGACTGAGCGGAATCAGAAGATGTCCGCTTCTCATGTCATTTCATGCGGCTGATAACTCATTCGCATGTCCACCCGGCACGATAGGGGCATGAACAACAACCCCAATCGTAATGACAAGTCCGTTGACAAGCCGCACGATGCCAATCGTGACCCCATCACCGGCACGCCCGGTGCGCACCCCGTCGGCACCGGTCTGGGTGCTGCCGCGGGCGGCGCGGCACTGGGCGCGGCCGTTGGCACCTTTGCCGGACCGATCGGCACGGCGGCTGGCGCCGTGGTAGGGGCGATCGCCGGCGGTCTTGGCGGCAAGGCCGCGGGCGAAGCGGCGAACCCCACCGACCCCACCGTGCATGACGCGTACTGGGCGAAGAACTATAAGTCCCGCCCCTATGCAGCAGGCACCGAGTACTCCACGCTTCAGCCCGCCTACCGCTACGGCTGGGAGACAGCTTCGCGTGAGTCAACCTACGACGACAACGCCATGGAGCGCGGCTGGGACAAGGCCCGTGGCAACACCGAACTGGCGTGGGACAAGGCCAAGTTCGCGGCTCGCGATGCGTGGGACAAGGCCCGCGGCCACGATACCCGCGACAACACCCCGGGCCGCTAAGCCCGATCACCATCGATAGATTCCCCGGCGGCTCTTTCGCCGGTTTAGGGTGAAAGCCCGCACCCTCTGGGTGCGGGCTTTTTTTGGTTGAGGCGTCGTGTTACAGGGCCACGGCGAGGGGCATTGGCTTCCGCTACGCTGGGCCCATGCAGCAATTTCTCCTTCTCTGCGGCTGGATGCTCCTAGCCATGCTTGTCGGGGCGGGTGTGCTCCACCTGATCCCGAAACTCGGCGCGCCGGGGAAGCGGCTGGCGGCAACGCTCTGCCGCGCACCTGGGCTGGATGTGGTGATCACATACTTCACGGCGGCCCCGATGATCGTCGGGCCACTGCTCGGAGGCTGGCGCGGGCTGGGCGCGGCGGTGCTCGCCCAGGTGCTGACGGTGATGATCTGGACCGTGCTGCATGAGCTGGCGCACCGCAAGGCGCTGAAGGGGCCGCGCATCGTCTCGTCGATTAACAAGGCGGTCGGCCGGTGGCGGAACCATGCGGCCGTGTGGACGACCGCGCTCGCGGTGCCGCTGTTCTGGATCGTGCGGGTTGCCGAGTACATCGTGTACCCCCCACTGACGTGGCTGGTGCGATTGCCGAAGTATGACCATGCGCAGTGGGTGAACGTGTCGCGCCAGAAGTTCAGCGGGCTGGTGGGGCACGACCTGATATGGTGCCTCTACTGCGACTGGATGACGGGCATCTGGTCGCTGGGCAGCGAGATGCTGCGGAACGTCGAGAGCTTCTGGTGCCCCATCCGCTTTGACAGCGCGAAGAAGTGCGAGAACTGCAAGATCGACTTCCCCGATGTCGCCAACGGCTGGGTGCGGGCGGATGGCACCATGGCGGAAGTCGCGGCTGTGGTCGAAGCCCACTACCAGCGCGGCGACGCCGTCAACCCCTGGTTTGGGCACCCGGTGCGGCTGACGGTCGAAGGCCGGCAGCAGGGCAGTTCATGAACCGAGCAATAAAAACGCGAGCGCCCAAGAGGGGTCGCTCGCGTGTCGAATCACCGACTATCGAAGCGAAACGGATCAGCGAGCGCGGCTGGTTGCCTTGGAGCCTGCGCGGGATGCGCCACGCGCCGTGGCACGCTTGGAGCCGCCCGTTTTCTTTGCGCCGGCGGCACGCGCGCGACTACTCGCGCCGCGGGTGCCGCGGGGGGCCGATTCCTCTTCCTCGTCCGACTTGCTTTCGCCGGTGGGCGCGTTGGGGAGCAGCTCGCCCTCGCAGATCTGGGTGAGCTTCTTGTCGGCGGCACCCTCTTCATCCAGCGTCTCCTGGAGAATACTGGCCACATTGGACTCCCCGGCTGCCTCGGCAAAGGCTCTGGTCGTGCCGTAAGCGGAAATTTCGTAATGCTCGACGCGCTGAGCGGCGGCAATGAGGGCCGCGTCGATGACAACGTCATCGCCATCGGCGTCGAGGACTTCGGAGCCCTCTTTGATCAGCCCTGCCATCGCCTCGCACTTGTGACCGCCCAGTTTCAGGCCGAGCTCCTCGCCGATCTCCTGGAGCCGCTCCACATGCGTGCGTGTCTCCTCCAGGTGGCTCTCGAAGGCGTCCTTCAGCGCTGGCGATGTCGCCTTGCGGGCCATCTTGGGCAGGGCCTTGGTCAGCTGGTTCTCGGCGCTGTAGAGGTCGCGCAGCTGCTCGTGCAGCAACGACTCGATGGTGTCCAATGTCATCTCAGGTCCTTTCTCGTGAAGTTTCTTGTTGCCACGGGGACAGTGACGCCGCGCGGTGAGCCACGGATAAACAGTGGATAAAGGTTCAAAAAACTCCGCCGCAAAAAACGAAGCGGGCCCGGCATCCGTGCCGGGCCCGCGGGGGGAGTGATCGACCTGGCCGCTCAGTGGACGAGGTTTGTCGCGGCTTCGATGGCCTCGACAACCTGACGGACCTGGAACGGCTTCTTGAGGAATGAGTCATAGCCAGCCATCTTGAGCGACATGGTCTGGCCGTCAGTGAGCTTGCTGCTCATGGCGACAATCTTGGTGAACTGCAGGTTCTCGCTCTTGCGGACGTTGTCGGCGAAGGCCTTCACGTCAGACTCGCCCAAGTGGATGTCGAGGAGCACCACATGGGGCTTGAACCGCTCGCACTCCATCCCCGCGCCGAAGGCCGAGGTGGCGGTGTGGATGTCATAGCTGGTCTGCTCGGTCAGAATCTTCTGGAGGGTTTCGACGACTTCCCTTTCGCCATCCACGATCAGCACGCGCGTGCGACCGGAGTTCACACCCTCGACCGGGATGCCGTGGGCCCGCATGAACTTCATCAGCTCCACGCTGGGGATGCGGCGATCGCGCGAGCCGGGGATCCGGTACCCCTTCAGCGACCCCGAATCGAACCACTTCGAGACGGTGCGGGGGGCCACGTTGCAGATTTTGGCGACTTCGCCGGTGGTCAACACTTCTTTGTCAAAGGCCATTGCGGCACCTCGGGTTACACATACTGACGATCCTGTTCCTGCCGCCGGCCATCCATGACCGGCCCTGTCGTCTGGGTTGAATCGGGCGTCCAGAGGGCTTGGTTCAGCGGCGACAGTGGTTTGCGCCGCAGATTGGCAGTTCTGGGACGCCACGCAGGGGATCACCCGGGAAGGCCCTGAAAACGCTCCCTGGCATTGCCCTAACATGCCCTCCATGGAACCGCAGGAGGGGGAAGCGACGAACCCAAGTTGACGGCTTTCGCCAACCCTTTGTAAAGTGGGGCCTTCAACGAAGCCTTTGCCGCCCGGGGGATGGACCCTTGGACGGGGGGTTGTCGTTTCCGTGATGGTTATTAGGAGCCGCTCGTGACCAACCGCAGCGATGTCACCTCCCCCGTGGGCAGGTTTTCTTTCGGTCGGATGTCGATCATCACCGCGGCAGCGCTGGTGGCTGTAGTGGGGACATCCCTCCCTGCTGCAGCGCAGCCCGCGAACTCCCGTCAGCCTTCGGGAGCGACAGCGCCCAAGGCGAGCGACGCCTCGCTGCTCGATGACTTCATCCATTACACGCGCATCCGCAACTACGAGCTTGCCGCGGCGAGGGGGCAGGAGCTTCTGGACCGCAACCCATCCAACGCCGACATCGTTGCGATGGTGGAAACTGGCGACGTGAAGGCACGGTTTGAGGATGCCGTGCAGCAGAACCTGATGAGCCCCGTCTCGCAGTCTGTGGCAGGCACGCTCAACAAGGCATACGAGATGGGCCGCACCGAGCGTGCCCGCAACCCCGCCGAAATCGAGCGCAGCATCAAAGAACTCAGCGGCACCGCCCGCTCGCAGATGTACGCCCAGCAGCGTCTGCAAGAGGCCGGCGAGTACGCCATGCCTCAGTTGATGGAGGCATTCCTTGATCGCAGCCGCCCCGGCGTGCAGCCGCGGATCCAGATGGTCATGCAGTCGCTGGGCCGCCAGGCGATCATCCCGCTGGTGACGGCCCTCCCGAAGCTGCCCCCGCCGGAGCAGGAGCGCGTGGCAGACCTGCTAGGGCGGATGCAGTGGCGCACCTCGGTGCCGTTCCTCAGCGATCTTGCGGCGAACAGCAAGGTCCAGAACGTGCGTGAGGCGGCAAACCGCGCCGTGCAGAACCTGGGCGGCGGCAACGGCTCGGTGGGCACGCAGTACCGCAACCTCGCGGAAGATTTCTACAACGAGAAGAGCGAGGTCACGAGCTTCCCCGACGATGAGTTCCAGCTGCTGTGGGACTATCAGCCCGGCGGCGGCCTCACGCCGATGGCCATCAGGACGCCCGTGTACCACGAGGCCATGGCGATGCGACTCGCAGAGCGTGCGATGGAAGTCGAGGGCAGCGGTGGCTCACCCAACCCCGAGACCATCGCCCTGTGGGTCGCGGCGAACTTCTCGCGTGAGATCGATTCCCCTGAGAACTACCAGAACCCCGCCTACCCCACCGGCCGCCGCAGCGCACCGTACTACGCCGTAGCGGCGGGTGCGGATGTCTCGCAGTTGGTGCTGGCCCGGGCTCTTGATTCCCGCGACACCCCGCTGGCACGCCGCGCCCTCGAGGCGGTCGAAAAAACCGCCGGCGCCCGCAGCCTGTGGTCCAGCGAGGGCCGCGTGCCGCTGCTCGAAGCGCTGCGTTACCCCAGCCGCCGCGTTCAGTATGAGGCGGCGCTGGCCCTCGCGGCAGCCCAGCCGCAGGGCTCTTTCGCGGGCTCTGACCGTGTGGTGCCGGTGCTTGCATCCAGCGTGCGCGGCGCGACGTCGCAGTACGCGGTGGTCATCACCAACGAACCCGAGAACTACCAGACCATCCGCAAGTCGCTGACGGCGATGGGCTACACGGTGCTGCCGCAGGGCCGCACGTTCGGCGATGTGGCGCAGCCGATGGCGGAGGCCCCGGCCGTTGACCTGGTGGTGTCGTCTGGCATCAACGGCGAGCGTGTGCCCGCCCTCATCAGCGAGGTCCGCAGCTCGAACAAGACGGCCGCGACGCCGGTGCTGGTGCTGACCAACAACGATTCGTACAACACGCTCCGCCATCGCTACGCGACGGACGGGACAGTCGCCGTCCGGCAGGTGGGCCTGCCCGAGGACGCGATGAACAAGACCGTGACGGACCTGCTGAAGACCGGCGCGGGCGGCCCTGTGACGGAACAGGAGGCACGCCAGTATGCCCAGCGGTCGCTGTCGGCCCTGCGCGACCTTGCGGTGTCTGGCAATCAGGTGCTGAATGTGTCGGACGCGGCGCTGCCGCTGATCGGCGTGCTGAATGATCCCGCCGCCCCCGAGCGGATGAAGGTCGCTGAGGTTCTCTCCCGCATCGGCCAGGAGCGTGCGCAGCGGTCGGTGATGGAGGCGGCGCTCGCCGCCAAGGGAGCGGACCGCGTCGCCATGCTCGGGTTTGTTGCCGATTCCGCCAAGCGGTTCGGCAACATGCTCGACGTGCGGCAGGTGTCGCAGGTGGTCGAGATGGCGTCAAAGGGCGAGGACGAAGAGGCCACGAGCGCAGCCGCGCTGATGGGCGCACTGAACCTTCCCAACGCCGACTTTGTGCAGTTGATCTCGCAGAAGCAGTGATGGCCGCCCGGCATGGGCCGGATGTGAGCAAGTGACAAAGCCCCCCGCGCACGCGGGGGGCTTTTTTATATCTGCACCAATGGGGACAATCGAGCAGTGCCCTTACTGCACGAGGCCCTTGGTCAGCCGCATGAACGCGGTTTCGAGGTTGACCGGCTCCTCGGTGAACTTGGTCAGGCGGAACCCCCCATTGACCAGAATGTTGGGCAGGTCGGAGACCGACTGCCCCGTGGTGTCGTCGTAGTTGACATGGAGCACCTTGCCGAGGCGTCCGCTGGCCGAGTCGTCATTGGCGATGACCACCTTCTTGACGCCCGGGATTTTGGCGAGCAGGTGCCCCGCATCCTCAAGGCGGTCAGATACGCCAACGTGCAGCACATGCCCCACCTTCGCGCGGCGGAGGATTTCCTCCACGGTGCCGCTGAACAGCAGCTGGCCGCGTTCGATGATGCCCACGACATTGCACAGTTCGGCTAGCTCGGGCAGGATGTGGCTGGAGATCAGGATCGTCTTTCCCATGCGGCGGAGCTCTTTCAGCAGCTCACGCATCTCGATGCGAGCGCGGGGGTCGAGCCCGCTGGCGGGCTCATCCATCAGCAGCACCTTGGGGTCGTGCAGCAGCACGCGGGCGACGGCAAGCCGCTGCTGCATGCCGCGCGACAGCGAGTTGACCTCGGCGGTCGCCTTGTAGCCCAGGTCGGTCAGTTCCAGCACGTCCCCCACCACCTTGCGGCGCTGCTGGCCGTGGATGTTGTACGCCGCGGCGAAGAACTCCAGGTACTCGGTGACGACCATGTCCTCGTATGCGCCCATGAAGTCCGGGACGTAGCCGATGAGCGGCCGGATCTGGCGGTTCTGATAGCCGATGGTGAGGCCCGCGATATTCGCCTGACCGCTGCTTGGCTTGAGCAGCGTGGCGAGAATCTTGATCGTCGTAGTCTTGCCCGCGCCGTTGGGTCCGATGAACCCGAAGCAGTCGCCCTCGTTGATCGTGAGATTGAGGTTGTTGAGCGCGACAAGCTCGCCGTAGCGCTTGGTGAGGTTGATGGTTTCGATCATCGGCATCGGCGTCGGGTCCTTGCGGCAGGCTGTCTGGCGCGTTTCATCGGGGCTGGTCTTAGGGCTGGCCGGGGCTGGGCGTCCCGGGGTCGGGTGCGGACGGCTGCCCCTCAGCGTCCGGGAAAGCCGGTGGATCATCGGGCAGAGGGTATATCCAGCGGAGCATCGTGCGCCCGCCGCCAGGGGCGATCTCGCCGTCCACCATCAGCGGCACGGGCGATGGCGCGTTCGTGCCCGAAGTCCCCGTCATCTGGCCCAGCAGAATCACGCAAGGCTCGGTGAACCACAGCCCCAGGTCCCACGAGTGCGTCGCCGACCGCTGGGCGGCGTAGCGCTCCTCAAAGCCCTGCTCCGGCGGGGGCAACTGCGTGAAAAGTGCGAGGGCGTTGAACCGCTGGAACAGCTCCATGTTGTCGGACACCGCGCCCATCTGCACGTTGGGCGTAAACTTCGCGTTGATGTATGTGTTCAGGTCTGTCAGGGCGGGCGCCGAGTTGGGATCACCAGACTTCGGTGCCGGAGGCCGTGTCACGATGCCCAAGTCCAGCGGGATGCCCGCCTCCCATGCGAAACCGATGGGGAAGACATCGGCGATGCAGACGGAGTATGCCCCAAGGCCCGAGCGCGTCAGCGGCCGTTGGCGGCGCACCACGATCACGATGCCATCGCGCAGGCCCGCGGGCAGGTTGTGAACAAGCGTGCCGTTCAGCAGCGGGCGACGGTCGGTCGCGCGGCTGCCGGTCGGCTCGATCAGTTCAATTCCTCCGGTGCCCCCCTCTTCAACGCGCGCGGGCCGCGGCATCTCCCACACCGGCCCGCCAGCCCACGAGACCTCGACCTGCTTGACGGTGGAGCGGCTGGGAACGTCGATGGAATCAGGTGATCGCGTATCGACGATGTAGCCGCGGACATCGGGGAAACCTCCCCACGACGCCGCCTCCGCTGCAGGCGCATCCCAGGACGCCACCGGGTTCGTGAGGCGAGCCGCGCTGCCGGGGGGAACGTCGTTGCCGACGCTGATCTGGGCGGTGCCATACCAGGGGATCACGAGGCTGGCCCACATCCTCGCCCGTTGGAGCGGCTGGCCGTACACATGGTCCATGATGGTCAGGTGCTGCATCTCGACGTTCGAAGGCCGCAGCATACGGGCGCCGGTCCACGAGATGACGGTGAACACCGCCGACGTGGCGATGAAGGCGAGCCACGCGTGGTGCGTGAGCTTGAAGCGGCGAAGCACAAGAAACCCAACCGGGGCCGCGATGAGCCAGTAGACGACAAACACAATGAAGCCCACCAGCACGCCTGCCGCGGCACGCCCCTGGCGGGCGATGTCGCGGGCAATATCCTGATCGACAAACCACGGCTTGCGCGGCACGATGCCCATGTTGGGCTGATTCGAGCGGTCGATGTAGCTGCCGCGCCTGCCCAAGATTCGGTGCCAGAAAACGTCCGCCTCGACGAGCTGGCCCTGGCTCAGCGCAGTCTGGTTAAGGTCAAGCCCGATGAGCGTGACCGACCCCGCGCCAACGTGGCGGCGCACGGCGATGCACTCGCCATCGGGGTTGTTGAGGATGCGGACCGCCTCGTTCGCGCCGGCATCCGGCAGAGGCCGGAACGTATGAACGATGGCCACCGAGGGGAAGGCGGTCAGGTCTTTGGTGCCGGGGAGCGGCTCGCGGGCCAGCAGCGGGCGGTATCGCTGAAAGTCGGTCACCTCGCGCCGGCCGACGGTCACCAGCGGCATGATGTCGTGCAGGTCGTTTGAGGCGGGGTTGGTCCACGTCTGGCCGATGCTGGGCAGCACCACGATCAGATGTCCCCCGTGCTGGACATACTCGCGCAGGGCGCGGGCCCCGCCCTTGTTGCGCAGTTCGGCAGGGTCCCCCTGCGCCCACACGACGGCATCAAAGGAGAGCAGGCCCATCCAGCGATCCGGCAGCGAGGCTGGGGTGAGGCCCGCGACGATGTCGGTGATCTCGTGGCCGTAAGGGTTGAAGCCGCGGATGTTGCCGCCTCCCATCGCCACGCCCGCGGATGTGGATGAATACACACCGAGCCCCAGCTTGTGCTGACCGACGAGTGCGATCATCGCCTGGGTCTGCTCACGGATGACACCGCCAAGGCCGCCGGGGAGCCGAAGTTCTGTAAAGCCGAGCAAACGCCCGGCACGGAAAGCGGCCTCGTCCGCCGCTACGTCGCCCGCCTCCGTCGCCTCATAGACGGCCGCGGTGAGTGGCGCGGCCTGGCTGGAATAGCTGAAAGGGAGTCGCACATAGATCCAGACGCCCTGCCACAGGCCGGGGTTGGAGGCGATCTCGCGCTGGTAGAGGGGGGTATCGCCGTCGTAGTCCAGCCCCGCAACCCGCACGATGAGGTTGCGGTTCTTGGAGCCGGTATCCATGACCCGCAGGCGGATGCCGCACCAGTCCCCGGCGCGGGCAACGTTCCCCACACCGAAAGTGTCGAGGTCAATTTTGACCTCACCGCTCGAAAGGGGCGTGCCCGCGGGTGGGGCGGTGGTTGTGTCCTGGGCGCTCGCGGCGGGGGCAAAGAGGGCCACCAGGCCGCAGAGCAATGCAACGACGGAAAGGATGGCCCAGTTGCGCGGCCTGCGCGGTGCAGTTCGTACAGCCCTCACGCTCGACTTCCCCCCCACGCTCGATACCCCCGTGTGTTCTGGCGATTTATCAGACAACTGCTTCACTGGTGCATTCTACAGGGACTCAAGGCGGCGGTTTCAGAGGACGAACTTCCCTTTGATGGGCAACGCGGGTGGACACCTGTGGTTTCTGTGGGCCGCGGCAACCTTTGCGGCGGTGCTGGCGATGCTCCAGTTTGTGGCCAACAGCCTGGCGCACGCCGCGGAGATTCAAGGCGTCAAGTCAGAGGTGGAGCGGCTGAAGCGGGAGCGTGAGGATCGCACCCGTCAGCAGCGGAACCTGCGCCGGCCCTCCGAGGCTGGTGCGGGGTCGCGACTGAAAAAGGCCGCCTGATCCGTATGGGCTGTGGCGGTCACGCGCCCGTCAGCTCCCCGATGAACATGGCGTGGGAGCGGGCCCCCATGCGAAAGCACGCCAGCTCAAACTTTTCATTGGGTGAATGGACACGATCGTCATCGAGGCCGAAGCCCATGAAAATAGTGTCGAGGCCGAGCATGCTTTTGAGCATGCCCGCCACGGGGATGGACCCCCCGCTCTTGATGAGTTCGGGGCGCTTGCCGGTGGCCTTCTCGATGGCGCTTGCCGCGGCTTTGAGGATGGGGGAATCGGTCGGCACGGTTACACCGAACCCGCCATGGTGGTCCGTCAGTTCCCAGCGGCAGCCCGGCGGCGTGCGCTGGCGGAGCCAGTCAAAGAACAGGGTCGTGATCTTCGCGGGGTCCTGATCGGCGACGAGACGGAAGCTGACCTTGGCGCTGGCGAAGGCGGGGATAACGGTCTTCGCGCCCTTGCCCGTATAGCCGCCCCAGATGCCGTTGATCTCGGCGGTGGGCCGGGCCCATTCGCGCTCGATGAAGTTGAAGCCCTCTTCACCGACATCGGCCTCGGGGGGGAAGCCGATTTTTTTGAGTAGTTCTGCCGCGGTAACGCCCAGCTTGTTCCACGCATCGCGCTCGCCCTGCGTAAGGGGGCGGACATCATCGTAAAAGCCGGGGATGGTCACACGCCGCTTGTCATCCCACAACTGTGCCAGCACCTTGCACAGTTCACTGTTGGGGTTGGGCGATCGCCCGCCCCACAACCCGGAATGCAGGTCCTGGTTCGCGCCGTGCAGCGTGATCTCGGTGTATGCCAGGCCGCGGACGCCGTAGGTGATCGCCGGCCGCTCCTTGCTGATCATGCCGGTGTCGGAGATCAGCACCACATCGCACTTCGACAGCGCGGCCTTGTGCTGCGAGACAAAGGGCTCAAGGTTTGCAGAGCCCGACTCCTCTTCCCCCTCCAGCAGCACGGTGAAGGCGGCGCCGTTCGTGGCGTGCCCGCTCATTTCCTTCCATGCGCGGCAGGCCTCGATGAACATCATCACCTGCCCCTTGTCATCAACCGCGCCGCGGGCGGTGATGCGTTCGGAGCCCTTCTCACCCTTGAGGACCGGCTCAAACGGCGGGCTTTCCCAGAGTTCAATCGGGTCCACGGGCTGCACGTCGTAATGCCCATAGAACAGCACGTGCGGGCCTTTGTATGTGGGGGCAGGCGGGATGGTGGCGAGGACGATCGGGTGCCCTGCCCCGGCGGGCTTGCCAGTATCGAGCACCTCAACCTTGAAGCCCAAATCCTTCAACTGCGCGGCAGCCCAGTCCGCAGCCCGACGCACATCGGCCTTGTAGGCGGGGTCAGTGCTGATGCTGGGGATCTTCAGCCAGTCGATAAGACGGCTGATGGAGGCGGGCTCGTTTTTGGTCAGGGCGTCGAGAACGGGCGTGGGCATAAGTCTCTCCGATTGGTGCGGAGAGAATATCCGTCTATCTCCCACCGGGAATCAGGGCAGTGGCTTGCCGACCTCGAATCCGGTGGGGTTGCTGCTCGAGTACCGGGATTCCGGAGGAGCGTCGATACCAGTGAAGATGCTGCCGCTCGGAAAGAAATAATCGACGCGGCGATACGTGGTGTCCTGGGAGAGACGCTGGACGTGGCCGTCAAAGAAGCAAGCGTTGATGGCACCAACATGGCGGAAGCTCAGACGTCGGTTGTTGTCATCCGAGAGTGTCCGGCCGTAAGCGCGCGAAGGATGGTACGAAGGAATGTCAGCAAAGGAGCCAAAGATGCTCGTCGGCCCAACGTCAAAATCGAGCGTATCGGTGTCCGCGTCCCAGTACCGGGTACCGTCCATCGCAAGAACTTTGGAGGCAGGCTGGATACCGATCTTCGCAAGGTTGGGCACGTAGTCGGCGCTCACCTTTGCGGGGTTCGTGAACTGCTCGTGGCTGCCCGAGGATTGGCCCCCGGGACGGTCATAGGTCGTGCCGGAACGCGTGATGTAACGGCGGACAGTAAGTCCGGCACCGGTACCGAACGTGGTAAAGCCATGAGACTGGAGATAGCTTGACTGGCGAGCGCCGTATCGAACGAACGCAGACGTGAAGTCGGCGAGGTCGGGCGCGCTGCCGTAGGTGGTCTTGCAGAGCTGTGTCGCGGAGGGGCACTTCCAGGTATTGAAAATCTGGATCATCCGCTCGCCACGATTGGGAGAAAGGCTGCCGGCTTCCCCAAGCGAAGGGCTGATCCAATCAAAGCTCATGGTGGGCGTCGTGGAGTTCGTATTGCCAATCACCGCGGCCCCGCCGGTGGCATCGCACTCCGCGCCTGATGTGTACCGGGCGGCAAAGAAGTCCTTCCAATCGTTCATGTACGTGGACTGCCCCAGACCCAACTGCCGGACCATCGACCCGCACACGATCGCCCGGCCCGCCTCGCGGGCCTTGCCCAGCGCGGGCAGCAATATTCCGATCAGCAGCGCGATGATCGCGATGACGACCAGCAGTTCGATCAGGGTAAAACCACGCGGAAGATGGGTTCTGGAGCTTGCCATAAGCGCGTTCTTTCGTGATTACCTGCCAAAGACGTCGGCCCGCTTGGGCTTTTCGCTGGCCACTTTGATTTCGCCAGACTTGCCATCAACGAGGAGACCCGCCTTCACGGATTTATCCTTGCGGATCTCTGACAGATACCGCGTGCTGACAAGCCACTTGTTGTCTCGCTGGTAGACGGGGTACAGGGTCAGTTCACTGGTCGTCGGGTTCTTTGCAGGAAACGAAACGGGGTGCCCGTCAGGAAAGGTCGCGACGAAAAGGTCACCGGTGTGAATGTCGACCATCTGAGCTTCGGTCGCCTGTTGCACAGGATCGCGGAACGAGCGGCAAGAATAAAACACAGACGCACTTCCGGCAAGCAGCCCGAGACCGATGACCACAATCTGCCACGGTTTGACGCCGGTCATGAACGCTCCGAAGATCAACACTGCCGCCACCACGCGGCAAGGGGGTCCGGAAGGGACCTCCGGTGAGCGAACACTTTATCGGGGGTGGGGCCCACCCTCAACCAACCGACAGGACTTCACCAAATCCGAACACAAATTGGTGCAGATTGCCGGGGTGGGCTTCCGAGGGGCGCAATCCTGGCCGCTTCCCAGCCTGCGCGGGGTTACGAACTTGCCGCGTCAGCCCGCGCGTAGGATGAGGAACGCCACCGGATGGT
This sequence comes from Phycisphaerales bacterium, assembly GCA_038260025.1. Lineage (GTDB taxonomy): Bacteria > Planctomycetota > Phycisphaerae > Phycisphaerales > UBA1924 > JAEYTB01. The sequence goes on from JBBSOF010000015.1 coordinate 57,077, forward strand.
GGCCCCGCTTGGTTGCCCATTGTGACATTGGGGGCTCTGGCGCGGGCCCGCTGGCGCACCCGTCGAAAGGCCATTCTGACCGTTCATGCGACTGATTCTTCCCAATCCACGCGGTTTCTGTGCCGGCGTCCGCATGGCCATCGACGTCGTTGATCAGGTGTTGGACCTCTTTCCGGGTGAGCCGGTGTACGTCTTTCACGAGATCGTCCACAATAAACATGTGGTGGGCCGTTTTGTGGACCGCGGCGTGCGGTTTGTGGACAGGCTGGCGGATGTGCCCGAGGGCAACATCGTGGTCTTTTCCGCGCACGGGGTATCACCAGCCATCCGGGCCGAGGCCCGCGCCCGCCGCCTGTTCAGCATCGATGCCACCTGCCCCCTGGTGACCAAGGTCCACGCTGAGGCAGTTCGGTACGCCCGTGCCGGGTACCAGATTCTGCTGATCGGCCACCGGGACCACCAGGAAGTTGCGGGCACATTTGGGGAAGCCCCGGACGCCACGCAGGTCGTCGAGTCCGCGGCGGATATTCCCGGTTTGCGCATCCATGATGCCGACAAGCTGGTGTATCTGACCCAGACCACCCTTTCCACCGATGACGCGGCAATCGTGATCGATGCCCTCAAGCAGGCTTTCCCCCGGATCAAGGCTCCGCCGAGCAGCGACATTTGCTATGCCACGACCAACCGCCAGCACGCCGTGCGACAGATTGCCCCCGAGTGCGACATGGTGCTGGTCATCGGCTCGCGGAACTCGTCTAACTCTGTGCGGCTGACGGAGATTGCCGCGAACGTGGGCACCACGGCCCGGCGGGTTGATGATGTGTCGGAGGTTGATTTTTCGTGGTTCCCGACGGGCGAGGAGACGGTGCTCATCACGGCTGGGGCTTCAGCGCCCGAAGATCTGGTGGCGGCAGTCTGCCGCGTGCTGCTGGAGCGGTTCGGGGGAACAATCGAGCAGCGCGAAGTATTCGAGGAGGATGTCGAGTTTGCGCCCCCTGGCGCGCTGCGCAAGGTGATGGCGGAGCGGGGTATCGACCCCGCGGCAAGGAGTTTCAGGGCCGGGGCGCCCGTCGTGACGGCGGAGTTGTACGGCGGCGTGCCGCTGACGGTGAGGGGAAAGAGCGTGTAGGGTTTCTGTAGAATGTTTTGATGTACCTGCCTTGTCATTTGCTTTGACACTGCTTTGACACTGCCTTGAAGTTCAGACTATCTGGGAGCGATCTATGTCTCATCTGCGTCGTTCGGTTGGTCTGGTTGCGGTGATGGTGGCGGGCGCGGGGCTGGCTGGTGCAAGCTGCCACAGCCACGACCGCGCGAGCAGTGATGCGCCGGCGCGGGGGTCGCGGATGGCGGCGATGCCGACCGTCCCCCCACCGCCCCAGACGCGGACCGATGGCGTGAAGGATGTATGGCACGGCACGCCGGTAATCGACAACTACCGCTGGCTCGAGGGTGACAACTCCGATGCCGAGCACATGGGCAAGGTGACGCCCGAAGTGGCGGCCTGGACCGATGAGCAGAACGCCTACACGCGGAGCGTGCTGGACAACCTGCCCGGGCGCAAGCAGCTGGAAGACACGCTGCGGCCGCTGATGGAGGTGGGGTCTGTTTCTGCACCGACGATGAAGGGGTCTCGCTACTTCTACAGCAAGCGAGAAGGCGACCAGAACCAGGCGACCGTCTTCGTGCGTGATGGGTTTAACGCCAAGCCCCGCGCCCTGCTCGACCCCGCGAAGCTCGACGCATCCGGCCTGACCACGGTTTCTTGGTACGTCCCCAGCGAGGACGCCAAACTGCTGGCCTATGGCACCTACCGCTCCGGCGATGAGAACTCCGTGCTGCATGTCATGGATGTGGCAACCGGCAAGACGTGGCCCATGCAGATCAGCGGCAAGGTTTCGGGCTGCGACTGGCTGCCCGACAACTCGGGAATCGTTTACCGCAACCTGTCGGACGTGAAGAACCCGTACTCCGGGCAGGTCATGTTCCGGCGGATCCGCAACGGAGAGAGCAAGGGCGCTGACGACCTGCTCATGCGCCAGTACACAGTCGAAGAGAACGAGAAGCTAGCCACGACCTACGGCCCCGATGGCGGCCTCTCGACCGATGGCAAGTGGCTGGTGCTGGCGTACGCCACCGGCACCCGCAACAACGACCTGTGGGTCGCGCCGATGGATGAGTTCCTCAAGACCGGCAAGGTCGAGAAGCGTGTGATCACGAAGGACAAGGAGGCGCAGAGCCACGGCACCATCGTCGGTGACACGATGTACATGCTCACCACGCTCGATGCGCCCAATGGGCGGGTGGTGGCCGTTGATCTCAACCATCCGGAGCAGGAGAACTGGAAGCAACTCGTCGCCCAGAAAAAGGACGCGGCAATCGCCGGGCTGACGGTCGCGGATGGCATCCTTGCGGTGAACTACCTGAAGAACGCCTCCAGCCAGATCGCCCTGTTCGACTTCAGCGGCAAGAGCAAGGGAATGCTGCGCCTGCCGGGCATCGGCTCCGCGGGTCTTTCGACAGAGACGGACCGCACCGAAGCGTTCCTCTCGTTCACCAGCTTCAACTACCCCTCCACGATCTTCCGTGTTGACCTCGCGAAGCCCGACGCTGATCCCGTTCTGTGGGAGCAGCCGGCGGTGCCTGTTGACCCAACGACCGTGGAAGTGAAGCAGGAGTGGTTCAAGAGCAAGGACGGGACCAAGGTCTCGATGTTCATCATCCACAAGAAGGGGCTGACGCTCGACGGCAACAACCCGACCATCCTTTACGGGTACGGCGGCTTCACCGTCAATATGACCCCGTCGTTCTCGGCCACGCTGTTCCAGTGGTTTGATGCGGGCGGCGTGTACGCCCTGGCCAACCTCCGCGGTGGCGGCGAGTATGGAGAAGACTGGCACCAGGGGGGCATGCTCGCGAACAAGCAGAACACCTTTGATGACTTCGCAGGGGCCGCTCAGCACCTGATAGATGCCAAGTACACGAGGGCGTCCAAGCTCGCAGTCCGCGGGGGCAGCAACGGCGGCCTGCTGACCGGCGCCTTCCTGACGCAGCACCCGGACCTGTGCGCCGTTGTGTTGTGCCATGTGCCGCTGCTGGACATGCTGCGCTTCGATGACTTCCTGATGGCGAAATACTGGGTCCCCGAGTACGGCACGGCGAAGAAAGCGGACCAGTTCAAGTACATCCAGGCCTACTCGCCCTACCAGCACGTCAAGCCGGGCACGAAGTACCCCGCCGTGATGTTTACGGCAGGCGAGAACGACAGCCGCGTACACCCGCTGCACGCGCGGAAGATGACGGCGGCGGTCCGTGCCGCGGACGCGAGCGACCAGACCAAGCACCCCGTGCTGCTGTGGGTCGATCGCGATGCAGGCCACGGCCAGGGCAAGCCACTGAACCTGCGGATCCGCGACACTGCCGACGAGCGAATCTTCGTGATGTGGCAACTGGGGATGCTTGAACAGTAAACGGGGCCGCGTGCAGGCTGCATCACCCCCCGGGGCAGAAGGGGATGCCCTTGTCATCCACCGAGATGGGCTTGCCGCACTGCGCACACTTTTCAGGCACGCGCCCGTGCCCGACCAGAGGCACCAGCTTCTGGCACGACGGGCAGTGGACCGCCCGCTTGGTGAGGGCCTTGCCGCAGGCTGGGCAAGGGACGCCCTCTGGCGAAGACTGCCTCAAAGCGACGAGCTCTTCTCGCGTCTTGCTGAACTCGACGCCGCAACCGGGGGCGGCGCAGACAAAGTCCGCGGGAATGTCTTCACCATCGAGCGAGGGCTGATTGACGTATGACCATGTGAGGAAACCGGCTTGGGCGAGCGCGGCAACGGCGAGCGTGACAAGGGCGATTTTCTTGATCTTCATGAGCGTCCGGGTAGGTAGAGACTCGGCGCGGCTTCGCCGCCGGTTGAAGCAAAAGTTCAGTGCGGCTTGTGATCACTGTTCCAGCGGGAACGGTCTTCGACGCGGGTGCTGGTGAGGTCCGACTGGCGGTTCCACGCTGCGTGACCATCGCAGAAGAGCACCTCTGCCCCGCCGCTGTGCCGCTTGCCGGGGAACGATGTGTTGTACCCCGTCTGCGGCGTGATCCATGTGTCCCACACGCCGTCCGCGAGCGAATCGGCGATGGCGATCATGTCAGACGGTGCGACGAGCTGGCTTTCCTTGGGCTCGTTGTGGGGCCGCTCGGTGTTGATGGCACCGGGCTCCAGCGGAGCGACGTGGCCGCCCAGGCCCAGGTGCGGCAGGCCATATTCAACAGTCCCCCACCCGTTGTAGCCGTAACTGAAGAACTCGGAGCCTTGCAGCGGCTGCTCGCGCGGGTCGTAGCCGTAGAGCGTCGGGTCTCCCTGGAAGGCGAACGTGTAGACCGGGGTCCACTTGTAGTCCTTGAACGCGGAGGGGCAGTAGAAGACGCCTGTCGAGTCCCCCAGGTAGCGGCGGAGTCGGGGGGCCCAGGTGATCCATGAGGTCGGACCGACCTGGCGGTGATCGCCGGGGTAGAACGTCTTGTTGTCGTTGAGGTACCCGCTCATGGCGGTGGCAAGCTGATGCATGTTATTGAGGCAGACTGCGGCTTTACCGGCTTCGCGCGCTTTGCCAAGCGCCGGCAGGAGCAGGCTGATGAGCAACGAGATGATGGCGATGACCACTAGCAGTTCGATGAGTGTGAATGCACGCGTGATGCGGTTTGGCATGGAGGTCGCTCGCAGAAAGGGCGGGAATTGACACAGCAGTATCCGCCGGAACGGCCGATTCCGCAAGCAGAAATAAAAAGGCGGACGCCCGGGGCCTGGCCGGCGTTGCTATGGGACGCTGCGGCGCGGCTCGTTCGCGGCTCCGGTTGGCGTGGGCTCCCCCAGCCATTGCTGCATCGCGGCAAGCTCGCAGGAGAAAACCTCCTGGAAATACAGCGTCAGCAGGCGCGTGGCGCGATGGATGGCCGCCGGTTCGACAGCCTGCACAAGCGACCCCGCGGCAACGGCCCGCAGCACCTCCACAGTTTCGGTCCGCACGCGGAAGGTGCCAGCCACTGCCGTGCTCTGATCCTTGGTCAGCCCCCCCAGGCGGGAGTTGAAGGTGTAGGCGCGCGCGGGAGCAAGGGCCGCGGTGGTTACGACATCGCGCTGAATCTCGGGCTGGTGGCCTGTCTCGGTCAGGACTGTCCAGAGCAGCGTGAGAACACCGGACGCTGCCGCGTCCGGCACGCCGAGCGTGCGCAGCGCTGCAAGCAGCGCCTCAAAGAGCGGGGGGTGCGGGTCGTGCTCGTGCAGCCCGTGATGGATCAGTTCAAGCATCGACATGCCCGCGTAGAACGCAGACAGCGAAGCGCGTGCCGCGGGGAAGGTCTCCTGAAGGTCCCACGCGGTGAGGAGCGTGAGCCCCTCCGTGGACTTGATGTTGGCAATCACCTCGGCGCGGGTCATGACCTCGATGCCGCCGGAGAAGCGGGAGTTCTCCCGCTTTGAGCCCTTGGCGATGGCCCGGATCACGCCGGTCTCGCGCGCGAAGATGGAGACGGTCTGGCTGGTCTCGGACCAGTCCCATTGGCGGATGCAGATGCCCTGGTCGGTGATAAGCGGCACGGCGTAGGGTACGGGCTCGCGTCGTCAGGCCCCGGGCGTCAGCTCATAAAACCCGCGCCCCGTGTACTTGAGCTTGCCTTGACGCGCCAACTCATCCCACACCTCCCGCCCCCACTGGTCGGGCGGGATGATGCCGACGATCTCGGACTTCTTGCCTCCGGTCATCACGCGGGGGGAGAGTCGCGATTCATCGCTGAGCACGGTGAGCTTGAGCCGCTTGCGGAACGCCGTCATCGCGGCCTTCAGGGTTTCTGGGGCGATGGCGGCGGCAGGGTCCGGCGCGGGTGCCGCTTCGGTCGCCGCTGCCGCGGGCGCGCTGCCGGCCGGTGTCGCGGCAGCAGCGTCAGTCGCCTTGGCGGTCGCCTCGCCGGGCTTGGCGTTAGAGAGCTCGTTCACCACGCGGGCGAGCTCTTCAAGGTTCTTTTCGCCCACCAGCTTCGCGACACGCGTGGGGTTGGCGCTGGTCTTGGCAAGGAACTCCTTCGCCTTGGACCACAGCCGCCCCACTTCCTTGTCGCTCTTGGTGATGTACAGGTCGGACACCACCGTCGCAAGCTTTGTCACAAAGATCGTGTCGCGGTGGTTGTAGTAGTTGTTGACGATCTTCTGCTGGTATCCGGAGAGGTACTGGCCCTTCGCCATCGGTCGCTCCAATAAGTTGTTCGCGGTGTTCCTCACGGTTACTTCTGCCTGTTCGCCCCCGGCACCCACAGCACATCACGCTTCCCGCCGTCGTTTGCGACGCGGCCAAGCACAAAGAGCAGGTCGCTCAGGCGGTTGAGGTACTTGATCGCCTCGTGGTTGACGCCCGCGCCATCCCGCGCTTCCAGAGCCACCGCAATACGCTCCGCGCGCCGGGAGATGGTCCGCGCCAGGTGCAGGTTCGCGCTCAGCGCTGTGCCCCCCGGCAGCACGAAGCTGGTCAGTGGGGCCAGGGCCTCGTTGTACTCATCAATGGTCCGCTCCAGGCGGAGCGTCTGGCCTTCGACGATCCGCAGCTTGGTGCCGGGCTGTTCCCCCGGGTTGAGTGGCGTGGCAAGGTCGGCGCCCAGATCAAAGAGGTCGTGCTGGACGGCGCGGAGCACATCCGCCAGCTTGTCCCCATCCGGGCATGCCAGAACGCAGAGCCCGACGGCCGCATTGGTCTCGTCCACGGTTCCATAGGCCTCGACGCGCAGATCGTCTTTGCGCACCCGCGCCCCGCTGACCAGACCCGTCGTACCGTCATCTCCGGTCTTGGTGTAGATTTTCGTCAGTCTGACCACGTTTGGTGCCCTCAATGGAGTGAGCGGTCATGGCGGTTGATTGCAGGGAGGCTAGTCCGCCAACCGCCGGTGCGTCCGGTGTGGACACTGCCACCCCCATCCGCGGGCTGCTCAAACGCTGGAAATGCCGCTCTACGGCTGGGTCTCACCTGCCGCTGCTCAGCCGCGTGCTGCTGGGGCGGGGCCTGGCCGACGCCGCAGCGGCCGAGACGTTCTTTGCTCCAACCCTCAAGCACCTCCATGACCCTTCGCTGATGCCGGGGCTGGAGGCTGCCGCGGCACGCATCCTCGACGCAGCCCGTGGCGGCGAGCCAATCGTGATCTATGGGGATTACGACGTCGACGGCGTTACGGCCACGGCGATCCTGTACCACACGATCAAAGCCATCGCCCCCGATGCGCCGGTGACCAGCTATGTGCCCCACCGGCTAGAAGAGGGGTATGGGCTGAGTGCGGATGCAATCCGCGAGCTTGCCGCGGCAGGAGCAAAGGTGGTGGTCTCCGTCGATTGCGGCATCACCGCGGTGGAGCCGGCCGAAGCTGCCCGCGCGGCAGGCATCGACCTGGTCATCACCGACCATCACAACTTGCCCGGCGATGGCGTGTACCCCGCCGCGCACGCGCTGGTACACCCGCGCTTGCCGGGTTCCGCTTACCCCTTCGGAGACCTGTGCGGCGCTGGCGTGGCGTACAAGCTGGCGTGGCGGCTGTGTACGCTGGCGTGCAGGAGCGAGCGTGTGAGCGAGCCGCTGCGCGCGCTGCTGATTGAAATGCTGGCGCTCGCCTCGCTCGGGGTCATCGCCGATGTCGTGCCTCTGGTGGGCGAAAACCGCGTCATCGCGTTCCACGGGCTGCGGCGCATCAGGAGCTCGCGGTTTGAAGGGCTTCGCGCGCTGGTGGAGGCATCGGGGCTCTCGGGCGGGAATGTCAGCGAAGAGGGTGTGGGCTTTAGTCTTGCCCCGCGTCTGAACGCGTGCGGGCGGATGGGCCATGCCCGCGAAGCCGTCGAGCTGCTCACCACCGCAACCGGCGCGCGTGCCGCCGAGATAGCGGAGCAGTTGACCCTCCTAAACGAGGATCGCCGCCGGATAGAGCGGCGCATTTTCGATCAGGCGTGCGACCTTGCTGAGGCGGCCGGGATGACCTCCGGCGACCGCCGCGCCATTGTGCTGGCCCACGCCGACTGGCACGCGGGCGTCGTGGGGATCGTGTGCTCGCGCCTCGTTGAGCGGTTTGGCCGGCCTGTGATCCTCATGTGCAGCCGCGATGGCGTGTGTCACGGATCGGGTCGATCGATCGACGGATACAGCCTGCACGCGGGGCTTCACCACTGCGCCGGGCATCTGACGACGTACGGTGGGCATGACATGGCCGCGGGGCTCAAGCTCAACGCGGCAGGCCTCAATGCATTCGTCGAGTCTTTCATGCAGCATGCCAACGACCACATCGCGCCCGAAAGCCTGATGAGTACGGTCGGCTATGACACCGAGGCATCACTGCACGAAATCACGCTCCCCGTCACCCAGCGGCTGCTCAGCATGGCCCCCTTCGGCCAGGGCAACCCATCGCTCCGCCTCCGGGTGACCGCCGCACGGGTTGCCGCCCGCCCCACCACGATGGGCAAAGAGAACAAGCACATGCTGGTGCAGTTGGAGACGACCACACCGAACGCACCGCATCAGTTTCTCCGTACGGTCGGCTGGAACTGGGCGCAGCGCATCGAGCACTTTCCGGTTGGCCGCATCGTCGATGTGCTTCTCACGCCCAAAGTTTCCGAGTGGCAGGGCAGGGTCCGCCTCGAAGCCGAGCTGATTGACGTCCGGGAATAGGGCCTGCGTTTGCCGCCGCGGAGGGGCCGGAGCGGTAGCCATCAAAATCCTCAAGCAGGGGAATGATCGGGGTCGATACCTCCACTATGCCCATACCCGGCATCAACTTCAATCCGATTTCGGGAAAGACGCCCGTCACCAAGCCGCGAACAGGCCAGAGCGCCCGGGCGGTGCGGGGCAAGCAGGGCGTCATCAGTTCGGCGGATACGGTCGAACTGGAGAGCGTCGATCATCCGGGCAAGGACGGCGAGCAGAAGCAGCGGCCCAAGCAGCCGCCGCGGGAAGATCGTGGCATTAACGCCCCCCCACCCCGCAAGATCGACATCAAGGGTTGATCAATCACGGCCACGCATGGCCGCGGGCCTCACGCCGCCTTTTTCCCGCCCTTCTGGGGCGTCGAAGCCGCGGCCTTGGCAACAGGTTTCGCGCCGGCCTTGCCCTTTGGCGTCTTCGCCTTGGGCTGCACGGTCTTTGGCTTCGCAGCGCGTGTGCGTGTCACGGCGCTGGCTGGCAACACCGGCGCCGCTTCCGCAATCTCGGGCAGGGGCGCCGCGGCAGTCGCCGGGATCCCAACCGAAACCGGCAGACCGAAGCACTCCGCGCGCCGGACCCGCTCAAGCATCCTGAAGACCTGCATCAGCAGACGGCGATCCTGGTCACGCCCGATCAGCAGCGAGCAGAACCGCATGTCATCGAGCAGGTCATCGCGGAAATACGGCACCTGGCTCGCCGGCATGGTCGAAACCAGCATGCAGATGCCCGCGGCAAGCCGGCCGATCGTCAGCGGGCCGGGATGGCCGTGCTCCAACTCGGCAGAAATAAACGCGGCCTGCGTGGTGGAAGAGACGATCTGATTGTCCCGCAGCATCCGGTCCGCCCGCTCCAGGGCGTCTAGGCCCGCATCGTCCTGGCCCATCCCCAAACGCACCGCGGCAAGCCGCAGCATCGTGTCTGGTTCATCGGCGCACACACTCCCACATGCGTCCATCGCCATCAACCTCGCCCGCTCATTCGGCCATCGCGGGCTGGTGGCGAGGTACGCGCTGAGCACACGCGCCGCGGCATGGGCCGTGCTGTCAAAGTCACTGAAGGGCAGCAGCGAGGCCAGAGCCTCCATCGAGCGCGCCGGGCCATCAACTTCTGCCGCGAACTCGCCGCAGCGGCCCACGTTGAATGAATCGCCCGCCGTTTGGAATGGCCGCCGGCCGTACACGCGGTCGTGCGGCGTCAATCGTGAAGGGTGGCGCGAGAGCAGGGCGGCCGTCTCGATCAGTGACCGCAGCACCTGCGCATCATCGCGCTGGCCCGTCGTCAGCGTCAGGCGGGCGGGGTCAAACCGCGCCGGGAACACCCCCGGATAACTCAGTGGGCGTGCCTGGCCCCAATCAAACCAGGCCGCGTCTTGGCCCGGGTTCTCACTCACATCAACTTCGACGCCTTCAGTGCCCATCGGCCGCACCACCGCATCCAGCGTGAACGCCGTGCAGGCAGAAGCCCGCGCGGCCTCCGAGGGCACCACAAACCATTCCGTCTGCCAGACGCCGCGGGCCGCCACCAGCGAGGTTGCCCAGGTGCCGGGGCTCAGCAGCCCAATCCGCAGAGGTCGTGAAGGCCAGTTAGCCGGCTCAGGCTCTTGCGCGCGCCAGTTATTGACCAGTCCTGTTGTCTGCGCGAACGTCGCGACCTCGGAAAACGCCCTCAGCGACCGCCCGACGACCGCCATCATGCCACGCCCGGCCCACCCGCTGGGCCAGGGAGACCCGACACTGGGGTGCAGGGCAGCGGTCAGACTCGACGAAGCCTCGCTCGCGCGAGGGTTGTCGGAGCCTGAACTGAAGTCGGTGGCGGTGTGCGGGCTCATCAGCCCAAACATCGGCACGCAGCAAACAAACGTTGAGGCTGCAAACGAAAGGTGATGATGAATCGCACGCGGCTGCCGCGGGTAAGGGGCGTGCCGTCTCGGCAACCTGAGTTGCTTGTCCTCAGCCCTTCGGCATCATGGTTTCCGGGCCACCGGCGGGCATGACGCCCAACGCCGGACCGCCCCCGACCCCGACCGGGCTGCCCGGCTTGAGTCTTCCTTCGGCGACCGCCTTAGCCACCGCCTTTGACACCTCGACAAAGTCCATGCGGAGTCGGCCGAGCATCTTGGAGAGGAACTCCTGCTCCTGCGGGGTGAGATTGCCCTTGGTCTTGGTTTCCAGTACCGCGAGCATGTCGATATGCAGCTTGGCGTACTCGATCGACACCATCGCCTGACCCGTCTGCGGGTCCGGGTAATACCCAAGGTAGGACATCGCCTGCGACGCCAACAGGCCCACGACGTCCTGCAGGCCGATTTCCTGCGGCAGTTCACCCTCGCCCGCCTCACCCGGCATCGCGCCTGCGCCAGGCTTTGCCGCCGCGGTCTGCTGGGCCAGACGCTCTTTTTCCGCCTGCGCCTGGGACTTCCAGTCGGTATCGATAATCAGCTTGGGTTCCTCGCCGGCCATGCGGATGCTCCTTTGCCGCCATTATAGGTGGGAAGCCGCTGGCTTCCGTGGTCGCAGGGCGCCCCCGTCAACCGCACCCGGAATAAACCGTGTACGCTTGCGCTGCCCGGCACGGCTGCTGGGCACGGTCTTTCACTGGAGGCGTCGCTTGTCCCAACTCCGAGCACGACGAGCATGGGTGGCCTTTGCGGGCGCCACGGCCATGGTGACATGGGTGACAGTGGGGTGTAGCCACTCCAACTCATCCCTGCTGCATAGCTCAACGACCACGACCTTGCACCCGATCGATTTCTCGGGCGGTGCCACGCCGTCTCGTGATTCAGCCCCGATGGTTGTCCCAACCCCACCCCCTGTCGATGAGGCATCGACCCCGACGCCTCTGACCACGGGCCCCCTTGCCGCGAGCGAGGGCATCCTGAACGTCAACGCCGTAGCAGGCGAGCCGGAGCGGCCCGTGGGACCCGCCCCGGCCGCGGTGGGCAAGTCCGTGCTGGTGGATGCCAAGATCGGCGATATCAACGGCAAGCCCGTGTACGCATCGAAGTTCCTTGAGTCTCGAGCAAGCAAGCTCAAGGCCGATGCCGCGGAAATGTCGCGGAAATCTCCCAACTGGAAGGCCGAATGGCGTCGCATGGCGCGCGAGGACTTCAAGACCGGACTCGACAGCATGATCAAGGATGAGTTGCTCCGCGCCGAGGCCATCGCTAACTTCACGCCTGAGCAGCGCGTCGGCTTCTTCACCTTCATGCAGAACGTCGCGGACCGGCTCGCGAGCGAGAACCGCGGCAGCTATTCCGCCGCCTCCCGCAACCTCGAACTGACCAAGGGTCAGACGATGGAGCAGTACCTGCGCGAGCAGGAAGTGCGGGAACTGGTCAGCTTCCAGCTCATGAAGAACGTGCGCAGCCGCGTGAACGTGAGCTGGCGCGATATCCGCCAGGCGTACGAGATGCACTACGACGACTTCAACAAGCCGCCGCGTGCGCAGTTCCGGCTGGTGCAGATTGCCAACCGCAACAAGGCCGCGATCGCTGAGTTCCAGGAGGCGCTTGCGGCTGGCAATGAGTCATTCGAGTCCCTCGCTCAGAAGCCCTTTAACGCGAACAGCGCGAAGACTGGCGGGCTGGAAGAGAAAACCATCAGCGGGAACCGTGCATCGGCAACGTTTTACAACAATCCGGAGCTTAACGCCGCGGCGCAAACCATTCAGCCGGGCGAGACGGCAGGGCCGTTCGTGATCGGCGATTTCACATCGTGGATCCACCTCGACAAGATCGTGACCGAAACCCTCAGCCTGTACGATGCGCAGATTGCCATTGAGAACGCGCTCAAGGGCGGCAGGACGCGGATCGAGAGCGACCGCTATCTCGCCCGCCTGCGCTCAAAGGCGACCGTGAGTTCCGTAGATGAAATGGCGGCCCGGCTGCTCGCGATCGCGGAGGAGCGTTACCTGCCGCGGGGGAAATAAACCCTTGCTCCGGGCGCTGTTGGCACCGCTTCGGCGTTGGAAGGCAGCCCTGCTGGCGCGCCGCATCGCACCCGCGACAGCAACGACGGCGCAGTTGGGAGCCATCGGCGAGCGTGCGGCGGTTCAACATCTCAAATCACTGGGCTTCGCCGTTCTCGGTCGCAACCTGCGCGTGCCGATGGGTGAGGCCGACATTCTCTGCCGCGACCCGGACCGGACCACCGTAGTGATCGTGGAGGTCAAGACGCGTCTCCGGCGTCCCGGCGCTCCCGAACTTTCCAACCTCATCGCGCCCGAGGCCAGCGTGACCGCGCACAAGCGTAAGAAGCTTCGCTCAATCGCCCGCCACCTTTCACGCGCCAACCGCTGGGACCCCGCCCGCGTTCGCATCGACATCGTCGCTGTGGAGTTTGACAGCCAGTCGCCCCCCGGCGTGCCGCCCACGATCCGCCATCACCCGGGTGCTGTCTCCTGCCGCTGATGGCTCATTTCAGACCGCGTGCCCGGCGATCTGTGCCGCAAGGGCAGCCCCATCCTGCAGCTTGCCCGCCTCCCATTCAAGCACCAGCCCCTCCCCCGTCTCATAGCGCGGGATGACATGGAAGTGGACATGCATCACCGCCTGGTGCGCCAGCACGCCGTTGTTCTGGAGCACGTTGTACGCCTTCGCCCCCGTGGCCCGCTTCACCGCACGGCACAGCCGCGGCAACGCCCTCCCGATGGCCGCCGCGGATTCATCGCTCAGAGCATCCAGCGTCACCGCCTCCTCCTTTGGCACCACCATCAGGTGGCCGCGGCTGAGGGGGCCGATGTCCAGGAACGCATAGACATGGGCGTCCTCAAAGACCTTGTGGGAAGGGATTTCACCATTGATGATGCGGGTGAAGAGGGTGGGCATGGGCCAATCGTACTCGCCCCGTGTTTCTTCCCTCCCACCGCCCTCCCCGACGCACCAACGCGAGGTTCCACGGCTCTACCATCCCCCCGTGCCCTCTACCGCCCCACTGCCCATCCGCACGCTGCCAACGCTTGTCGCCAATCAGATCGCGGCAGGCGAGGTTGTGGAGCGTCCCGCCTCGGTGGTGAAGGAACTGGTCGAAAACTCGCTCGATGCCCAGGCCACACGCATCACGCTCGACCTCGAGCAGGGCGGTATTGAGCTCATCCGCATCACCGACGATGGCTGCGGCATTTCTGAGGCAGACCTGTCGCTCGCCCTCGCGCCGCACTCCACGAGCAAGATTTCCTCTGCCGCGGATCTTGCGGAGGTGGGGACACTGGGGTTCCGCGGGGAGGCACTCGCCTCCATCGCCTCGGTGTCGCGTCTCTCGCTGCGGTCGCGGACAGTTGATCAGCCGGCCGCTGCCGTGATCGAGGTGGACTGGGATAAGTCGCCAGGCACCGGGCACACCGCGCCAAAGCCTGCCGCGGGCCCGGTGGGCACATGCATCACGATCCGCAACCTGTTCTACAACACGCCCGCGCGGCGGAAGTTCCTGCGCACGGTGGGCACCGAGCAGGAGCGGTGCCTCGATGCGTTCCGCCAGTTGGCGATGGCCCACCCCGCGGTTGGCTTTGTCGCAACGTGCGATGGGCGGACGGTGCTGGATCTTGCGCCCAACCAATCTCCACGAGAGCGGGCGCTGAGTGTGCTGGGCGGTGAACTGAAGGATCAACTGTTGGAGGCTCACGCTGACCAGTTCGACGATTCCCGCGGCGTTGCGCTATGGGGACTCATCGGCCTGCCATCCATCGCCCGCGGCAACAACAAGCACCAGTACATCTTCGTCAATGGCCGCTGCATCCGCGACCGCACCATCCAGCACGCGATCGCCGAGGCGTACCGCGGGCTGATCGAGCCCTCTCGCTATCCAACAGCAGTGCTGATGCTCGAACTCGCGCCAGCGGGAGTCGATGTCAACGTCCACCCGGCCAAGGCCGAGGTGCGTTTCCGTGATGGCTCGCTGATCCACTCGGTGATCCTGCGGGCCCTCCGCGAGGCCCTCCGCGCTGCGGACCTCACGCCATCAATCGCCAGCCACTTCCGCCCGGCCAACGAACTACCCGGCTCCGGGCTTGCGCCCCCCGCCGGGGCCGGGGCATACGACGCCGCGCAGGTTGGAGATGCCTCCGGCACTGCGCTCAACCGTATCGTGGATTACTTCAAGCGACCACAGACCAGCGGGGCGCAGGGGTTCTCGTACACCGCCGTTCAGGATGCGATTGCCGGAGCGCCAGCGCAGCCGAGTGCCCCTGCCGCGACGCCGGAGGCCTCACCCCACAACGCAGGTCTGCCCGTGCCGACCTCCAGGGATCGCGTGCTCCAGGTCCACAACAGCTTTCTGGTGACGCAGGATGAGCACGGCGTGGTCATCATCGATCAGCACGCGCTGCACGAGCGCGTGATGTTTGAGTATCTGCTGACGCGGGTGTGGGCGGGCGGGCTGGAAAGCCAGCAGTTGCTCGCCCCCTCCACCGTGCAGGTCACGCCCGCACAGATTGATCGCCTCGCCGACCTGACGCTCCTGATGGAAAAAATCGGCATCGAGCTGACGCCCCTCGGCAAAACCACCATCGGCGTCAACGCCTTTCCAAGTTTCCTCTTCGATCGCGGTGTAGATCCTGTCGACTTCATGCAGGAGTTGCTGGAAAAGGCCGAGGCCGGTGCCTTCCGCCCTGCCCGGGGCGCCTCAGAAAAAGACGCGACCGAGCACGCCCTCCGCGAGGTGCTGGACATGATGGCCTGCAAAGCCGCCGTGAAAGCCGGCGACCACATGAGCGACCTTGAACTGGGTGAACTCGTCAAGCTCCGCACCGATGTCGAGCGGTCGAGCAACTGCCCCCACGGCCGCCCGACCAGCATCCGCCTGACCATCAAAGAGCTGGAGAAGCTCTTCGGCCGCACCTGACAACCGTGAAGCTTCATTCGTCAGCCACTTAGCACGGACTTTGTTGCGCTCCTCAGCGGTTATTTAACGTTTTATTGAATATCTCCCACACCTCTTCCGCACGCTCCGCTTCGCCCCGATTGTTGAGGTAGTCCGATAGAAAGCACGGCGTTGAGACTTCAAGACAGTTCTGGTCCGAGATCGCCTTTGACTCGTCGCGCCTGAGTCCGTTACGGAAGTCCCGTACCTCTGCCATCCATTGCCAAGCGCAGACTTCCGCGCGCGGGTCGTCAAGGTTGAAAAGCATTTTCGTTAGATTGTCCAGGAGCGCGTGTCGGTCAAAGTCTCGGTGCCATTCCAACCCCGTTGCCAACAGCATCCGTTCCAGGGCGTTCGGCCCACTGTTTAAGCCTTCAAGCCAAGCCTCGAATACTTCGCCTACTGCCTGGTCTACCAACTCCGCTGGCTCCGCGTACTCGCAAATGGATTTCAGCTCCGCTCTTAGCGATGGGTCTGGCTTTGGCCCCGAACTTGGACGAATAGCGGCTACCACAAACCCAAGGCCGTACAGCCGTTTCAATGCCTCAGCCTGGTCGGCCCCGCAAACCCTCAGCCCGAATGTTCTACCCGTCCGCTTGTCAGCAACGTTGGCGCGAAAATATGGCATCGCTCAGCGCTCCTCAGCAGTCATCGTCAGAGGGCACCAGCGCCGCAGACCGTTGACGGCGCGGCCGCGACTCCCAGAGGATGAATCCCACAAGGATGGAGCGGGCTTCCCATCCTGCGCGAACCTCAACCCCAGATAACAGGAGCAAGATTCCTAGCAGAATGTACTGGTTGAAGCGCGAACCATCGGCAAGGGACTGACCCTTAGCAGGCTGTTGAAGAATTGATCCAGCGGGCGCAACCAGTGCTGTGGGTGGTGCGAACAGTTGGGGATGAAGGGCATACCCGAGCGTCAAGCGGCAGTTTACCACACGTTCAACGTCGAGGACCTGATCGAGGCGGGCCACCC
>JBBSOF010000016.1:0-71437 GCA_038260025.1 Phycisphaerales bacterium
ATTGCCGCGGCGGCATCGCTTCACCCGTGGCGACCGCCCTGCGCCCCTTCGGGGCGGGGAGGGAAGGGGGGGTGGATCGCGCCGAGGGGGGCTCAGAGATGACTGTGCGCACTCCCTTACGGTCGTGCTACTTGCTACGCGGGATGCTCGGCACTGACCTTAAGAAAGGTCAGTGGCACGGGATGACTGCACCGACCGCGCAGAGCCGTGGTCGGTGGGACGGGTTGTTGTGCGCCGAGTGCCAGGGATGAACGGGCGCACTCCCTTACGGTCGTGCTGCTTGCCTGCGGCGCTTAACGCGGCTCAGGTGAAGCGGTCGCACGAGCCGAGAAGCAAACCGAGCACGAAGATGATCACGGTCCAGAGCAGCAGGCCGAGGATGACGCTGCGGATTGGATGGGCGATGGCAGCGGAGTTGAGAATTCGGTCGAGCTTCTGGTGCGCGAGATCGAGTTCATCGCGGAGGCTGTTGAGGGTCGCATCCTGGGACCGAGCGCTGGGGTGGGGTTCGGCGACGCCCAGGACTGTCCAACCCATGGACTCCGCGGCACGTTGCGCGGCGGCCGGAGAGTCGGCAGAGATGTCCAGCGGCTGCGCAGGAATGCCGGGGCGAGTCACTTGAAGCCGGTAGCGAGGTTGCGCCATGGAAACAGCCTATCGCGCGGCAAGGCAACTGGCGAGGGGATCCGGTGGAGTAAAGCGAGCGACTCGGCAACAAAAAAGAAAAACACCGAGTTGAAGGCAACTCGGCGTCATGGTTTTGGGGATGGGTTTATATCGCTCGTGACGTGAACGCACTGACCTTCAGAAAGGTCAGTGGCACTCGGAAAGGCTTCAGGCGGCGCGGCGGCGGCGGGTTGCGATGATGGCGGCGGCGGCGAGGAGTGCGGTGGGGCCGGGCGCGGGGACGAGCGTGGCGGTGCCGTTGAGGATGCGGCGCTGCGAAGAGATAGAGCCGCGCTGGACGTACTCATCGGCGGCGAAGGACATGCTGGGGACGGTGCCATCGACGAGCTGGTTGAGCGTGCCGGCGGCTGTGGGGAAGGCGATGCGCAGGAGCGTGAACGGCGACAGGACATCATCGCGGCAGATGAACACGTTCTGGCCGCCGGTCTCGGAGTTGGGCCAGCCCCACGAGATGTTCATGGGGTAGTAGGCGGCGAAGATGGGGTCGTGGTGCTCAAGGGAGAAGTTCCAGGCCACGGGGTAGCCGCTGGTGATGGCTCGGTCGAAGGTCATGGTGCCGACGAGGTTGCCCTGGGCGGGGTTGTTCGCGGTGTAGAAGTCCCACGGCACGTTGAAGGACCAGGTCACAGGGGACGCCATGGCGGCGCTGCCGGCGAGGGTGATGACCATTGCCGCGGCAAACTTTGAAAAACGCATCGTCCTGCTCCTCTTCAACTTGACGAAGTCTATTGGGAAATCTCACTGGAAACGGGCCCGCTTTGCTTACCTCGAACTCCTTATAGCGACATGGTTTACAATCACCATCGAGGGGCGGGCTTGAGGTTGGGAGGGTACTCGCGCATGCGTCAATGTCAACGGGACATGGTGTGTAAAGGGGGTTGAAACAGGAGTTTGCGCGGCACAGACTGGCGCTGGGGCCGAGAATGAGAAGCGCAGGGTTCGCAGGCTTTGCAGGCTTGCCCAGAGTGATGCACGATGATGATGATTGAGGAGCGGGGGAGGTGCGTATCCGAATGAAACTGGGGGCGTGGATCGGTCGATAGAGACAGGTACCGCAAGTACATCACCGGCTCATCTGCCCGGGTTAGGCTCGATGCGAAGATCAATGACACCGAACGCTCATGAAATCCCGCGTGTGGAAGTGCAGACCGAAGAGGACCGGCCGGGTGGCTGGTCGTACCTGGTGCTGGTGCATCGCAGCCAAGGGATGTGCGAGCACACGGTGACGCTGTCGTGGCGCGACCACGACTATTGGTGCGGAGGGGCGTCGGCCCCTTCGCGCGTGATGCAGGCGCTGATTGAGTATGTGCTGCGGCACGACACGCCCCCACTGCCGGCGCGGTTTGATGCCGCCCGGGCGCGGCGGTGGCTGCCGCAGATTGACCAGGAGTTGCGGGCGGTGATCTAGGCAGGGCCCGCTTGATCGTCGCTCGCATCCATCGCGGCACGAAGGGTGACTTCTGATTCGACGATTTTAGATTCGAGCGCGATGTTGATGCCGTCGACGCGGATTGTCGCGGATTTTTTGGGGATGAACTTCACGATTTCGATGGCAGCCCAGGGGATCGACACGGGCGGGTGGGACATCCATGCGAAGGGGGGCATGAGGCGGAGGTGGAGGTATTCATCGTCCGCGTTCCACAGGACGCAGTTGTTGTACCCCCCGATGTAGCGCAGTGACAGGCTGGTGAGGCGGGACCGGGCATCGGGCTGGCGGGGCTGGGCGGGGAAGGCCCGGGCGAGCTTCCGCCAACCTGTGAAAATCGAGATCAGCCACATCACCCCGATGGGGATCAGGATGGAAAGGAGAACCGCGGCAACGATGGTCACGCTCTGGTGGCTGATCGCGGGCATGAGGCGAGAGTGTACAGCCAGCGGGCGGGGTTCGGGCATACGATGGCGCCGCCGGAATCACCCTCTGTTTGGAGCGATACGCCTTGGCCAAGAAGTCTTTCCGTTGCAAGCTCGTGACCCCCACTGCCGCGCTTGTGGACAATCAGGTGACGTACGCGTCGATCCCGGCGTGGGATGGGCTGATGGGCGTGCTGGCGGGGCGGGCACCGATCTTGGCGCGGCTGGGGATGGGCGAGCTTCGGCTGGAGTTTGCTGACAGCGACAAGGGCGAGGGCGGCGAGCGGTCGTTCCTTGTGGAGGATGGGTTCGTCAAAATGGCGAACGATGAGCTGACGATCCTCGCGGAGCGGGCGACGCCGGCTGAGAACCTCACCATGGCCGATGCCGAGGCGGAGCTGAAGGCTGCGACGGGTCCGGCGGCGGTGGTTGGGGCTGCCAGCGCCAAGTCGCGGCAGGTCGAGAACGATAATCGCACGCAGGCGCGGGCCCGGGCGCGGGCGAAGATGCAGATGATCAAGTCGCGCGGGGCGATCTGAACTTTTATTGAGTTGTCGGCGCTGTCGCTTCAGCGGCGGCGGGACATGGCGCGCTCGATGTCGCGCTTGGCCTCGCGCTCTCCGATCGCCTGACGCTTGTCGTGCGCGGCCTTGCCCTTGGCGAGGCCGATCAGCAGCTTGGCGAAGCCGTTCTTGAAATAGAGCTTGAGTGGGACGATGGTCATGCCCTTGGTGTCGACCTGGCGGGCCATCTTGATGATCTCGCGCTTGTGGGCGAGGAGGGGTCGCGCGCGGGTCGGCTTGTGGCCCATCGCGGCGGCAGGGGCGTACTCGCCGATGTTGGCGTTGAGGAGCTGGAGTTGGAGGGGGTGCTCTTTCGCGAGGATGTAGCCCTCGGCGATGGAGACGAGGTTGTTGCGGACGCTCTTGATCTCTGAGCCGCGGAGGACGATGCCGACCTCGAAGGTTTCGCCGATGACATAATCGAACCGGGCCCTGCGGTTCTCGATCGTTGGGGTGTAGTCGGCGGTGTCGGGCTTCTTCTTCGCCATGGGCTGCTGGTCTATTCGAAGATGACGGCGTTGCGGATGGTGCCGATGCGCTCGATCTCGACCTCTACGACGTCGCCGTGCTTGAGGAAGATCGGTGGGGTGCGGGCCATGCCGACGCCGCTGGGGGTGCCGGTGACGATGAGGGTGCCGGGGAGGAGCGTGGTGCCGCGGCTGATCTCGCTGATGAGGGTGGGCACGTCGAAGATCATGTCGGCGGTGGAACTGTCCTGCATTGTTTCGCCGTTGAGGCGGCACTGGATGCGCAGGGCGTTGGGGTTGCCGACTTCGCCGGGGGCGCGGACGGCGGGGCCGATGGGGCAGAAGGTGTCGAAGGACTTGCCGCGGTTGAACTGGCCGCCGCCGCCTTCTTTTTGCCACCAGCGGGCGGAGACGTCGTTGGCGCAGACGTAGCCGAGGACGCAGGCGGGGGCATCTTCTTTCGAGACATCACGGACGAAGCCGCCGCCGGGGCGGGAGCCGATGATGATGCCGAGCTCGGCTTCGAAATCGACCTGGGGGCGGTCCTGGCAGATCTTGGGAACGCGGATGGGGTCGCCATTGATGATGGCGGCCATGCTGTTCTTGGTGAAGAGCACGGGCCGTTCGGGGACGCCCTTGCCCTGCTCCTTGGCGTGGGCGGCGTAGTTCATGCCGACGCCGATGATGTGGCGGATGAGGAGGGGGTCGGCGGCGGGGATGGCGATCGCGACGCCGGAGGGCGTGCGGGATAGGTTCATGGGGGGAGGGTAGGAGATGACTTCGTTACGAAGCGTGACGAAACCCCGCTCGGAGAGAGGGGGTACCCAGGGTCAGCAGGGGTTGCCGGAGAGGACGCGGAAGAAGGCTTCGATGTCGGCGTCGGTGCCGCTGTCGCCGTCGCCGTCGTAATCCGCTGAGGCGCAGAGGGTGCAGCAGTTGCCGGCGAGGCAGCGGAAAAAAGCTTCGATGTCGGCATCGGTGCCGCTGTCGCCGTCGCCGTCGAAGTCGGTGGTGCAGGGGGGGTTGCCCATATAGCCGTAGAGGATGAAGGGGAAGTCGACGGCGACATCGGCGGCGTTGGCGGGTTTGCCGGTGTCGAGCGCGGCGGTCCAGCCGGTGGGGCCGAACTGGCGGGCGTTGAAACCGGCCAGGGTGCGGAGGCCGTTGAGGGTAACGGTGGGCGTGTAGGCCTCGAGCGAGAGGTTGGCGGGGGTGATCTGCCAGTCGATCCAGTAGGTGCCGCCGATAAGTGTCGTCTGGCCTGCGCTGAGGCGGAGGTCCCAGATGCGCTTGGTGGAATCGGGGAACACGGGGGCAGGGGCGGCGGTGGTGTTGAAGGCGCGGTAGATGCCGGTAGCGGTGACGGACTGGAGCACGCTCGTGGTTGTATCGCCTACGACGATGACGGAACCGGGCTCGCCGGGGCGGCCGTTCCAGATGCGGAGGTTGGCGGCGGCGAAGGGGTTTGCTGCCGCGCCGGGCTGGTAGGCGTAGACGGATATGGCGTCGATGCGCCACTGCTGGCCGGTGGGAATGGTGAAGCTGTCGGCGAGGCGGTAGGTTCCGGCGGCGCCGATGGTGTGGGTGGCGAGGCCTCCCGTGGCGTTCGCTGCAATGCCATCACTCTGCAGTTCGCTCCAGATGCCGCCGGAGGGCGCGGCAATGCCGCTGGCGGTGACAGTGGCGGTGGCGAGCGCGGGGGTGGAGGGCGAAGCGCTGGCGTTGCTGAAGATGGCAGGCTGCGCGACTGCCGCGGCGGCGAGGGCCGCGGGGATGGCGAGGGCGATGCGATGGGCGATGGTGCTGAGCATTCGGAGGCTCCGTGCCTTGAGGGACGTGGATGGTTAGACGGTGACGCCGCGGAAGGTGGGCGTGTAGCCGGGGAAGAGCGTGGCGAGGTCGGTGTTGCCGAGGCGGGTGGCGGCGATCTCGGCAATGATGTCTCGGTAGTCGGTGGTGACCTGGAGGTCGATGCCCTGGTAGAGCTGGTCGGGGAGGAGTCCGGGCCACTGGGTGAGGACGCGGCCGCCGCTGATGGCGTTGCCCATGACGATCATCATGTTGCCGTGGCCGTGGTCGGTGCCGGCGGAGCCATTCTCGGCGGCGCGGCGGCCGAACTCTGACATGCAGACGAGGGAGAAGGTGGGCGCCGTCGCGGCGGTCATGTCGCGGTGGAACGCGGCAAGGGTGGCGGAGAGCGTGTTCATGAGGTTGGCCATGGTGCCGGTGGTGACGCCCTGGTTGTCGTGCGTGTCCCAGCCGTTGACATCGATGGAGATGGCCTCGACGCCCACCTCGGCCTTGATAAGTGCGGCGGCGGACTTCATGGCGGTGCCGAAGGAGTTGGTGGGGTAGACCGCGCCGCCGACGGGGGCGTAGCCGGAGAAGTTGATGGTGTTGAGCAGGTCGATGGTGTTGAAGGTGTCGAGGCCGATGCTGTGGAGCGGGTCTGGGGCGGCGGTGTACATCTGGAGCAGGGGGACGGTGCGCGATGCGACGGTGCTGGCGCTGCCGGTGAGGCCGAACGTATCGAGGTCGGGGATCGGCAGCGTGTTAGGCGCACCCACGAGCGTGCGCTGGAGCGAGCTGTTGATGCCGACAGCGCGGAGCAGCGCGCCGGGCTGCATGGGGGCCGTGGAAGCGAGGTGGCGGCCGAGCCAGCCGGTGACGAGCGAGACGTCCTGCGGTTTGCCCACTTCCATGAAGCGCTGGGCATCGAAGTGCGAGCGGGATGGATCGGTGGAACCCGCGGCGTGAACGAAGAGCAGTTGGTTGGACTGGAAGGCGGGGAGCAGCGCGGCCATCGCGGGGGGGAGGCCGAAGCCGGTGGGGCCGTTGGGGCCGGGGACGGAGACGCCAAGGTCGGTAGCTCTGTTGGCCGCGCCGCTGTCGGGGCGGGGCACACCGATGACAGGCCGCATGGTGTAGTAGTTGTTCTCGCTGAAGGGCACGCACATCGTCAGGCCGTCTGCCGCCCCGCGGAGGAAGATGGTGATCATGACATCGCGCTGTGAGCCGCGGTAGTCCTTGGCGAGCGACACGCGGGGCAGCCACGCGGGTGAGGTCATGGCGGCAAAGGTGACGGCGGATGCCGCGCCGAGGAAGCCTCTTCGGCTGAGTTCCTGGTATTCAGGACAGCCCGTGCTGTGGGCTGGATCGTGCGAGGCGATCGGCGCGGAAGATTCGAGCGACATGGGCACACTCCAAGCGGAGGCAGGGGACGGGACGCGCGGGGATCAGTACCACTGGAAGGAGGGGGCCGCGATGGCGACGCCCAGGGCTTCTCTCTTTTTCGTGGTGGTGACGTTGTTGGGCAGGAGGAAGTCGCGGAGGCTGGTCTTGTCCGCCGGGTACATGTCGCCGGAAAACATAACCTGCTCGACTTTGTCGGCCATCTGCTGGGCGGTGGTGAGGCCGGCGAAGAAGGAGTTGTAGTCGATCGAAACGCCCGCGATGTTCGAGTTAAGGAGCGATGCGCCGAAGTTCCAGCGGGGGATGAGCAGGCCTTGCCAGTAAAGCAGGGAATCGGGGTAGCCGTCTGGCGTGCCCCAGTAGAAGGGGCGATGACCGCAGTTGGCGAGCTGCGTACGGATGCCGGTGCCGTTGTTGAGCGTGGTGGGAAGGGCCCGCAGGGATGAGACCACGAGGTGGAAGGGCCGCTTGTACTTGAGCGGGGCCGCGGCCACAAGATTGGGCTGCAGGATGACACGGATCATCGACTTGATGTCGCCGCCGGTGGTTGTATAGGCGGCGGCCACTGCATCGATGAGCGCTGTGCTGGGGTCCTCACGGAGGAGGTAGCGGGAGAGTTTCTTCGCGATATAGCGTGCGGTGCTGGGGTGGTTGATGAGTGCAGTGAGCACCATGTCGCCATCGGTCTGCCCGAGGTTGGCGGGAATGTCGAGCTGCTGGGGCGTGCCGGCAAAGATTGTCTTGGCGGGGTTGTAGTGGCGGCTGGCGGTGTAGAAGAAGTTGCCGCGGGTGGGGAAGCCGATGCGGTTCTCGTATCCCCAGCCTGTGAAGCAGCGTGTGACCTGGAGCACGTCGGCCTGCGTGTAGCCGCCATCGACGCCCATCGAGTGGAGTTCCATGATCTCGCGGGCGTAGTTTTCGTTGGGGCTGGTGCCGGTACTGGTATGGTTGTCGAGGTAGGTGAGCATCGCCGGGCTGTGTGCGCTGGCGCGGAGCAGCGTGCCGAAGTTGCCCAGGGCGTTGGCACGGATGACATCGCGATCGTCCACGCTCTTGAGGATGTTGGGCGGCTCTTTGGTGATATCGATGTTGAAGTGGTCCGTCCAGAACTCGACCATGCGCTCGAAGAGCTGGCGCTGGCTGAAGGTGGCGCGGATGATGGCGGCGTCGGTCAGTTCGGAACTGAGGATGGCGGTGGACTGCTCGTAGTGCTGCTGCTGCGTCATCGTGAGCGTGAGCAGGCCGGCGAGGCGGGCCTGGCACTGATCATCGTTGATGGCGGTGTGGTTGAGCTGGTATTCGAGGTAGCCCTGATAACCCAGCGAGGCGGCGAGCGCCAGTTCGGCGGTGTTGGGGCCGAAGGTAAGTCGGTTGACGAGCTTGGTCAGCAGGCTTGATGGGTCAACGTCGGCTGGGGCATCGTTGGGCGGTTCGGCCTGCGCCGCCGAGCGTGCCGCGGCGAAGACGCCGAGACCGGTCAGCAAGCCTCTGCGGGAGAGGCGTGCGCCACGCTGCGGGCGCGGCACCGGAATGGACTGAAGGGGCTGGGAAGTCTTGACAATCAGGGGGTCTGCTTCGACGCGGCTCACGATGCTCTCCTTGTGAGCGGCCAACCCTGAGGTGCAGGGAGGGCCCGGCGACGGGGATCTGATCTGGCACAGGCTAATCTGCCAACGCGGAAAATGCACGCCAATTGCAATCCCCGATACGAATTTAGTAAGTTGACCCTATGGCCGACGCCTGAGAACCTTGCGTCCGGGGGGCACGGGAAAGGGTTTATGTTGTAACCCCCCGGAACACGGGGTTGTAACCCGGGAACAGGTGAGCGAGGTTGGTGTTGCCGAGGCGGTTGACGGCGATTTCGGCCAGAATGTCGCGGTAGTCGATGGTGACCTCTAGGTCAATGCCCTCAAAGAGCTGCGAGGGGGCGAGGCCGGGCCACTGGGTGAGCACACGCCCACCGTTGATGGCGTTGCCCATGAGCATCATGAGGCTGCCGTGGCCGTGGTCGGTGCCGCGGCTGGCGTTCTCGAAGAGCCGTCGACCAAACTCGGACATGCATGCGACGACGAAGGTGGGCGCCGCGGCGGCGGTCATGTCGCGGTGGAATGCGGCGAGGGCGGTGGAAAGGCCGGACATCAGCGCGAAGAGCGCGCCGGCGCTGGTGCCCTGATCGGCGTGGGTATCCCAATCGCCGTAGTCGATGGAGATGGCCTCAACGCCGACCTGGGCCTTGATGAGCGCGGCGGTGGATTTGAGCGCGTGGCCAAAGGTGGTGTCGGGGTAGGCCGCGCCGCCCGCGGGCGCGTACGACGCGAAGCCGATGGTGTTCATGAGGTCGATGGTGGCGAGCGTGTTGAGGCCGACGGAACGCATGGGCTCTGGGCTCAGGTCGTAGAGGGTTCGCAGCGTCGCGAGGCGGCGCGGCTCATTCTGGGGAAGGCCCTGCACGCGCAGGCCCTGGAGGTCGGGGATCGGGAGCGTGAGGGGCGCGCCGTGAAGGGTGTAGGACAGGGCGTTGATGAGGCCGATCGCGCGGAGGGTGGGCTCGGGCACCATCGGCGGCGTGTCGTTGAGGTGGCGTGCGAGCCAGCCGGAGGTGACGTTCAGGTCGAGCGCTTCCTTGCCGAACTCCATGCAGCGCTGGGCATCGAAGTGCGAGCGCATGGGGTCGCGCGAGCCGGCGGCGTGAACAAAGAGGAGTTGACCGGACTGGTAGGCGGGGATGAGCGGGAGCATCGCCGGCGGAAGGCCGAAACCCACGGGGCCGTTGGGGCCTGACACGCTCGCGTTGAGATCGACGGCGCGGCCGGAGATGCCGCTGTCTGGGCGGGGCACGGCGAGCGTGGGGCGGGCGGTGTAGTAGGTTGGCTCGGAGAAGGGCACGCAGATGGAGAGGCCATCGGCCGCTCCGCGCATGAAGATGGAGACCATGACATCGCGCTGTGTGCCGCGGTGGCTGGCGGCGAGGGAGACGCGCGGGAGCCATGCGGGGGCGGTGGCGGCGGCTGCCGCGGCGGCGATGAAGCGGCGACGGGAAAGTTCCTGGTATTCGCGGCAGCCTGTGGCGCGGGTGTCGGGCATGTGGGAAGTCCTGTGGAAAGGGCGGGTCAGTACCACTGGAAGGTTGGCGTTGCGAAGGCGAGGCCGACGAGGTCTTTCATCTGTGTCACGTCGAGGTTACCGTCGTAGTGGCAGAACTCGCGGAGAAGGTTCTTCTCGTGGGGGGGGAGCTCGCCGCCGAAGATGCCCTGGTCCACGAGCTCGGCGAGGATGTCGGGGGTTGACTGGCGGTTGCCGAAGAAAGAGAAGACGTCCATGGTGACGGCGCTCATCCAGTTCGCGGCGGTGAGGAATCCGAAGTTCCAGCGGGGGAGGATGTTGCCCATCCACGCGGCGGCGCTGTCGGGGTAGCCGTCGGGGGTGGGGCGCTCGAAGGCGCTCTGGCCGACCTGCATGAGGACCTGGCGGATGTCGAACCCGTCGGGCATTTCCGTGGGGACGGCGCGGACACAGGAGACGATGAATTGGAAGGGACGCTTGTACTTTGGCGGGGCGGCGGCGAGGAACGCGGGCTGCATGGCGGCGCGGACCATTGATTTGATGTCGCCGTTTGTGGCGATGTAGGTCGCGGCGACGGCATCGACGAGGCGGGCGGGCGGGTTTTCGCGGATGAGCCAGGAGGCGATTTTGCGGGCCACGAAACGGGCGGTGGCTGGGTGGTTAATGAGGGCGGTGAGAACGCGGTCGCCGTCGGCCTCCATGCCGCCCGGGGCGATATTCACCTGCTGCGGGGTATTCGCGAAGATGACCTTTGGGCCGTTGTCGTGCTTGGTGGGGTCGAAGCGGAACACGCCCGCGCCGGGGAGGGGCGTGATGGGGGTGTAGCCCCAGCCCGTGAAGCAGCGGGCCACCTCTCGGACATCCTGCTCGGTGAAGTTGCCGGGTGTGCCGAGGGTGTAGAGCTCCATCAGTTCGCGGGCGTAGTTCTCGTTGGGGGCGGATGCGGTGCTGTAGGCGTTGTCGAGGAACTCGAGCATCGCGGGGCTGTGTGCGCTGGCGCGGAGGAGCGTGCCGAAGTTGCCGAGCGCGTTGGGGCGGATGACCTCGCGGTCGTCGATGGGCTTGAGGTAGTCGCACGAGCCCTTGTGCCAGTCGATGCTGAAGTGGTCGCACCACAGCTCGACCATGCGCTCGTAGAGCTGGCGCTTGCTGTAGATGGCGCGGACGATAGCGGCCTCCTGCACTACGCCGTTGAGGGCGATGGGGTTGATGGCGAAGAGCTGGAAGGCGGGCATCGTGAGCGTGGGCATCGATGCGAGACGCGCGGTGCAGGCGTCGTCGTTGATCAGTTGCGGGTTGAGCTGGTACTCGAGATAGTTCTGATAGCCAACGGCGTTGGCGTGGGTGAGTTCGGCCGTGCTGAAGCCGTAGGTGAGGCGACGGATGAGCTTCACGAGAAGACCGGAGGGGTCGATGTCTCCGGGGGCATCGCTGGGCTCGACGGCGGTTGCCGCGGTGCGGAGTGCGCTGATGGCCGCAAGCCCTGTGAAAAGGGCCCTTCGGGAGTGACGCCGCACGGGCTTGGCGTGCGGGTGCGTGGATTTATCCATGTACGACAATCTCCCCCGTGGCGTGCGCGCCGTTGTAGATCGCGAAGTTGCCTCAAGAAGCACGGTGGCCCTGCATGGGGCGTTGGCGCTTCGCGGCTTCCCGTGTGTGGGCTGGGAGCCGCGGCAAGTCGGGGGGATGTTCGCAGAGACGGAGGCGAAAGGGAATAGGTTGGATAACCCTGTTGTGAAGATGGGTTGTGAAGAGGGCCTTTGGGCGCACGCAGAACGATGTTTGCAAGGGCTTGCAAACATGAAATGCTTTGGTTCAGTAGGTGGGCACGAGCGCGTGGGTGATGATCGCGGTGCGGGGGCTGGCCTGGGCCTCGTGCGGGACGAAGGTGCGCAGGCGCGGCTGTGCGCCGGGGACGGCGGGCGGGACGATCCAGACGATGGCGTCGGCGTCGTTGGGGTGGCTGGCGAACCACGCTTCGATGCGTGCGTGCGCGGCAATGGAATCGACGGGGACCTGGTCCGCATCGAGCACGAAGCGGACTTCAGCGGCGGTGTCTACCTGGGCTTTGTCGGTCGAGCCGCTGGGGACCTCACCCAGGGGGGTGATGTCGGCGTGCGCGAAGGAGGCCATGAGCTCGGAGAGGCGCTGAGTGGTGGTGTCACTCCAGGGGAGACGAATGTCATTGATGACCAGGACGCGGAGGTTGGATGGGATGGTGCGCGGGAGGGCGGTGGTCATCAGGGTGTCGGCGTTGACCTCTTCGCCGTTGACCCAGACATTGGTGGGCAGGGGCGCGATTGGCGCGGGGCTGGACTTGAGCGAGAAGCCGACGATGATCGCGAGGACGGCGAAAAACACGGCAACGGCGGCGACCACGCCGCCCATGCCGGCGATGGGGCTGGCGGGACGGCGGCCGTGCGATGACATGCGCTTCTGCGCGCGTTCGCGGGCGGCGGCCATGCGGGCGCGGGCGGACTCGAGCTGGGCGTGGGCGGGGCGGCGCGGGCCCATGGGGGGCGACCATGGGGTTGCGGGGCTCGCGGGGGATGGGGCGTTGTGGCCCAGGCCAGCGCGGACGCCGGACCAGACTTCGTGCGCGAGCTTGCGGGCATCGCGCACGGACTCTTCGGCGAACTGGCCGGCCTGCGCGGCAAAGTCCTGCGGGCTGCCGGGGGGAGCGGAGGGATCGACCTGGGCGCGGCCGCTCCACCAGTTGACCATGCGGAGGCGGGGTGCGTGGCGGGGGCCGTTGTTGATGGGGGCGGCGGCGGCGTTCGCGGCGGCACCGATGCCTGCGGCACCGGCGTGTGCGGCGGCCTGAACGCCGGCGGCGGCGACGCCGATGGCTGCCGCGGCGGCTAGGGGAGGAATTGGGGAGTGGGCGGCGACGGAGACTTGACTCTCATCGGCTTCGTCGTGCTCGGCCATGCTGGGGAGCTCGACGGGCTTGACGGCGTAGGGATCGGCAGCGCGGGCGACGGCGCGGAGGTCGGCGAGCATGACATCGGCGGTGGGGTAACGCTTGTCATAGTCGGTCATGGCGCGGCGGATGATCCAGCGGACGGCATCGGGGCAGCGCTTGTTAACGTGGCTGAGGACGCCGTGGGCGGGGAAGGAATCTTCGAGCATGGAGAAGAGGACTGCGCCGGCGGCGTAGATGTCGAAGCGGGCGCCATCAACTTCGTGGACTTTGACGCCCTTGAGGGCCTGGCGGACGAGCTCGGGGTCGCGGAAGTATTCCGTGCCGTGGGTCGTGAGGGTCATGGCGGAGCGGAGGGAGGAGACGAGGCCGAAGTCGACGAGGTGCGCGGTGGGGTTCGCGCCGCCATCGACGATGATGTTGTCGGGCTTGACGTCTTTGTGCCAGAGGCCGCCGCGGTGGTATTGGGAGAGGGTGCGGACGAGGTCGCAGGCGTAGCCCACGGCGAGGCGGAGCTGGGGTTCGTTGAGACCATCGGCGGGGCTGGCGGCGTGGAGGCGGCGGGTGACGACGCTGAGGGAGTCGCCGGGCACATAGCGCATGACGTAGTGGAAGCGGTGCTGCGTCAGCTCGTGGTCGAGGATGAGGCCCATGCGCTTGGCGGCATCGAGCGAGCGGCTCTCGCGGACGATCTGGGGGAGGCTGCTGCCTTCGGCGAGCGAGAAGGACTTGACGACGACCTGGCCGACATCGCGAAGGCCGGCGCGGGAGAATGCCGCGGATTTGACGGTGTCGGGGGTTGCGATGTAGAGCTTGGCACCCGAGCCGCCGCCGGCGAGGGAGCCGACGATCTGGTAGCCCTCGAACTGGCCGGTGCGGGGGCCGGGGGTGTCGGCGCCGGGGGCGGCGCGGACGACTTCGGGCAGGCGGCGCTCGAAGCCCTCGGTCATGCCGGAGAGGCCGAGGAGGCGGAGGGGGTGGCCCAGGGCGATGCGGTAGAGGCATGCGCCGGCGGTGCGGAGCTCGCTCTGGAACGCGCGGCCGTAGTGCATGGCGGCGGACCAGCGCGTGATGACGATGTTTGCGACGATGGCGACGATGTAAAAGAAGGCGAGCAGGACCGCGCCGATGGTGCGGAAGATGTCGCCGATTTCTCCGGCGATGAAGCGGTAGACGCGGGAGATGAGCCAGCCCAGGGCCTTGAAGAGGGGGATCAGGAGCATCACGAAGAGGACAGCGCCGACCACCACGGCCATCAGCACGCCCAGGAGAGCGAGGGCCATCGTGCCTGGATCCATAGCTAGCATCATCGCCGACCTCCGGGGTGAGGGGTGTGCCCGCTTGGCACGCCCGCCCCGCCGCTCCTATGCCAGGCGCTCGGCCTGATCCATACGACGCAGCTCCATCTGGCGGTGGTAAATCTCGGAGATGGCGTCGTCAAACATGCAATCATCGGACGGGGCATGCTCCTGTTTGGGAGATAGCTCCAGCCCGTTTCGCGCCGCTTCCTCGACTTCCTCCCTTGTGAAGCTGTAAATGGCGATCACCTCGCACAGGCGGGTGCGGAGGAGGGAGCGGACTTTGGCCAGCCTGCGGCTGACAGTGGGCTCGCTGATGCCTAGGGCCGCGGCAACCTCCTTGCCGGGCTTATTTTCCAGCACCCGCATGGTGTAGATGGAAAAATCCGTAAATTCGGCGTCTTTTTCCACGAGGCGGATGGCGGCCTCGACCTTGCTTCGGAAGACGGCGGCCTCGTACTGCTCATCGACGGACTGGCCGGCGCAGGCGGCCATCCAGGATTCGTCGAGTTCCATGGCCTTGACGTTGCCGCCGCGCTTCTGGGCGTGGCGGCGGTCGAGCTCATCTCCCAGGACGTGCTTGGCGATGGCGAGGAGCCAGGTGGAGAAGCGGGCCCCGCGGGTGGGGTCGTAGCGGTCGATGGACTCTGAGAGGGCGGCCAGAGTCTCCTGGGAGAGGTCGCGGACTGTTTCGGAGCCGATGCGGCCCTTGCCCCACTTGGTGAGCTGGGCACGGACCACGGGGCCGAAAGTCTCCCAAAGCTCGTACCACGCGGCCTGGTCGTTGCAGCGGAGACGGCCGACGAAGCCGGTGGTCATGGGGGTGAGCATGGTCGGGGAAATCGTATCACGGGTGTGGCGTGGGGGTGGACTGACATGCCGTGAAACTCACTGATGTGGGAGGCCCATAACCGCTGCTGGGGTGTGGGGTTGGCGTGGTGGAGGGCGTGGTGATCCTGAAACAGGACGATGAGCCGCGTCACGAGCGTGTGCAGAACTCCCTCTGTGGAACTCACATCATGAGCGGAAGTCGGATCGCAGGTGGTTTAGGCCGACTCGACGCGGCGGGTGGTCGTGAGGTTCGTCACTGACCTTCGCGGGTAGGCGTTGGGAGTACGGAGGGTTTTGGAGCGAAGGTCAGTGGCAGGCGGGTGTTGCTGGAATGTGTTGATGGGAAGGAAGGTCAATGCCAACCGCGGCCACCACCTTCGCGAGCTTCTCGAGTTGTCCGACGACATCCGTGGCTTGGTTCCGGCCACTGCCAAGCAGTTGGGATTCGGCTTCGGGCAGATGAAGCCGGGAAAAAAGAGCGAACGAGCCGGATCACGGAAGCACAGGGGCGTCAAGTTGCCGTTTAATGGACAGCAGGTTGACTACCGAGTTCCCAACGGCTGGGTGTTGCCCATGCTGGCGGCATTCCGCGCAAATGTCGCGTGGGACGGCGAGGCACGCCAGTTCAGTTGGCACGTTCCGCTCAAGGAACTGCTTCCGCTGGTCATTCGCGACTTGGTGTCAGTCTGCATTTCCCAGCACAAGGCGGGACTCCCACCTGAGGAGGTCGCTGCAAGGGAGTCATCTTTCGCCCAATGTTATGACAAAGTGCTTCTCCGACTGGCGCTAATGGGCAAAGTGCGACAGACGGAACTCGACGCCAAGTGACACGATAGTTGCAGAAAGTAAGGGGCCGCGGCACCGCGCCGCGGCCCTTCCATTGTCGTTTGCCGGTTCCTAGCTGGATTGGTACGGCGACGCGGGAACTATTCCTACGTAAGCTCCATAGGCGATGAAAAACAATGGCGGTGGCACTACGCTTGACTCCCACTGTTGCCGAACCCGCGGTGACGCCAGTTGTCCCACTGACTTCCGCTCCCACGCTCTCGAACTCTGTCGACCACCGGGGAGAACGTCAGTGACTTCGCCACCGAACACCCTTCGCGTGTGACCACGTGATGGGCGCGCTCTGCGACCAGCCGGGCCTCAGTGCGTAGCTGCTGTTTTCCTGATGGTCGGCGGAGTTTGAGAAGGGGATGTTGGCGGGGGGCAGGACCTTGTAGTAGCCATCGCGGGTGACGCCCGCACCGTCTGCCGCGGTCTGGCCGTTGCTGAAGTATCCGGTGCCCGAAACGTCTTTCGCGCGTGATGCGGCCCAGGTGATGAGCGTTGAGGGGAAGCGGCCTTGCTTGTCTGGGTGACGTAGAACAGCCCGCCGTTGGAGGCGGTGTTCGTGTTGCCGATGATGCCTTGGAGCTTCGCATTCGTTCGGAAGAAGGCATCAAGGCATCAAGGTGGCGAACTGGGGGTGGGGCGATTAGCGCACGGTTAGCGTCTTTGCCTCGGTCCACCAGACGGAGTCGGGAATGGTCACGACGGCGCGGTAGGTTCCCGCGGCTGGGGGTGTGAACTTGAAGCGGTAGGTTGTGCCTGGCTCGGTGATCGGCGTGAGGGCCGTGGCGCGGGAGAAGTCATCGGTGAAGAGGACGTAGCGGAGCGTCGGTGAGCGGGCTTCGGGGGTGGGCTTGCCGCGGGTTGTGAGGGTAATGGTGATGGTGGCTTCGACGGCTGACTTGAGTTCGGGCATCCGCGTGATGATTACGGGCGCATCTGCGGGGTTCGCGGCGGGTATGGCTGGGGTGCCTGCTTCGCGCAGGGTGAGGGCGGCGCTGTAGGTTGGCACGAAGCCGTTGGCCTCGGCAGGGATGGCCAGTACGCGGTATTGGCCGGGCTCGGTGAAGGTTGCCTCGAATGTGAGCGGGGCAGCACCGGGCTTTTCGGAGACGGGGAGCGTCTGAAGCTTTGGCGAAACGAGCACCACCACGAGTGGGCCTGTTGGGTGCGTGCCGGTGTCGCTCCAGTGCAGCGTGAAGGGGACGGGTCGGCCGGTGATGAGCGCTGCGTCGGCCGCTTCAACGGTGAGCGTTGCGGGGGCGGACAACGCCTTGAGCTTCATGTGACAGACGGGGCAGCGGCCGGGCTGGTCGTAGGTCTTCTCGCCCTCGCACTTCATGGGGCAGGAGTAAGACTGGTGGATGGCGGCTGGTGGCTGTGTGGGAGGCTGGGGTGTGGGCTGGGCGCACAGCAGCGTGAGGCAGAGGAGGGATGTGAGCATGAGGGGAGGTTAGGTGGGCGTGGGAAGTTCCGCCCGACCATGAGGCATGATCGGGGCACGGGCTCCCGCCCGACCATGAAGCATGGTCGGGGCACGGGTCGGGGTACGGGCCTACTCCTGACGCTTTTTGATCTGGTAGATGAAGTTGTCGCCGAGCTGGTTGCGGATTTCGACTTCGCCGGTTTTCATGTTGATGTCGTGGACGGCGAAGCCGTTGCCGACGTTGTCGCCGATGCGGCGGATCTTGCCGTTGATGACGGCGAAGGACTGGCCCTGAAGGCCATCCATGATTGAGGTGATGGTGATGCCGGGCGGGAGGGCGGCGACATCGGGCGCGGGCTCGGGCTCTGCGCGGGCGACGACGGGCTCTGGGACGGGCTTGGGCCTGGGGGCGGCGGCGGGCGCGCGGCTGATCATGGGGGAGGGTCCGAAGCCGCGGGTAGCCTCGGCGCTGAACTGGCTGACGAGGGCCAGTGCCGCGGGGGAGGGCTTGTTGTCGACGGGGGGATTGAAGGCGGCGGCCTCGACCAGCTCGACGCCCGAGACGGGGGCGGGCTGCTGCTTCATGGTGCGGTAGACACCGACTGCGAGCAGCGGCGCGGCAGCGATGACGGCGGCGAGCACGGGCCAGGGGATGCGGGTGGTGCCGATGGTGACGGTGTCGAACTTCACGGGGCGCTCCCTGCCGCGGGGGCGGCGTCGGCGGTGCGGTTGGGCTTTTCGGCTTCGATGCCGGGGATGGCCAGCTTGAGGTGGACGGTCTCGACGATGCCGGTGACGATGGGGTCTTTGCCGGGGTTGGCGCTGTTCTGCGAGGCGACGTGGAAGCCCGAGACTCGGGAGACGCCGAGCTCCTGATCGCATGAATCGACGAACTTGCACACCGCTTCGTAGGTGCCGGTGACCTCGATGCTGTAGGCGAGGAGCGATGCGCCCTTGAAGCCCTTGTCGGTGGGCGAGCGGGCGGCGACGCGGAGCGCGCCGGGCTCGATGCGGGCGACCTTGACGCCGTGGGTGCGGGCGATGTCGTGGATGTCGTCGTAGAGGCGCGTGGCATCACCGCTGGAGCTGGTGGCGAGGTTGACGCGGCGGGCGCGGCCGGTGAGGGCGGAGATGGTGGCGTCGAGCGGTGGCTCGGTGGCGACGACGTTCTGGAACTGGGCGAGTTGCACGGTGAGGGCGGCGAACTCCGCCTGCTTCTCGATGAGTTTGGACTCAAGGGGGCGGACGCCGACGTGCCAGCCGATGCACGCGCCAACGCACGCGAGGAAGGCGAAGAGGAGCTGGTTCTTGCCGGGGCCGGCGTTCGGGTTTGCGCCCGTGGGTGACGAGGCAGGGGTGTTGGGGTTTGTCTGCATCATTCGGGCCGCTCCTGGGCTTGCGCGGTGGTTGCGGGGGTGTGCTGAGAATCCATCACGGTGACGAGGCCAGCATCGGCGTCGATGGCCTTGAGCTGCACGCTGATGGTGAAGGTCTTGGCGTCGGCGCCGTTGATCTCGGTGGCGTGGGTGGAGACGATCTTGACGCCCGAGATGACAGGGCTCTTTAAGAGGTGCGCGACGAACTCGCCGAGGGTGTTGCTCTGCCCCTTGGCGGGGTAGGCCGTACCGCTGATGGTGAGCGTCGGCGACTTGGAGTCGTCGGTGTCGTAGCTGCCGGCGACGTGGTTGAGCTCGATGAAGGGCTCGCAGTCGCGCGAGACGAGGGCGAGGGCGGCGAGCCAGCGGGGGCGGCTGCCGATGGTGTCGCGCATGGTCTTGGAGGCGAGGGTGATATCTGAGGAAAGACGCTCGGCACGGGCCTTCAGCAGGCCGTGATCGGTCATCTGGGAGGCCTGCTCTTCGAGGGCGGTGATCTTGCGAGAGAACTCGGAGGCGCGGCCGAGGTTCCATCCCGCGGCGGCGAGGAGCGCGAGGGTCGCGGCTGCCGCGCCGACACGGAGAGCGCTGTTGAGGCGGCGGGCGGTGTGCCTCTGGGCGATGCTGAAGGGCAGGAGGCCGCAGTTGTCGGTGCCGAGGAACGAGAGGAGTTCACCGGCTTCAAAGGGGCTGACGTTGGGAACGGCTTCGTCGACGTAGACCTCGACCGGGAGGTCGAAGTTGGACTCGAAAGCCTGGGGGAGGTTGGGGATGATCGCGCCGGTGCCCGCGAGCATGAGCTTGACCTTGGGCTGCTCGGCCTCGGGGACGCTGAAGCGGAGCGTCTGGCGGACCTCTACCACGAAGCGCTGGATCATCGGCTGCATGAGGGGGATCACGCCCTCGAAGGAGAGGCCGGCGGGCGTTGGGGTCTGCTGGCGGCTGGGGATGCCGACGCTGAAGATGGCCTTGTAGGCGGCGGTCTGGTCGATGCCGCGCTTTTCGCCATCGCGAGCGCCGCGCATCATGGCATCGACGAGCATCCAGTATCCGAAGTCGAGGGAGCGGGCGAAGATCATGCGGCCTTCGCTGATGCCGGCGAGGACGGTGCAGTGGTCTTCAACCCAGACGACGACGTGGGTGCCGGCGGTGGGGAGCAGGCGGGCGACGCGGAGGGCCTGGGCGAGCGATCCGGCCTTGGCGGCGTTGAGGGTGGAGAGCGTAAGCCCGGCGCGGCCGAGCCACGCGGCGAGCGCTTCGGTGTTCTCGGCGCTGTCGGCGACGCCGAGCATGTGCGAGCGGGCATCATCGCGGAAGAGCGTGGTGGCGGCCATGGGCCACGCGTCTTTGTGGTTGGGAAGGCTTTCCTGGAGTGAGAGAAGGGCGGCCTGGACGGCGGCGCTGCCGCGGGCGGTGAGGCTGAAGAGTTCCGCGGTGGCCTGGGGGCTGAAATAGACGACCTTGGCGGCAGCGCCGGGATTTGCGCCGATGGCTTCGATGCCGCCCTTGAGCTTGGCGTCGAGGGGCGTGAGGCCCGTCTTCCACGCCTGCTCCCACTCTCCCGTTTCCAGCGGGGTGCAATGAACTTTGCCAAGCTGTCCGCCGCTCATGGTCGCCACGCGGAGGCACGTGGGTGAGAGGCCGATGACTGTCTGTTCGCGTCGCAGCAAGAGAAAGCCCCTTTTGCGGATAGTTTGGAAGAAGAACCTAGAGGGGTATCGGAGATTGCGCGGGGGTACTTTGGGTCCTTCGGTTGTTATTGGGCAGAAGGAGCGCGTCGCTGGTGCGGCGTGGATCAGGAGGGCGAGAGCGTGACTTTGAGCTGACGCGTGGTGGTGCCCTCGCTGCCGCGGATGATGGCGTCTCCGGCGTTGCCCGCGACGGGCATGGAGACGTAGGTGGCGGTGGCGGGGGCCATGCTGAGGGTGGCACCGGCGGCGGGGAGCGCGATGCCGGCGTTGTTGCACTTGATGACGACGCGGGCCGCGCTCTCGGCGGCGTAGAAGGCGCGGGCGGTCTCGACGCGGAGCGCGCCGACCTGGGACTCCGCGCCTGAGGCGCTGACCGAGCCCATGACGGTGAGGTTGATGGCGGCGAGCATGATGACGACGGCGGCGATGCCGCAGCCGCGGCGGGCGTTACGGGGCATTGGTCTCATGGATCGACAACCCTTACGCGGGCGAGCGCACCGGAGCGGAGCTCGAACGTGTTACAGACGAGGGTGATGTTGAAACGCTGGGTCGTGGTCGGGGCGGCGGAGGAGTTGGTAACGCCGTCGCTGGCGAGGTAGGAGATGATGAAGGATGAGACGCCATCGCAGAGCGGCGAGAGGACGCCGTCGGTGGATCGCTCGTAGAGCGTGCCGCTGGTGAGTTCGAGGCCGTGGCCGTCGGTGTAGCGGATGAGCGTGGGGGCGGCGTTGGCGATGGCGAGGGTGCCGCGGGTTGCGCCGCCGGGAGAGTCGCGCAGGACACGCACGATGCGCTCCATGGCGTAGGCGGATTTCTCGGCGGTGCGGCGGACATTGGCGGCGTTGGCGTAGGTTTCGCCCGCGCTGAAGACGATAGGAGCGACGCATGCGCTGACGATGCCCAGGATCATGACGGTGACTGTCACTTCGACAAGGGTGAACGCGCGGCGGCGGGGTTTCATAGCGCGGTCACCATGGACTGAAGGTTGACGGTGCGGACGGTGCCATCGCCGCCGCTGAAGGTGACCGAGACGGTGACACGGCGGAAGACGTCAAATGTGGCGTTACCGGAGACAGAGCCGGTTTTGTCAACCAGGCCCCCGATGGTCACGGTGTAGTTGATGCCTATGGCGGTGTAGGGAGCGGTGAAGGTCTGGAGGCGGGCGTAGAGGCCGGTGCTCGCGGTGGAGAGGTAGGTGTTGGAGTTGGAAAGGGCGGCGAAGCCGAGGTTGGCAGACTTGCTGGCGACATCTGCGAGCACATGCTCCATGACCAGCGTGGCAAGGGCGGTGGCGCGAACCTGGTGGACGGCATCGGCGCGGCGGACGTTGGCATCATCGAGCCAGACGAGCGTGGTGGGAAGGGAGATGGCGAGGGCGAGGATGACCACCACGGCCTCGATGAGCGTGAAGGCGCGGCGACGGGCGGGGTGGGGTTTGATCATCGCGACACCATGCCTGTGCCGCGGCGGACGGTCACGGTGTTGCCGCCGGCGAGCGTGATGACGGCGTCGCTCGACCACGAGGATGTGAAGACCCCGCCGGATGTGCGCAGTTCGGGCGTGCCATCAAAGCCGAACCAGAGGGTCTGGTCGCCCGTGGCGTTGTTGCCGCCGGACACGCCGGTGATGTCGGCCCCCGGGTACGCGGCTGCGATCAGGACGCCCGCGTCGAGCTCACCATCGAAGTTGGCCATGAACTCGGGCGCACCGCCCGCGGCAGGAATGGTGTACGAACGGACAAGGTCGGTTGCGGGGTCGATGCGGACGCCGACGGGGCGGCCTTCGGCGACGGCGATGGAGCGGGCCATGACGAGACGGCGTTCGACTTCTTCGGCTGCCGCGGCCTGGCGGGTGCCGGTGAGGGAGTTCCACGCGGGGATGACGGTGACGCCGAGAATCCCGACGACGACGACCACGACGCCGAGTTCGACGAGTGTGAAGGCGCGGCGGAGTTGTGGGCGGTGGGTGGGCATGGGGTGATCAGAGTTGATTGGCGGTCTTGAAAGCGCCTGCGCCGTTAGACACGGTGGTTGCCTGGGCTGAGTTGGCGTAGAAGACGGCGACGGGGGGCGTGCTGGCGTTGTCGACGTAGTAGTTCCAGCCTGCGGAGCCGACCACGGTGCGGGCGTTGGCCTGCGCGAGCGTCACGGCCTGGACGGTGGCAAGGTTGTTGTAGGGGTTGGCGGGGACGGCGGTCTGCATGACCGTGCCAAGGGTGGTGAGCTGGGCGAGGGTGGGGAATGGCGCAGTGCCGGAGAGGACCGCTTTGCTGCGGAAACCAGCGATGCCGGAGCGGACACCGGCGACGGTGCCCTGGACCGCGCCGCTGCGGGCGTCGTCTGCGACGCTGCCGAACTTGGGGATGACCACGGCGGCCATGATCCCGATGAGGACGACGACGACCGTGACTTCAAGGAGCGTGAATGCCCGTCGCGTACGCAGGAACTGCATGAGCATGACTCCAGAATCGGGCGGGGGGTACGTGGGATGGAAGACGGCGGTTGCGGGGAGGCGGATGTTGCGCCGGGTGTAGGGGGTGTGCGGGCTGCGCGGGGTGTCAGTGATGCAGGCGGACCATGCCCCACATCGGCAGGAAGACGGAGAGGGCCACAAGCAGGACGATGCCGGCCATCGCGACGGTCATGATGGGCTCGATGATCGTGTTGACGTTCTTGGTGAGGTGGGATGCCTCGCGGTCGTAATAGCGGGCGACGATGTCGCAGCTGCGGGCGACGTCGGCGGAGTCTTTGCCTGAGCCGAGCATGCGGCGGGCGAAGCTCGGGAGGTAGTTGGTGGAGCGGAGGACGTTGCTGAGGGCCTCGCCGCCTTTGAGTTGTTCGATCATGGCCGCGCAGTCGTTGACGAAGGCGGGGCGGCCGGTGGCGCGGGAGCCCATCTGCACGGCCTCGATGATGTCGAGGCCGGACTGGAGGCCGATGCCCACGACGCGGGCAAAGCGGCCGGCGGTGACGGCGAGGATGATCTTGCGGACGTAAGGGGTGTGGAGGAGGACGTTCTCGAGCTTGAGGCGGCCGATGGGGCTGCGCCACATGAGAACAAGGGTCGTCGCGCTGCCGAAGATGGCGCCGACATAGGCCCACCAGTAGGCGCGGACGGAGTCGCCGATGGCCTGCACAACGCGGGTGGTGATGGGGAGGGTCGCGCCCTGGGATTCAAAGATCGCGCCGAACTTGGGGACGACGAAGACGATGATGACCGTGACGGCGACAAAGACCACCGAGAGCACGATGATGGGGTAGGCCATGGCGCGTTTAAGCTGCTGCTGCGTCTCGAGCTGCCTTTCCAGGAGTTCGGCGAGGTGGTTCATGACTTCGACGAGGCTGCCGGACTTTTCCGCGGCGTGGACGGTCTCGATGAAGACATCGCCGAAGACATGGCGGTACTTTTCGAGGGCGGCGGTCATCGGCATGCCAGACTCGATCATGGTGGCCATGTCGAGGAGCATGTTGCGCATCTCGGGCTTGCAGTCGCCCTCGGCGATAGAGACAAGGCCGCGGTCCAGCGGGATGCGGGCCTCGACCAGCACGGCAAGCTCGCGGGTGAGGTTGACGACGTCGACGGTCTTGATGGCCTGGAAGGAGAAGGTGGGGCCACGCTCGACCTTTTTAGAGATGCGGGTGGGCGTAAGGCCCTGGGCCTTGACACGCCGGAATGCATCCTGCTCATCGGTGGCCTTGATGAAGCCTCTGGTGCGGTTGCCCGCGGGGTCGAGGGCCTTGTACTGGTAAGACATCATGCCGCCATCCTCACTTCCTCGGCTTCCGCGCCTGTCGAATGCAGTTTCATGACCTCGCTGAGGCTGGTGAGGCCCTTCGCGGCCTTGGCCAACCCGTCGTGCCACATGAGGCGCATGCCATCTTCGATGGCTGCGGCCTGAATCTCGGTGATCGGTGCGTTGCGCTCGATGAGTTTCATGACGCGGGGCGTCATGCGGAACATCTCGAACACGCCCATGCGTCCCTTGTAGCCGGTGTTGCGGCAAGCGCCGCAGCCCACACCCTTGCGGAACGTGCCGGAACGGAACTCGGCGGGCACGGCGGCGAGGAGGCGCGCATCAGTCTCGGGCTTGCAGCACTGCTCGCAGGTTTTGCGGACGAGTCGCTGGGCGATGACGCAGAGCAGAGCGCTGTTGACGGCGAACATCGGAACGCCGAAGTCTTTGAGACGGGAGAGGGCCCCCACCGCGTCGTTGGTGTGCAGGGTGGAGAGCACGAGGTGGCCCGTGAGGGCGGCCTGCACGGCGATCTTGGCGGTCTCCTCATCGCGGATCTCGCCGACGAGTACGACGTCGGGGTCCTGGCGGAGCACGCTGCGCAGGGCAGTGGCGAAGGTGAGGCCCACCTCGGCGTTGGCCTGCACCTGGCGGATCGTGGGCAGGCGGATTTCCACGGGGTCTTCGATGGTGATGATGTTGCGCGTGGGCACGTTGAGGTGCGCGAGGGCGGTGTAGAGGGTTGTTGTCTTGCCCGAGCCGGTGGGGCCGGTGACGAGGATCATGCCGTGGGGGCGCTCGATGGCGTCCTCGTACCACTGGGTCATTTCTTCGGGCATGCCAAGGCCGTTGACCGGGCCGATGCGGTTGGCGGAGCGGAGCAGACGCATCACGACGTTCTCGCCGTGGATGGTCGGGATGAGGCTGAGGCGGATATCGACCGTTTCGCCGCTGCGGTGGACGAACCGGAACTTGCCGTCCTGCGGGCGGCGGGTCTGGGTGAGGTCGAGCTTGGCGAGGACCTTGAGGCGTTGCACGATGTTGGTGTGCGCACTCTTAGCGGGACCCTGCTGCACCTGGAGGACGCCGTCTACGCGGTAGCGCAGGAGCAGGTCGCTCTCTTCGGGGTTGATGTGGACATCGCTGGCGCCGGCGTCCATGCCGCCGGAGATGATCTGGTTGACGGCCGCGACAATGGGCTCTTCGCCGGTGGTCAGGGCCTGCTCAGCCTGAGGGGCTGCGGCGTCGGCGCTTTCGGAGTGGGCGAGGCTGTAGGCGCGGGCGATGAGGCTGCGCAGTTGTTCGGCATCTGCGATGACCGGGTCGATCTCGGCCTTCAAGATCTGTCGGACCTGGTCGATCCCCTGCAGGTCGAGCGGGTCGAGCATCGCGACGGTGGCAGCGCCATCAACCACGAAGAGCGGGAACGCGGTGAGTCGCTCGGCCACGGCGCGGGGCAGGAACGCCATGTTCTGAATGTTGATCTCGAACTGCGTGAGGTCGACGAAAGGGTATTCGCAGATCTTGGCCTTCGCGATGGCGAGCTTGCGCGCTGAGACGAGCGTGAGAGAGACGAGCGCATCGAGCAGTGTTTCGCCCGACTTGGCGGCGTGCTCGGTCGCGCGGCGGACATCGGCCTCGGTCACGAGCCCATCGGCCACCAGCGTGCGGATGATGAAGTGCTTGGAGTCCATCGTTACGCCCCCACCACTGTCTGAGTGTCCGCGAAGTGGCGGGGATCGCCTTCGAGCACGCGGAGGAGCGCCGCGATCTGCTCGGCCTGCTCGGGTGAGGGGTCGGCGAAGCAGGTGCCCAGGAGGTATGCGGGGCGGCGGTCGGTCATGCAGACGCGCTGAACGCGGACGGGTACTTCAAGAATCTGGCGGGGGTCGGGGCCGTAGGAGAGGGCGCGGACCATGATGAGGGCGCGGCGGGGGATGAAGACGGCGGAGATCATGCCGATGCCGGTGGAACTGAAGTCGATGATGTCGAGGTCTACCCAGCCGTGCTGCGCGCCGGCACCGGCACCGAACTTCATGGTCAGGGCGTGCGCGGGGGCGACGGAAACGCTGCCGCGGATCGAGACGTCGTAGCGGACGCCCTGGCGGGCCATGGACTGCTGATCTTGCATGGCGCCTTTCTTTAGGAGGTGGAGGGACTGGACCCGTCCTTAAAGTCGGCCCGCGGCAGGTTGCGGTTGAGGCTGGCGTTGGAAAGGGGGGTTGGGAGGGGGCCCATAACGGCTGGCGGTTCGGGGATGGGTTTTGAGCGGGGTGGGAGTTGCTGGGGCTCGTGAGGGGAATGAACCCACCCCAACCCCTCCCTCGGGGAGGGGCTTCGGAGGGGGCATTGGTGGGGTTGGAGTTGCTGTGGCTCGTAAGGGGAACGAACCCACCCCCAACCCCTCCCTCGGGGAGGGGCTTTCGGAACTTGTCCCGGCTGTTCTGGTTTCTATACTTGGCAGACTCGGCTTCGGGATTGGGGCCGGGGGTTCGACAGGCGGTTCTCTCCGTTTATCTTCCTGTCGGAACCAGAACAAACACGGGGGCATCAGCCCCAATGAAGCGCCCTTGTGCGTGGTCACGAGTGGTGGCGGCGTCCTGCCCCTGCTGCTCGCCAATCCTGACCCCGCCGGTGCCGCTGCAAAGGATTGGTTGACATGGCTAACACGCTCGTACAAGACCTGATTGAGTCCGGCATTCACTTCGGCCAGCGCGCCAGCGGGTGGAACCCCAAGATGGGGCCCTACATCTACGGCAAGCGCAACGGCATCCACATCATCGACATCAAGGAGACCATCAAGGGGCTCCTGCTGGCGAAGAAGTACATCACGAAGACGGTGTCCGAGGGTAAGGACATCTGCTTCGTCGGCACCAAGCGCCAGGCGAAGAACGTGCTGGAGACGCGCGTCCCCGATGTG
Source organism: Phycisphaerales bacterium (assembly GCA_038260025.1). Classification (GTDB taxonomy): domain Bacteria; phylum Planctomycetota; class Phycisphaerae; order Phycisphaerales; family UBA1924; genus JAEYTB01. Next base: position 26,853 of record JBBSOF010000016.1, read on the forward strand.
AAGATGCACTATGTGACGGAGCGGTGGCTGGGCGGCACGCTCACCAACTTCCGCACCATCCGCCTGCGGCTGAAGCGGCTTGAGGAGCTTGAGACCATCGAGTCCGGCGACAACTTCGCCAGCTACTCCAAGAAGATGGAGAGCCAGCTGAAGCGCGAGAAGAAGAAGATCGCCCGCAACCTAGAGGGCATCCGCCATATGGAGAAGCTGCCCGGTGCGCTGGTGGTGGTTGATGTGAAGTCTGAGACGACCGCGCTGAAGGAGGCCCGCAAGCTGGGCATCCCGACAATCTGCCTGATCGACACCGACGGCGACCCGGAGCTGGTTGACATCCCGATCCCCGGCAACGACGACAGCATGCGGTCGATCGATGTGGTGATCCGCGAGCTGTGCCTGGCGATCGCCGAGGGGCGTGATGCGCGGGAGCAGGCGAAGCAGATGGGGGGCCAGCCAGCCCCGACCGATGCCCAGCCCGAGCAGCCGCGGCGCAGCCGCCGGGCGCAGTTCCGGTCTGACGATGCCAACCAGGAGCCCCCGGCGGGCCCCCGCGGCGCTGAGCCGATTGCGACCGCACCGTAAGGGCGGGGCCGTGTTGGAACGCCGGACAACCGTGCCACGGACCTTCCTCAAGGTCCGTGTGTTTTTCCCCCCTGACCGCAGGTTTGAAGTCTTACAACCGAACGACCGATTTCCCGGAGTTTTTGCACCATGGCCGAGATCAACGCCAAAGACGTGATGAGCCTTCGCAACAAGACGGGCCTGCCCATGATGGCCTGCAAGGCCGCCCTGCACGAAGCGGGAGGCGATGTGGACAAGGCCGAAGAGCTGCTTCGCAAGCAGCTCAAGGGCAAGATGGAGACCAAGCTCGACCGTGCCGCGGGAGAGGGCCGGATTGCCATCGCCGTGACTGACGAGGCGGCGGCCATTGTCGAGGTTCGCACCGAGACGGACTTCACGGCCAAGAACGAGAACTTTGTGAAGGCGGCGCAGAAGGCTGCCGACCTGTGCATCAACGAGACCTCGGGCGCAATCACGCCGGTGCCGGCGTCGGTTGCCGCGGTTATTGATGAGCTGCGCATCAGCACCAGCGAGAACGCTTCCTTCGCCCGTGGCCACAAGCTGACGCAGGACCCCGGCAGCGGCGCGTTCGGCCAGTATGTTCATCACGACGGCAAGACGGGCGTGCTGGTGCAGGCGGAGGGCTCGATCTCTGACGAGACACTGCGCCAGATCTGCATGCACATCACGGCGGCGGTGCCGCGGCCAGCCGGAATCAGCGCCAACGACATCCCCGCCAACATCGTCGAGAAGGAGCGCAAGTTCCGGATTGATCAGGCGATGGAGTCGGGCAAGCCGAAGGAGATTGCGGAGAAGATGGTGGAGGGCGGCATGCGGAAGTTCTTTGAGGAGGTGGCTCTGATGGAGCAGCCGTTCATCATGAACCCGGAGAAGAAGGTGAAGGACATCGTTGGGGATAAGGCGACGATTGTGGCCTTCCTGCGGTGGCAGGTCGGGGAGTGATCACCCGCTTGGCGTGGCGGACCTGAACAATCTCAGGGCTGCCGCGTCAGACATGCTGGCAGTAGACTCAACGGGTGGCACATGCCGCCCGTTTTCTTTTTTTGGTGCAGCGTCCTCCGAATGGAGGCATAGTTGACGAAACAAAGGAGTGACTTATGAATCAGCCTATAGACCGCCGGGATGCCCTTGCCGCGTTTGGAGTGATGGGCGCTGCCGCGCTGGCTGGGAGCGCGTTCGGGCAGCCGCAATCGCCGCTGAAGGGCTTTCCGACCCCGGCAGAGAAGCCCGGCATGACGCCGCAGCAGATGGGATTTGACCCGGACTCGGGGGAGTATGTGCTGCCCCCGCTGCCGTATGCGAAGAACGCGCTGGAGCCGCACATCGATGCGCAGACGATGGAGATTCACCACGACAAGCACCACGCGTCGTATGTGGCGGGGGCGAACAAGGCGTTGAAGGCTCTGCGTGAGGTGCGGGAGGGGGGCGACCCTGGGTTGGTCAAGCACTGGTCGCGGGAGCTGAGCTTTCATGCGTGTGGGCACATCAACCACACGCTGTTCTGGAACATGATGGCGCCGGCGGGCAAAGGCGGGGGCGGGGAGCCCAAGGGCGCGATTGCCGCGGCTATCGCGAAGGACTTTGGGTCGTTCGAGAAGTTTTCGGCCCACTTCAAAGCCGCGGCTGGGCAGGTTGAGGGGGGCGGCTGGGCGTGGCTGGTGTATGAGCCGGTGGCGAAGAAGCTGCTGGTGATCCAGGAAGAGAAGCAGCAGAACATGATGGTGACGGGGGCCAGGCCGCTGCTGGGGGTGGATGTGTGGGAGCACGCGTACTACCTGAAGTATCAGAGCGGGCGGGCGGCGTACGTGGAGGCGTTCATGAAGGTGGTGAACTGGGGATTTGTGGGGCAGCTGTTTGAAAAAGCGGCTGGGTAACCGCGTTGGAGGGCCCGATATAAGACCTGTTGGGGACGAGACTTAGGGTTTTTTCTGGGCTGGACCCAAAAAAACCTTCGCAAACAGGTGGCACATCTGGATTCCTGTGGCACTTTGGAGGTGTCTTGTCTCTCTCTCCTCCTACTCGGCTGCGGGCGGAAACGCGTAGCCGGGATTACTGAAGATCGGGTGGTACGAAGGGCTGAGAGGCCCAGAACCCCACCCGACCTTCTGACGAAGTCTTGTCTCTCTCTCCTCCTATACTCGGCTGCGGGCGGAAACACGTAGCCGAGTTTGAAATCAAGATCGTCGAATCGGCCTGAGACCGCGGACCCCCCCGCAGACTTGGGCTGATTCGCTTTTTGGGCGAAGCTGGTTTTTCGGCGGGGGCGTGGGGACAGAAAGCCTACGCCGGCAGGCCGTGCGGATCGTCCGTACCTTCTCCCCATGCCAAACCGCGCGGCACTCCCACCGCTGCTGCTTCCAGCCCCACGTCAGATCAGAATGACAGGCGGTACGGCCGCGTACGCCCCGGGGGCATGGTCGCGCATCGAGCGCGAGCGGGTGGTTGGGCCTCCGGAGTTCTACCGATTGAGGCTGGCTCGCGAGGAATCCGGTCAAGGGCAGATTTTGATTGCTGCCACGGATGAGGCGGGTGAACGCCATGCAGAACGAACGGTCGGGCAGCTTGCCCGTCAGTATGGCGATGTGCTGCCTTGCCTGGAGATCGAGGATCAGCCTGCGCTGTCGGCACGGGGGGTGATGCTCGATGTATCACGCGACCGTGTGCCCACAGGCTCAGAGCTTCGCGACATTGTCGAAACACTGGCCGCGCTGAAGATCAATCATTTCCAGCTCTACACCGAGCACACCTTTGCATACCGAGGTCACGAAGAAGCTTGGATGGGGTGGTCGCCGATCACGGGCGAAGAGGTGCGGGTGCTTGATGCTGAGTGCGAGGAAGAGGGCATCGAGCTGGCGGCGAATCAGAACTGTTTCGGGCATCTGGCATCGTGGCTGCGGCATCCGAAGTATGCACATCTGGCGGAGACGCAGGGGGAGTGGGTGTTTGATGTGTGGCCGCGGAGCGGGCCGTTTTCGCTGTGCCCAGTCGACCCAAAGTCGCTGGAGCTGGTGGAGGACCTGCTGGGGCAACTGCTGCCGAACTTTACTTCGCGGCTGGTGAATATCGGGTGCGATGAGACGTATGACGTGGGGTTTGGGCGGTCGAAGGCGGAGGTTGAGGAGCGCGGGCGGGCGGCGGTGTATCTGGAGTTTGTCGCGAAGATCGCGGCGGTGGCGCGGCGGCATGGGAAGCGGTCGATGTTCTGGGCGGACATTGCGCTGTCGCACCCGGAGTGCGTGAAGGACATCCCTGAGGACATGATTGCGCTGGCGTGGGGGTATGAGCCGGAGTCGCCGTTTGCGCGGTGGTGCGAACTGCTGATGGCGGCGGGGCGGGAGACGTGGGTGTGCCCTGGGACGAGCTCGTGGCGGAGCATTACGGGGAGGACGGAGGAGCGGAAGGGGAACATTGACGCGGCGGTTGCGGCGGGCGTGTCGCACAGTGCGAGCGGCATGCTGCTGTGCGACTGGGGGGACACGGGGCACCATCAGCAGTGGCCGATTGCGCTGAACGCGATTGCGTATGGGGCGGCGAAGGCGTGGAACCCCGAGGCTGCGGTGGACCCGCGGGCGATTTCGCTGCATGTGTTTGGCGATCGCTCGCTGCGCATCAGTGGGTGGCTGGATGAGCTAGGCGATGCGGATATTGAGCTGCGGCGGACGTGCGGGGAGTTGTCTGCGAAGGGACGTGTGAAGCTGCCGAACCAGTCAGCGCTGTTCATTGACATGCTGAAGAAGTGGGATGAGCAGCGGGAGGTTGGGCGGCTGGAGGACTGGGTGCTTGCGGCAGAGCGGATTGAGCGGCTGGCGCGTAAGAAGCCAAAGGGGCTGGAACTGCAACTGGATGATGAGTTGAACCACACGCTGGCGGTGGCGCGGTTTGCGGCGGCGCGGGCGGTGGGGCGGCGGCGGGGGGATGAAGCGACGCGGGCGGGATTGGGGGAGCAACTCGAAGCAATTATCGCGGAGCATCGACGGCTGTGGCTGCTGCGGTCGCGTGAGGGGGGGTTGGAGCATAGCTGCGGGTATTACAGGGGGATTGAGGTATAGTGGTTGCCTTCGACGTGCACAGGCGTGACTCCTGTACCACCCGCCGGTGCCATCTATACACTCGGCGCATGCGGAACGTTGTCGGGTGCATGACGGGGACGAGCATTGATGGCCTGGATGTCTCGCTGGTCGAGATTGAGGGGCATGGGCTGTCGATGCGGGCGCGGGTGGTGCGGTCGCTGTCTCGGGGGCTGGGCGAGCTGGGGCCCCGCCTGCGGGCAATCGCCAAGCAGAAGCCGGTGACGGCGGGGGAGATCGCGTCGGTATCGCGGGAGTTTGCCCTGCTGCACGCGGGCGCGATCATGGAGCTGCTGGGGACGGACCGGGCGGACCTGGTGTGCGTGCATGGGCAGACGGTGTTTCATGCCCCCCCACTGTCTTGGCAGTTGATGCAGCCGGCGCCGATTGCCGCGGCTGTGGGGTGTCCGGTGGTGTATGACCTACGGCAGGCGGACCTGGCGGCTGGGGGGCAGGGGGCGCCGATTACGCCGCTTGCGGATTGGGTGCTTTTTCGTCGGTATCACGACCCGATGGCCATTGTCAATCTGGGTGGGTTCAGCAACTACACGCTGTGGCAGACATCGCTGGGGTCGGAAGAGGAATTTCCGCAGCCTTGGAATGATGACTCGGTCGATATTCGTGGAGGCGACATCTGCGCCTGCAATCAGTTGCTCGACGCCATTGCGGGAGCGCGGCTGCATAAACCTTTCGATGAAGATGGCGCTGTGGCATTCGCGGGCACTTCCGATCTCGCGGCGGTGGCATCCCTCGCGCGCTTGCTCGGGCAGCAGGGCCGCTCAGGGCGTTCACTGGGTACAGGTGATGAGCTAGATGGGTGGCTTGCAGAAGTGAGCGACCTAAGCACTCCAACTGTCCTGCGGACCGCGTGCGAAGCGATCGCCACAGTCATTACCGACCGCGTTTGGTCGGAGTACCCCATGGCGGTTGCGGGTGGTGGTGCGAAGAACCAGGGCTTGATGACAGCGCTTGGCGCATCCCGTGGCCAGGTGGTTCCGACGACGGACAGTTACGGAGTCTCGTCCCAATATCGTGAGGCCATCTGCTTCGCCGTGCTGGGGGCGCTCTGCCAGGACAAAGTCCCAATCACAATCCCGGCTGTAACAAAGGTTGAAAAGGCGCCTCTCTCTGGCGCGTGGGTGTATCCATGAATATGAGTGAGCAGACCCCCATCTCGGAGAGACGGGGTACCCAGGACCGTTCCCATATCGCCACCGAGCGGCGCAACCCCCGCACGATGGAGCTTCACACCTTGTCGGCGGGTGAGATTGTTGAGTTGATTCAGCAAGAGGACCGCGAAGTGCTGCATGCGATGAAGCGGGCGGCGAAGGCGATCAAGCAGTTTGTGGAGGCGGCGGAGCCGGGGTTTGTGGCGGGCGGGCGACTGGTGTATGTGGGGGCGGGGACATCGGGGCGGCTGGGGGTGCTGGATGCATCGGAGGCGCCGCCGACGTTTCAGGTTGAGCCGGGGCGGATCGTGGGGATCATCGCGGGCGGGGATGGCGCGCTGCGGAAAAGCAGCGAGGGGATGGAGGATGACCCGCGCGGGGCGTGGGCGGAACTGGAGGCGTTGAAGCTGACGGCAAAGGATGCGGTGCTGGGGATTGCTGCGGGGGGGACGACGCCGTTTGCGCTGGGGGCATTGGAGTTCTGCAGGCAGGAGTCGCGGAGGGCGGAGGCGCGGCCGATGACGGGGATGCTGGTGTGCAGCACGATCGAGAAGCCCGCGAGCGCGGACCACCTGATCATTCTGAAGACCGGGCCGGAGGTGCTGACGGGTTCGACGCGGATGAAGGCGGGGACCGCGACCAAGATGGCGCTCAACACGATCTCAACAACGCTGATGGTGCGCTCGGGGCGGGTGTATCAGAACCTGATGGTGGATGTGCGTGCGACCAACGAGAAACTGCGGGACCGGGCAGCGCGGATTATCGCGACAGTGACAGGGGCGACGCGCGAGGAGGCGTTCGGGCTGCTGGACAACGCCGGCGGGGTGGTGAAGGTGGCGATTGTCATGCGGGCGAAGGGGGTTGATGGGGTTGAGGCGGAGCGGTTGGTTGAGGAGGTCGGGGGGAGGCTGGGGGAGTTGTTGAAGGCCTCAACCGGGCAGGAGAAGACACCGGGTTGAGGACAACTCGGTGGCACGTTCTCAAGGCATCACTCGGGCTTTTCCGGCTCGCCGGTGATGGGGTTGTTGAAGTGCTTTTCCTGCACGGGTACCACGCATTCCAGGATGTGCTGGAGCACGCGGGCGGGTGAGCCGGTGGCGTCTACAGACTTGATGATGTCTTTGGAATAGTGCTCGAGCACCGGGAAGGTCTCGCTCTCATAGACCTCCCACCGCTTGCGGATCACTTCTTCCTTTGCGTCGTCGGCGCGGTTCTCTTTCAGGGCACGGCGGCGGAGCCGCTTGATCATTTCTTCCTTGTCGGGGCACATGAGGTGCAGGACGCAGAGCACGTTGAGGTGCTTCTCCATGAGCTTGGCCTGGTTGACGTTCCGCGGGATGCCGTCAAGCACGAGCAGATCGTCGTTGGGCTTGAAGTCGGCGAGCACGGTCCGGGCTTTCATGTTGCCGTGCCACATCTCGATGGTCTTGTCGTCGGGCACGAGAAGGCCCTTTGAAGAGTACTGCATAAACGTCTTGCCGAGCGCGCTGGACATGTCCAGGGTGCGGAAGACCTCGCCGCAGGAGAGGTGGTAGAAGCCCGGGACAGATCCCAGGATTTTTCCCTGCGTGCCCTTGCCCGCGCCGGGAGCGCCGAACAGCAGAACGGTCTGGTAACGGGGGTGCATCACAGGTCTCCCAAGGCCTCGCGGCCGTACACCGTAAACCGGAACGGGGAACTTCGCAAGGCTGGCGGAGGGAATGAGGGGGTTGGCGGTGGGTCTGCGCAGCCTGTGCCGGGCGGGCAGGGGCGTCCGGCTTGGGCGGGCTTTATTGGGGGTTGGGGGTTACTTGCTGTCCTTTGAGGCCAGCATCTTCAGCATGTCGACGCAGCGCGATGCGTACCCCGCCTCGTTGTCGTACCACGAGACAATTTTGAAGAAACGCTTGTTGAGCTCGATGCCTGCTTTCGAGTCGTAGATCGAGCTGTGCCGGTCGCCGATGAAATCGCTGGAGACGACCTCTTCGTCGGTGTACGCGAGGACACCCTTCATCGGGCCGTTTGCGGCGGCCTTCATCGCGGCGTGGATGTCGGCGATGGACGTGTCCTTCGCGGTGCGGAAGGTGAGGTCTACGGCTGAGACGTCTGCCGTAGGAACGCGGAAGGCCATGCCGGTGAGCTTGCCCTTGAGGGCGGGGATGCAGAGGGTGACGGCTTTGGCGGCGCCGGTGCTGGCGGGGATGATGTTCTGGTAGGCGTTACGCCCGCCGCGCCAGTCCTTCTTTGAGGGGCCGTCTTGCGTCGGCTGGGTGGCGGTTGCCGCGTGAACGGTGGTCATGAGCCCCTCTTCGAGGCCGAATGCGTCGTTGATAACCTTTGCGACTGGGGCAAGGCAGTTGGTGGTGCAGGAGGCGTTGGAGACCACCGTGTGCTTGCTGGGGTCGTACTGGTCGGCGTTGACACCGAGGCAGAACGTGGGCACCTGAGAAGGATCGCTCTTGGTGGGCGCGGAGATCAGCACGCGCTTGGCGCCCGCGCTCAGGTGCAGCGACGCCTTCTCGAACTCGGTGAAGAGGCCGGTGGACTCGAGCACATAGTCCACGCCCAGGTCTTTCCAGGGAAGTTTCGCGGGGTCGCGCTCTGCCAGGGTTTTCGTGGTCTTGCCGTTGACGGTGAAGGAGTTTTCGGTCGCGGTGACGTCGACGGTCTTGCCGCCCGCCTGGAAGCGGCCGTGCATGGTGTCGTACTTGAGCAGGTAGCCGAGGTTGTCCGCGGGCACCAGGTCGTTGACGGCCACGACCTCGATCCCCTGCTCGAAGCCGATGCGGAAGACAAGACGGCCGATGCGACCGAACCCGTTAATGCCGACGCGGATTGCCATGACAGTCAACTCCCAGGCGCGGGGCGATGCCGCGCGATATCAAGCAGTCGCAGAATACACGGTCTGGCGGCGAACAAACCCCCCACCCGTTCGCGCGATCTTAGTGCGGAGGATCGCCGCCCGGCAAGCCTGTGCCGGGTTTTGGCTCGTCCGAAAGAGGCCTGGTGGCCCGCCACTGGGTAATTGAGGCGTGCAGGTCCGCAAGGCCGCTCAGGGCCAGGCGGGTTTCGGCCACCAGCACCGCGGAAGCGGAGACCATCGCGCCCACCCCCACCACTGCCAGGAGGATGGTGAGCACCTGCAGCACGAGGGGGAGGACGACGACATGGAAATACCCTGCGAACGCGCCGACCAGGGCCACGCACACCGCGCCCGCGAAGCAGGCGGTGGCGAGGTAGAGCTGCCCCAAGGCGCGCACGAGCATCTCGGCGCGGCGGGTGGAATGGTGGAAGTCGTTGCGGTTGTACATGGCCTGCTGGTCGAGTTCCTTGGATTCAAGGACGAGGGCGGAGGCCGCCCGGGCCCGATCCGCGGCACGGGCGAGGCGGTTTGAGGTGCTCATCGCGAGGAGCGTTGCCGCATTGGTCAGGATGGCCGGTGCGGCGAGGAATGACAGAACGGCGAAGGGGTTCTCGGCGAGGGGCGTGAGGTCAGGCATGCGCCAGGCTCCGCACGGAATGGGTGATACGGCCGGCCATCACCGTCGCCACGGCGCGGCCGCGGACCGACCGGTCCAGGAACGGCGTGTTGCGGCTGCGCGAAACGAGGTCGTGCGGGGAAATGGTCCACGCTTGTTCGGGATCGATCACGGTGACATCGGCTGGACCGCCCACGGAGAGTTGGCCGAGCCCACGCCTATCGAGGTTGCAGAGGCGCGCGGGCTCTATGGTGAGCAGTGCGATCAGGCGGGGCCAAGTGATGAGGCCGCTGTGGACGAGGGCTTCTGCGTACAGGGCGAGCGCGGTCTCGAGGCCGATGAGGCCGAAGGGCGCATCTTCGAATCCCAGTGATTTTTCATCGGCGGCGTGGGGCGCGTGGTCGGTCGCCAGCACGGTGATGGTGCCATCGGCAACGCCGTTGCGGATGGCATCGACATCTCGCTGCTCGCGCAGCGGCGGGTTGACCTTGGCGGCCGTGTTGTAGCCATCGCATTCGCGGTGCGTGAGCAGCAGGTGGTGCGGGGAGGCTTCGGCGGTGATGCTGGTTTGGCCTGACTGGCGGGCGCGGCGCACAAGGTCTACTGAATCGCCGGACGAGATGTGCTGGACGTGGTATCGAGCGCCGGGCACTGCGCGGGAGAGGCGGATGTCGCGCTCGATGATGATTTCTTCGGCGGCGCGGGGCCAGCCGCCAAGGCCGAGGCGGAGCGCGACATCGCCGGCGTGCATCGCGCTGCCGCGGGTGAGGGTGGGGTCCTGGCAGTGCTGCATAAAGGCGAGACCGGTGGCGGAGACGGCCGCGAGGACGCGGGCCATCATGCCCGCGGCAGCGATGCAGTCACCATCATCAGAGAAGCCCACGGCCCCGGCCCGCGCGAGCAGGGAGATTTCGGTGAGTTCTTCGCCTTTGCGGGCGCGGGTTGCCGCGGCGATGGGGAAGACGCGGCAGGCGGCATTGCGGGAACGGCTAAGAACGAAGTCGATGAGCTCGGGCGTGTCGAGGGCTGGGGCTGTGTTGGGCATGCAGCAGAGGGTGGTGAAGCCGCCTGCCGCGCCGGCGAGGGAGCCGGTCTTGAGGGTCTCTTTGTGCTCTTGCCCGGGCTCGCGGAGGTGGACGTGAGGGTCTATGAGACCGGGGGTGACGAGGCAGCCCTGGGCGTCGATCACGGTGTCGGCGGGGCCCCGGGGGAGTTGATCGCCGATGGCGGCGATGAGGCCATCGTGGATGGCGACATCGGCGTGGGTATCAAACCCCGAGACCGGATCGATAACGCGTCCGCCAGTGATGAGGAGTGATGGCATTCTGGGAAGGATAAAGCACCTGATGCCGCCGCGTCGCGGTGCGGGCAGGGATTGAGGGGAGTTTGTATGATGCCGCCCCTGGAGGGCTCCAATGGACAAAGCGCAGAACCGTACCAGCCTGGCGCTGGGCATACCCGGCATCATTCTTCAGCTCGTCGGCAACTTCGCTCTCAGAAGCGCGGATGGCCAATCGCTCACGTGGGCCGGTGTGGCTGTGTCATTGATTGGCACGGTCCTGCTCATCGTTGGGCTCAGTTTTTACGCCAAGGCCAAGGGCAGAAACCCCGCGTGGGGCCTGATGGGCCTGTTGTCCATCATTGGCCTGATTGTCCTTGCGCTGCTCAAGGATCGCCGCCCAAACGGCTAGGCCCGAGTTCAGGAAAGTGGAGCCACAGACGCCTATCCTTTGCCGTTCCGCGGGGTATAGCGCAGCTTGGTAGCGCGTCTGACTGGGGGTCAGAAGGTCGCAGGTTCAAATCCTGTTACCCCGACTTGTTTGAGAGTAAAGCCCTTCGATGAGCACATCGAAGGGCTTTTTCGATGTAGGAACGAGACTTGCGCCATCGAGGGTGCAGTTCAAACAGACGATTTCGAGGATTCGCCGCTTCGTGGGCGCAATCAGCAGAAACCGACGTGTTTTGCAGTGTTTGCGCTGAATGCACAATCGTGGCGCTCCGCGCGACGCCTTCCGCTTGATGGGGGAGCCGGCCTCGAATCTCGGGGTCGAAGGAGGCAAAGTATGAACGCGATAATCCGAGCCCTCTTGTTGATCGTGACGTCCGCCCTCGCCTGTGGAGCCGTCGCGCAGACGACGAGCTTCACCTACCAAGGCCAGCTCAAAGACGGTGTGAGCCTGGCCCAGGGCCAGCACGACTTCCGCTTCCGGCTCTTCGACGCCGCTAACGGCGGGACGCAGCTCGGCACGACCCAGTGCGTGGACAACATCCAGGTGAACGACGGCGTCTTCACCACCTTGATCGACTTCGGCCCGCAGTTCACCACCACCGCCCAGCGCTTCATCGAGATCCAAGTTCGGCGCGATATAGGACAGACCTGCGCCGACACCACCGGCTACACCACGCTCACGTCGCGTCAACCGATCACGCCCGCCCCGATCGCGATCCAGGCCGCGTCGGCCTTCTCGCTAGCGGCACCCGACGGCTCGCCGGCGAAGGCGGTGTTCGTGGACAACGACGGCAAGGTCGGCATCGGCACGATGTCCCCCGGCTTTCCGCTGCACATCGCGTCCACCGTTGCCGTCATGGCGCTTCAGGACACCGGCCCGAACTCAACACAAGCGGGCTACGTCACGTACCGGAACGGCACCGGGACCGAGACCGCCTGGGTCGGCTTTGGTTCCGCCGGCGATCCCGACTTTTCCATTGTCAACGCTCGTTCAGGCGGCGACATTGTGCTCAATCCCATCTTCGGCAACGTGGGCGTTGGTACCGCCACGCCCGCAGCCAAGTTGGAGGTGCGCGGCGACATCCGCATGGGCACAACAGGGCAGCAGTTCGCCGCGCGAGGTGAAGAGAACCTTCGCATTCTGCGCGGCGAGGTTCGGCGGGATGGAACGATTCTTCGCGGCAGCGGCTTCACAGCACTGAAAGTCGACATCGGAAAATATGTAGTGAGTTTCACGACCCCATTCTCATCGGTCCCGACAGTCATCGTTTCTGGAAACAGAGACGGCGGCTCGAGCGTCGCGATCGCGAACGTCGACCTCTTTACTCCGGCCACGTCGTCACAGGTGACAATCGTCTGTTGGACTACATTCACCGATGGTTACTCCGATGAGCCGTTTAACTTCATTGCCGTCGGTCCGCGCTAGTGCACATCGAAGGACACCCGGCGTCCTCGTTCGTCATCACTGATACCCGCCCCCACAGCGCCTTGGGCAATCTGAGCCCCAACGGCTTCGCCGCGTCCAAGGCTCAGGAAGGTCCGGCCGGGTGCCGCCCAAAAGCTCACCCTGCGGTTGGTACCGGAACGGTGACAAGAGCAGGTCCGACGGGACTCTCATAGTTGCTGGATCAGGATTGGGGGGCAGGCCAAGTCGACACCGCGAATTCCCGCCGAAGTGTGCTGAAAAGCCACAAGGGATCGTCGATCCGGCGGTCGGCGCGACTTGCCGTGCCTTGTGTCTCAAATGCTGCAAAGCGTTGCTGATGCCAGCCGGTCCGTGTTCGCCCCAGTTTAGCCCAATTCCTCGGCAACCGTCTTGGCGCTCAGCAAACGGCGTATCCCCGGCTCCCAGACCCTAACGCCCTCCAAGAAAAGTTCAATTGGTGTACTGTCACCCCGATTTAAAATACTAACGCTCAAGGCCACGGATTTGGAGCGTTGGCGTTTAGGCCGCTCTACGTAGAACGGCATTACCGCCCGAGCAGCCGGGCACCCTCAATCATGATGCCCATCATTGCGATAGCTAGTGCGGCTACCTGGACGAACGCAGTAGTGACGCCAACCCTTCGTCTGGACCGCCAGCGCCGACCTCCTCCTCGGCCGCGTCAAACGCTCGTGTCTACGAATCTCTGGGACAGGACACTAGCTCGCGGGCGAAATCCTCGACCGTGGCGGCTCGGTGCTCATCGCCGCCGACGTGTGAATGTCGCCAGAGCGAACAGCGCCATGCCGATGGTCGGGGGCGCGGGGACCAGAGGGACATCCGCTTCGTATAACTGGTGATTGATGATGACGCGCGCCTGAAGGCGGTCCAGGACAATGGTGCCGGTGAGCATCGTGAACGACAGGACGCCCTGAAGGTCATGCCACGCCGTCGGCGACACTGTCGTGGAGGCGAACAGGGTTGTGGGCACGGTGAACTGATTCGAGTAGAAAGGCGGCTGGGTGAGAACATTGTCGAACAGTTCGACTCGAACGGCATCGCCGGGGTCCAGGGGATTGGAGATGCCGAGGTAGGCGGTGAAGCCGGCCTGGTCCACACCTGTCGAGGAACCGACCAAAGAGAGAGTGTTGAAGGTGAAGTCGTACCGTTGCCCCTGTTCCAGCAGGATGTCGGCCCGAGCCGCACCGCACAAGCCGACCAACAGCAACGCCGCGAGAACTGGTGTTCGATTCATGGCATCTCTTTTCTTGATTGGGATGCTGACATCGGTGGGTGCATCACTTACATGAGCATAGGCGCGGGGCACTCCGACCTCTCAATAGGGAAACTTCCCTGAAGGTGGTGAGGTGGCCTATTCGCGGCCCTGGCGGTGAAGACCGGGCTGGTCATCGGCGAGTGCCACCCGCGGCACCGCACCCAGGAGTTCGTGCAGTTCCTGAACACCATCGACGGGGTCGTCAAGGCGACCGAGCCGGAGGGCACGGCGGTGCACATCGTGCTGGATAACTACGGCACGCACAAGGCCCCGGCGGCGCGACGCTGGTTCCAGAAGCACCCGGAGTACCACCTGCACTTCACGCCCGCGAACACGATCATCACAGACCCACAAGGGAATGTCCTCGATCAACAAGGAGGGGGGATGACCAAGGCCAACTTTCTGGAGCTACTGGAGCGCGCAAAGCGACCTTGATTGGCCCTGTTCTTAGTCGCATGGCGATCCATCGTATCCGCCCCGCTTAGCGATGACGAGCCCGATGCCGCCATCGAGTAGCATTCTTCACATGAACACCTACGACTCGTACAACACGATGAGCGTGATCTTGCATATCCATGAGATGATCAACGGGTTTCTCGTTGAGGCCGTCGTAGATATTCCGGAATCACGCATGACCGAGCAGCCGGGCGCAATCGTCAACCACCCGGCGTGGACGCTGTCGCATCTCAATGCGTACGCAGGGGTGTTGCTGTCGATGCTCGACGACCCGAGCGTGCCGACGACCGACGCCGAGATGGAGCGGTACGGGTACGGCACCACGCCAGTTGCCGACCGCGCGGCCTACGCGACAAAGCGCGAACTGCTGGACCGGTTCAGAGACCGTAACGCGCGGCTTGCTGTGGTCGTCGCCGAGAAGCACTCAGAGTACTTCCCGAGACCCGCGCCGGAGAAGTACCACCCCCACTCGCTCACCATCGCGCCCATCGCCATCACGCTGCTGGTGGCGCACCCGCCGCATCACCTGGGCCAGCTCAAGCAATGGCGCCAGGCTGCCGGGATCGGTCGGTTGCATTCTGGGCCCACCCCCGCGCTTTGACACAGACTGATGCATGACTCTGCGTCGCCTTGTGCAAGAAGCCGCTACGCTTGGCCAACCAAGGAGCTTGTATGGAGCGAGTCGTGAGGGGCGTTTTGGGGTTGGTGGCGATGGTCCTGGTGGTGGCGCCGGGGTGCGCGACGCGATCGACGCACGAGACGCCGGAGTATTACCTGCTCCGGCCCGCTGTCGAGAAGGCGTACGGCTACGCGCACGCCGTCCGCGTCGGCGACCACATCAAGATCTCGGGCGCGGTCAGCATGGACGATCAGGGCCAGCTCGTTGCGGCGGGCAATCTCGAACAGCAGATGAAAAACTGCTACGGCGACCTCGCAAAGATCCTCGCCCACTTCGGCTGCACGTTCGACGATGTCACGGCCGAGAACATCTACACGACCGACATGCAGGGCTTTTTCAAGGTGTCGGGGTATCGCAACGAGCTATACAAGGGCCGATTCCCGACGGGCACATGGCTGGAGGTCAAGGGGCTGGCGTTGCCGGGGCAGTTGATCGAAATCGACATGGAGGCTCGCATCCGGCGTTGATGGACTCAAGCGATGAGTAGGCATCGCCCCGGAGAACTCTGTTGCGGGGTGGCTGTCTCTGGAGACAGAGCGTCGACGGGCACTTTCGCTGTTTCATGGGCCAACCACTGATTCCGGCGTTCCAGACCCTGACGCCGGGCAGGAAAAGTTCTGTTGGTGTGCTGTCACCCCGATTATGTTCAGAGTAAAGCCCTTCGGCCAGCTGACCGGGTACACCCTGCACCGGCGGCGGCTATGGTTGCATCGCCGACCTTGCTCATCCGATTTCTTCGCTCGGAAACTCCTATTTGACGGCGAAGCCGCGTCCTCGGTGTTGAGAGCATGTTGCGGCGTGTCCTCGGTCATCTCGGGAGCCTTCCATGCCCAAGACGATGAAGTGTTTTGTGATGCACGGGGTCGGCAAAGTTTGGCATGGTGGATAAGCCCGTTCCACGGCCGGGACCGAACGACGCCATCATCCGCACGACCGCAGCGCTCATCTGTACCTCGGACACACACACTGTGGCGGGCGCGATCGGCGACCGCCAGGACCTGACGCTCGGGCACGAGGCAGTCGGGGTCATCCACGAGCTCGGCGAGCTCGCTGCCGCCAGTGGTCTGTTCAAGATTGGCCAGCGCGTGGCGGTGAGCGCCATCACTCCCTGCTACGCGTGCGACAACTGCCAGCGGGGCTTTTCAAGCCAGTGCGGCGGGATGCTCGGCGGGTGGAAGTTTGCCAACCTCAAGGACGGGAGCATGGCCGAGTACTTCCACGTCAACAACGCCGTGGCGAATCTGGCTCCCATACCCGAGGGCCTGACCGATGAGCAGGCCGCTTACTGCTGCGACATGCTCTCGACAGGCTTCATCGGTGCCGAGCACGCGAACATTCCGATTGGCGGCAGCGTGGCGGTGTTCGCGCAGGGGCCCGTGGGATTGATGGCGACCGTTGGCGCCCGCCTTCGCGGCGCGGGGCTCATCATCGGGATTGAATCCATGCCCAGCCGCATCGCGCTGGCAAAGAAGTATGGATGCGATGTTGTTGTCGATTTCACCAAAGAGGACGCCGTGGAGGCGATCATGAAACTCACAGGCGGCAAGGGGGTGGATTCGGCGATTGAGGCGCTGGGTTCGCCAGCGACATTTGCCGCCTGCGTGAAATGCACTCGCCCCGGCGGCACGATCTCCAACATCGGCTACCACGGCGATGGCGATACCGTCCCAATCCCGCGTCTGGAGTGGGGAGTCGGCATGGGCGACAAAACCATCCGAACCGCCCTGTGTCCCGGCGGATCTGAACGCATGGGCCGGCTGATGCGACTCATTGCCGCGGGGCGCGTCGATCCGCTCCCATTGACCACGCATCGATTCGGGTTCAGCGACATCGAGCGGGCGTTCAAGATGATGCAGACCAAAGAGGATGGGATGATCAAACCCCTGATCTCGTTCGCCTAGCACTTCGGAATGAAATGGAGCGGTCGATGGGAAAGCGGCACATCACTCTGGAAGAAGCGAAGCGGATTGGCACCACGCTCGGCGTCAACTGGGCCAAGGTGGATGTGGACCAGTTCCATCGCGGCCTTGAGGTGGAGTTCGAACACGGATCGCACGACCCCGAGACGAATGTCACCAATGACGATGCCTCCCTGACGGGCAAGATCGCCTGGGCACACCTCAAGGAGTTCCCGGATTACTACACGCGTCTAGACAAGCTTGAGGCCGAGGCTGATGCCTACTGGGCGTCTCGCCGCTGAGTGGAATGGGCTGGAGTCAAAGCCTCAGATGCCAACTTTGTTCTGTCTCACGGATCAAAGACCCTGAGGCGGCGTTGGATCATGGCAAGGGTGCCATTGTAGGGCCTCGGCTTTCTGCGGCGATGCCGCGGTTTGTTGTGATTCCCATCGAACCGCACAGGTGGCGTCTTGAGCACAATCGTCACAATCGAAAAAGATTGTCTCCCTCTTTGCCCGCTCCGGCGTCATCGCCCGCTCCGGGCGCACGGGCGATGCCGGTGGCGCGGTAAGGCTCTGCGAGCAAGCCACCGGAAAACGCTCCATTGACTTCCCGCCCGGCGGGGCGGACGACTCCCGCAGCCTCCGCGATCCGAAGGTCCGCCCTCTGCCGGGCGGAAGGACAAAGAAAAGTGCTGGTGGTATGGTCTCTCTCCGGTGGCTTGCTCCCAAAGCCTTGCCGCGCCACCGGCAACGGTCGTGCGCACTTCGTGCGGAAGGCACGAACACCATCGTCGTGGCCGGATAACCGCCTCTATCCCGGCAAAACCGGCGGATAACCGGGTATAACCACACAACATGACGCCCGCAGAATCATTTTACCATGCCGTAAAATCGAAAAACCATTCGGTAAAATCGAAAAACCATTCCATAGAACCCGCGCACCACACCGTGCAGCCGTTCCACCACGCCGCGGAACCCGCGAACCATGCGGTAGCACTAGAAATCCATTCCGTTCGACGAGCGCGCGGGGTGGGGTTCGATTTCTATCGCACAGTGCGCGGGTCGATGATCCGCTGATGTCAGCGGAAGGGTGTAAACCCCCTTCCTCCGGCACCTCCATCCCCGGTACGGACTGCATGCGCGGGGTGAGGCTTCAGTCGTTGTCGTATTCCGGTCCCTGCTCACTTAGCCATTTCATGGCCAACTCTCCAAAGTCATCGTTATCGGGATGGGTCAGCCCGTAGTATTCTTCCGGCGAGAATGTTGTAGTCCTTGTATATTGCCCGGAAAGTCCGGCGGCCGCCAGTTCAGAAAACCCATTGAGCTTGAGGCCGCAGGGCGAGCAGGTGAAGGAAGTCGGCGCGACCGACTGCTTGACTATGATCTCATGATCCCCGTGAGAAACGTGTTCCTTGCCAAATGCCTCCCCCTGAAGCAATCCAGTAGATTTGCACGACGGGCAGCCTGCCCGGTGGTGACGGAAGTGCGCAAGCTTCTCGCCCTGCTCGGCGGAAGTCTTTTGGAGAGCCGCTCGCTCCGCCGGGTCCTTGACGTCAAACACTCTTTTGTGCGCCGCGATGGCAGAGGCGACTCGCTGTTTCGTATCGTTTTGATCGCTGGCGAGTGTCTTCGATGCTATCTCAGCCTCGTCCTTACCCAGTACCGTTTCGAGCGTTTCCCCGAGAGCTGTAGCGAGGACGTTACAGGCACGATAAAAGCCAGCGAGCCACACGCTCGTTGGATACTCGTCGAAGGGCGCTCCTCCGCCATGAAGTTCGTCATTGCGTCGGTTAAGTAGTGCAGTACAACTCTTTTGGTCATCCTCCCTGAACGTGTCGAACAGAGTCCTGCACAGCGCAAATACCTTCGCAGAAACGATGGATTTACCAGACGAGCGCTCCGCGCCTCGACCAAGCGAATGCAGCAAATGCTTGTGATCGTCGTCCGGCTCAGCTAACAGGGTTGGGCTTATCGACGCGAGTGCAGCGCGGGCAAGCAGTTCAAGACCGAACGCGCACCACAGGCCGAATTGAGGGTCCTCCCTTGGGAATTCGAACGCCCGCTCGAAGAACAACCTAGACTTTGCGAAGAGTGGATCACGTTCCCAGCTCATTGACTACCTCACGTAAATGCGTTCGAGCACTCGTTGTCCCTCTCCGGTAGGCTCCGACCCTCGACCGTGGAGAGCACGCCAGTTGTCGATGATGACAGTTCCGACCGTCTCCCAGTCAACCGAGAATGCCGAGAGTCGAGCGAGCACGGCGGGCAGTCCGGATTGAACCCTGACGGCTGCCGTATTCGCCGGGACCATCGTCAGCGGATCGTAGCGCAACCCCACCTCTCCGCTGACTCGGAACTGCATCGAGCAGTAGAACGGCCTGACGCCTTTAGCAACCCACACCGATGACGCAACTTCACTTGCGATGGTCGAATCAAGACATTCAGGGAAGGGGGCAACGATCGTGGCTCGGCGAGTATCACCTGTCACACGCATGACGAGGTATCGAGCAGGCACAGGCCAGAACGCCGTGTCAGTATGCAGCGGAAAGTCGGCCCTGCCGTAGACGTGGCTGAGAGTTCCCGGGATGGCGTCGAGGGAATCCTTTGGAACAAGCTTCTTAATGAGATTGCCAGTATTGCCCGAGATGGGTTGGCCGACTGCCCGTGCCAGCGCCAGCGTCGGTAGCTCGCGCGACTCTCGGTCTAATGCAACCCAGCCCTGCAACTGCAGTGCGGACATCGCGTCGGACAGACTCATCCGCGGAGTGGCTGGTGTTTCGAGCATCAGGGACAGTGTAGAACTTTGTGGCGATGGATGCGGGAAGAAGTGGAAACTCTGGGGACCCATCAACCAGCGATGCACGTCCCCCAGCCCTCGCCTTACACTACCTTATCGCCATGAAGAGCCCCGCCACCACCGTCCCCGCGTACCTCTACTCCCTCCCCCCCAACCGCCGCGAGGCGATTGAGACCGTGCGTCGGGTGATCCTGGACAACCTAGATCGCAAAGGCTCGGGTGTGGAGGGTGGGGGTTACGAGGAGTGCATGCAGTACGGCGTGATCGGGTATTGCGTGCCGCACAGCGTGTGGCCGCATGGGCACCACACCAACCCGAAACTCCCGCTCATGTACATGGGGTTGTCATCGCAGAAGAACGACATGGTCGTCTACATGCTGTGCCTGCTCCACAACGAGCGCGAGCGGGCGTGGTTCGACGGCGCGTGGAAGGCCACGGGGAAGAAGAACTACCTGGAAGTGAGCGGGGCCGGGTGCTGCCTGCGGTTCAAAAAGATTGAGGACCTCTCGCTCGATGTGGTCGCCGAGGCGATGCGGCGGATGCCCGTGAAGAAGTATCTGGAAGACCACGTCGCCATGCTGGCGCGGCTGGGCAAGGGGCCGGATGGCAAGCCGCTCAAGAAGAGCGGCGGCGCGAAGGCGAAGAGCGCGCCGGCGAAAGGAAAGACGGTGCCGAACAAGAAGACGGCCAGGAAGAAGACCGGCGCGAAACGCGGACGGGGTTGAGGGGGCGATCGGAAAGGCGCGTGGGACCGGGCTTCTGCCCGTTGTTGGTGCGCCGGAAACACCGCCCGGAAGGGCGATGCCACGATTGTTTCGCGCTGTTAGCCAGCCACTATGCTCTGCGCTACCGCTTCGGCGACTTTGATGCCGTCGACTCCGGCGGAGAGAATGCCGCCCGCGTAACCGGCGCCTTCGCCGGCGGGGAACAGGCCTTTGGTGTTGAGGCTCTGGAAGGACTCGTCGCGTTTGATGCGGATTGGTGATGAGGTGCGTGTTTCGACGCCCGTCAGCACGGCGTCATCCATGTCAAAGCCGCGTAACTGGTGACCGAACCTTGTGAGCGCTTCGCGGATGGCAACGATGGCATAACGCGGAAGGCACGGGGTGAGGTCGGTCGGGAGGACGCCGGGTGTGTACGAGGGAACGACGGTGCCGAGGGACGTGCTGGGCCGACCCGCGATAAAGTCGCCCACGCGCTGCGCGGGTGCCGCGTAGGTGCTGCCGCCCGCGATGAACGCGGCTGATTCCCACCGGCGCTGAAAGGCGATGCCCGCGAGCGGGCCATCGGGATAATCCTTCTCCGGCGTGATACCGACGACGATCCCCGCGTTGGCATTGCGCTCCGAACGCGAGTACTGGCTCATGCCGTTGGTGACGACGCGGCCTTCCTCGGACGTGGCGGCAACCACCGTGCCGCCCGGGCACATGCAGAAGCTGTAAACATCGCGCCCGTTTGAGGCGTGGTGCACGAGCTTGTAGTCTGCCGCGCCGAGGATGGGGTTGCCCGCGCTCCGCCCGAACCGCGCCACATCGATCAGCGACTGCGGATGCTCGATGCGGAAGCCCAGGGAGAAGGGCTTGGCTTCGACGTACACGCCGCGGTCATAGAGCATCTGGAACGTATCACGCGAGCTGTGGCCGATGGCGAGCACCACATGATCCGCGGCAATACGTTCGCCGCTCGCGAGAACGACGCCGCGCACCCGGCGCGTCCCGTCGCTGCCGGTTTCAATGTCCAGGTCCGTCACGCGGCAGCCGAAGCGGTACTCACCACCCAGAGACTCTATGGTGGCGCGCATGTTCTCTACCATCTTGACGAGACGGAAGGTGCCGATGTGCGGGTGCGCCTCGGTCAGGATTTCCGGCGGCGCATCGGCCTTCACAAACTCGGTCAGGACCTTACGGCCGAGATGGCGAGGGTCTTTGATCTGGCTGTACAGCTTGCCGTCGGAGAACGTCCCCGCACCGCCCTCGCCGTATTGCACGTTGGATTCGGTGTTGAGCACCGACTTGCGCCACAGCCCCCAGGTGTCCTTGGTGCGCTCGCGCACCACTTTCCCACGCTCCAGGATCAGGGGCCGGAACCCCATCTGCGCCAGCAGCAGCGCTGCGAACAACCCGCACGGCCCGGTGCCGATCACCAGCGGCCGCGTTGACAGGTTTGCGGGAGCCTGCGCGACAAAGCGGTATTCGATGTCTGGCGTCGGCCTGACGTGCACATCGTTGGCACATCGCCTGAGCGTCTCTGCCTCATTCTTCACTTCCACATCGAGCGAATAGATCAGCATGATGGCGGATTTCTTGCGTGCATCATGCGCCCGCCGGAAGACCGTGCAGGAAATCAGGTCGCCCGGAGCGATGCGCAGGCGGGCGGCGGCCGCCCTGGGGATGTCTTCCGGGCGGTGGTTGAGTGAAAGCGCGATGCCGGTCAGTCGGAGCATGGAGTGCTTATAGCGTGGGCGGCGGCGCCAGACAAATCCGCAACGGAACTCAGATGCTCACACCCGGGCCTGGCCGAAGCAGGGTTCTACTGGGTGTACTGTCCCACCGACTGCAAAGCAAGCCGCGCAAAGGGGGTTGCTGTGCGATCGGAGGGTGAATAGCGATTGCTTGATCGAGCGCCGAAGGCAACGGCGCGAACAACAGGTTGCCGTGGTGTAAGGAGGTTGATGTTGTTTTGCCGTGTTTTACGCAGAAGTCCGCTAATCCAGCGAGTGTTCATGGCCCTTTTGCTTGCCGCGGCATGGCCAACTTGTGGGTGCCATGATACGAGCACCCACCCCGACCGGCGCACCCTGCCCGTCCACCAGGAATCACCGATGGCGGTCAACGGCGGCACGGTCTCAGCGCTCGACAAGTGCATCTTCATCGTCTTTCAGGCCAAGGACAGCGCGTATTGGTTTGGCAGTGACGGGCAGGGCGTTTATCGCTTTGACGGCAAGACCATGGTTCACTTCACCACAGCGCACGGGCTGTGCGGCAATCGGATTCGGGGTATCCAGGAAGATCGCTCGGGGAACATTCTCGTCAACAGCGATGGTGGAGTCAGCAGATTCGATGGTCGTGCATTTCGCGTGCTGAGCGCTGTCAACACGGACCCATCCAAGGGCGAGTGGCGACTTGACCCCGATGACCTGTGGTTCACGGGCTGGCAGGATGAGGGCGTGGTGTATCGCTACGACGGCACGTCCCTGCATCGCCTGGCATTCCCCAAGACCAAGCCCGGCGAGGAGCACATCGCCAAGTATCCGCGGTCGCAGTTCCCGGCCATGACGTATAGCCCATACGACGTCTACATCATTTTCAAGGACAGCAAGGGACACCCCTGGTTTGGAACGGGGACACTCGGGGCCTGTCGCTACGACGGCAAGGCCTTTGCGTGGATTTCAAGAGATGAACTGGACGGCGCTGGGGACGGTTTCGGCGTTCGCTCCATTGTTGAGGGCAATGACGGCGTGTTCTGGTTCAGCCGGACCCTCCATCGTTTCGATGTCAATCCGAGCGCTGCGACCGAGCAGGGCACCATTGCCTTGAGCTATCGGAAGTTGCCGGGCATCGGTGCGGCGGAGGGCGGGGTTAGTGGCTTGTTTACGCACATCATGTCGGCTGTAAAAGACAAGGATGGCGACGTGTGGATGGCGACGCTCGACGGGAGTGTGTGGCGTTACGACGGGGAGAGTTTCACGCAGTATCCGGTTCGAGATGGCGATGCAGTCGTTGCACTTTTTTCCATCTACAGAGACAAGCACGATGGATTGTGGCTCGGTACGCACGAGCACGGTGCCTACAGGTTCAACGGAACGACGTTTGAAAAGTTTACCTTTTGACTGTTCCTGTTCGCCTGGGCTGGTCGCAGCCGTAGCGGCATGATGCGCTTCGGTGGTACGCTGCACATTGAGCGGGGCTACGACGCCGCGCTTGAGGAGATGCTGATGAAACGTGTCACAGGCATTGGCGGCGTGTTCTTCAAGGCGAAGGATCCGAAGGCGCTGGGTGAATGGTACCGGACGCACCTGGGCGTGGACGTTCAGACATGGGGAGGTGCCGCGTTCAACTGGGCTGATGACAACTCCGGCGGCACCGGCACCACCGCCTGGACGCTGTTCAAAGCCGATACCGCGCACTTTGCGCCGAGCACATCAAGCTTCATGATCAACTATCGGGTCGAAGACCTTGACGCCCTCATCGCCACGTTGCGAGAGGAAGGGTGCAACGTCGTCGGAGAGGTTCAGGATTCCGAGTACGGCAAGTTCGGCTGGGTGATGGACCCGGAGGGCAACAAGGTGGAGCTGTGGCAGCCGCCGAAGGGGGGATGATGAGGCGAGGGGAGAGAGGCGCTTCTGTTTTCTTTCCGCCCGGCCGAGGCCGACCCGCTGAGCGAAAGGTCGTCCGCCCTCAGCCGGGCAGAAAGGCAAAGACAGGAAGAGGAAGTAGGGGCTGGCTTCCGGTGGCTGGCTCGCAGAGCCTCGCTGCGCCACCGGCAACCATCGTGCGCCCGGGGCGGGCGAAGAGCTTGATGACAAGGGGGGAGACCGTGCCGAGCGAGGGTCGGTTTCGTTGGCGTTGCCGCTGTTTTAGATGTTTATGATCTGCGCCAATCCGCGTTACACTCGCCACACTCGAAAGGGAACTACGCATGGAACTCCTGCTCCCCCTCTGGCTGCCCATCCTGCTCTCTGCTGCCGCTGTGTGGATTGTCTCGCTTGTTGTCTGGATGGCGCTGCCGCATCACAAGCAGGACTTCATCAACCTCCCCGATGAGGACGGGTTTATGGAATTCATCCGCAAGAACGGCATTAAGCCGGGCAACTACGCCTTTCCTGACAGCCGCGGGCGTGAGGCGATGCAGTCGGAGAAGGTGCAGAAGGCGTGGCAGAAAGGCCCTGTGGGGCATCTCAGTGTCTGGCCAACGCCGCTCACCATGGGAGGCAAGCTGGCCGCCACGTTCGTCGTTTACCTCATCGTCAGCACCCTCATTGCGTTTCTCACTCGCATTGCACTCCCATCCGTCACGGGCGCGACCCCCCCACCGCTCGCACCCACCTTCTGGAGAGTCTTCCAGATTTCGACTGCCGCGGGTGTCCTTGCGTACTGCTTCTCGTTCATCCCGAGCGCCATCTGGTGGGCTTCCTATAAGCGCACGATCATCGCGAATGTCGTCGACGGCATCCTTTACGCCGCGATCACGGGAGCGATCTTGGCCTGGCGGTGGCCGCAGTGAGGGCGGCGCTTCGATGTGGTGTGGCGGGGCGATGAACTGTGCTTTGCGAAGCATGTGTGCAGGCCGCGACCTGCCCCTACTACCTAGTTGTTTGGCGTTCTAGTCGAGCTACCACTGCATTCTCACTTCGCGCGCTCGGTCATCACGTGGTAGTGCGGGTCTTCGCTGATGTTGACCTCGACGAGGTCGCCAGCGCGGTTCAGCAGGCGGCGGCAGTCTTCGGAAAGGTGCGTGAGGTGAAGGCGCTTGCCGAGCTTCTCGTAGCGTTCGGCGATGGCATTGATGGCTTCCAGGCCCGACTGGTCGTAGACGCGGCTGAAATAGAAGTCGATCACCACATCGTCAGGGTCGCTGTGCGGTGAGAAGAGGTCACGGAAGCGCGTGACACTGCCGAAAAAGAGGACGCCATGGAGCTGGTAGACCTTGCTCCCGTTGTCGTTGAACTGTACATCCGCGATCAGGTGCTTGCTCTTGTTCCACGCGAAGGCCAGCGCGGACAGCGCGACACCGAGGATGACTGCCGTCGCGAGGTCGTGCATCAGCACGGTGTATACCGCGACCACAAGCATGATGACGACTTCGATGAACGGGATTCGTCGCCATGTCTGGAGGGTGGCCCACTCAAAGGTGCCGATCACCACCATGAACATCACACCGACCAGCGCCGCCATGGGCACCGCCTCTATGTAGGGTGCGAGAAATAGGATGAAGAGCAGCAGCGCCAGGGCGGCGGTGATGCCCGAGAGTCGCCCTCGGCCGCCGGACTTCACGTTGATGAGCGATTGGCCGATCATGGCGCACCCTCCCATGCCGCCGAAGAACCCGCATGCGACGTTGGCGATCCCCTGTCCGATGCATTCGCGGTTGCTCCTGCCGCGGGTCTCGGTGAGTTCATCGACGAGCGTCAGCGTCATCAGCGACTCGATCAGGCCGACACCGGCGAGGATGAGCGAGAACGGGAGGATGATCCACAGGGTGCTGAGGTTCATGGGGGGAAGCGTGAAAACCCACCACGCGGGGCGCGGGAGCCCGCCCGCGATGCCGACCTTTGCGACATCCACAGATGCGATGGCCGCGGCGGTCTCTTCCGGGGTGAGGGGTGCGACAACCGCCTTGGGTCCAAGTTGCGGAACTGCGACGACCGCGGCGGGCAGGGTTGCGCTCGCAGCCACAAGCACCGCGGCGTCCTTCTCCTGTTGTGCGGTTTTGACTGCCGCGGCACGCGTGCTGTCTACGAGCATGTCCTTGACTGTCAGCAGCGGGCGTGGTCCATCCTTCTTGGCTTGGCCGTTGATGAGGATGGCCGCGATCCCCACGACGAGAATCGCAGCCAATGACGAGGGCACGGCCTTGGTCAGACGCGGCAGGAACGCGATGATCGCCATCGTGACCGCTACGAAACCGAGCATCAGCCACAGTCGCGGGCCGGAAAGAAATGCCATAACTCCGTCCGCACCCAGTGTCTTGAAGGAGCCGAGTTGTGCGAGCAGGATGACGACGGCCAGGCCGTTGACGAAACCGAGCATGACGGGGTGGGGCACAATCCGGATGAGCTTGCCGAGCCTGCACACGCCTACGAGAACTTGGAACACACCGCACAGCACCACGGCTGGAAAGAGGTACCCGATCCCGTGGTTGGCCACCAGCGACACCACGACGACGCCCATGGCGCCCGTCGCGCCCGAGATCATGCCGGGACGCCCGCCGAGGATGGCCGTGAGCAGGCAGATGATGAACGCGGCATACAAACCCACAAGGGGCGGCACACCAGCGAGGAATGCGAAGGCGACCGCCTCGGGAACTAGCGCGAGCGCGACGGTGAGACCCGAAAGGATGTCGGCCTTTGGCGAGCCGCTGAGGCCGGAGCGGAGGTCAAACTCTTTGTGACCGAACGCGAGAAACTTGGGGAGACGGATCGTGACTTGGGGCATGAAGCTACCTTGGAGGACGAGGGCTTGGGGGACGAAGGCTTGAGGGACGAGAGTTTGAAGGACGGGGCAAGCCGACCGCAGGTCCCGCTGAGCCGCAGGTAGGAACCCTGAGCGGGACACGAGATGGTCACTTGAATGGCGTTTGCCGAGTGGACGGAACGAGACGGCAGCGGGTGTCGAGTTTCGGGTTACGGCGGCGCGACGGGCTGCATCATGGTCTTGATTCCGGGCTCTTTTTGAGGATTGGCGTGCTGAATACTTCTCGTCTGTGGATCGCGGGATGGTAGGCGATGGTGAGGCGCCCCCACTCTCACGGGGCATCATCATCTGGCCGTCATGCCGCGCCCGTTCTTGTGGCTTCCATTGCTCAGATGCCGGAGCGCGTGCGTTCGGCACTTTCCTTCTGAACCCGGGTGG
Organism: Phycisphaerales bacterium; assembly: GCA_038260025.1. Taxonomy (GTDB): domain Bacteria; phylum Planctomycetota; class Phycisphaerae; order Phycisphaerales; family UBA1924; genus JAEYTB01. Next base: position 53,957 of record JBBSOF010000016.1, read on the forward strand.
AGCATTCATCCGGACAACGGAGCATGAACATGAACAATCGGACGATCGGAGCCGGCGTGGCCCTCTTCATTCTCGCGGCAGGCGGAACCATGCTGGCCATGGGCCAGCCCGGCCGCCAGCCCGGTGGCCAGCCAGCGGGACAGATTCAAGGGAAGGGAGACTCAGAGACAGCCGACGAGGAAGAAGTCATTACGCTCGACAAGGCCCCTGGCGCTGTTCGTGCTGCTGCGCTGAAGCTGGCGGGGGATGCCAAGAACATCACCAAGGTCATCAAAGAAGAGGACGAAGAGGATGTGGTGACCTTTGAGGTGGAGTACAACGACGGGGCGGTTAAGTGCGCCGCAGTCTTCTCAACGGCCGGGGAGTTGATGGAGACCGAAAGGGCCACGACCGAGGCCAGGCTCCCTGCGGCGGTCATGGCCGCGCTCAGAAAAGACTTCCCGAAGGCCACGTTCGCTGATCCGCAGGTCGTGACACGGATGTTCTACGAGATCGACGTGGTGATCGACGGCAAGAAGCACGAGGTCAAGGTCGATGCCGCGGGCAACATTGAGGATGAGTCCGACGGCGATCAGGAGCATGGCAACCATGCCAAGGGCGAGGAGCATGGCAAAGGTGAGAAGCATGAGGGCAAGAGAGACGACGACGACTGAAGCATGACCCTTGCTCCGCCGGTTGCCTGAACGGGCAACCGGCGGCTTCGCTTGCATTGCCACACTCGCGTTCGCGCCCGAAGGATCCTCTCTCGATGCACCAAGCACCATCCACGACCTTGAGCAAGCTTCCCGCGCTCACGTTTCTGTTCTGGGTTATGAAGATCGCGGCGACCACGCTGGGGGAAACTGCGGGCGATCTCATGTCGATGACGCTGAAGATCGGCTATCTCGTCAGCACGCTCATCCTGATGTCCGGCTTCGTGATCGTGCTCATCGGCCAGTTGCGGGCCACACGCTACATCCCGTTCCTCTACTGGGCTGTCATCCTTGCCACCAGCACAGCGGGGACGACGATGTCTGACTTCATGAACCGCACGCTGGGGCTTGGGTACGCCACGGGCAGCGCCATCCTGCTCAGCACGCTCATCTGCGTGCTTATCGCCTGGCGGCTCATCGAAAAGTCGCTGTCGGTCACTGATGTCCGCTCATTGCGGGCCGAGGTGTTCTACTGGTCGGCGATCCTTGTTTCCAACACGTTGGGCACATCTCTTGGCGACTATCTCGCGGATGATTCGGGGCTGGGCTTTGCAGGAGGCGCTGCCCTGATCGGTGGCGTCATCGCGCTGATCGTGGTGGTTTACCTGTTTGCGAAGCGCCTCGGGTTCACCAGCCCGGCCTTGTACGTGGGTCTGTTCTGGGCGGCCTTCGTGCTGACCCGACCCTTCGGCGCGACGATGGGTGATGTGCTTACCAAGACGCCAGGCGAGGGAGGGCTCGGATTCGGCACCATCGGGTCGTCGGCGGTCCTTGCGGCGGTCCTTATCGCAGTGATCCTGTACACAATGCGGCGCGATGCGGGTGCGTCCAAGGCGGCTGCTGGCGTTGGAAGTTCCGAGCCGGAGCCACGTTGAACTCGGCTCAAGGACTTTCAGCTGGGGCGCTCGTTCTCCATTGCTGCCCGAACGAGGCCTTTGAGCATCCCTGAGAACACCAGCCCGTGCAGCGGCAGCACCGCGTACCAATAGGCGATGCCGAGCAGGCCTCGGGGTCGGAACTTTGCCGTCATGGTGAGGCGTGAGGTGTTTTCGTGACGTGCCGCGGGCTGCACGTTGAAAGTGAGGGTTGCGACACCGGGGAGTCTCATCTCGGCGGTCAGTTGAAGGTGGGTGGGCGGGTTGATTGCGGTGACCCTCCAGAAATCGAGGGCGTCGCCCAGGCGCAGATCACCAAGGCTGCGACGCCCGCGACGCAGGCCGGGGCCTCCGAAAAGCCTGTCCATGGTGCCGCGGAGTCGCCATAACCAGTCGGCGGCGTAGTACCCGCGCTTCCCGCCGAGTGAGGAAACCGCGGCCCACAGGGATTGGCACGACGCGGACGTGAGAGCCTCGCGACGATCTAGAAGCACGGTGCCCCCGGCCCAGCCCGGATCGCCGGGGATGACACCCGCGTCTGACCATGCGGTTTCAATATCTCCCGCCTGCATTTTCACTAGTGCGGCCTCCATGGCTTCTCTGATGTTCAGGCACCGGTGCGGCATCAGACGTTGCGCCTCATCGTTTCGGCATACGACGCGGTTGCGGAGCCCCTCGGCAAGCGGCCGGGCGATGCTCGCGTGCAGGGGCGTGACAAGGTGAATCCAGAGCGAGCTGAGGCGTGGCGTGAGCACCGGAACGGGGATCACCAGCCGGCGGGGCAGCTGCATCGCACTCGCCATCTCCGCCATAATTTTTGCATATGACCAGACATTGGGGCCGCCCACATCGAGCGTGCGACCCGTAGTCGCGGGAGTTTCCAGGGCTGCGATCAGGAAGTGCAGGACATCTCGGATCGCAATGGGCTGCGATTCCGTGCTCACCCAACGGGGCGTGACCATGATGGGCAGACGCTCAACGAGGTAACGGAGGATCTCGAAGGACGCTGAGCCCGAGCCAATGATCATGGCGGCTCGCAGCACCGTGACGGGAACCCCGCCGCGGCCGAGCGCCACCTCGACCTCACGCCTCGAAGAAAGGTGCTCGCTGAGGCCTTCGCCGGTTTCTCCGAGGCCACCCAGGTACATGAGACGCGGCACGCCGGCGTCTCTCGCGGCAAGACCAAATGCTTCGGCCAGGTTGAAATCTCGTTGGCGGTACTCGGGGCCCGCTGTGTCCATTGAGTGGATGAGGTAATAGGCAGCGATGCAGCCGCGCATGGCATCGGTCAGACGGTCCTTGTTGGAGGCATCCCCCTCGATGATCTCAACATGCTCGTGACCTGCCCAAGGGCGGGCGCGGAGCTTTTCCGCGCTGCGTGCCAGGCAACGGACGCGGTAGCCGCGCTGGATCAGACGCGGTGCCAGTCGCCCGCCAATGTAGCCCGTTGCGCCGGTCACGAAGACTGTGGGTGGTGTCGGCGCGGTCATGCGGAGGCATCCTAGCGGTCCGTCTTCTCATGACGTCTTGTCATTACATTGATGAGTGCTCATACTGCAAGGTTGCTTCGGCGACAATCTCTATGCGGATGCATTGCGCGGCCTTCGGCAGGCGAGAGAGCGGAGCCCTGGGACAGGGCGTGCCGCGTGAAGGGAAGCCCCTGGCTTGTGCCGAAGACAATGAACGCCTGCCACTGTCCCGATTCTTTCCAGCCTCGCTTTGCATATGCTGGCTGGAGCCGCTTGCGTCCCGTCTGATCTGTTTTTTCATGCCTGTTTGAGAGGATTACGATTGTCAACGAGAGCATTCGCCGCCCAGTCTGCAACCACACCACTCGGCCCGATGACGATCGAGCGCCGCGAGCCGCTTCCCACGGATGTGGAGATTGAGATTCTGTACTGCGGGGTGTGCCATTCCGACCTTCACTTTGCGCGCAATGAATGGGGGATGACGGCGTACCCGCTGGTGCCTGGGCACGAGATTCTGGGGCGGGTGACGCGGGTCGGCGACAAGGTCAAGCGGTTCAAGGTCGGGGATACGGCGGCGGTGGGCTGCCTTGTGGATTCCTGCCGCGCGTGCAGCAGCTGCGAGCGGGGGCTCGAGCAGTTCTGCCAGAGCGGCGCGGTTTTCTCCTACGGCTGGCCCGACAAGCACTCGGGCGGCATGACGTACGGCGGGTATTCGGAGAGAATCGTATGTGATGAGGCCTTCACCCTGAAGGTGCCCGGCAACCTCGACCAGGCGCGTGCCGCACCGCTGCTGTGCGCGGGGATCACGAGCTATTCGCCGCTGCGCAAGTGGGGAGCAGGCAAGGGCAAGAAGGTCGGCGTTGTCGGACTCGGCGGCCTGGGGCACATGGGCGTCAAGTTTGCTCACGCCATGGGTGCGCACACCGTGCTGTTCACGACCTCTGAGAACAAGGTCGCAGACGGCAAACGGTTGGGCGCTGATGAAGTCGTGATTTCGAAGAACACTGACGCAATGGCGAAGCACGCGGGCAGCTTCGACATGATCCTTGACACTGTGTCGGCGGACCACGATCTGAATGCATATCTCGCGCTGCTGAAGCTCGACGCGACGATGGTGCTCGTTGGCGTGCCGCCCAACCCGCAGCCGGTTCATGCGTTCAGCCTGCTGCTGCCGCGGCGCAACCTGGCGGGGTCGCTGATCGGTGGCATCGGCGAAACGCAGGAAATGCTGGATTTCTGCGGCAAGCACGACATCGCCTGCGATATTGAACTGATCCGTATGCAGCAAATCAATGAGGCCTATGAGCGGATGCTCAAGAGCGATGTCAAGTATCGGTTTGTGATTGACATGGCGTCGCTGAAGGCGTAAGGGCGCGACATCTGATAGTTTAGGTGGCTTTCGCCGCCAGAGATGACCAACGGCAGTGTGTGAAGGCAGCACTGGAGCCAGTTCATGAGGCACGCCACAGCAATCGTTCTGGTCATGGCAGCGACGTGCGCGGTCGGCGGCTGCTCTCACTCGCTACGATCTTCACCTACTGCGGGCAATGACGTTCACGCGAGAACGGAAGCATCGGTGTCATCTCCAACTCGGCGCGCGCTGACAGGAGCTGCACGCAACTCGGGAGACAAACGTATGACACTCGGCAACTTCTCCGTGAGCCTCTCCGTGAAGGACCTTGCTGCATCTCGGGCTTTTTATGAGAAGCTCGGGTTCAAGGTTTTCGGGGGGGATGGCAAGCATTATTCGATCATGCAGAACGACACTGCCACGATCGGGCTGTTTCAGGGGATGTTCGAGGGCAACATCCTGACGTTTAACCCCGGCTGGGATCGCAACGCGAGCACGCTGGAGCAGTTCGATGATGTTCGGGAGTTGCAGCGGACCCTCAACGCGAAGGGCATCACCCTTACGACCCGGGCTGATGAGTCTTCCACCGGCCCTGCAAGCGTGACGCTGACGGACCCTGACGGGAACATGATCTTTCTTTATCAGCATGTGCCCAAGCCGCAGCGGTAGGTACCTACGCCTCCGTGACCTGTCAGCAGAGTGTGTCCATGCCTTCAATGACAATGCTTGCCCAGGCTGGCTCATGGCCGGGGCCGCCGGTGAGCTGATTGAGTCCCGCAGGGCGTCCTTCAGCCGTGGCGGCTGTGTCGAGCGGCGTGGCCGGTTGTAGATGGACGCGAACCGTGCACGGGCCCTTGCCCGCTGCAATCGTCCACTGCCACTTTAATGGTGATATCTCAATTGACGCGAGAGTCATTGATTGTTGGTCGGCGAGCAGTGCGCGCCGCACTGCGAGCACGCGGGCTGTGACGAACAGTTTGGCGCGGTCTGTATCCGCATCGGCTAAGCCTTCTGCGGCGGCGGTGCGGGGATCGCGGTGCCAGCTTTCCTGTACTTCAGCCAACAGGTCGCGGGCATTGCCGTAGTCGACCGGGCGTCGGTTGTCGGGGTCCACGAGTGCAATAACCCGGCACTCGGAGCCCTGATACCAGTCGGGTGTGCCGGGGAAGAGAGCCTTGAGCATCACGCTGGCGATGGACAGGCGGGCGGCGAGTGGTCGCGAAATCTGGGACATCGCGGAGAGGCTCTGCCGCACGTCGGCACACTGAGGGCCACGCAACAGTGCCTCTACCGCCTGAGTGCAGGCGGTCTCATAGTCGGCAGCGGGGTTGGTCCATGAGGTTGAGAGCTTCGCCTCGCGCGAGGCCTTTACGATGTAGGCCTGGATGCGTGGGGTCAGCGTCTGCAGGGCCTGCTCATCATTTCCGGGCCACATGGCGAGAGCGGCGTGAACGATGAGCGACAGATCTCGCGCGGACGGGGTCCTCGCATCGGAGTCTATGTCGCTCAGGGATGAGATCCCTTCATCCAGCACTGCGTTCCATCGCTCGGGCATATGCGACAGCGCGGCGAGTCGGGCACGCACATCCTCCGAACGTTTCGCGTCGTGCGTGTCGGTGGCGTTCATCGCGAATGGTCGCTCGACACGTTCCGCGGCAAGCAGTGTCAAGAGTCCTGCCGCGCCGCCGTGGGGAGAGGCATCGACGGGCTCGGTGCCCACATCGTTGAGAGCCACGCACGCAGCGTCGCGGTAGAGCGCGGTGTCCTCGATGCCCTTTGCGGCAAGGGGGCCGGTGAACTGCTGCCACTGGCGAAGAGTCGCGAGGGCAAGATCGCGAGGATGGCCCCTCTCGAAGGGACCGCTTAGCGAGAGCAGGTCGCGGATCATGCTGCATGCGTGCGTGCTGGGGCCGGGTGGGAGCGACGCTGCCGCGGCGTCGGCGGCATGGCGGATTCGCGCAGTATCGGCGGCCGAGAGCCCGTTGTCGTCGGCGTAGGTGCGGTATACACCCAGTCGGGTCGAGATGGCGATGAGCGCTCGGCGCAAGTCTGCATCATCGCAGGGCTGGTCGCATGTGCGGAGGCACTCGCGGGCAGAGCGGCCGAGTCGCGTGAGTTCTGGTGAAAGGAGAGTTTCGGCGACTTCCTCTTTGCACGATATAGAGAGTGCGTGGAAATTATGAACGCCAGCACGCAGCTGGGCGGCGTGATGGCGCAGCACTGGAAGCCCCGCGGGGTCAACCATCGCGGTTGCCGCGGCGGCAAGAAACTCGTAACCGGTGGCGCCATCCACCGGCCACCCCGCGGGGATTTGCTCGCCGGAGGCAAGGATCTTCTCGATGAGGATCAACGGTCGCAGGCCAGATGGGGCGGCGGCCGTGAGCGCGGTGTGCAGGCGTTGAAGGTATTGGAGCGGGTCGCGGAGGCCGTCGATATGATCCACACGCACACCATCGATGCTGCCCGCGGCAACCAGGAACAGCAGCTTCGCGTGGGTTGCGTCGAATACGGTTTGATCCTCGGTCCGCAGACCAGCGAGATCTGCGATGTCGAAGAAGCGGCGGTAGTTGATTCTCTGCAGGCCATCGCGCCAGCAGGCGAGTTCATAGTGCTGCCGCGCGAGCAGCGCCCCGAGCCCTTCTGCGGATTCGGACGCAGGGGTCAGCGGCACATCATCGCGTAGAGGAAAGTGCTTGTCGAAGTATCGCAGATACGGCGTGCCGGAATCGTCACGCTGCAGGGTGAGTTCGCCGCAAGCGATCACCTCAGAAAGGCTCGCCCCGAGCACCGGGAGAACGACCCGACCGTCGTTGCTCTCCCAATCTACAACGAAGTAGCGATTGAATTCGGACTCGGCACCGTGGCGAAGCAGGCCGAACCACCACGGGTTGCGGTGGTGCGCGGCCATGTGGTTGGGGACGATGTCCAGCAGAATCCGCAGCCCACTCGTGCGAGCGGCTGCGACCAGGCGGTTGAACGCTTCGTCCCCGCCAAGTTCCGCACGAAGCCTTGTCGGATCGGTCTGGTCGTACCCGTGTGTACTACCGAGCACGGCTTCAAAGATGGGCGATAGATAAAGGTGCGAGATACCAAGGTCGGCGAGGTAGCCTACGACTGCCGCGGCTGCATCGAAGCCGAAGGTCGGCGTGAGCTGCAGGCGGTAGGTCGCGACGGGCGACGGCCCGGGATTCACACCATCACCTCGAGGGCGGCACCGAGGTCACGGATCATGGCCAGGCTTGCAGCGGCCGGGGCATCTTCGCGATGCTCAAGCACGTCGGCGAGGGGGCGGACGCGGTCGACAAAGTGCTCCTGCAGGGGGAGCAGGTCCACGGCAAAGGGCAAGGACTTTATGAACTGCACCAGCGCCAGCATCTCCCGACCGTTTGGTGCGGTGTCGGCCGTGATGTCGTCGCTGGCGACTGCACGATCCATCGCTTCTATGACAGCCCTTTCCACGGTGTGCACATCCAGCGTGATGCCGCCGCGGGCGGCCTCATCAACAAGCTCTGCGGCGCGCACCAGATCGGGCGCCGGCTTTTCCAGCACGCGGCGGAGGCCCTGACTGATGACAAACGATCCGGTCATCTGGATGCGGCGGGGCACACTCAGGTTGAGAGAACGAAGGAAGCGTGCAAGCGGGGCGTGCTGCTCGTAGATCTGGCGGTAGGAGTGATCAATCTGCTCAAGAGTGGGGTCGAGGATGCGACGCACGACAGCGTGCTGCTCATCGCGGAAGAGCGAAGCGATTGAGTAAGAGGTGCCGCCAAAGTCCCTGTCCATCAGCTTGAGCACCTCGGCGAAATCGGCACGGTCGAACGCGCTCTCGGCGGCGGCCCTGACTTCCGCAAAGGCCTCATCTCCGGCGAACTGTCGCACGCCGCAGAGGACGGTGTGGTCACCCATGTGCAGGGAGCAGAACGAGAGGCGGGCCTCTTCAAAGTCCACGCGGGAGCGGAACGTGGCGTTGCCGACCACCAGCCGCGCACGGCCTGAGGTCAGGCGTGCGCCAGCGTCGGCTTCGACATCGAACGCGTAGACGTGCTCGGGCTGCCCATCGAAGAGGCGGTTGACGGCGTAGTGGGCGGCGACGCGCTCGAGGGTCAGCATCGAGGGCCGCACACTCTGCTCGTACACGGCGCGGCCGTCGGGAATCTCCTTCATGTTGCCGCGGGCTTGCCCCAGGCGATCGAGAAACTCGGCCTCCAGGTCCAGGCCCAAGGCAAGGTTCGCCAGCTGGACCACGCGTGCGGCATATTGAATGACCTGCACCGTCTCGATGCCCGCGACATCATCAAAGAACCACGCGCAGCTGGTGTACATCAGCATCGCGTGGCGCTGCAGCTCCATAAGTTGAAGGGCGGTGATCTTCTGGGCGTGAGTCAGCGGTCCTGTTGCCTGCTCAGCGAGGAACTTTGCGATGGTTGCGGGCGAACGTTCGAGGATCACCGCGATGTAGGCATCGCGTGCCGCCCAGGGGTCTTTGAACACGGTGCGTCCGACCTCTTCGAACCGCGGTGCCGTGGTATCGCGAAGCCAGTCGAAGGCGTCGCGGAGCGGGCCGCGCCAGGCCTGGTGGCAGCCGGCTCGCCCCGAGTTGCAGCCGCAGTCTGACTTCCATCTCTCAACACCATGCACGCAGCTCCATGAGCTGTTCTCGTGGATGCGTGCCTCCATGGTTGGCGGGTGGCGCTCGAGGAACTGGCCGTAGTTGGTCAGCTCTACCAGCGCGTCCTTCTCGATGTGCTCGAGCGCTGCGGCAAGGGCCATCTCGCCGTGGCGATGGTGGTGGCCGTAGCTTTCGCCGTCGGTGGCGATGTGCATGAGTTGATCGTGGGCGCGGGCGTCATCGAAGCCGCTTGTCAGCCTTGCGGCGAACCGCTCGCCACTGTTGAGCAGCCCTTCGAACGCAACACCCTGCGAGACGGGCCCATCATAAAAGAAGAGCGTGATGGAAGCTCCCGAGGGCAGCCTGCACAGGTAGGCACGGGTCGGATCGACGCCTTCACCCACCTCGTCCCAATGCTCATCACCCAGCCCACGCACGGCGGCGCACTGGCGCGGGGCCAGCACGGTGAAGAGGATGCCCGCTGCCGCGAGGGCCTCGAGCGTCGGCGTGTCCGCGGCGGTCTCGGGCATCCACATGCCCTCTGGCTTGCGAGCAAAACGGGACTCAAAGTCGCGCACCCCCCACAGCACCTGCGTGAGGCGGTCGCGCTCGTTGCACAGCGGCAGGATGGTGTGGTTGAAGCCCTGCGCCATGGCCGACCCGTGCCCGCCAAACCGCTGCGCGCTTGCCGCGTCACTCTCCAGCAGGCGGCCGTACACAGCCGGGGCTTTTTCCTTCATCCACGCCAGTAGGGTGGGGCCGAAGTTGTAGCTCATGCGGGCGTAGTTGCTCACTACACGCTCGATCTTGCCTTCGGAGTTCAGCAGCCTGGCGCGGGCGTTGGTGGCGTAGCACTCATGCGTGATGCGCTCGTTCCAGTCGTGCGCGGGGTACGCGGATTCCTGCATCTCAACCGCTTCGAGCCAGGCGTTCTCGCGCGGGGGTTGATAGAAGTGGCCATGGACGCATAGGTACCTTCGACTCATTTCGATTCCTCATCCTGCATCAGCACGATCGCCGTCTTTGCGTTGATTGTGATCTCGCCCGCGGCCACTGCCGGGCGCGGCATCGCCTCCGCCCCGCCTCCCCAGCGGGCTTCGTTTGAATCCAGCGCGATGGTCCAGCGGCGGGCTGAGTTTATGCCGTGGGCATCGAGACGGATGGTTGTTGGAACGGCACCCACGTTGGCCATCAGCACCACTTCTCGCCCGCCCTTGTAGCGCAGCAGCACCACACTGCGTGCGGAGTGTGCTTCCACATCGGCGGCCCGGCTGGGCAAGTTGAGGCTGGCGCGGAGTTGCAGCAGGGCGGTGTAGTAGGCGAGCATACCGGCGTGACGCCCGCTGCCGCGGGCCGCCCAGTCGAGGGTGGAGCGCTCGAACGTTGCTTCGGCCTGCGGGTCTGGGGGCTCGATAGAACCCTGGAACTCCGCGAACTCCGCTGCACGCCCGCGGCGCACGGCTTCAATCAGGTCAGGGTCGCTATGGCTCACGAAGTATTGGAACGGGGCAGGTTCGCCGTATTCCTCACCCATCCAGAGCATCGGCGTGAAGGGCGACAGCAGGACGAGCGCTGTGGCAACGAGTGAGCCCTCCCAACCTGCCGCGTGGTGAAGCCGATCGCCGAGGGGGCGGTTGCCGACCTGGTCGTGATTCTGCGAAAAGACGACGAGACTGCCGCGGGGAACATCGGACGCGTGCACGCCGTGGCGCCTGCCGTGGCCGCTTGAGTATTCGCCGGTGAACACGAACCGATCTCGAAGAGCCTTGGCGATCTGGTCGGCATCGCCGAAGGGCTCGTAGTAGCCGCGGCGTTCGCCCGTGAGGGCTGCGCGGATGGCGTGGTGGTAATCGTCGTTCCAGCAGCCGTCCATCCCGCATCCCCCGACTGCGGGGCTGCGCAGCAGGCGCGGATCGTTGTCGCTGGACTCGGCGATGATGAGCACGCGGCGACCGACGCGTGCGGCTTCGTCGTGGTTCCGTGCCGTCAGCTCTTCAAGGAAGGTGCTGGCGGAGTGGTCCATGATGGCATGGACCGCGTCGAGGCGGAGCCCATCAATGCCGCAGTCGCGCGTCCAGTAGAGGCTGTTCTGGATGAAGAACTCGCGGACGTGATCCGAGCCGCGGCCATCGAAGTTGATCGCTGTGCCCCATGGCGTTTTGTAACGGTCGGTAAAGTAAGGCCCGAACTCGGCGAGGTAGTTTCCTTCGGGGCCCAGGTGGTTGTAAACAACATCAAGGATGATGGCGAGGCCGTGCTGATGGCACGCGTCTACAAGACGGCGCAACCCCGCAGGCCCGCCGTAGGAGGATTGTGCTGCAAACAGGTCCACACCGTCGTAGCCCCAGTTGCGGTTGCCGGGAAACTGGCCGATAGGCATGAGCTCGATGGCGGTGACGCCGAGCTGTCGCAATGCGGCCAGGCGAGGAATCACAGCATCAAACGTCCCCTGGGGTGTAAACGTGCCGACGTGCAGCTCGTACAGCACATGGTGAGGAAGCGCTGGGTTGAGGAAGGCGTGCGCGCGGGACGGTGGCGTTACCACCATCGAGGGGCCGTGAACACCCTCGGGCTGAGCGCGGGATGCGGGGTCGGGGCGGAGACGACCATCGGCGAACTGGTATTGATAGCGCGTTCCGGCCGGCGCCTCGGTGATCAGCGTGTGGTAGCCATCGGCATCGGCGTGCATTGCTGCGGTGGCACCGGACTCTGTGAAATGAACGGAGAGCTGCTCGTGCAACGGGGCCCAGACGGTAAAGCGCGTGCGGGTGCCATCGAGAACCGTGGCCCCGAGTTGCGGCAGGGCATTGGTCATCGCTTCCCCCCGTGCTCGCTGCGGCGACGATCGGCGCGAAGCGACTTAAGCGACCGGCTGATCGCAGCATTCTTTAGAATCGCGGGCAGCGGCAGCGCTGCACACCGCCGCCAGTTGGGGTGCTCATCGGTTGTGCCGGGGACGTTCTGCGGTTGCCGCTCACCCCACAGGTCTTCAAGGTTGACCAGCGTCAGCGGCGCGGAACTGCGGGCCTGGAGACGCATGAGCGACATGCCCGCCTGGTGGGCGTTCGCGGCAGGAAGCCTGCGTTTTTTCAGGCGCATCCTGAGAGATCGCATGGCAGTTGCGCGACTTCTACGCTCGCGGTCGGAGTCCTCGGCACCCGTGTGCCCCAGCCTGCGGCGCACGGCGATGTCGTCGCCGTGCCAGAAGCCCGCGAACGTCGGAGTGTCGTGCGTGTTGAGGCTGGCCTGCACATGGTTGGCGGCAGCTGGGACATCCTTATCAATGGAGAACTGCTGCACATGCATGCCGATGATGCCACTGCGCTTCATCAGCGTGCGGACCACGGGGGGAACGGTGCCCAGGTCCTCCCCCACCACCATGGCACCGGCGCGGGCGGCCTCGATGGTGAGAATCGCGAAGAGTTCATCTTGCGGATATCGGAGGTACGCGCCTGCATCGCCGGCCTGGCCGTTGGGCACGCAGTACATGCGGTACAGGCCCATGATGTGATCGACACGCAGCACGCCTGCCACACTGCACATCTGGCGGAGCACCGCGCGGAGGTATGCGTAGCCATCGGCGCGCCCCGCGGTGGGGTGCATAGGCGGGAACCCCCAGGTCTGACCCTGCATATTAAGGGCATCGGGCGGTGCGCCCGCGGAGAGGGCGTGAAGAAAAAGGTCGGGCCGGGTGTAGGTATCGAAGCCGCCGGCATGGACACCGACGGGAAGGTCCAGGTAGAGCGGGCTGCTGGTTTGCCCGGCGCGGCGGAGCGATGCAACCTGCTGACGGGCGAGGACCTGCGCATAGATGTACATGTCTACATCGTCCGGCTTTACATGGGATGTGTCGATGCGTCGTGACCGCGATGAGGCGGGCCACTGAGGCCATGCCGCGCCCGTTGCATCGACCGCGGCACGGAACTGCGCGTAGCGCATCACCTCACCGCTCGCGGCAGTAACCACCCCAGACCAGCGCGCGGGCGATGAGCGTGCGGCGGCGGACATCGCGATCAACACCTTGCGAGCGGCCGCCCACGAGCGGCGGTAGTCCACGAGCGGGGCTTCGGCAGCGCGGCGTACATCCCGCATGCGGCCGGGTTGATTCGCGGCGTGACGAACACTTGGCGCCTGCCACTCCGGGGTGTTCGTTGGGTCTATGTACAGCTCGTTCCACATCAGGCGCGAGACCGGCGCGTAGGGGCTTGGATCGAACGGCCGATCTAAAAACGCCGAGAACAGGGGCAAGGTCCCAACCCGCGCGCCTGCCACGCGATCGGCCCACTTGCGGAGCTGGTGAAGGTCGGTATAGGTTGCGATTCCGTTGCTGCCGCCGGGCTTGATCGCATAGAGCGGCAGGAAGACCGCGAGAGCCGGCGCTTGGCGCGCCACGATGTCGGTCAGTGTCTGGGGCCGAACCGCTACGAACCGGCGGAATGCTGCCGAGCCGCTCATGATGACTTCATGCACGCCCAGCGGCAGGGGCGATTGTGCCTGGGCCGTACACGCCCCGGGTGCCTTGCCTCGCGTGAGCCGCAGAGGCAGTTCGCCGCCATCTTCCAACAGCAGCGTTGCCGCAGCCTTCCGCGGCACTGTTCCGCAGCCTTCGATTGAGAATGATCGCCTGCCGCGGATTGCGATGGACATGGGCGAAAGCGAGCGCGACTCCGATGCTTCGAGACAATCGCAGATTGCCGCGATTGCCGCGTTGCTGGGGTGGCGGGTCTCGCCGAGGCCGTCCGTGTATTGCGTGAGCACGCCGGCGCGAGCAGCGCGGCGCTCCGAAGCCCTGGTCACCGGGGCGTTGCCGGATTTTCTAAGCGCCATTCGCGCGCGCTCCCGCGCCATCGTCGGGCACGAAGATCAGGCCACCCAGCGGCGGCAGGGTGACGGCGATGGAAGCCGCGTATTGGCGGTACGGCATCGGGGAAGCATCGACCGAGCCCAAATTGCCGACACTGGTGCCGCCATAGACGGCGGCGTCGGAGTTGAGGATTTCCTTCCAGCGGCCGGGCTTGGTGAGGCCGAGGCGGTACTGGTGGCGCACCACGGGCGTGCAGTTGAACACGACCAGGGCGGAGGCCTTGCGGTCGGGCGTGAAGCGCAGGAACGACACGACGCTCTGCTCGCTGTCGTTTGGCTCCACCCACTCAAACCCCTGGTTGTCGCAGTCTCCTTCGTGGAGCGCCGGCGTCTGCTTATAGACGCGGTTGAGATCGGCGACAAGGCGCTCGATGCCGGCGTGCTCGGGGCGATCGCACAGGTGCCAGTCGAGGCTGATCTCCTGGTTCCACTCGCGCCACTGGGCGAACTCACAGCCCATGAAAAGGAGCTTCTTCCCCGGGCTTGTCCACTGGTGCATGAGCAGCAGCCGGAGGTTGGCGAACTTCTGCCACGCATCGCCCGACATTCGCGTGATGAGCGAGCCCTTGAGGTGGACCACCTCATCGTGCGAGAGCGGCAGCATGTAGTGCTCGCTGTACATGTACAGCCCGCGGAAGTTGATCCGGTTGTGCTGGTAGCGGCGGTACACGGGGTCGAGCGAGAAGTACTTGAGCGTGTCGTGCATCCAACCCATGTCCCACTTCATGCCGAAGCCCAGCCCGCCGACATAGGTGGGGCGCGAGACCATTGGCCATGCGGTTGATTCCTCGGCGATCGTCTGGACATCGGGGAATGCGCCGTACACGGCGGTATTGAACTGGCGCAGAAACTCCACCGCCTCGATGTTCTCTCGCCCGCCAAAGCGGTTGGGAATCCACTCGCCATCCTTACGGGCGTAATCGAGGTACAGCATCGACGCTACGGCATCCACTCGCAATGCGTCGATGTGGAACTTCTCCAGCCAGAACATGGCGCTGGAGATGAGGAACGCGCGCACCTCCTCGCGGCCGTAGTTGAAGATTGCGCTCTTCCACTCCGGATGAAAGCCCTGGCGCTGATCGGCGTGCTCGAAGAGGTGCGTGCCGTCAAAGTAGCCCAGACCGTGCTCATCGGTGGGAAAGTGCGAGGGCACCCAGTCAAGGATGACGGCGATGCCGCGCTGGTGCAGGTGGTCGACAAAGGCCATGAAGTCCTGCGGCGTGCCGTAGCGGCTGGTGGGCGCAAAGTACCCCGTGGTCTGATACCCCCACGACGGGTAGAACGGGTGCTCCATGATGGGGAGCAGCTCGACGTGAGTGAATCCCAGCTTGACGCAGTGGTCAGCCAGCTTGGGGGCGAGTTCCCTGTAGCTCAGCATGCGTTCGGGCTCGCCGGGGTCGCGCATCCAAGAGCCCAGGTGAACCTCGTACACGCTGATGGGCGAGGTAATGCGCTGTTTCTCACCGCGCGAGGCCATCCACGCCTTGTCATTCCATGTGTGGTCCAGGCGGCGCACGATGGAACCTGTCTTGGGAGGCATCTCATGCATGAAGCCGACAGGGTCCGCCTTATCGACGGTGTAGGAAGAATCCCGCGCGGCGATGTGATACTTGTACACCGCGCCCTCGGCGGCCTCGGGCACTGTGGCAGACCAGATGCCGGACGAGCCTACCGGCGTCATCGGATGCGACGATCGATTCCAGCCGTTGAAGTCGCCGATGACGGAAGCGTACTTGGCGTTGGGGGCCCACACCGCGAAGGCGACGCCGCCTGACGCGAGGGGGTGCGCACCAAGCTTTTCAAAGAGCTTGTAGTGTGTGCCCTCGTTGAAGAGGAACAGGTCATCAGCGGAGATCGCCCAGCTGGGTGCGGCGTCACTGCCTGGACGATTTTTCTTTGTGGTCGTGCCCGTCAAGCGACACCTCCATTGTTCGGGGGATCAACGGGAGCGGGAACCAGCAGTCGCTGTGCCGCGCGGAGTGGGATGTGAACCCAGTCTGGGCGGCTGTTCAGCTCATAAACGATTTCGTAGCAGGTCTTCTCGAGCAGCCAGGCACGCAGCAGCAACTCGTGCGCGGCGGCATCCTCACCCAGCAGGGCCGGGTTCAGCGCCAGCATGCGATCGAAGTACGCGGTCGCGAAGGCACGCGACGTCCACGCACTCCAGGCGCGTGCAGCCTGCATCAGCGCGGCCCGCGCACCGGCACGCTCGCCGGGGAAGACATCGCGGTGCCGGTCCAGGGAGGCCCACGCGGCGTAGTCAAACGACCGTATCATGCCCGCCACATCACGCAGCGGGGACCGCTTGATACGGCGCTCGCCGATCGAGCGCAGGGGCTCACCCTCAAAGTCGATGATGATGAAGTCTTTGCCGGTGTGCAGCACCTGGCCCAAGTGGTAGTCGCCGTGGATGCGGATCCGCATGCCGCCCAAGGTGCCATCGCGAAGCCCGGCGATAGAAGCGGCGAGCGCCGATTCGCCTTGGAGGACGGCCTTCGCCACCTCCTGCGTATCGCCCGTGATGGTTGCCGCGGCGCGGGAGATCGCGCCGACCGCCCCGCGAAGGCTGTTGCGGATGGACTGGTACATCGCCCGCTGGTACATCGGGCTGAAGGGCTCGGGCGTGAAGGCCGCATCGCCGGCATCGGTCGCGAGGGCGGCGTGCATTTCTGCCGTGCGTGTGCCCAGGAGCCTTGCCGCTTCGGTCGCTCCGCGGAGGAGCGAGGCCACGGCGTCGGGCGGGGCCACGTGCCCCAGGAGCCCATCGGGAACCTCCATAGCCGCGGTCGCTTTTTCCTCGGGGAGGGCGGCCACACCCTCAAGATACTGTGCCGCACGTTCGAGCATCCAGCTCCACGCGTCGCCTTCTGACGCGACGAACTTGAGCACCACCGCCAGGGTGCGCTTCTGTGCCGAGGCGGACTCGATGTCAACCGTACCGGCAAGCGGTGCGACGTGCGGGAAGCGGACGCGCTCGGTGAGGTGTCGACCGATCTCTGACTCGGGGCTTTCGCCATCATCCAGGCGGCGGAACATCTTGAGGACGTACCGCTCACCGAAGAACACGGTCGAGTTGCTCTGCTCAACCTTGGGCATGCGCACCGGAAGCTCTGCGAGCGATGCGGCCTTCTCTTTACGGCCGACGGGCCGCCCGACGAGGCGGGTCTCCCCGGTGTCGATGTCGTCGCCGGTCATCGCCAGCTTGAGCATGGCGCGGGCGACCTCGGGGGTTGCGAGCGCATCGATCAGCTCGCGGCGCTCGCCGCGGGCGTTGACGAGGTGAGCCATGGGGGCCGGTGCGGGCTCGACCGGCGCTGCCACGGGGTCGGGCGTGGTCGGTTCACGCATCATCAGGGGCAGTGCATACCGCTCGGGCTCGCCGATGGTGCAGTCAAAGCGGGAGATGAACAGCGATGCGCCGTCGGCAACGCCCTCCATGGAGGGCAGGCGCAGACGTTCGGTGACTGTTGCCGCGCGGGGCCCGCGGGCCTTGGACACGAACCATCGCTTGGAGGTAACGGCGTTGAGCAGCACATGCTCCAGACCGCGGCGGAACGTCTCGGAGCTCCACACCTTGTCCCACGGGCCATCGAGCCGGATATCGGGGATGAGGGCGGCCTGC
>JBBSOF010000017.1:0-68794 GCA_038260025.1 Phycisphaerales bacterium
CAACTCGCTGGCAGCGCCGATCGCGGCAACGCTCGCGGACCTGCCCTCCATCAGCATCGACACCACCGCGCCCTCCATCACCTGCCCGCCTGACGTCACTGTCAACGCGGACGCGGGCCTCTGCACCGCGAGCATTGGCTCAACGCTCGGCGATGAGTGGTTCCCCTTCGGTGATTCTCAGGTTGTCAGCAAGCCGGGGTCGCCCAGCGAGCTTGTCATGCAGATGTCTTCCACTGCCGCGGGCCCCAACCACTACAGCGGCTTTGCCTACGACCCGGCCGGCACACTGCTGCTGAGCAACGTCACTCAGCTCTCGTTCGATTACGCCATGACGCTCGGTCAGTTCTACGGCGGGTCGCCCCGTTTCCAGATCGGTATCGACACTACCGGCGACGGATACACCGACGGCAATGTGTTCCTCTACGTCGGCAGCTTTCCCAACTACCAAGACTCGCCCCCATTGAACCAGTGGTTCTCGACGGGCGACCTTGCCAACACCGCCGATGCCCGCTGGGATGCCGGCCAGTTCCCCGGCTACGGCGGCGCCTACGGCCAGACCCGCAGCCAGGTCATGTCCGCTGTTGGTTCCTTCCCCGTCACCTTCATCTCAATCGTGATGGACTCCAGTTGGTTCGCCGACCAGGTCATCCTGATTGACAACTTCAACGTCAACGGCACCACCCAGACCGTCGGCAACCCCATGGCATCAGACAACTGCACCGCCTCGCCCGCCCTGTCGCAGGTGCGCAGCGACGGCGGCCTGCCCAGCGACCCCTTCCCCGTTGGCACGACCATGGTGACGTGGACGGCAACGGACGACTGCGGCAACGCAACCTCCTGCATCCAGAACGTCACGGTGCTCAACCAGAACACCATGTACGCCGCTGTGAAGCTCGAAGGCATCGACATCTCCTCTGGCACCAGCCCCTTCACCCGCTGCGTCACCTTCACCCTGCCCACCGCGGGCTGCACGACCATGGTCACCAAGACCATGACCTTCACTGATGGGCTCGCGTCCACCACGGTGGACATCCCCTGCGGCAGCTATGACTGCATCAGCGCCCGCGACACGCTGCACACACTGCGGCGCACCATCGACAGCGATCCGTCCCGCTTCGGCATCGACGGCACGGTCTACTACGCCGACT
Source organism: Phycisphaerales bacterium (assembly GCA_038260025.1). Classification (GTDB taxonomy): domain Bacteria; phylum Planctomycetota; class Phycisphaerae; order Phycisphaerales; family UBA1924; genus JAEYTB01. The sequence continues at coordinate 1,149 of JBBSOF010000017.1, forward strand.
TCACGGGCGTTGACGGGGACCCCCTCGGCAAGCACCTCATCGGCGGCAACCTCAATGACGACAACGTCATCGACATCCTCGACTTCGGCGCCTTCGCCGGGCAGTACGGGCAGACCCTGGGCGCTTCCACCAACTGCTCCACACCCTTCCCGCACTCAGACATCAGCGGCGATGGCGCTGTCCTGATCGAGGACTACACCTACATCCAGCAGCACTTCCTCCTGTTCGCCGAGGCGAACTGCTGCGGCGTTGTCATGCCGCCCCCGCTGCCGCAGATCTCGGTTGAGGAGCTCATCAACACCGGTCGCGGCGCGCTCGCGGTGGCCGACTTCAACCTCGATGGCATGCTCGACCAGCAGGACATGGACATCTTCGGCGCTCATGGCGGCACGCCCAACTGCAGCGCCGACTTCAACGGCGATGGCGACATCGGCACCGACGCCGATATCGAGGCCTTCTTCGCCTGCCTTGCGGGCAACTGCTGCTACCTTTGCGGCTCGGCCGACTTCAACGGCGATGGCGATATCGGCACCGACGCCGATATCGAGAGCTTCTTCCGGGTGCTGGCCGGCGGCCCCTGCTGAACGCCCTGAAGGATTGATGTAACCACCCTGCCCCCGTGCCCTGTCACGGGGGCTTTTGTTTTTGAATGCCCGTGCGAAGCCCGAAATGCAGTACGCGGCTATCAATCTGGGTGTTTTGACCCCGCGGGGGGGTGTGCCTGCGCCGGTAGCATCGGCGTGGCTTTCATGTCTGCTACCACTCTGGAGAATCTACGCATGCTTCGAACGGCTTTTTTGGCGCTGGCGGCAGCGGGGTCGGTTGCCGCGGGGCAGACGCTGGTGATCAACGAGGTGGACTACGACCAGTTCGGGGTCGATACCGCAGAGTTTATTGAGATCAAGAACACGGGGTCGGCGCCGGTTGCGCTTGCGGGCATTCATGTGGTGCTGGTGGATGGGCTGCTGGGGCTGGAGTATGCGCGGTATGACCTGGGGCCACTGGGGACGCTGCCGGGGCGGGGGTACCTGGTGCTGCACGGCGTGCAGGTGGAGCCGCCTGCGGGGGTGCTGAGCATGCCGTTTGCGTTGCCGGCGAACAACATTCAGAACGGCTCGCCGGATGGGATTGCGCTGATCAATACGAACGATGGCACGCTGATCGATGCGCTGAGTTATGAAGGGTCGGTGCTGGGGGTGCTGCTGCAGGGGTTGGCGGGCGTGGTGGACCTGGTGCGCGGGCTGCCGCTGGGGCCGGAGGTGGCGGACGCTAACTCATCGCCGATGTCGCTCGCGCGCATCCCCGATGGCCGCGTGAGCGGCAGCGATGCGGCAGACTGGCAGCTTGTGCTCGCGCCCTCCCCGGGCCGCCCCAACAGCGGCGGCAACAACCCCTGCGCCGGCCCGGACTTTGATGGCGACGGCGATGCGGGCACCGATGCGGACATCGAGGCGTTCTTCCGCTGCCTCAGCGGCGAGTGCTGTGCGACGTGCTGGGGGCTGGGCGCGGATGTGGATGCCGATGGCGATGCGGGCACTGATGCTGATATCGAGTCGTTCTTTCGGGTGCTGGCGGGGGGGGCGTGCTAGGGATTGGGGAAGTTGGGTCGGAGATGTAATTAGCGCATGCAGAAAGTGCGCTGGGTGGTTGTAACAAACGAACCCACCCCCCGGCCCCCTCCCTTTGGGAGGGGGGGTTTGTTAACTGCTGTCGATGGCGATGTCGTCGATGCCCCAGCGGGGAGGCGTCTGCGGGAAGGGTTTCTCGAGGTTGATATGGAAGCGGATGCCGAGGGGTGTCCCGTTTTCGCGCTGGAAGGTGATTCGCTTGATAGCGGTTTGCAGCGGGTGATGGTCGGCACCGGTGGCGGGCGGGGGCGTGGTGCGCGGCTCGGGGCCGTAGAGGTCGGCGGGCGGGTCGTTGTGGGGCAGGTGGTGGTGGTTGAGAAGCAGAGAGCCCTCAAGGCGGCGGATGAAGCGGTCTCGCGCGGGGCCACCCATTTTTATCTTGAGCGAGCAAATTTCATAGATGGCCTTGAAGCCTTGCTCGGGCAGGCGCGGGTCCACGTGTTTGATATCTTCAAAGATGGCGGCGACGAGCGAGTCGGGGTCGGTGGGGTAGTAGCGGGTCCGTGGGGGTAGGGGTGGGCGGGTTGTCGTGGCTGTGATGCTGGTTTGCGAGTGTTGAGTGGTGAGGGAACCTGCCGCGGGTGCAGCCTTGGGGCTTTGTGAGCGAACCCACCCCAACCCCTCCTTCGGCAAGGTGCTTTTTCGCAAGATGGTGGTGGCGGCATGGCGGGCTTCGGTTTCGTTCTCGGAGTTGACGATTGCGCGGAGTTTCTGAAGGGCCTCGCGCGAGGCGGCGCGGTGGGTGGCGCGGTCGTGGAGGTCTTCGAGGGTTTCGAGCGCGGCGATGCGCTGGGTGATTTCGGGCGATTGCGCGAGCGTGCCCAGGTCGGCGGGGTCGAGCTTGAAGTCTTGGGCGATTGCGGCGGGGGTGCGGGCAGGGTCTATGAGTGCCGCGGCAAGGGCGTTGAGCTCGGCAGGGGTGAGGGTTGGAAGGGTGGGTGTGGACATAGAGGGGCCTCTCTATGACCTGGGGGTGGCGGCCTTTGTGCGCGCGCTGTGTGCGTGGTGCGCGCCGGGTTGGGGGGGTTGGGGCTGTGATTTTGGGGGTGGAAATTGTTTTGGGAAAACCGTGTGGCCCATCGTGATTGATGGGTTACTGCGCGCGCATTTGAGTGCGAAGTGGGGCCCGCCTTCTGTGCGGGGTCGGACCGGTTGACCGCAACGTCCGCTCGGACGCAGAGTTCTGCCGCGAGGTTCGGTACATCCACCGCAACCCGATTGAACGCGGGCTGGTCGAGTCGCCTGAGTTGTGGCGCTGGTCCAGCGTGCGGTGGTGGATGGGCCAGCGTGAGGGCGAAATGCCTTGTGACCTGCCGCGGGGCCGGGTAGACTGGCCCGCGTGGAAAGGGTTCATGTGATCAGCACGCGAAAGGTGCTCGGTAGCGAAGCCACTGACCTTCGCCTCGGCGGTCAGAGGAGTTCGAGCGCGTGGGAGCGAAGGTCCATGGCACGGGTGGTGTTGCTGGGAGGTTTGGGGACAGAGGGGGGCAGGTAGTGGCACGTGCACGGTAAGGGTGATGCCACCTGCCTTGATGCATGCGGTCTGCAAAAGAAATAGGCACACAATTCTATGAAATTATTAAGTGGCGGACCAGGAAAGTATGCATTAATTTTCGTTTTGTTGTTCGTTATGCTTGTTGCTGCTTGGCGCTGTAGCCCCATGTATGCTCCGCCCCTTTCAGTCGCGGCCCGCAATGGGGATGCGTCACAGGTCGCTGAACAGATTTCCAATGGAGCAGACTTAAATCGCCGAGTATTTGTACTCGGAACAGATTATTATTCAGGATGGACCGCAACGATGTGGGCCGCGTACAAGGGTCACGCTGATATAGTGCAAATGCTAGTTGACAGCGGGGCCGATCTTACTGTACAGGATAAGGGGGGGCGAACGGCTCTGCATCTCGCACTAGAGAGAGATGGAATTCAATCACGCGAGGCGTGTTTGAAGGTTCTGCTGCGCGCAGGTGCAAACCCGAATACAGCAAGCAATAATGGAACAGCGCCCCTACACAGCGCCGTGTTTAGACAGGACGTCGCATGCGTGGCTTTGCTTATCGACAATGGTGCAAATGTAAACGCGGATGACGGTAATGGAAATTCTATTATTTCTACAGCGGTATCTTACACAAAACGGCTAGATATTGTTCAATTGCTTCTCGAAAAGGGGGCGGATGTATGTTATCCACTTGCCAGCGGGGGTCGTTATTATGAGGCTGCAATAAAGGGTGCAAAAACAGACTCCATCAAGGAGATCATTAAAAATGCCGCACAAAAATGTCAATGACCTTTTGTTTGCGGAATTATTATGACAAATTGTTGGAGTATCAAAAAAATACTCAGGAGATGGGAATAGTATTAATTGTTAAGGGCTGCACAAATAGAAATAAAATGGCTTCTGACTAAATTCCGCACGCCGTTTGGCGCATGTGCGGTTGCGCGGTGGTGCTGAGGCTGCGATGATGAGGGCCTTCATGGAGGCCCTTTCGTGCACGTCGAACCGCACCACAGCATCCAGGAGCTGGAACGCCTGGCAAGGAAGGAGAAGCGGGCTCGGTGGGGATCGACTGGATGAACATCCACCTGCGCTGGATCAGCGAGCATGTAAAGAGCACGCCGGCCGGATAGCTGGTGCAGGTCGTGCTGTTCATGGACCAAGCGTGCTGGCACACCAGCCGGCGGCTGAAGGTGCCCGACAACATCACGCTGCTCTTCCAGCCCAGCTACTCGCCGGAACTCAATCCGGTGGAGAACCTGTGGCACTGGCTGCGCAGCCACCACCTCTCCAACCGTGTGTACAGAGACACCCAGCACCTGCACGACGAGGGGCTCGGGGCCTTCCAGTCACTCACCATGAGCCGCGTGCGAAGTGTGTGCAGGACGCCCTATATGGAGCGCACGAAATGAACGGAAGCCGTATGAGTAGGGGGTACTGGGTGGTCGGGGGCCCTCCCTTACGGTCGGGCTACTTGCGCGCCGCCCGACCACGAGGCGTGGTCGGGGCACGGCATGCGGTTGGTCGGGGCACGGCTTGCGGTCGGGCTCGTTGCGCGGGGTGGGCAACACCACGAAGCGTGGTCGTGGCACACATTTTGCACCTTCTCCAGCTTTCCCCCCTTGCCAACGGGGGTTGGAGGCGTGATACTGCCATTCCGCGTCTTGGTGGGGCTTGGTGCCCTGGGGGCGGGGCGGTTGGCTGCATCGAAGGTGGGCCTGCCGCGGTTCGTGGGTTTGGACAGGAAGTGATTTTCGGCAACGGGCTTCTCACGTTTTCCCCTTCTCCTTTCTTCCCCTTCCCGGGCGGACGGCAACGGGGGGGAGGGTGCGCGGCCCGGGCGCCGCTTGAAGGGAGACCCGTATGTCATTTGAAGCAGTCGTTCACGCGCAGGCCATCGAGCTTGATCGGATGTCGTTGGAGATGTGTGCCGCGGCTGGGACGGGGCACCCGACAACGGCGATGTCGCTCGGTCACATCGTGACGGTGCTGATGTTCCAGACGATGCGCTGGAGCCCAGATTACCCCGATTATCCCACGAGCGATCGGCTGGTGCTGAGCGAAGGGCACGCGGTGCCGATCGTGTATGCCGCGGCAGCGAAGCTGGGCGTGATGGTGGGCAAGGAAGACAAGCGTCGCAAGCTGACGGTGGCGGACCTCAAGACGCTGCGCGCGGCGGACAGCATCCTGGATGGGCACCCGAACCCGATGGAGGGGTTCCCCTTCTTTGATGCGGCGACGGGGAGCCTGGGGCAGGGGCTGAGCGTTGCCGCGGGGCTGGCGGAGGCGGCGCGTCTGGACGGGTTTGACAAGCGGATTTATTGCATCATCGGCGATGGTGAAAGCCGCGAGGGTCAGATCGCGGAGGCTCTTGATTACATCATGGACCGGAAGTTGAAGGCGGTGCTGCCGATCTTCAACTGCAATGAGTATGGGCAGGCGGACCGGGTGTCTGGCCAGCAGGCGCACGAGGTGATGGTGGCGAAGCTGGAGGCGTATGGGTTTGATGTAAAGCAGATTGATGGGCATAGCCCGACGCAGCTGAAGACGGCGTTTGATGCGTTTGCCGCGGCGCAGGCGAATAGCGCGGCCAAGCCGATGGCGGTGGTGGCGCGGACGGTGAAGGGGTGGGGCGTGCCGTCGATGCAGGGCGGGGGCTGGCACGGCAAGCCCGCGACGGGCGATGCGCTGAAGAAGGCGTTGACGGAGCTGGACCAGAAGCGCGTGGAGCTGACGACGGCGCTGGTGAACACGGACGAGTTCACGATCGAGCCGCCGGCGGATGCGCCGCCCGCGGAGTGGGAGAGCCCCGAGTACCCGCTTTTGAGCGAGGCGATGAAGAAGTTTGACATGGAGTCGCTGCTGCAGAGCGGGTCTATGGCGACGCGGCGGGCGTATGGCCTTGCGCTTCGGGCGATGGCGCAGGTGAACGACAAGATCGTGGTGCTCGATGCGGACGTGAGCAACTCGACGTATTCGGAGTATGTGAAGAAGGACCCGGCGATGTCGGCGCGGTTCCTCGAGTGCAAGATCGCCGAGCAGAACATGATGTCGGTGGGCGTGGGCGTCTCGGCGGGGGGCAAGGTGCCGTTCTGCTCGACGTTCGCGAAGTTTGTGACGCGGGGTTATGACCAGATCGAGATGGCGATCTATTCGGGCGCGAACCTGAAGATCGTGGGCAGCCACGCGGGCGTGACGCTGGCGGCGGACGGCCCCAGCCAGATGGCGATGCCGGATGTGTCGTGGTTCCGCGCGTTCACGACGATGAAGGACCACCGCGGCAACCCGGGGTGCTACATCCTCCAGCCGTGCGATGCGTACGCGGCCTTTGCGCTGACGGGCGTGATGGCGGAGTATGAGGGCGTGTGCTATATGCGGACGCTGCGGGCGGACACGGAGTTTATTTACAACGATGATGTGGTGTTCAACCTGGGCGGGTTTGAGGTGTTGAACGAGGGGAAAGACATCGTGATCTGTGCCGCGGGGTACATGGTGCACGAGGCCAACAAGGCGGTGGAGCTGCTGGACAAGGCGGGGGTGTCGGCGACGCTGGTGGATTTGTACTCGCTGCCGTTTGACAGTGATGCGCTGCTGGACCTGGTTGGCGAGAACAACGGCATGGTGATGTCGGTGGAGGACAACTTCGGCGGGGGCATCGGCAGCGCGGTGGCGGATGCGCTGCTGGAGAGCGGCGATGCCTTCAAGCTGCACCAGATGCATGTGCGGAGAATCCCCAAGAGCGCGCGGACGCCGGAGGAAGTGCTGGCGATGTGCGGGCTGACGGCGGCGGATATCCAGAAGCAGGTGATGAGGATGTTGGGGGTGTAGGGGGGGAAGTGGCGGAGTGGCAGAGTGGCTGAGTGGCAGAGTGGTGGGAACGGGGACGTTGGTGGGGCGTAGAGTTTTGCCCACCGCCGGTACGTTCACTCGGACCTTGATTGGAGGTTGGCATGCGCACGTCCACCATCGCGGCACTGGTTTCGCCCCTGGCCCTGCTTGCCCCGCTGGCATCGGCGGATGTGGTGTTTCAGACGGAGGGGCCCTTTGGCGGGTTCTTCGGGCTGACGGGGTTTGATGTGTTCGTGCAGCAGTCGGTGGCGGCGCGGTTTGTGCCTGCCGCGGACTATGAGCTGACGTCGGTGGGCATCTGGTTCATGAGCAACGATGGCTCGGGCGGAGCGCCCGCGCCCGTCACGGTTACGCTGCGGACCGATACGGCCAACGCTGAGTACGCATCGGTGCCCAGCGGCGAAGTGCTCGAGGCGTGGACGGTGCAGGTGCCGGCGAACGGCTGGAACCCGGTGCTGCTGACTTCGGTGTCGGCGACGCACATGCGGCTGAACGCGGGGCAGCGGTACTGGGTGGTGGCGGAGAGCAGCGCGGGGCCGGGGGTTGACCCCATCTGGCTGTGGTCGGCGTTTGGCAATGAGTTCACCGCGAACACCGATGGGCCCGGCACCCAGTGGGAGAGCGGGAGCGGGGCTGCAATCACGTTGATCGTCCAGGGTTTGGCGGTGCCTGCGTGCAGCAACGCGGATTATGACGGCGATGGCGACTTCGGCACCGATGCGGACATCGAGGCGTTCTTCCGGTGCCTGGCGGGCACCTGCTGCGCAACATGCTGGCCCGGAGGCGCGGATGTCAATGGCGATGGGGATGCGGGGACGGATGCGGATATTGAGGCGTTCTTCAGGGTGTTGGCGGGGGGGAGTTGCTGAGTTGGTCGCCACAGCGTTTGGTGCGAACTCGGCAAGCCCCCAGATTGACACCCCATAACAGCAACAATTTGCCTTGCCCCTGACATCCCCTTGCGATAGGCTGACCCCCTCGTAAGGGGGTTGTTGCTGGTTGGCATGTGCCGGGTTGGCGCGCGGGTCGTTATCTATATGACTGCGCGGCAGCGCGGGAAGAAGGGATCAGGTCATGCAGAGCATGGTGATGCATCGCAGCGTTCGTGGTTTGGTGGCTGGGGTGGTGCTGGGGTGGGGGGCGGCGGCGTGGGCGCAGCCTGTGCTCATTACCTCTCCGCAGACCATCAACCCGGGCCAAACGACTATCACGCCGTCGGCTGGCGGCGGCGCTGTCTCGCTCAGCACCGCGGAGATTACCGTCCAGGGGACGACGCTGACGGTGAACGGGCGGCATTCGATCGCATCACTTTCAATGACAAGCAGCGCCACGCTCGTACACGATGCGGCGTTCACCTTTGACTATTCGGGCGGTGCGGGGACGGATGTGGTGTATGGCACGCACCTGATCGTGTCGGGAGATGTGAGCCTTGCCGGCAACTCAATGATCGACTTGAACGGGCGCGGCTTCCCCAATGGGCAAGGGCCCGGCGCGGGGGCGAACGGGACTGTGGACACGCAGTTCGGCGGCGGCGGCGGCCATGGCGGCAGCGGCGGGGTCTTCCAGACCGGCTCGGCGGGCGGCATCACCAACGGCTCTTATGCGCAGCCGGCTGCCTTGGGCAGCGGCGGTGGGTCACTGTTTTATGCGGTGAATGGGCAGACGTACGCGGGCGGTGCGGGCGGCGGCAGCCTGCGGCTTGAGGTGACCGGCACGGTAAACATCACGAGCGGCCAGATCCGCGCGAACGGCGCTCCGGGAGCACCTTCCCCGCAGGGGTACAGCAGCGGGGGTGCGGGCGGGAGCGTGTGGATCTCTGCCGCGTCGCTGGCTGGAAGCGGCCCCATCGCGGCCAACGGCGGCGGCGCGTCCGGCGGGGGCGGCGGCGGGCGCGTGGCGCTGGTCGTGGGGGCACAGCCCTACACGGGCACCGTGTCGGCGCTGGGCGGGAGCGGTTCGGGCGGGCCGGGCACGGTGTACAGGGCGGTGGGCGCGCAGACGCCGGAGCTTGAGTACCGCGGGAGCGGCCGCACCGAGTTGAGCCAGCCGCTGGCAGTCAATGGCAACCTGACGGTTGGCACCGGCGCGATGCTGTCGCACGCGGCGGGCAATACGGCAGGACTGAGCGTGACGGTCAGCGGGAACGCGAACTTTGAGAGCGGCTCGGGCGTCGATGTGACCGCACGCGGCTATGCGGGCGGGCAGGGCCCGGGCGTAGGGACCGATGGCACGGTTGACACGCAGTTTGGCGGCGGCGGCGGGCACGGCGGCAGCGGGGATGTATTTCAGAGTGGATCGCTGGGCGGCTTGCCGTATGGGTCGTACGCGCAGCCAACGACGCTGGGGAGTGGGGGCGGGTCGCTGTTTTATGCGGTGAACGGCCAGACCTATGCGGGCGGGTCGGGCGGCGGCACAGCGCGGATCGATGTCGCGGGCACGCTGACGGTCAACGGGATCGTGCGTTCCAACGGCGATGTGGGCGTGCCCAACCCACAGGGGTATAGCAGCGCGGGCGCGGGCGGCAGCGTGTGGATCACGGCCGGGTCTCTCGCGGGCACGGGGACAATCCAGGCCAACGGCGGCGCGGGGTATGCCTCGGGCGGCGGAGGGCGCGTGGCGATCGTGGCGGCATCGCACCCGTTCTCGGGTACTGAGCAGTCGCGGGGTGGCGGCGGGGCGGCGGGGCCGGGCACGGTACACAGCGTGATCGGCGGCGGCACGCCGGAACTTGCGTACGACGGCGCGGGGACGACGGAACTGGGCGCGCCGCTTGTGGTCGCGGGCAATCTGGTTGTGCGCAATGGCGCAAAGCTGTCTCACCGCGCGGGCAGCGCGGCGGGCATGCAGGTGACGGTGCCGGGCAACGCGGCGTTCGAAAGCGGCTCGGGTGTTGATGTGACTGCCCGCGGCTCTGCCGGCGGGCAAGGCACAGGGGCCGGGTTCAACGGCGATAGCGCGACGCAGTTTGGTGGTGGCGGCGGGTATGGCGGCAGCGGCGCGATCTTTCAATCCGGCGCGATGGGCGGTGCGACGTACGGCTCCTACACGCAGCCCGCTGCGCTGGGTAGTGGCGGCGGGTCGCTGTTCTATTCAATCAACGGGCAGACCTATGCGGGCGGGCGCGGCGGCGGCGCTGCACGGATTGATGTGAGCGGCACGCTCACCGTCAACGGCATTGTGCGCTCCAATGGTGGCGATGGCGTGCCTTCGCCACAGGGGTATTCGAGCAGCGGATCGGGCGGCAGCGTGTGGATTACGGCTGGGGCGCTCGCGGGCACCGGCTCGATCCAGGCGAACGGGGCCGCGGGGTTTGGGAGCGGGGGTGGCGGGCGCGTGGCGATTGTTGCCGCGGCGCACCCGTTCTCGGGGACGGAGCAGGCCGTCGGCGGCAGTCCGGCGGCGGGGACCGGTACGGTGTACCGCGTGCTGGGGATTGCAGTCCCGGAACTGATCTATGACGGCTCGGGCACGACGGAGTTGAGCGACCCTCTGGTGGTCGCGGGCAACCTGATCGTGCGGAATGGGGCGTTCCTGTCACACCGGCCCGGGGCCACGGCAGGCCTGACGGTCACCGTCAATGGCGATGCGGTGTTCGGCGGCGGCGCGGGCATCGATGCGGGCGGGCGCGGCTATCCCGGCGCGCAGGGACCGGGCGCGGGCGGTTCGGGCACGGCGGCGCCGGGTTATGGCGGCGGCGGCGGCTATGGCGGCAGGGGCGGCGTGTTCGGGGGCGGTGCTCCCGGCGGCTCCACATACGGCTCTATGACGCAGCCTTCGGATCTGGGCAGCGGCGGCGGGACATTGTTCTACCCCGTGAACGGGCAGTTCTATGCAGGCGGCCCGGGCGGCGGCGCGGTCCGTCTCAACGTCGTTGGCGGGCTGACGCTCAACGGCGTGGTGCGGGCAAACGGCGATACCGGCAGCGCCTCGCCTCAGGGCTACGCCAGCAGCGGCTCGGGCGGCAGCGTGTGGCTGAGCGCAGGGTCTGTCAGCGGTACGGGCTCGATCTCGGCCAACGGTGCCGCGGGGTTTGGACCGGGCGGTGGCGGGCGTGTGGCGGTGTACTCCTGCAACTTCACGCTGCCCCCGGCCAACGTGCGCGCGGACGCGGGCAGCGCGACAGCGCAGCCCGGGACGGTGCACTTTGCCACCGCGACGGCGACGATTGATCCCTCGATCGTGTGCGTGACTGGCAACGTGGTGCTGCGTGTGGCGACGGTGGGCGATGTCCCGGCGATCCAGTGGCGGCGCAACGGCGTTGCGCTGGTGGATGGTCCGACGGCGAGCGGCGCGATCATCACGGGCTCTTCCACGGACACGCTGACGATCACCAACGCGGGGGGCAGTGATGATGGGCGCTACGACGCGTTCATCGCCGGCGCGTGCGGCGGCACCACCTCGAACCAGGCGGTGCTGACGGTGAACTCCGCGGACTTCAACAACGACGGTGATGTCGGCACCGATGCGGACATTGAGGACTTCTTCGCGTGCCTGGGCGGCAACTGCTGTGCCGAGTGCGACTCGGTGGACTTTGATGGTGATGATGACATCGGCACCGACCGCGACATTGAGGTGTTCTTCCGCGTGCTGGCGGGCGGGGGCTGCGACTAACCGTCATGAATGGGCACCGAGGACGATTGAGGGGGGGTTCACCCCCCGATAAGTCCAAATGCCAAAAAAAGGCTTGCCACCCCCCGGGGGGGCTGTGGTAGGCTCCGGGCTCGTGGGGATCGCGGCTGGAGCGCCAGCCGCGTTTTTGTTGTCTTCGCGCGCGGGCGGGCCCAGCAGCAGCACTCTTTGCTGACGGGTTCCCGGGGTCTGCCTTCGCCAAAAACAAGGGGTTATCACCGTGCAATGGCATCGTCACCTGATCGTTCCGGGCGCGATTCTGCTTACCTGTGGGCTTGCGGTGTGCTGTAGCACATCGGTGAGTTCTCACAAGCCTGCCGCGGCGCCGGCTCTATTGGCGTCGGTGGTTCACCCGGAACCTACGGACACATGGCAGGTGCCCGAGAAGTTCGCGGAGCGGATTGAGCAGTCACTGTTCTCGGCGTTGAGCACGCGGCACCAGGGGATGATCCGGCACATTGCCGAGGAGCCCGCGGATAGTGTGGGCATGTGCGCCTGCTTCGCGCCGGGCACCCCTAATGCGGTGATGGATGCTTTCAATCAGGCGATCTTCGGCGTGCAGCCGAACTTCTTCCAGCAGACGCGGTGGCGCGCCACGGCGCGAGACCCCGGCAGCACCGGCGTGGCGGGCACGCCGACGATTTTGACGTATAGCTTTGTGCCCGACGGCACGGCCATCGGCAGCGGCGCGGGCGAGCCCGCGGCGCCCAGCGACCTCTTTGCGTACATGCGTGCCTTGTATGGTTCTGATGCGGCGTGGCAGGCGCAGTACCACGCGATCTTCGCGCGGTGGGGCGAGCTGTGCGGCGTGACGTATGTCTATGAGCCCAACGACGACGGCGTGGGGCACAACACATCCCCCGGCGTGAACGGCGTGCGCGGCGACCTGCGCCTGGGCGGGCACTTCATTGATGGTAACTCGGGCATCCTCGCGTACAACTACTTCCCGCAGAGCGGGGACATGGTGATCGACACGGGGGACAACTTCTTCGCGACCACCTCGGGCAACTCGCTGCGACTGCGCAACGTGCTGGCGCACGAGCACGGGCACGGCATGGGCCAGTCGCACGTGTGCCCCATCCAGCAGACCAAGCTGATGGAGCCGTTCGTATCGACGGCGTATGACGGGCCGCGCCATGATGACCTGCGCAATGCGCAGCAGCACTACGGCGATGCGTTCGAGCCCAATGGCACGGCGGCCCTCGCCACCCCCATTGGCTCGCTCGCCATCGGCGGCACGATCTCGGTGGGCGGCGTGTCGGGGATTTCCATCCCCAACGGCACGCTTTCGAGCCTGAACATCAACGGCGATGTGGACTATTACAAGGTGACGGCCTCGGCGCGCCTGCGCCTGGTGGCGACGGTGACGCCGCAGGGCCTGAACTACGAGGATACGCAGCAGGCGTGCTCGGGCCAGAACGGCTCGTGCTGCACGGGCGCCTTCACCAACAGCCTGACGATGGCGGACCTGAACATTGAGGTGATCGCCAGCAACGGGACGACGGTGCTGAACAGCGCATCGGCCGCGCCGGCGGGCTCTGCCGAGACGGTGGGTGCGCTGCTGCCCTCCGCCGGCGACTACTACATCCGCATCACGGGGGCGAGCGCGCCCGCGCAGGTGCAGGCGTACACGGTTTCGATTTCCGGAGTGACGCCGGCCCTGGATGTGACGCTGCCCGCCGGTGCGCCGCAGTTCCTCGCGCCCGGCGTCCCCAACACCTTCGCGGTGATGATCACGCCCATCGACCAGACGGTTGCCACGGCGAACCTGCGCTACCGCGTGGGTGTGAGCGGCACGTTCCTTTCGGCACCCCTGACGTTTGTCAGCGGCAACAACTGGACGGCCGCGCTGCCACCCCTGCTGTGCGGGCAGAGCGTGCAGTTCTATGTTGAGGTCACCAGCAGCGGCGGCGCTGTGGTGCGCGTGCCCGAGACGGCGCCGACGAGCGTCTTCACCGCTTCGGTCGGGCTGCAGGACACGGTGCTCGACGATGCGTTCGAGACCAATCTCGGCTGGACGGTGAACAACGATGCGTCGCTGACCACGGGCGCGTGGGTCCGCGTTGATCCCAACGGCACGGCGGCGCAGCCCGAGGATGACCACACCCCCACGGGCACGCAGTGCTATGTCACGGGGCAGGGCGCGGTGGGCGGCGGCGTGGGCGATGCGGACATCGACGGCGGCGCGACGCGCCTCATCAGCCCGACCTTTGACCTCAGCAACACGACCAACGCCCGCATCAGCTACTGGCGCTGGTACTCCAACACCCAGGGCGGCGCGCCCGCGGCAGACATCTTCACGGTTGACATCTCCAGCGACAACGGCGGCAACTGGACCAACCTTGAAACGGTCGGGCCGGCAACGGAGAACAACGGCGGCTGGCTCTTCCACGAGGCTGTGCTGAGCAACTTCCCCGCGGTGGCCCGGACGGCCACGATGAAGATCCGCTTTGTGGCATCCGACCTGGGCACCGGCTCGGTGGTGGAGGCGGCGGTGGATGATGTGCTGATCAGCCGCGAGATGTGCGTGAACCCGTCGGGCTGCGGCACGGCGGACTTTGACGGCGATGGCGACGTCGGCACCGATTCGGATATCGAGGCGTTCTTCTCGTGCCTGGGTGGGAGCTGCTGCGCCACCTGCTTCGCAGGCGGGGCGGACTTCAACGGCGACGGCGATGTCGGCACCGATGCCGATATCGAGGCGTTCTTCCGCGTGCTGGCGGGGGGGAACTGCTAAGACGTAAAGCGTAAAGCTTCTCCGAACGTACATCGGAAATAAAAGCGAGGGCGCGGAACCATGTGTTCCGCGCCCTCTTTGTTTGTGTCTGCCAGAAGAGGTCGTGCGCCCACGGTCTTCAGAGAAGCGTGGGCTTGCGCAGCTTCTTCATCGCCCGGTGGGCGAAGTGTTCGTCAAGGAGCGCGATCTTCACCCTGCGGGTGTCGAGCGTGGAGGCCACCTCCTTCGCGTCCTCAACGAGCACGAAGGGGAGGCACACGCCAAGCACCCTCAGGGCGGTGAACTCGGGGACCAGGAACGTGAGGCGGAACGCCTCGGGCGGTCCCTGGCGGCCTTCGCGGCAGCAGTCGACGTACTCGTTGGTCACGTTGAGCACGGCGATGTGCTGGCCCCGCATGATGTCCTCGGGCGCGAGCGTGCGGCAGAGCGTTGTCCGGGCCTGGTCGGTGTTTTCTGTGTTTTCGGGGGCTGTGTCCATGGTGTCACACTGGGATTGAAGTCAAGAACGCTTCGAGCCCCGCGCCGATTCATATGGGCGCGCGGGAGCGGAACGGGAAAAATGCGATCGCTGAAATGGAGGGGTGGATCAGGCCAGGGGCCCGGGGTTGAGTGCCGGTGGGGCGTTGCGGGTCAGGCAATCGCGGGCGGCAGCATGCGAGACCCGCGAAGAGACCACAGCGTGGCCCGCACGGGGCGTGTATCGCTGGGGTTTTTCATTCGGAGCGCACACATGGGGTTTTCTCGGCAGCCTCCGGGATTGGGGGCGGGGATGGTTGGCGCGCTCGCCGCGCCGGTCAAGCCCCTTCCATCTGGCGCTGCGCGTTATTCCTCGATGCCCATGTCGCGCTTTGTAAACAGCGACTCGAACACAAGGCCATCCTTCTCGACATTCTCGCGTGCGCCTTCAAGACGGTCGATGGTGGCGATGATGGCGAGGACGGAGGCGCCGGACTGGCGCAGCACTGCCGCGGCTTCGAGGGCCTGGCCGCCGGTGGTGGCAACGTCCTCAACCAGCACCACGCGGTCGCCGGGGTTGAGCACACCCTCAAGCTGGCGTGAGGTGCCGTAGTCCTTCTTCTGGTTGCGCACGAAGAGGCAGGGCAGGCCCGTCTCGAGGCTCGCGGCGGTCACCAGCGGGATGCCGCCAAGCTCTGCGCCGGCCAGGCGGTCCGCCTTGACGCCCAGACGCCGTTCGATGATGGCCAGACGCTGCGCGAAGAGCGGGGCGAGTTGGCGGAGCAGCTCGGGCCGGGTGGAGAAGAGGTACTTGTCGAGGTAGTAGGTGCTGGTGCGGCCGGAGCGCAGGGTGAAGTTGCCGCGGAGAATGGCGATGGCGGCAATCTGCTGGGCGATAGACGGGCTGTTGGGGGCCGGGGGCGTCATGGGGTGAGAATAGGGGCGGTTGTAAGTCCGCTGGGGTGACCGGCCCGAGAATGGGGGGGAAACCACCCTTACGCTTGCAAGGGCCTGGCAGGGAACCCGTTTGGCTATTTCGTCGCGTGCGTGCTGGGGGCGGGCGCGGCAAGGAGAATGAACCGATGCGACTGCACATGAACGGTCTGGTGATGGTTGGGGCGATGCTGGTTGCGTGCGCGGGGTCGCTCGCGGTGGCACAGATCGCGCCACCGGCCACGCCAGCAAACCCGCAACCCTCTGCCCCGCTCTCCGGGCCCACGGTGGCGAACGCGCCGGGGCGTCTCACACTGGTGCATACGAGCATGGACTCGGGGTTGATCATGCGCCTGGAGACGACGCCGGAGGAGGAGGCGCTGGAGCTGGTGGGCCTGACGCCGGAAGAGAAGGCGGCGACGGACAAGATCTTCGCGGAGCGGGCCAAGGTGATGGACAAGATTGTGGCGGAGCACCTGCCGCTGCTGCTGAAGTTTCAGGGCTACCGCGAGAACGACACCACTAAGGAGCGGATGCAGGCTCTGACGGAGCTGTTCCGCGCGATGCAGCCCATGACGGATTACAGCAACGAGCACGGCAAGCCGCTGCAGCTGATCGCGGCCGTGATCCCCGCGGAGAAGATGGCCACCGTGCAGAAGCTGGTCACCGAGTACAACTCCGCCTTGGCGAACGAGGCGGAGGCCACCGTCAAGACGAAAGAGAACCAGCCCGACAAGCGCCCGGCTGCACTGCGTGGGCGCGAGACGCTGCTGCACGTGGGCAACGAGGTGAAGCGCTCGTACGAGCGGCAGATCGCGGCCAAAGAGGCGGCGCTGAACGACCTTGTCACCCGCGTCAACGCCAGCCCTGCACAGGAGGAACGCCTGCGCAAGCTGGCGGCGGCCTATGCCAAGCAGACGGCAGGCAAGCCGACGGCGGCGCAGCGGCGCGAGCTGTTTGAGCGGATCATGAAGGAGCTCGACGATGAGCAGAAGCTGCTGCTGCTGCGGGAGCTGTTTGGGGACAAGTAGGGGAAGGCATCAGGGCATCAAGGCATCAAGGCATCAGGGCATCATGTCAGATTGACATCGACGCGCGGTGTGGGTGTTCGTGGTTTTGTGGCTTACTCTGACTTTGAGAACTTTGCGCGGAGCATCTTCTGCGTTTCGGGCAGGGCGACCACGGTTGCCGAGAGGTCGGCGCCTCGCTTGATGGTTGCCGCGTCGTCGGAGCCATCGAGCTGGTTGAGCAGTTGCTTGGTGGCGCGCAGAGCGTGAGGGCCGCCGGTGGCGAGGCGCTGGGCGATCTCGCTCGTTGCGGCGTCGAGGTCTGAGGAAGCGGGCACGACACGGTCCACGATGCCAAGCTCGTGCGCCCGCTGGCCCGACATGAGGCCGCCGGTGAGCAGGATCATGCGGGCTTTGCCCGCGCCGACCTTGCGGACCAGCCAGGGCGCCACCACCGCGGGGCAGACGCCGAGGTCAACTTCCGGGAAGCCCATCTTGGAATCGGCGTGCGTGATGGCGATGTCGGCGACGCAGGCGAGACCGCAGCCGCCGCCGATCGCGGCGCCGTTGACACGGGCGAGGCTGACCAAAGGCAGGGCCCGCAGGCGCAGCGTGAAGTCGCCGAGCAGGTGCAGCAGCTTCGCCGGCGCGCCGGGCTCATCAAGCACGAGCTTGAGGTCCATGCCGGCGCAGAATGACTTGCCCGCGCCGGTGAGGATGAGGACCGTCGGGCCGGTCGGTTCCGCGGCACGCTCAAGTTCATCCAGGCGCGCGTGCAGGGCGTGCAGCAAATCCAGCGAGAGGGCGTTGCGCGCATCGGGGCGGTTGAGCGTGAGCGTGGCGATGGGCCCGTCAACGGTCAGTGTGGCGAGGTCGTTCATGGCTTGCGGGTGCTCCACAGTTCCGCGAGGCGGGCGTGCTGCTCGGGGGAGTTGACGATTGAGAGGGATGCGGCGAGCGCGGTGTGCATGCCCGCGTCGTCGCCGGTGCCGTCGAGGGTGTTGAGCCAGCGCTTGGTGTAGGCGAGGGCGTGCGGGGGCTTTGTGGCAAGGGCCTCGGCGAGGCTGATGGCGAGGGCTTCGCCTGCCGCGGGGGTGGGGGCGGTGTGGTGCGCCAGGCCGATGCGCAGGGCCTCGCGCCCGTCGATGAGGCCGGGGTCGAGGCAGCGGGTGCGGGCGGGGCCATCACCCAGCGCTGCGCGCAGCAGGGGGGCATTGACGGCGGGTGAGATCCCCAGGCGCACGACTGGGTAGCCGAGCTTGGCGTCGTCGGTGGTGACGACGATGTCGGCTGCCGCGGCAAGGGCGCAGCCGCCGGCGATGGCGGCCCCGTGCGCGCTGCACACGACAGGGCAGGGTGCGGTCCGCAGGGCGCGGATGGCGCTGGAAAGCCCCGTGAGCAGCGCGGGCAGCACGGCGTCATCATCGCGGCACTGCGTGAGATCGAAGCCCGCGCAGAACACATCGCCCGTGCCCGAGAGGACAATGGCACGCGCGCTGGTGGCGCGGTCGATCGCGCCGACGAGGCTGGCGAGCATGGTGGGCGTCAGTGCGTTGCGCTTGGCGGCGCGGTCGAGCCGGATGATGGAGATGTTGTTGTGCGCGGTGATGTCGATCATGAAGCCGCCCCCGCCCTGGCGCGAGTGACGATCTCGCGTGCGTATGCCGCGGCAACGGCCAGTGCATCGCCGTCAACGCCTGTCTCGTAGCCCGCGGACTCGACCGTCTCGACGAGCGCTTCGGTGGCGATGTTGCCGGGGGCGCGGCTGGTTGGCGTGCTGGCATATGGGCAGCCCCCCAGCCCCGCGACGGAGCCATCAAAGGAGCGCACCCCGTGGTCGAGCGCGATGCGGACGCACGCGTGTGCGCGGCCGAAGGTGTCGTGGAGGTGGAGGGTCAGGGGAACCTGCGCATCGCGGATGGGCAACGCGTGGGCGTATCGGCTGAGGAGCGCGGTGGTGGTGTCGGGCGTGGCAGCGCCGATGGTGTCGCCCAGGTCGATCTCATCAGCGCCCAGGGCCGCGAGCTGCTCCGCAAGGCCCGCGACGACGGCAGGGTCGATGGGGCCCTCGAAGGGACAGGCGATGACACATGAGATGTACGCGCGGATGAGCAGGCCTTCGGTGTGGGCCGCGGCGATCACGGGCTTGAAGCGCTCGAGGGTTTCGGCGATTGAGGCGTTGGTATTTTTTTTGGAGAAGGTTTCGGAGGCGGCAGTGAAGAGGGAGACTTTGGACAGTAAGTTGCGATGAGCCATGCGGTTGGCGTCGAGGACCCCTTGGAAGCCGGCAAGGTTTGGCACCAGCGCGCTGAGGAGCGACATTCCGGAGCCCCTCCCCGAGGGAGGGGTTGGGGTGGGTTGCGTGCGACTCCCGGCCGCCGCAGACATGGCAGCATCGCGGATGCGAAGTGCAACGTTTGTTGGGCTTGCGATGACTGCATCGTTGGAAACACGGAGGATTCGCAGTCCCTGGTCGGCCAGCCACGCATCGCGTTCGGCATCATGCTGCTGCGCTGTCGGGTGCCCGTGGGTGCGACCGTCGACTTCGACGGCAAGGCGCAGCTCGTGGCAGAAGAAATCGAGGATATAGGGACCGAATGGATGTTGGCGGCGAAACTTGAAGCCCATGAAAGCGCGGTTCTTCAGCAGTTCCCAGAGAGCGTGCTCTGGTCCCGTCATTGCTTTGCGCAGGGCTTGTGCCATGCCGAGGGTGCGGCGGCTGCGGGCGGGGGGCTGCCAGCGCGGGGCTGCTATTTCGGCCGGTTCACGGCGTTCGGAGTCGCTCAAACCCACCCCAACCCCTCCCTCGGGGAGGGGCTTTAAGAGCAGCCTGAGCAGTTCCTTCGCATCCCCCAGTTGCGGCACCCACTTCGCGCTGACGAAGCTGGTGACTTCTACCTCGTCCACGCCGGTGTCGCAGAGCAGTTCCACCAGGCGCGCCTTGTGGGCGGTGGGGATGACGCCCGGCTCATTCTGGAGGCCATCGCGGGGGGAGACGTCGGTGATGCGGACGTACTCGGGCATGCGGCAGGATGCTACGTCGGGGCGGTATGCTGGGCCGCCATGGGCGGCATGGGGCAGGTGTTCATCTTCGTGACGTGCGTGCTCCTGCCTTGGATGGTCATTAAGTCCGTCCGTGCTGTGAGTGCGGGTGCGGCGCCCATCACGACGTACCGCCGCCACATCACGACGGCGCTGGTGGTGCAAGTGTTTGTGCTGCTTTTGGCCCTGGGGGCGGCTCAGAAGGAGCAGATACTGCTGTTCCCCAGGGCCCGCTTTGCGCTGGTTCCCAGCCTGGCTGCCGCGGGTTTGCTGGTGGCGATGCTTGCGACCATCCCCTTGCGGGCACGCATGACCAGCCCGGAACTGCGGGAGCGGCGGCTGCGGGGGCGGCCCCGCAACGGACGGGAGTTGGTCGGTTGGGCGGTGCTGTCGCTGGGGGCGGGGGTGGGGGAGGAAATCGCCTACCGCGGCACGCTTTTCTGGCTGATTTTCCCGTGGATGGGTGGAAACGGCGTCGCCGCAGCCCTCTTTTGCAGCCTGGTGTTCGCCCTGGCCCACGCCACGCAGGGGTGGGTGACCGCCCTTTTCATCTTCGCCTTTACGCTTGGCCTGCACTGGATTGTCTGGGAAACGGGGAATCTTTACACGGTCATGATCGTCCACGCGGCGTACGACTTCCTGGCGGGGGTGGTGTATGTGGTGTGGGGCTCACGCCTGGCCGCCCCACACCCGGCGATCCCCAAGGCCGTCGAGACCTGAACCGCCGTCGGTTCGTACACTCCTTGCGTTGCCCCCCCAGCCTGCCGCCAACAAAGTCCGACCATCTACCGACGACGATGCCGACGACCTCAAGCTCGTGGCGGCGATCGTGGCGGGGGATACCAGCGCCTGGCCGACGCTCATCAACCGCCATCAGGACCGGCTTTTTTCCACCTGCCTGCGGATGGTGCATAACCGCGAGCTCGCGGCAGACCTGACGCAGGACTCGTTCGTCAAGATCATCCAGCACATCGCCTCGTTTGATGGGCGGGCCAAGCTCACCACGTGGATGATCCGCATCACGATGAACGTGTGCCTGTCTAAGCTGCGGTCCGAGAAGGTGCGGAAGACGGCGAGCCTGGAGGCCCTGCGGGAGGGCCCCCGGGGGAGCGAGGGGCGGGGGCTGGATTTTGAGCAGGGTCGGGAACCTGGGCTGAGTTCCGGCGTCGAAGCCCATGAGGACCAGGAGCGGGTGCTCTCGGCGCTGCGGCTTCTGGACCCCGATCAACGGGCCGTTCTGATCCTCTGTGATTGCCGCGGATTGAGTTACGAACAGATTTCGGAGGTTCTGGGGGTGGCCGTGGGAACGGTCAAGAGCCGTCTTTTCCGGGCGCGGTCGGCGTTGCGGGACGCGGTGGAGGGGCTGGGGAAGTGAGCAGGGATGACGCATTTGGTATCAGGCATTGGGCATTAGGGACGTGATGGCGAGGAACATTGAACAACCCGGCGAGCCGACGCCGCCACCCTTGAATGAAGAGCACATGCTCGAGTGGGTGGAGGGTCGGCTTTCGCGCATCGAAGAGGGCAAGCGCGCGGGCAGCGTCCGCGCGGGTGTGGTTGACCGTGTGCGGCAGATGCAGGCCAACCGGCGGGCGCTCCAGTCGCTCGCGGTGGAGGCCGCGCCGCCCGAGCTGATGGAGCGGGTGCTTGCCGCGTTGGAGCGTGATGCGCTGCTGGGGCTGACCACGGGGACTGACATCCACGCCCATCCGCCGATCCCGATTGCGCCCCACATCGAGCGGGCGCGCGAGGGACGCGGCGGGAAACGCTGGGCCCCGGGGCTGGCGATGGCGGCAGGGCTGCTGCTGCTTGTGGGCGGCGCGGCGTATTGGGGTTCGATGCTCATCCGCCCGGCGACGCCGGGCGTTGGGCCGGGGCCCATCGCGATCAACACGCCTTCGCCCGAAGATGCGGGCGGGCCATCGCTCAACACGCTGAGTGCGCCGGTTTCACCCGGTGAGAGCCGTACGGCCATGACTGATTCCTCGCCACCCGCGGCGATGATGGCGAAGGCCGGGGTCTCTGCGATGCAGGCCGAGGATGCGGCGGTGGCGATGATCACCGCGCCCCTGTCGGAGGAGCGAGTGCTTCAGTTGGCCCGCGAGGGCCGTCTGGTGATGCGGGTCTTCGCGCCAGAGACGCGCAGCCTTGCCCAGAACCTGGCCCAGATCGACGCGATGGACACGCTGAAGAACGGACGGACCTGGAAGGCATCGAGGGATGTGCCGCTGAGTGTTGCCGCGGCGGTGCTGCCGGTGGACCGGCCCATGGGGCCGCCGATGCGGCCTGAGCCCGAGCCGGCGCTGGCGCAGATGGCTTCGATGATGAGCGCGAGCGCGGCCATCAACTGGCCCATCGGCCCCGCCATCAACATGCCCCTCGCCAAGCCAATGGAGCGTGTGCGGGCGACCTATATGGTGGAACTGCTCGACACGCCCAAGAGCCTCGCGGCCGTGAAGGCGACGTTCAAGGATCGCCTGAAGGCGGGCGTGGTGTTCGAGGAGTTGCCCGAGGCCCTGGGCCTGCCGCACACATCCGACCCTGAGAGCCTGCTGTGGTGGACGCTGCCGCCATCTGCGTGGACGCAGCGTGTGGCGGTGCCGGTGGTGGTGGAGACCCGGTAGGCGGTTCGATGCCCGGGGCGCTGCGTACCTGTTATTTCATGCCGCCGAAGAGGCCCAGCAGCAGCGCGCCAAGCACCAGCAGTGAAATGATGGTGTACAGCATGTCTCGCTTGAGGGCGAAGAGCAGCAGCGAAGCAATTACGCGCAGCACGGGCGTCAGCACCAGCAGCAGCAGGCCCATCTGCATGACGGCGGCGGGGTTGAGGCGCAGGGCATCGTGAAAGATTGCCGCGGGCGAGGTGAGGCGCGGGGGCTGGGGCGTGAAGGTTCCCAGGTCCACGCGCTCGCCGGTGTGGGCGCGCAGGAAGAGCACGCCGCCGAACACAATGATGAACGCGGCAAACAGCACGCCCACGGCGAGCACGCGGCTGAGCCATGTCTCGACATCGCGCTGTGGCGGGGGCACATCGCGCTGCGGCGGCGGTGGCGTGGAAAGCGGCGGGGTTGTGGGTGGGGTCGAGGTCATGGGTGTGAGGTTTTACAGGCTGCCGGACACGCCCTTCCAGATCATCTGAGCGCCGGAAAGAGCCACGATCGCGGCAAACATGATGCGCAGCCACCGCACGTTGGCCCGCGGCAGGATCCGCGCCCCCGCGAACGAACCGACCAGCGCGCCAAACGCCACCGGCGCGGCAAGGTTCGGGTCTATCTGGCCGCGGTGCAGGTAGACGCCCGCGGATGCCGCGGCAGTGACGCCGATCATGAAGTTGCTGGTGGTGGTTGAAACCTTGAATGGCACGCGCATCACGCGGTCCATGGCGATGACCTTCACGACGCCCGAGCCAATGCCCAGCAGGGCGGACAGGATGCCGGCACCGAACATCAGGCCAAAGCCCCACGGCACGCGATGGACGCCGTAAGGCTGGAGGCCCGCGGGCGTGGGGAATGTGCCGTCCAGGCGCAGGCGCGTGGCGAGGGGGTCGGGCGTGGTATCCACCGGGCGGGGCGGCGGGGGGTGCATGCTGCTCCAGGCTGTCCAGAAAAGCACGATGCCGAAGATGATCGAGAGGACCGAAACGGGGGTGCCCAGGGCGATCCACGCGCCGAGCAGGGCGCCGAGGGTGGTGGCGACCTCGAGCAGCATGCCGATGCGGATGTTGGTGAAGCCCTCTTTGACGTAGGCGGCTGCCGCGCCGGAGCTGGTGGCGATGACGGCGATGAGTGAGGCGCCGATGGCATACTTGAGGTCGACGCCAAAGGCGACGACCAGCATGGGGATGATGATCCCGCCGCCCCCCAGGCCTGTCAGCGACCCCAGCAGGCCGGCGAGCAGCGAGCCGGCGAAGACAAGGGCGGTAAAGGGAAGAACGGTCACGGGGGAGAGGATACCGCGTTGCGGCAGGCAGGATGGCTTGTTGGGCGGATGCGGCGGAATACGATGGCCCGCAATGTCACAAGACCCCACCTCAACCCCCGCGCCCGACTCCCCAGCCCCCGCCACGCCGGGGGGCGGCAAGTCGATGGACGCCATCATGGCGCTATGCAAGCGCCGCGGCTTCATCTATCAGGCCAGCGAGATCTACGGCGGCATCAACGGCTTCTGGGACTATGGGCCGCTGGGCGCGCAGCTGAAGAAGAACCTGCGCGAGGCGTGGTGGCAGGACATGATCATGAATCCGTGCTGGGGGAGGAAAGGGCCGGGCGGGGAGCGCGTGCGGTGCGTGCCGGTGGAGACATGCATTATCCAGCACCCGAAAGTGTGGGAGGCGAGCGGGCATCTCGCGGGATTCGCTGACCCAATGAGGAAGTGCCCTGGTTGCGGGCACTTTGTGCGTGCTGATCAGCTATTCGACACAATCGTCACATCGTCCGAGTGGTTCAACTCAATGATCCAGGAGTTTGAACCATCGCCAGAAGGGACGCAGACCCCCGGCATTGAGTCGGGACGATTGCTGCGGTGGGCGAGACAGAAGGGAAAACGACTGGCGCCAAATCTCGCGCTTGTGCGAAACCCGGAAGTCACGCTGTCGTGGCTGGCAACTCGTGTGAATGGGCAGCCGGACGCGCCGCCTGACATCATTGAGATCATCCGGTATGTAGCGACGGAGCAGTTGCACACCACGGGCTTGCAGGAACCGTGCCCCAGATGCGGCGGCGTGCTGGATGCACCGTCCGCGTTCAAGCTCATGTTTGAGACATGGGCCGGACTCACGCAGACCGACGACAACAAAGTGTATCTTCGCCCGGAAACCGCACAGGGCATCTTTGTTCAGTTCAAGAATGTGGTCGATACGACGCGCGTGAAAGTTCCCTTCGGGATCGGCAACACCGGGAAGAGCTTTCGAAACGAAATCACCCCTCGCAACCTTACCTATCGCTCACGCGAGTTTGAGCAGGCGGAGCTGGAGTTCTTCTGCCACCCCAGCGAATCGCAGGAGTGGTACAAGTTCTGGCGCGACTTCCGCATGGAGTGGTGGCAGTCGATTGGGCTGAAGGGTGAGAACCTGATCCTGCGCGAGCATGACAAGGATGAGTTGTCGCACTACAGCGTTGGCACGAGCGATGTGGAGTACCGCTTCCCCTTCACCGCGCCGGGGTTTGGGGAGTTGGAGGGGATTGCGCACCGCGGCGACTATGACCTGCGCCAGCACCAGACGCACAGCAAGGCGAAGCTGGAGTATTTCGACACCACCCGCGGCGAGACGCTGCCCAACGGGGGCAAGAAGGGCGAGAAGTATCTGCCGCACTGCATTGAGCCTGCCGCGGGATTGGACCGCGGCGCGCTGGCGCTGATCTGCGAGGCGTACACCAAGGATGAGACGCGCAACACGGAGATCATGAAGTTTCACCCGCGCATCGCGCCGATCAAGGCGGCGGTCTTCCCGCTGGTTGATAAGGATGGCATGCCGGAAGTGGCGGAGAAGCTGACTGATGAGCTGACAGCGCGGTTCGGGCGCACGGGCTTCATTGAGAGCGATGCCAAGCAGTCGATCGGCAAGCGCTACGCACGGATGGATGAGGCGGGGTGCCCATTCTGCTTTACGATCGATGGCGACACGCTGACGCAGCAGACCGTGACGGTGCGCGACCGCGACAGCGGCGGGCAGCAGCGGATCGCGATTGATCAGGTGGTTGGGTTTCTGGCGGAGAAGCTGGGGTAAGGCAGTGGTGGCACAGGCGCCCCGCCTGTGCGGGGAATGCCAAGTGACATGAGGTTTGCAACCGTTTACTGGTACAGGCGGGACGCCTGTGCCACCCTTGGGGACAAGACGCTTACTTCGTGCGCGGCTCGTAGTGCTCCTTCAACGCCTTGAGCACGTTCGGCCACGCGTTCACGAAGTATGCACGGGTCTGCTGCCACTCTGCCGCGTGATCCGGGTGTTCTTTTGCCTGCTCGGCGAAGCCCATGTGCGTGAGGGTGATGCGGGTGTTGTGGCCGCCGCTGGGCTCGATGCGGATGACGACCCAGGTGCGCTTGGCGCGGGCGTGCTTGAGGTGGGGCGGGGCGTTCCAGGAGAAGCTGAGCATCTTTTCGGGCTCGTAGCTGAGGATAACGCAGCCCTCGCTGCCGCGCTCGCCCGCTGGGGCTTCGGGCGGCGCGAAGTAGAGTTCGTACGGGCCGCCGACGCGGAGCTGGACGTTGTTGTCGGTGAGGAAGCCTTTGACGCCCTCGTGCGTCGTCAGGATCTTCCACACGTCGGAGGGCATTGCGCCGACAACGATCTCTGCCTTGATTGGGTCGAGCGGGCCCGCGGCAGGCGCGGCGGCCACACTCTTCGGGTTCTCGTCCACCTCGTGCCCCTTCATGTTCTTGATGAGCGTCTGCATCACCCACGCGTTGCCCTGCGTGAAGAACGCCCGCATCTTCTGTGATTCCTCATCATCGCCGAAGCCCACCATCGCGATGCGCAGGTGCGTTTTGCCGTTGCCCGCATCGCCGAGGGTCACCACCGTCTGCACACTCTTGTAGGCGTTCATGAAGGGGAACTTTGCGGGGGGCTTGCTGATGTGGAATGCGAAGACGTGCAGCGGGTCCAGGGCGATGATCTCATTCTCGATGGTGCCATCATCGCCAAGCGTGCCGTCCGGGTTGTAGTGTGTCTGGATCTTGCCGCCGGGGCGCAGGTCGAGCTTCGCCTGGGCAACGCCCAGCTTCTTCCAGCCTTCAGGCGTGGCGAAGACATCCCACACGGCCTGCACGGGGGCGTCGAGATCGGCTTCGCAGATGACGGGGGAGGTGTCTGCCTGCGCATGGGCCCGCGCGTTGGCCGCGGCGGGCGGCGGGCCCTGCTCGAAACCGTACACGCTTGCGCACAACAGTGCGGCCGCGCACGCCATCACACTCATTGTCACTCGGATTCTCATGATCTATCTCCTTGAACGAACACCAGATGTTCTCTTCGCCGTTGAACTGCACGCGTCGGCGTGCTTCGACTGCCGACGCTTACTTCGTGCGCGGCTCGTTGGGCATTACCGCCACATCGCCAGCAGCACACACACCGCCGGCAGGTACACCAGCTGGCAGCCCGCATCGATCAGGAAGATCCCGATGTGCTTGCCCGAGGCCATCCACACCGTGAAGCCGACTGCCGCGGCAGGGCCCGCCCACAGCAGCAGCCCCAGCGTCAGGCCGCCCTGCCATCCATGGATATCAAACGCCGCCACCAGCATCCCCACGACCACCGCCAGCACCATGTAACCAAGCACCATGCCGCCGAAGAAGATCGGCGGTGGGCGCATGGCCTGGATGGCTTTCAGCTGCTCATCGGTGTACCGGTGCAGGCTCTTCCACAAGTTGCCGAAGAGCGCGGTGTACCACACGCCGCTGATGACAAACGCCGCGAGCCCCGCACACACCACCGCCAGCCAGTTCACCGCCGTCATATCAATATGCATCGATGCCCCCCTTTCTTAAGTAGATGATTTACACACGCTTTTCCGCCCATGCTTCGAGCAGTTCAAAGTGCCAGCGCAGCTCCGCGACTGATTCATCAAATGGCGTCACCGTTGCCGAAGCGCGCGATTGCATGATGCCCCCTTCCATCACCGTCAGCACAAAGTGTGCGAGGCGGGCGAAATCCGTGTCCGCCGGCAGGCGGTCGCTGCCTTGCCGCAGCCAGCCCTCGATCACCGCTGCCCAGTTGCGGAAGTTCACATCGATGAGCGGCCGCACTTCGGGGTGGCTGTCGGCGACTTCCAGGGCAAGGTTGCCGACGGGGCAGCCCATGCGGCAGCCGCTGGCCTCGAGCCCCAGGCGGTATTGCGCCAGCAGCGTAAAGATGCGCGCGATGGGGTCGGCCTCGCGCGCTTCCACCGGGTCCATCAAGGCGGGGCGGAGCAGCTCGACGTAGTACTCGAGCACGCCCGCGAGCAGGGCTTCCTTGCTTGGGAAGTAGTGGTAGAGGCTGCCGCTGTTGATGTCGGCTTCGCGCAGGATGGTCGCGATGCCCGTGGCGGCATACCCCTGCTCATGGAAGAGGCGGCGGGCGGTTTCGAGGATACGGGCTTTGGTGTTCGGCTCTGTCATGGCTGATTGAACGATCAATCAACCATAAAACCGGGGCCGTGTCAAGCCCTGGGATACACGGCCAGAACCTCATCCGTGGCTTCCAGAGGCTGCCCGGGGGTCAGGGAGGACAGCCCGAAACCCCAATCCCGCAGCAGGTTGCAGCAATCCTGGTGGACCTGCGCCCCGTGCGTGGCGAGAAAAATCGTGGGGTGGTGGGTGGTAAAAAACTCGCGGCCGCCCTGGAGGGCTTTGAGTTCGGCCCCCTCTACGTCCATTTTGACGACTTGGGCGGGGGCGATGGTGCCTGCCGCGATGAGCCCGTCGATGGTCTCAACCGGCACCCGGACGGAGCCATTTTCTGAGATGCGGCCCATGTAGCCCTGATCCGCGTTGAGGGCCGGGATGTCAAACCCCATTTCGCCGTGGGCATCGGCGACGGCGCATTCCAGCACCGTGATGTTGTCGCCACGGTTAAGGTGCACGTGCTCCTTGAGTTTGGGCAGGTTTCGCGGCGAGGGCTCGAAGGCGAAGACGCGGCCGGACTTGTCCACCAGGCGCGCGGAGAGCAGCGTGTAGAAGCCGACATGGGCACCGATATCGAAGACGGTCATACCGGGCTTGACGTGCGCGACAAAGGTCTGTTGTTTGTCTGACTCGTAGATGCCGAGCCAGCAGCCGTGAACGCCCGCCCCCACGACCCACTTAGCGCCGCGCAGCGGGCCGGAGAGCACGCGCATGACGCTGCCCTTGGGGACGAGTCTCAACGGCAGACGCGCGAGCTTGCCCACGAACGAGGTGCGGGGTATCCGTACTGCGACATCGGTCATGGCATGAGGCTCCTGCCGCGGTTGCGGCGCCACCATGCTCGCAGATTCGGGCACGCCGCGCGTGAAATGCTGCTTAATTGTGTTCTGGCCGCTCAGGGGGTGGCGGCGCTCGCGTACCAGTCGATGGTGCGGCGCAGCCCATCCTCGAAGCTGGTTTGTGCCTTCCAGCCAAGCAGTTTCTGGGCGCGCTGGGTGTCGAGGCTCCGGCGGGGCTGGCCGTCGGGCCTGGTGGTGTCCCACACGATGCCGCCCTGGAAGCCGGTGAGCTTCACGATCAGCTCGACAAGGGCTTTGATGGTGATCTCGAAGCTCGCGCCGAGATTGATGGGCGTGGGCTCGTCCATGACTTCCGCCGCGCGCACGACGCCCTCCGCGGCGTCATCAACAAAGAGAAACTCGCGGCTGGCGCTGCCGGTGCCCCAGCAGACGATCTCCTTGTCGCCGCGGCGCTTGGCCTCCACGCATTTGCGGATGAGGGCGGGGATGACGTGCGAGGATTCAAGATCGAAGTTGTCATGCGGGCCGTAGAGGTTGACGGGCAGCACGTAGGCGCTGCGCAGGCCGTACTGCATGCGGTAGGCATCCAGCATCTGCCAGGCGGCCTTCTTCGCTACGCCGTAGGGGGCGTTGGTCTCTTCGGGGTAGCCGTTCCACAGCTCCGCTTCCTCAAAGGGCACGGGCGTGAACTTGGGGTAGGAGCAGATGGTGCCCACCTGCACGAACTTGCCGCCGCGGTCGCTCAGGCCGTCGAGGCGGGCCTGCTCGATGAGGTGCAGGGCCATGGCCATGTTGGCGAAGAAGTAGCGCCCGGGGTTGGCACGGTTGGCGCCGATGCCGCCGACCTCTGCCGCGAGGTGCAGGACGAGATCGGCCTTGTGGGGCGCGAACGCGGTGCGGAACAGGCGTGCGACATCCATGGCCTGGGTGAGGTCGTAGTCGCGGCGGCGGGGGATGAAGATGTTGGCGGCGGGCACGCCGCGGTCCAGCAACTTCTGGCGCACCACGCGGCCCATAAAGCCCGCGCCGCCCGTGAGGATGATGCGGGCGGCAGGAAGATTGAACGGCGTAGGGGGCATTGGGGGCTCCATGCGGACAGGTGAATGTTGGCGGGGTGAAGGGGGGGATCAAGGGCGAACCCGCAAGCCGGCCCAGCCGCCCCCGCAACCCGCCCTAACGCCTTCCACTGGGAGGGGCTTTTCTACACCTATGCTCGCGTGTGCTTTCAAGCGTCGTGCGCACGGCGGCAAACCTGTTCACCCTCGCCGCGCTGGCCGCGCTGACCATCTGGAGCGCGGGGCGGTTGCTGAGCGATCGCCTGGAGTGGTCGCAGTACTTGTATTGGTGCCCCACATGGATCGTGCTGCTGGCGACGGCGGGGTTGCTCACGCTGGCGTGGGCCGCCCGGTGGATGGGCACGCGGGGCGAAGGGGTTGACCACCGTGCCGGGTCGGTGGTGCTGCGGTGGGGGGCTCGGGGGGCGTGGGCGATTCTGCTGGTGTGGATGCTGCTGGGGGAGTGGCATGTGTACCGGGCCGTGGCGGGCCCGCCCGGGCCGGGCAACGCCCAGACGATGCGGGTGTTCTTCTGGAACCCCGGCGGGGCCGACGGCATTACCGAAGCGGTGATCTCGCAGAACGCGGACATCATTGTCATCGCCAACGCGCCGATGCAGGTGGATTGGCAGCGCATCCGCGGGGCGTTTGGGGCCGAGACGTACACCATCCGTCAGGATCGGATGGCGCTGGTGAGCCGGTACCCGATTGTGCGGTGGGGCAGCCGCGACCTGGGTATCAGCGGGGCGCGGCCGCGGGGGTTCATCTTCCGGGGCGGGGGGTACTTCGTGCAGGACACGGGCCAAGGGCTGTTTGTGGAAGTGGATACCGGCCCCGCGCTGGGCGGGCGCACGGTGCTGTGGGCGCTCGACCTGCCCTCGGATTTCAACCTGTCGCGGTGGAAGGTGATGCGCGAGGCCGCGGCAACACTGCGCGATGGTGAGGTCCGCACCTATGCCCGCACCGTCGGCGGGCTTGATGAGGCGCGGCCGGTGCAGCGGGGCTTCCCTGCACCCGACATCATCGTCGGCGACTTCAACACGCCGCGGGGCTCGGCCTCTTTTGATGAGATTGCGCCGGGCATGGAGCACGCATTCGATCAGGCGGGCTGGGGGTGCGCTGCGACGTGGCCGGGCGGGTGGCCGCTGTTCGCGATTGATCAGGCGTTCGTTCGTGCGCCGTGGCGGGCGGTGCGGTATCAGGTGCCTGATCTGATTGAGGCGCGCCACCGCGCGGAGGTATTTGATCTGGTGGCCGGCACTGCGAGCCCGGCGCCGCCATGATCACTCCGGGAGGGTTGGCATGGTGGGCGTGCCGCCGGGGGGCTGAGTGGCGGGGCTTGCCAGCGGCTTGAGCAAGTCTTCCATGGTCATGTTGATGGACTGCGCCTTGTAGTCGGGCAGCACGAAGATCCAGCCGCTAAGTTTCTTGTTGAGGTCGGCGACCGTGGCTTCGGCGGTGTTGCGTTCGGTGAAGCGGTCCTTGTCGGCCTGGGCGCGGGCGGCTTCCGCGGCAGCGGGGTCGGTGTTGGCGGGGTCCACCGCCGGCATCTCGGGGGGCGGGCGCTCTTCGTACGAGGCTTCGAAGGACCACCACTTCTTGGCGTCGTGGGTCAGCATGCGGGCCGTAATGACACTGCCATCGAACAGGTGGTACTCGGCGGTTGTCTCGGGCCTGGTCATGTCGATTCTGGCGGCGGCCACATCGTCCATCTGCACTGCGGACAGGGCCTGTGCTGCGCGACCGGCGGAAAAGGCGTCCTTGGCCTCGCGGCCTGCGGGGATGTTCTCAAGCGCGAACTGCTGGACCGTCGGCGCTGCGCGGGAGATGGTGAGCGTTTGGTCGGGCTGGCCTTCGGAGCGGTGCGTGATGATGACGGATTGGACTTTGGAGGCGTCGATGTCGAGCACGCTGCGCTTAGCCCAGGTGATGGGGTCGGCGACGACGTTGAGGTTGCCGCGGGCGAGGTAGGACTGGGCCTCTCCGCTGCGGCGGACAAAGAATCGCGGGTCGCTGTCACCGGCGGCGGAGCCCGCGGCAGGCGCCTGGGAGGCGTTGCCGATGATGACGGAGCCGATCGGCTTGCCTGCTTCGTCGCCCAGGGTCACCAGCGCGCCGGTGGCACCGGGGGCATCGATGTCGGCCACGCCGATACGTTCGTAGAGGTCGGGCTTGGCGGTCTTCATCTCGGCGATCGTGGACTGGAGCACATCGCCGACGAAGGTGCGGACGCGATTGTCGTCGGCGGGGTAGTTGTCCTTGGCGGGCAGCACCCACTCGCTGCCGCGTTTTTCGATGACGGTTTCGTTGGCGCCGCGCTTGAGCGTGACGATGCTGATGCGGGCCATCTCGGCGCGTGCGCCGGGCAGCAGGGGCTGGGCGTCGGCTCCGCGGGAGGGGAGGGCGGGGGCCTCTACGGGGCGGCGGACCATCAGAAGGACCACGACGGTCAGCAGCAGGGTCACGGCGGCGAGCATCATCAGGGTCTTGGTCTTCATGGGTGTTCCTTGTCGCGCAAACTTCGCGGCTCAGACTGGCGTCCTGACTCAGACTGGCTTCGTGCTTCGGCGGCGGCGTGAGGCGCGGAGCGCGCCCAGGCCCACCGCGCCCAGCGCCACCAGCAGGGGGATGAGCCCGATGTTGATGAACTTGAGCTTGGTGCCCAGGGTCTCGATGTCCTTGTTGAGGCTGAGCTTTACGGCCCGCAGCTGCTTGCGGGTGTCGAGCATCTCCTTGCGGAAGCGGTCCACCTCCGCCTGCTGCTCGGCGGTGAGGACGAAGGAGTTCTGATCGGCCCCGCGCTTGGCCTGCAGCTCGCCCAGTTTGGTCTGGGTCTCCTGGAGCTTGATGCTCAGCAGCTTCTGCTCTGCGGCGTAACGCTCCTCGGCCTGGCGCTGCATCTTCTCAACGAGGTCGAAGGGGCGGGCCTCGCCGCGGCGGGCGCGGACGGCGATGAGGTCGCTGCTGCCGCTGAGGTTGTCGACGGCGTTGATGACGAAGTCGCCGTTGTCGGCGATCTTCTGGGCCATCTGCTGGCCGAAGAAGTTCTGCACGCGGACCCACTGGGTGTCGGAGAGCATGTCCACATCGGCCACGAGGATGACGTTGATGCCCTTCTCTGACTTGAGCGCGCCCGGGGGCTTCGCGGGCGTGTTGGAGTCGATGGGCGGCACGCCCTGGGGGAAGGCGGTGGGGACATCGCCGGTGAGGCGTGCGGCAACCACGAGGGCCTGGGCACCGGGCTGGTAGTGCTCGAGCATCTGGCGCGGGTCGGGTTGGAAGAGCACCTCGGCCACAGGCATCTGCCAGGCGGTCTTGGTGGTGCTGGCGAGGGGCGTGATGACGGCGTGGGGGGTTTCGGGCGGCGCGGCGCCATCAGCGCCGGCGGGCGCGGCTTTGGCGCGGATGAACCCGGCGGTGGCGAAGTTCAGCACGCCAATCTGTGCCGTGGTGGGGTCGTCCTTCGCGAGCCCATCGCCCTTGATGCCGATCCACCCGACGTACGTCACGCGGTCGGGCCGCTGCTGGCTGCCCATCAGGACCATCTTGGCGAGGTCTTTGTCGGCGGCAATGCTGCCGTGGGGAACCTCGACACCCCACGCATCAAGCAGCCTGTCAAAGTTGCTGGCGCGCTGGGTGGGGTCCTGCGCCCCCGCCTCGTCACTCTCGCAGAAGGGATCGACGAACGCGATGGCCCGCCCACCCTTGAGGATGTACTGGTCGATGGCGAAGAGCGTGGACTCGTCCAGGGCCTTGGGGTGGACGATCATCAGCACATCGACGTCGGACGGAATCTCGGCGACCGTGCCGGTGAGGGGCCGGACTTCAAACTGGGTGCGCAGCTGCTCGATGATCTGCCAGGCCGGGGTCTGCGTGGGCTGGCGAGTCTGGGGGTTGAAGCTGAAGCCGCCGTTGATGCTGATGGAGGAGATGAGCCCGACGATCTTCTTCTTGGGCTTTGCGAGGGAGTAGAGCAGGCGGCTGACGTCGTACTCAAGAAGGCGTTCCTTGGAGGGGTCGAGGAAGGGGATGACCTCACGGCCCTCGACGGTGTTGGTGCCCACGAGACCGAAGTAGAGGTTCTCTGATTGCGTGACCGGCACGGGCGTCACGCCCATCGACTGCGCCTCATCCTCCTGCTCGGAGGAGGGCTCGGGGTCGACGAAGCGGACCTTGATGGTGCCGCCCGAGATGCGGGCGTACTCGCCCAGCAGCTCACGGACGCGCTGCGCGTAGGACTGGATCTGCGGCTGGCCCTGCGCCAGCTTGGCGCTGTAGTAGAGCGTGAGGTTCACGGGCTCTTCGGACAGCTTCGCGATGTTGCGCGAGCCATCCGTCAGCGTGAAGACACGGCCCTGCGTGACATCCAGGCGCGCCCCTTGCAGCAGCAGCCCGGACAGGATGTTCACCGCAAAGAACAGCACCACCAGCACCAGCAGTGCACCAATGAGTCCGGCCCGTCGCATACGTGATTCCTTCTGACTTCCCCCTCACAGCGGGAGGGTGGGGTGGGTTTGTGCGACTCGCGTGAGTACCTGGGGGTCGTGTGTCTCTCGATGGCCCTCCCTCACGGTCGGGCTACCTGCTGAACAACTGCTACTCGGCCTTCTTCGCCTCCAGCACCGCGCTGGTGCCTACCAGGCACACGGCGATGAGGGATGCGAAGAAGATGAGGTCGCGGAGGTCGATGACGCCCTTGCTCAGGGACTCAAAGCGGGTGAGGAAGCTGAAGGATGCCACGGCATCGACGATCACTGCAGGGGCCCAGCCGCGAAAGAACTCGATGATGGGGCTGAAGCCGGCGAGAAGAAAGGCATAGCAGACGACCACGGTGATGATGAAGGCGATGACCTGGCTTTTCGTCATTGAGGAAAGCAGCGAGCCCAGTGCGAGAAAGCCACCGGCCATCAGCATGGCACCGAGGTATCCCGTGAGGATGGCGCCGTTGTCGGGGTCGCCCAGATAGTTGACGGTGATCCATATCGGGAAGGTGAGCAACAAGGCAACGCCAGCAAAGGCCCATGCCGCGAGGTATTTGCCTAGCACCGCTCCGCCCTGGCTGATCGGTAGCGTCAGCAGCAGTTCGATGGTGCCACTTTTTCTTTCTTCCGCCCACAGGCGCATAGAGATGGCCGGAATCAGAAACAGGTACAGCCACGGCAGGAATCCAAAGAACGCCCGCAGGTCCGCCTGGTTGTGAACGAAGAAGCCTCCTTGGCCGCGGTCCCATGTGAACACCCCGGCCAGCACCAGGAAGATGATGATGAACACATACGCCACCGGGGTGACGAAGTACCCGGCAAGCTCACGACGGAAGACAGGAATCCAGCCCCTCATACCGCCGCCTCCTCTTTCTTGCTGCTGACACGGGGCTTGCGGGCCGTGAGGTCGCGGAAGACATCTTCCAGCCGGCCCGACGGGTGCCGCTTCATCAGGTCGCGGGGCGTGCTGTCGGCGACGACCTTGCCGCCGGCGATGATGATGGCCCGCGTGCAGACGGCCTCGACCTCTTCGAGGATGTGCGTGGAAAGTACGATGGCCTTGCCCTTGTCGCCCTCCGCCCGCGCCATCTCGCGGATCAGGTTGCGCACCTCGTGCTTCTGGTTGGGGTCGAGCCCGTCGGTGGGCTCATCGAGGATCAGCACGCGGGGCTCGTGCAGGATGGCCTGTGCCAGGCCCACGCGCCGCTTGAAGCCCTTGCTGAGGGTCTCTATGGACTGGCGCAGCACGCCCTCGAGGTTGGTGCGCGCCACCGCGCGATCGATGGCCGCCTTCTTCGCGGCACCCTTCAGGCCGCGCGTCTGGGCGCAGAAATCCAGGAAGGCATAGGCGGTCATGTCCGGGTATCCCGGAGCGCCCTCCGGCAGATAACCGATCTGCTCCTTGGCCGCGATCGGGTGCGTCGCGACGTTGTAGCCGGCGACGGTGGCGGTGCCGGCGGTGGGGGTGAGGAACCCGGTGATCATCTTCATGGTTGTGCTTTTGCCAGCGCCGTTGGGCCCGAGGAAGCCGAGGACTTCCCCCGGAGCGACCGAGAAGCTGACCTTGTCCACCGCGAGGATGCCGCCGTTCACCGGGCCGAAGCGTTTGCTGAGTTGGTGAAGTTCAATCAGGTGTTCTGCCACCGAAATCCTCCATCTGGCCTGCTTGAAACCCGGGCCGTGGGTCGTGGGGCGCGGGGGGTAGGGTAAGCCCAAACGAACGGTCGGGATATGGAACCCACGGTTCGCGGGCGTGCCGCGGGGCCCGGACTTTGGCCCACCCCCCCTATTCGGCACACTCCCGCGCCCAACGGGCGCGGGGAGTCTGCGTTGGGTGGCGTGCAGCCGTGCTGTTTTTCACCTTTCACGAGTTCCTGTTCGGCTTCGATGGGCACGGCTGCCCACTCCGCCGCCGGACGCCGCGTGGAAAGGACGAACCCTGATGACCGGTACGGAAGTAGCGCAACGCAAGCAGGAGACGGTGTTTAGCTTTAGTCGCGTGGGCAACGCGGCGGTGGTGACGCTGGCCTGCCCCGCGGTGCGGGAATGGCAGGCATCGGTGCTCGCTTCGTACCTGTCCGACGTGGTGGAGCGCAACCGCGGCAGGGCGGTCATCGTGGACGTGGGGGGGGTGGCGCAGTTTTCCTGTGCCTGGATCAACACTCTCATCACGCTCACGGACCGGGCGCTGAGCATGGGCGGGCAGTTGTGGGTCGTGGGTCTGTCCCGCGATGCCCGCCGCATGATGCGCTCGACGGGCCTGCTCCGGCGTTTGCGGATGGCCGTGACGACCGGAGAGGCTTTGGCGGAGGTGGGGGAGGGCACGGTCTCGCCCTGGCGGATGGCGGTGGCCAGAATGCTGGCAATACCCGTGCTGCCGCCACCCCGTGCTAAAGTCGCCTGAGGGGCTATCGCCCTCCGATAACCGGCTGTTCCGAATCCCTGGGTTACGCGAGGGCGTATAGGGGCGTAGAAATCACCGGCGGCGTTCGTCCGTCCGATGACATCTATGGCCCTTTCAGTACCCTTTGAATACCCCGCGGGGCGGAGCGTGAAGCGATGGCGACAGGAAAACCCTCGTGGCGGGTGTCTATCTCCGCGGCCTGCCTTGTGCTGCTGGCGGGGCACGCCCTGGGCGACCATGGCGTGGCCGCGGGCACGGTGAGCGTCCGCG
Organism: Phycisphaerales bacterium; assembly: GCA_038260025.1. Lineage (GTDB taxonomy): Bacteria > Planctomycetota > Phycisphaerae > Phycisphaerales > UBA1924 > JAEYTB01. The sequence goes on from JBBSOF010000017.1 coordinate 38,029, forward strand.
GCGGGCTGCTCAACGTGGCGCAGTCGCCGAATGCGCTGGGGGCCGCCGGCTTTGCCGCGGGGCGGCACATCCTGATGCTCAACGGCCCCATGACCCCTGCGCGGCGGGCGGCGCTGGTGGGGGCCGGGGTGGCGGTGCGCAGCTACCTGCCGACCAACGCCTTCATCGCTGATGTCAGCAAGTCTTCCCCAGCGCGCGTGAACGCGCTGGGGTTTGTGATATGGGCGGGGTTGTACCCGACTGAATGGAAGGTTGATGCGGCGCTGCGCGCGGGGGCGCAGGGGCGGCCCTTCTTGACCGAGGCGCGCCAGGCGCTTGCTGCGCAGGGCATGGCGGCGGTTGATGTGTGGTTGTTTGATGATGAACCGGCGGCGGCATCGCGCGCGGTGATCGAGGCAATCCCCAACGCACACGTGACGTTTGAGGAGGTTGTGGCGGGGACCGCTCGCCTCTCGGTGCTGATGCCCGCGGCAGACGCGGCCCGCCTTGCAGACATCGCGGGCGTGCAGTTTGCGGAGCACATGGCCGAGTACACACCCCGCGGCAACATGGACACGCGGTGGATTGTGCAGACCAACGTGCCCAACTACACGCCGCTCTATGACCTGGGCATTACGGGCGTGGGGCAGATCGCCGGTCTGATCGACTTTGGCGTGATCATCGCGCACTGCTCGTTCAACGACCCTTTGCACGCGGTGGGGCCGCTGCACCGCAAGGTGCTGTCGTACGACGCGCCCTTCGCCAACGACACGCATGGCACGCACTGCGCGGGGACGCTGCTTGGCGATGGCGGCCTGCCAAACAGCACGCGGGGCGTGGCGTATGGGGCGCGCCTGGTCTTCTCGCAATATCCGCAGGCGACGGAGATGAGTCAGTACGCCAAGCACCTCGCGGCGTACGACCTGGGGGCGCGCGTCCACTCCAACAGTTGGGGCGATGATTCGACAACGGCGTACGACTCGGCCTGCCGCGGGATTGATGCGTTCCAGTTTGATCACGATGACGACCTGATTTTTTTCTCAGTGACCGATCGCAGCGGCCCGGTGCGAAACCCTGAGAACGCGAAGAACCCGATGGCGGTGACGGCGTCGGGCAGCGTGGGCTTTCAGGATCAGTGGTGTGTAGGTGGCGGAGCGCCAACGGCCGACGGCCGCCGGAAGCCCGATATTGCCGCGCCCGGCTGCGGGATTGAGTCGTCCAACGGCTTTGAGTGCGGTGTGCTGAGCCTGACGGGCACTTCAATGGCGTGCCCGGCGGCGGCGGGCGCGGGCGTGCTGGTGCGTCAGTACTTCACGGATGGGTTTTATCCCACGGGCGCGGCGGTGGCGGCCAACGCGATCGTGCCCAGCGGGCCGCTGTTGAAGGCGGTGCTGATCAACTCGGCGAGCGACATAACGATGGAGCCGGGGTACCCCAGCGCCCGCGAGGGGTGGGGCCGGGTGACGGCGGCGAACGACCTGGGCTTTGCCGCGGACCGGCGGAAGATGCTGCTGCGCGATGCGCGCAATATGTCGGCGGGGGCGCTGACGACGGGCGGAACGAGCGAGCTGCGGTTTTATGTGGGCACATGCCCCTCGACGCTGCGGGTGACATTGGCGTACCACGATGCGCCCGCGCTGGCGAACGCGGCGTTTGCGCCTGTCAACGATCTTGACCTAGTGGTGACTTCTCCCGCGGGCGCGGTGTACCGCGGCAACGTGATCAGCGGCGGTGTGAGCATGATGGGCGGCGTCGCCGATGCCATCAACAACGTCGAGAACGTGCTGCTGCCTGGCGCAGCAACAGGGTGGTGGACCGCGACGGTGCTGGGCACGGCGGTCAACATCGGTCAGCAGGGCTTTGCGCTGGTGGTGAGCGGGCCGGTGGACGAGGCCGAATGCGGCACCGCGGACTTTGACTGCGATGGCGACGTGGGGACCGATGCGGATATCGAGGCTTTCTTCGCGGCCCTGGCGGGCAACGGCGCGGGCGATGCGGATATCGACCGCGATGGGGATGTGGGGACGGATGCGGATATCGAGGCGTTCTTCAGGATTCTGGCGGGGCAGGCGTGCTGAGGAATCGTATAATGAGGCAGGTGCCATATGAAATACCGCACGTCGGCTCACATTGGTCAGGACGGAACGGTGTTCTTCACCGCGCCGCCGGATTTTTTGAACTCCGATGTCCAAATCACGCTTGAGAAGCAGGGACTCCCGACGAAAGTTCAGGAAATGAGCTGGGAGGATTTTCTGAAGACGTTCGCGGGGAGCGTTCCGGACTTTCCGGATGTTGAGCGCTCCGGCCCCGATTCCTTCGAGGAGCGCGAGGAACTGCCTTGAGGTTCCTGCTCGATACGAATGTCTGCATTCAGTACCTTCGTGGACACAAGGCCGTTCTCGAATCGTTGGAAACGCACGACGGCGCCTCCATATTTCTTTGCTCGGTGGTCCGGGCGGAGTTGCTGTACGGTGCGCTGAGGTCTTCTCGTGTGCAGGCAGCGACAGCGGCGACCTCCGGCTTCATGTCGAGGTTTGTGTCATGGACTTTCAACGACGCTGCCGCAGAGCGGCATGCAACGCTGCGGCTTGAGCTGGGACAGGTTGGATTTCCCATCGGTCCGGCAGATCTGCAGATTGCCGCGATCGCGCTCGTGAACGACGCCGTGCTTGTAACCCACAACACCCGCGAGTTCTTACGCGTGCCGGGGCTGCGGGTGGAGGACTGGCAGACGCCGGGCGCCGACGAGCCGCGCACACAGTAAGCATTTTGAGTCCTGCGCGGCATCAGATTCACCGCTTACTTCGTGCGCGGCTCGTCGCGCGGCTTCGTCGGGGTTTTGCCTTCGATGGTCAGCGAGGCGGACTTGCCGCGGGGCTTGCGCTTCCAGGGCCACCAGTTGCCCGGCACGACCTCGCGGAGCACATACCCCAGCGCGACTGCCGCGAGGGCGGTGACGACCCAGAACTGCCAGTCGCCGATGGGCAGGCTTATGGCCATGTGCGTCGTGTATGTCATGTGAGCCTCGTGACGACCTGATAGACGAGCAGCGCGGCAAGGTAGGCCATGCCGCTCATCCAGGCCAGTTGCAGCAGTGCCCACTTCACACCCCCGGCCTCTCGCGCGGTGACGGCCAGCGTGGGCAGGCACTGCATGGCAAGGACGTAGTACACCAGCAGCGACCAGCACACGGCGGGGGTGAACACGGGCGTCCCGTTGTCACGTTCCGCACCGGCCACGGCGTCCATCACGCCCGCGGCCTCATCGTCCTCGTTGCCCGTGACGACGACGGCCATCGTGGAAACGAATACTTCGCGTGCGGCAAAGCTCGCGATGATCCCGACGGTGAGCTGGCGGTCGAAGCCCAGCGGCGCGAACACGGGCTCGACGGCGCGGCCGATGTGGCCCAGGAATGATTCGGACTTGGCATGGCGGGCCTCGGCGTGCGCGGCTTGCGCCTCCATCGCCGAGGCACTTTCGGGCTCGCGGGTGGCGATGAGCGCGGCCTGCTCGCGCAGGCGGACCGCCTCCGGCGGCGGCGTCGTGTGCGGGTAGGCCCCCAGCCACCACAGCACGATGATGATCGCGACGATGTTGGTGCCCGCGTTGCGGATGAAGATCAGGGCGCGGTCCCAGGTGCCCAGCAGCGCAGTGCGCACCGATGGGGCCTTGTAGCTGGGCAGCTCCAGCGCCATCGGGCGGCCCTTGCCGGTCAGGATGGTGCGCCGGACGATGAGCGAGGTGAGCAGCGCGGCCACGATGCCAAGCGCATAGCAGCCCACGAAGGCAAGCGCCGCCAGCAGCGGCCGGCCCGCAAAGAGGATGGATGTCACGAGCACATACACGGGGATGCGCGCCGAGCAGCTCATGAACGGGGCGATCAGGATCGTCGCGAGCCGCTCGCGGCGGTCGGGGATGGCGCGGCAGGCCATGATCCCCGGCAGCGCGCACGCGTGGCTTGAAAGCAGCGGCATGAACGAATGCCCAGGAAGACCAAAGGGCCGCAGGGCGCGGTCCATCACGAACGCCGCACGCGCCAGGTAGCCCGTGTCTTCAAGCAGCGAGATGAGGAAGAACAGCAGGCAAATCTGCGGCAGGAAGATCACCGTCGCGCTTACGCCCCGCACCACGCCGTGCGAGATGAAGTCCTGCAGAATTCCGGCGGGCATCACGGCGTCGATCCAGTCGGTGATCGCTGAGAACACATGATCGATCAGGTCCATGGGGACCTTGGCCAGCGCAAAGAGCACCCAGAACAATGCGGTCATCACCACGGCAAAGACCACCATGCCCAGCAGCGGGTGCGTGAAGAAGCGGTCCAACCGATCCGTCAGCGTGTCGGCGCCGAACGCGACGGCGTTGGGCCCGGTCTCAACCACCGATGCCACGCCGTCGTAAATTTCGTCGGCCCACTGCTCCAGCCCCTCCTGAGAGCCGGGCGGGGTGCGGTTGGGGATCACCGGTGTTGCCAGCGCCTCAAGCAGCAGGGCCGCGCCTTGCCCGGAGCGGGCGTTGCAGCCCACGACGCGGCAGCCCAGGCGCGCTTCGAGCGCTTCGAAGTCGATCACCATGCCGCGACGCCGGGCAATATCGAGCATGTTCAGGGCCACGACGGTCGGCAGGCGACGGCGCAGCGCTTCACCCACGATCAGCAGGTTGCGCGCAAGGTTGGAAGCATCGACAACGACGCAGACGCCGTCGGGCGCGGCGGCTACCTGGCCCGGTGCGCCCAGCGTGCCGGCCAGCACGCGGCGGCACACTTCGGCCTCACTCTGGTCCAGCTCAAGCGAGTACACGCCCGGCAGATCAATCAGTTGGAGCAGGGTTTCTCCGGCGCGGGCGTTGCCGACGCGGGCTTCTTGCGTCGTGCCCGGGAAGTTGCCTGTCCGGTGTCGCAGGCCCGAGAGCCTGTTGAAGAGGGTGGTCTTGCCGGTGTTGGGGTTGCCGATGAGGGCGATCCGTGCGGGCAGGCCGGTTCCCGCGGGCGGGGCTTCCGGGGCTGTGCTCACAGCGGAGGCGGGCGGCGTGCTCATCCCCCTTCTACCGCCCCCACGAGGACCTTTTCTGCCAGCGGACGCGCCAGGCCGATGCGGCAGGCGCACCCACCCTTGCGGCCGCAGGAATCCTGCCCGCCGAGAACCTCAACGATGCAGGGCTCGCCCAGCCGGCACAGGCGGATACGCGCGGCAAGCCGCAGGCCCATGGCCCGCAGCAGGGCCGCATCGCCGGCATCCAGGTTGGTGAAACTGATCCGGGCGGTCTGGCCGGGGCGCAGGCTCGTCAGGGCGACTGACGGGGCGGGGGTGTGCCCGCCTTCATTGCTGGCGCGGTCCTGACAATCGGCGTTGCCGGTCATACAAACCCTTTCGAAGCCCGCCGAAGGGGGCGCGGGGTGGTCGTTGGTACAGTAGCGCAGTTGAGACTGAATCGCAATGCGAGTTTGGGACCGCGTTTGGGGGGCCTGCCCTGAAAATCGCGCCGATAGGTGGGAGTGTGGTTTCTGGAGGGCGGCTTGACGGTGAACATGAGCACGACGGGTCAAAGTGGGGCGGCGGCGGGTGAGGGGCGGGCGGCGACGGTCGCCATGATCTTCAACGTGCAGACGCCCTACCGCCTGCACCTGCAGCGGCGGCTGGTGCGCGAGATTCCAGAAGTCCGTTTCTCTACGCTGTTTACCCACGATCAGGCCGACCAGGCGTGGGAGCGCGAGGACGCGGCGGACATCAACCCCGTCCACTTTGGTGCAGGGCATCCGGTCGCGGAGCTGGGCCACCGCGCGTGGCTGACGCGCGACTGGGCCAAGGCGGCCCGCATCATCGCCTGGCTGGTGGAGCATGACGCGAAGGCGGTGTTCATCGGCGGCTATAACGACATCACGCGGCTGCGGATCATCGCGTGGTGTCATCGTGCGGGGGTGCCGTGCTTCATGGTGACGGACAGCAACAGCCGCGGCGACCTTGCCACGGGCGTCAAGGCGGTGGTCAAGCGGCTGGTGATCCCGCGGGTGATCGACAAGCTCACGGGCGTGATGGTGTGCGGGCGGCTGGGCGCGGAGTACGCGGTGAAGTATGGCGCGGCCCCGGAGCAGGTGTTCACGTGCCCGTACGAGCCGGACTATGGGCTGATCGCGCGGGTGACGCAGGCGCAGGCCGGGGCGGCGGCCGCGAAGCACGGGCTGGCGGCGGGTCGCAAACGCATCGTCACGTGCTGCCGCCTGATTGATGTGAAGCGCGTGGACCTGGTCATTGATGCGTTCCAGGCGGTCGCGTCGGAGCGGCCGGAGTTTGACCTTGTGGTGATCGGGAATGGGCCGCTGCTGGAGGCTCTGCGGGCGCGGGTGCGGGCGGACCTGCTTGAGCGGGTTGTGTTCACAGGGTTCATCGGCGACCAGACTGAGATCAGCGCCCTTTACCGGGCGGCGCACGTCTTTGTGCTGGCATCAAACTATGAGCCGTGGGGCGTGGTGGTGAACGAGGCGGCTGCCGCGGGGCTGGCGATGGTGTGCAGCGATGTGGTAGGCGCGGCGGCAGAACTGGTGCGCGACGGCATCAACGGCCGGACGTTCCCCAGCGGGAACCTTGAGGCGCTGACGGCGGCGGTGCGTGAGACGGCCGACGCGAAGAACCTCGAGCGATACCGCGCCGGCTCGGCAACGGTGCTGGCGGAGTGGCGGCGCGAGGGCGACCCGGTGGCGGGGATGCGTGCCGCGCTGCGGTACGCGGGGGTCGCGGTCTCTCAGCCCTGAACGCTGCCCACCAGGGCGGAGTTGGTGGGGAACCGCTTGAGCGCGGCAAGCAACTGCTCAACCTGCATGGGCGGGGGCATGGACAGCAGGCGGCGGCGCAGGGCCGTCATGGTTTTGACCTCCTGCTCGGTGAGCAGCAGGTTTTCCTTGCGGGTGCCGCTTTCGGCGAGGTTGATGGCGGGGAACTGACGGCGCTCGCTGATCTTGCGGTCGAGGATCAGCTCCATGTTGCCGCTGCCCTTGAACTCCTCGAAAATGACCTGATCGGCCTGGCTGCCGGTATCGACGAGGCAACTGGCGATGATGGTGAGGCTGCCGGCTTCCTCCGTGTTACGGGCGGCACCGAAGAGCTGGCGGGGCACCTCGAGGGCTTTGCTATCAAGGCCGCCGCTGAGGGTGCGGCCGCTGCTGGCGTGCTTGCGTGACTGGTTGAACGCGCGGCCCACACGGGTGAGCGAGTCGAGCAGAACTACGACATGGCGGCCAGCCTCGACCATCCGCTTGCAGCGATCGATTGTTGTGGTCGCGACCTCGATGTGCCGCTCGACGGGGTGGTCGTTGCTGGAGGCAATGACGCGGCAGCGCGAGCGGACCGGCTCGGCGGGCTCGGCGCCGGCGTTGGCCTGTTCAACCAACTCAGGCCCCTCGCCGCCGGCGAGCATCTCGCGGGCGAGTGTGGCGCCCGCGGCCTGGGCCGAGGCGAATGTGCGGCGGAAGTCGGTCACTTCTTCCGGCCGCTCATCAACCAGCAGCACGACCACCTCCACATCGGGATGGTTGCGGAGGAGGGCGGTGGCGATGTCTTTGAGCAGGGTGGTCTTGCCGGCCTTTGGTGGCGAGACGATCAGCCCGCGCTGGCCGCGGCCGATGGGGCAGAACAGGTCGATCAGGCGGCACGATGCGGGGCAGCCGGGGTATTCCAGTGTCAGGCGCGGCTGGGGATCAATCGAGGTCAGGTCCTCAAAGCGGCGGAAGTTGGGAGGAAACTCGATCGCGATGCCGTCAACATCCAAGACTTTGGGCGCGGCACGCGGGGGGGGCGGGGGCGGCGAGTTCTGATAACCGTGAGGGCGCGGGTGCGTGGCGGTTTGGCCACCATGCCCCGCGTGGCCCGTTGGACCCCCCTGACCGGGGTGGCCTGAGCCGCCGACACCGGGACCACCCCTGCCACCACGCCCGCGGCGCCTGCGGCGCCGAAAGCCTCCACCTTGCGTATCCATGCACGAACTCCTGCGCTCCCGCGGGTGCGGGGCTGCATACTGCTCGGGGGCCCTCTTGATGACACCCGCGGCGAGCGCGGAGTGTCAGGACCGACCGAGGTTCAATCTCCAAACACCACGCCGCGGCGCGGGGCAACGCGCCGGAAAAACACCGGAAAAGGCGTGGATTTCGGGCTTGCGGTGAAAAGCCGGGCGCAGCGCCCGTCCTGCCGCGTTTGACATTGATCACCAGCGCTGGTGGCCCCACCGGCCGGGGCCATGCTGGGGATGCGCTCTCTCAGAATCCTTCAAGGCGACGGTTTTGTCCGGACCACCGTTGGAAGGCGGGGTTCGGTTGTGCGCCACGTTGGCTCAGCACCCATGAAGAGTCGTCAACGGATCATCGGCGAGTCGTCGGCACGGGATGCGAGAACCCCCACAGGATACACAACCAGAGCCAAAGTTGCGAGCGTTGTCAAGGGGGTCCCGGCGCGACGTTAGAATCGGTGCTCGAAAACCCCGTCCGACCACCTATCTTCGCACGATCCTGACATTGGACTTTGCGGGAGCGCCATTGGCCCGAAAAAAGAAGAAGTTCCTCCCCAAGCCCCGCTCTTCCCCGTCGTCCAAGGCGGTGGTGGCGGCGGTGCTGGCACCGGGCACCCCCGGGGTGGGCACAGGCGGGTCGAACGGGGCCGATGCGATCGGGGCGATGCAGGTGTTCAAGGGGCTGCCGGTCTCGCCGGGGATCGTTATCGGCAAGGTGCTGGTGGCCGACGACGAGGTGCATCACATCGCGCGGCGTGGCATCCCGGCGACGGGTGTGGCGGCGGAGTTGATGCGCCTGGATGCCGCCCTCGCGGCCGCGATCGTGGATATCAAGCGGGTGTTCGATCGTGCCGAGCGCGAGATGGGCAAGCAGACTGCGGGGATCTTCCGGTTCCACATCGGGATGCTGCAGGACCCTGCTTTGGTGGGGCAGATCCGCGCGATGATCGAGAAGGACCTTGTGAGCGCGGAGTTCGCGACCGACCAGACGCTGCGGTCCCTTGCCGACCGGTTCCGGCACGCGGGGGACTCGGTGTTCGCGACCAAAGTCAATGACCTGCACGACCTGTCGGGGCGGCTGCTGACGCACCTGGCCGGGGGCCAGCGGCGGCGCATGGCGAGCCCAGATTCGGAGACGGTGATCGTGGCGCGGGACCTCACGCCCTCGCAGACAGCGCAGTTCGACCGCCAGAAGGTGCTGGGCTTCGCGACAGACCTGGGCGGCATGACCAGCCACACGGCCATCATCGCCAAGGCGCTGGAGATTCCGGCGGTGGTGGGGTGCCAGTCGCTGCTGCGCCACGCGTACGACGGGGGCACGATCATCCTCGATGGCGATCAGGGCACGGTGGTGCTGAACCCCGACGAGGCAACGCTCGCGGACTATCGCCGTCATATGGAGCAGCGGCGGCTGTTCCGCAGCACGCTGACAGGCATCGTGGATTCGCCGGGCGTTACCGAAGATGGCACGGCGGTGCATGTGGTGGGCAATATCGAGCTGCCCGAAGAGGTCAGCAAGGTGCTGCGCCTGGGCGGCGAGGGGATCGGGCTGTACCGCACGGAATACCTGTACCTCACGGGCAAGAGCGAGCCGACGGAGGCGGACCACTTCAAGGCGTACAAGCGGTGCGTGGACCTGGCGCAGGGGCGTGATGTCGTCATCCGCACCGTGGACCTGGGAGCGGACAAGTACACGCAGAGCCGCGAGGCATCGCCGGAGCGCAACCCCTTCCTGGGCAACCGGTCCATCCGCTACTGCCTGCGCAGCGTGCCGATGTTCAAGCGGCAACTGCGGGCGATCCTGCGGGCCAGCGCTCTGGGCCCGATTAAGATGATGTTCCCGCTCATCTCGTCCATCGGGGAGCTCCGTCAGGCGAAGTTCATTCTTAACGATGTGATGGAGGACCTGGAAGAGGAGGGCGTGCCGTTCAACCGGGCGATCCCCGTGGGGATGATGGTGGAGGTGCCCAGCGCGGCTATTCAGGCGGACACGTTCGCGCGGGAGGTGGACTTTTTCTCCATCGGAACGAACGACCTTGTTCAATACACGCTGGCTGTGGACCGAATCAATGAGAGGGTGGCACACCTGTATCGGCCGACCCACCCGGCGGTGCTGCGGCTGATCCGGGATGTGGCGCGGACGGCGCGGCGGCACCACACGCCGGTCTCATGCTGCGGGGAGGCGGCGGGGGACCTGGAATATGCGATGTTGCTGATGGGGCTCGGTCTGCGTACCCTTTCGGTGACGAGCTCGGTGATCCCGCAGCTCAAACGCTTCATCCGGAGCGTGACGATCCAGCAGTGCGAGCGCGTGGCTAAACAGGCCCTGACGCTTGATTCCGATGTCCAGGTCTCGACGCTTTTGCGAGACCGGGCTCGAAAAATCGTTCCTGAGGCGTTCGACGGTCGTTCCGCCGAATAAGGCCTTGGGGAAGAATCAGCGGTGCGTCGCAGGGTCTCAACCGATCCGCGTCGCGTCGGGCAAACTTGGTGGTTCCTGAGTACCCCCTCTCTTCCGAGAGGGGAGTGGCAGGAGGCCGCCAAACGGCCACTTCCGATCGCGGCCCCTCGCCCTTTGGCACGGGGCCTGCAGATCGGACGGGGTCGGGCGAGGCTCTGTGGGCCCCGCCCCGTGCGGATGGGCGGTTTTCGCCCCCGCGGGGTGGTGAAGCTTGTGGAGCGCGGGCCTTTTCAAGGCCCGACTGAGCGTTCTTCCGGTGCGCGTGAAATCTGGTGCGGGTGAGCGACAAGCCGCGGCGGGGCGGCGTTGTTGCATGCCCTGGCGGGGACCGGCCTGTCGGCCGGGACTAGACACCGACTTGAAGACAAGTCGGTGGCACAAGACACGGACCTTCAGAAAGGTCCGTGGCACGACACTGACCTGGAGGCAGGTTGGTGTATACGGAAGAAGTCATGCCAGAATCGCAAATGTTGATCAACTACGTCCCCGGCGAAGAGTGCCGCGTGGCGATTGTTGAGGATGGAAAGCTCGAAGAGCTGTACGTTGAAAAGTTCGCCCAGGCATCGCGCGTGGGGAACATCTATGTCGGCAAGGTGGTGAACGTGGAGCCGGCCATCCAGGCCGCGTTCGTGGACTTTGGCTGCGGGGAGAACGGCTTCCTGCACGTCACCGACCTGCACCCGCGCTACTTCCCCGGCGAGGATGGCGAGACCACCGAGCGCGTGGGGTTCAAGACGCCCCGCCGCGAGCGGCCGCCCATCCAGGCCGCGCTGCGGAGGGGTGATGAAGTCATCGTGCAGGTGCTCAAGGAGGGCGTGGGCACGAAGGGGCCGACGGTCACGAGCTACCTCTCCATCCCCGGGCGCTTCCTGGTGATGATGCCGCAGATGGACAAGGTGGGCGTGTCGCGCAAGGTTGAAGATGAAGAGCAGCGCCGCCAGATGCGCGACATCCTCGACCAGCTCGAGCTGCCCGAGGGCTTCGGGTTCATCCTGCGCACGGCGGGCCTCTCGCGCACCAAGGCGGAGCTGAAGCGCGACCTTGCGTACCTGCAGCGCCTCTGGAAGGACATGGACCGGCGACTGCGCACGGGCGGCAAGCCACGACTGCTCTACAGCGAGAGCGACCTGCTGGTGCGCTCCCTTCGCGACATGCTGACCAATGAGGTTCACGAGGTGGTGATCGACAACGAGGTGGCGCTGCGCCGCGCCAGCCGCTTCATGAAGATCGTCGCACCCCGCGGCACGACGAAGCTCATGCACTTCCCCGACAAGACGCCGATGTTCCACGCCTTCGGCATCGAGCGGCAAATCGCCCTGATCCACGCCCGCGAGGTGCCCCTGGCCAGCGGCGGGCGGTTGGTGATCGACCAGACCGAGGCGCTGGTGGCCATCGACGTGAACAGCGGCAAGAGCCGCGACAGCCGCGACGCGGAGACCAACGCCTACCAGACGAACGTTGAAGCGGTGGATGAAATCTGCCGCCAGCTGCGCCTGCGCGACATGGGCGGCATCGTGATCAACGACCTGATCGACATGCGCGACAGCCGCCACCGCAAGGACATCGAGGCGCGGTTCAAAGAGCGGATGAAGCGCGACCGCGCCAAGACCACGACGCTGGCGATCAGCGAGTTCGGCATTCTGGAGATGACGCGCCAGCGGATGCGGCCGAGCCACGAAAGCATGCACTTCAGCGACTGCCCGACCTGCCGCGGGCGGGGGATGTTGCAGCGGCCCGACTCGGTCGCGGCCGATGCGCTGCGCGACATGGCGGCGATCCTGGATGTTGAGAAGGTCGGCAAGGTTGAGATGGTGGTGGCCCCGCGGGTCGCAAGCGAGCTGCTGAGCACCAAGCGTCAACTGCTGGGGCGCACCGAGCGCATCTACGCCAAGCACGTTGATGTCCGCGTGAGCGAGACCGTGCCTGTGGACCGAGTAAGTTTCTATGCGTATGACGGCGCGGGCGCGGACCTTGAGATCGCTAACCTGCCTCAGCCCAAGAAGCCCAAGAACCTTGTGGCGTGGGAAGAGCCCGGCGGCGAGGACTGGGCGCTGAATGCGGAAGATGAGGCAGCCGCGGCTGCACCCGAGGTTGAGCCCGAGCCTGTAGAAGAGGATGTCCACCCCATCGAGATCGATGAGGCCGACGATGCCCAGGGCAGCGGCGATGGCGCATCGCACCAGGACGAGGGTGAGCGCGGTGGGCGTCGCCGCCGACGTCGCCGGGGGCGCGGGCGGGGCGATGAGGCCCCGGCGCAAGGTGGGCAGCAGGGTGGGCAGCGTCCCGCGGCACGCGCGCCCGCTGGCAACGACAATCGCAGTGGTGATGGGCGTCAGGGTGGCAGGCCCGCCGGCGGTGATCGCGGCTCGGGCCGCACGCCTGATCGACGGGACGGTCGACAGGCCCCGCGCCAGCAGGATGCGCGCCAGGGCGGACGGCCCGATGGAAGGCCTGACGGAAGGCCTGACGGAAGGCAAGATGGAAGGCAGGACGGGAGGCAGCAGCCGGCGCGGCGCGAAGAGCCGGACATTGCCGCGGCGCAGGAGGTTGATCCCGAGTGGGGCGATGCGCCAGTAGTGCGACCACGCCCCGAGCCCGTTGATGGCGCGATGGACTCCGGCCCCGACGATGAGCACCCCGAGGGGCGCGATGTCGGTTCGCCGCTGAGCGAAGAGCATGATGGGCATGACGGTGTGGATGGGCCTGATGAGGTCGGGTCTGGTGATGGTCCCGCGCCGCAAGGCGAGTTGGGAGCCGACGGCCAGCCTCGGCGCAAGCGTCGTCGCCGTCGCCGCGGCGGGCGTGGGCGCAAGGGCGGTGAGGGTGGCATGGGTGCGGAAGGTTCCGGCCCGGTCGAGGCCGGCCAGGATCGCCCCCAGCCTGAGCACGATGACGACATGCCGGCAAGCCCGGCGCGTGCCGCGGCAGAAGGTGATGAATCGCCGGAGGGTGGGGATCATGCTGATGGCGGAGACGACGATCACGCAGTAACGAGCGATGGTTCGGCCGAGCCTGCCAAGAGCGGGCGTCGCCGCCGTCGCCGTCGCGGGCGCGGCGGAAAGGGCAACGCGGAAGGTGGTCCTGCGGGATCGCCGCCCGCACAGAGCGAGCCGGTGCGAGAGGTCAAAGAGACGCCGCGCCAGCCCCGGGGCGAACGTCGTGGCGGGGACAAAGGTGGGAGCGCGCGTCAGCCCGCGCCGCGCGAGGAACGCACACCGGCGCCGGCCAAAGGGCAGGCCGCGGCACGCCCTCGCACGCTGTATGCCGCGAGCCGCCGCAAGCTGGCCCCCAGTGAACTGAACCGCAAGGCCAAGCCGGAGTAAGTGGTGTTGGGGAATGAGCGTTGTTGGCGGGCCTAAACCATGCGGGCACGGCGGGTCATCATCCTGGGGTCGACGGGTTCCATTGGGACGCAGACCCTGGAGGTGATTGCGCACCTCAACGGGCTGCATGCCGCCGGGCGTTGCGAGCAGCGGTTTGAGGTGGTGGGCCTGGCGTGCGGGAAGAACGCGGCGTTGATGGCGCAGCAGGCCGAAAAGTTCGGTGTCCGTCACACGGCGTGCGCCGCAGTGCCAGAGAGCGCCGCGGAGTCCCTCGCGTTTGTTCGCCCATCGTGTGGGGACGCCTTATCCGCTGCGGGCGAAGAGTCCGCAAGCGATCTCGTGTCGAGTGTCGAATGCGACATGGTCGTCGCCGCCGTCGTGGGCTCGGCCGGCATTCAGGCGACACTCAAGGCGGTGGAGCTTGGGCGCGATGTGGCGCTGGCCAATAAGGAAACGCTGGTTGCCGCGGGATCGCTGGTGGTGGCTGCGGCGAAGAAGTCCGGGGCCGCGCTGCTGCCGGTAGATAGTGAGCACGCGGCACTGTGGCAGTGCCTTGGGTCGCGCCAGGCCCCTCCGTCCATACCTGATGATGGCTTGGAGCGGGTCATCCTCACGGCCTCGGGCGGGCCGTTCCGTACGTGGACAAAGGAAAAAATCTGGGGTGCAACGGCCGCCGAAGCGCTCCGGCACCCGACGTGGACAATGGGCCGCAAGGTGACGGTTGATTCGGCATCGCTTATGAACAAGGCGCTGGAGATCATCGAGGCGCACTGGCTGTTTGGGATTCCCGGCAGCCGGATCGAAGCGCTGGTTCACCCGCAGTCGCTGGTGCACGCCATCGCCGAGTTCCGCGATGGCAACTGCATGGCGCAGCTGGCCGCGCCGGACATGCGGACGCCTATTCAGCACGCGCTGACGTGGCCGCGGCGGGTTGAGGGGTTGTCGCGCAGGCTGGAGTGGTCAACGCTGCGCGGCATCGAGTTTGAGCCGGTGGATCACGAGCGCTTCCCGCTGCTGGCGCTGGCGCACCGCGCCATCAGCGACGGGGGCACGGCCGGCGCCATCCTTAACGGCGCGAATGAGGCGGCGGTCGGGGCGTTCCTGCGTGATGGATCATCGCTGCGGTTTGGTGCGGTGGTGGAGGCGGTGCTGGAGACGGTGAGCGCTGTCCGCCCTTCTGCCATGCGAACGCTGGACGACTGCATGAACGCCGATGCCGCGGCACGCGAGCATGCGTGCCGCGTGCTGAAGGTCACCTCACCGGAATGACGAATGTCCCAGCATGCGGGCAAACTGGAGCAGGTGCGGGCGCTGCTGGGGCACAAGCCCGAGCAGGCCCGGGCCATGTGCCAGCGCCTGGTGCAGACCGCGCCGCGCGACCCGTATGTGAACCATGTGATGTCGCAGGTGTTCCTCCGCATGGGGCTGACGGCGCAGTCGCTGCACTTTGCGGCCCGCGCGGCAGAGCTCGGCCCCGGCGATGCGGGCCTGCAGGTGGAGCACGCGCGGCTGCTGGGGATTGAGAATCGCCACGCGCAGGCGGCGGAAGTCCTGCGGCTGGTGCGGTCGGCGCACCCTTCGCATGCGGGGGCCGTCGTGGAACTGGCGATCACGTTGGAGCAGATGGAACTGCACGGCGAGGCGGAGAAGGTTTGCCGCGAAGGGCTGGAGCGATGGCCGGGCGATGAGGGGCTGCTGTCGGTGCTCAGCGGCGCGCTGCTGAACCTGGGGCGGCCGACTGAGGCCGCGGCGCTGGCGCACGGTGCGGCAGCACGGCATCCGGCCAGCACGACGCTGGCGAGCGGGCTGGCGCTGATGATGAATTATGTGCCGCGGGCGACGCCAGCAGAGGTGTTCGCGGCGCACCGGCGGTATGGTGAGTTGGTAGATCGGGTGGTGCCAGTGCCCGCGCGGGTGTACACCAATGTGCGCGACCCCGCGAAGCGGCTGCGCGTGGGGATTGTGTCGCCGGATTTGAGGCAGCACTCCGTGGCGTATTTTATTGAGCCGTGGCTGCGCGAGGCAGACTTTGGCGCGATTGAGTTTTATGTGTATCAGACGAACCGGGTGGCGGATGGGGTGACCGCGCGCCTGCGATCGCTTGTGGAAGGGAAAGGCAGGGACACCGAGTTGAAGACAACTCGGTGGCACGGGGACACTGACCTTCGGAAAGGGCAGTGGCACATTGCCGACAATATTTCGGATGCGGGGCTGGCGGAGAAGATCTGTGCGGATGGTGTGGATGTGCTGATGGAGCTGTCGGGGCACACGCACGCGCACAGCCTGGCGGCGCTTGCCGCGCGGCCCGCGCCGGTGCAGGTGACGTACCTGGGGTACCCCAACACGACCGGGTTGAGCGGTATGGACTTTCGCATCGTGGATTCGCATACAGACCCCGCGGGCAGCGACGCGTTCACGACAGAGAAACTGCTGCGTCTGGACCCGTGCTTTCTGTGCTATCAGCCGCCGGAAGCTGCGCCCGACCCTGCTCCGCCGCCGTGCCTCACAAACGGGTTTGTCACTTTTGGTTCGTTCAACACGGTGCAGAAGGTCAACGAGGAGGTGCTGCGTGTGTGGGCGGCGGTGCTCGCGGCAACCCCCGGCTCGCGCCTGCTGCTCAAGGGCGGGCATGCGGATGACCACGGGCTGCGCGAAGGACTGCTTGCCCGTATTGCCGCGGCAGGAGTTGAAGCGGGCAGGGTTGAGTTTCTTTCACGGACCAAGGGCATCCGCGAGCACCTTGAGTTGTACGGCCGCGTCGATATCGCGCTGGACCCATTTCCGTATAACGGGACGACGACCACGTGCGAGGCGCTGTACATGGGTGTGCCGGTGGTGACGCTGGCGGGGGCGATGCACGCCGGGCGTGTGGGGGTGAGCCTGCTGTCGTGCATCGGCGAGGCGTCGCTGATCGCGGGGGATGAAGGCGGGTACGTTGATCTTGCCGCGGAGTGGGGTGCGGACATGGCGCGGCTGACCTCGCTCCGCGCTGGGCTTCGTCCCAGGCTGCTGGCCTCGGCGTTGTGCGACGGCGCGGCCTTCGCGCGGCGGATGGAAGCCGCGGTGCGGCAGGCGTGGAGTAGTTGGTGTGCTGAAACGAGCCCGTGAGGTCAGCAGCTTCCGCCCGCAAGCACGGTGAAGAAGCCTTCGATGTCGGCGTCGGTGCCGGTGTCGCCGTCGCCGTTGAAGTCGGCGCTGGCGCACGTGGAGCAGCAGGTGCCGGCAAGGCAGGCGAAGAAGGCCTCGATGTCGGCGTCGGTGCCGACATCGCCGTCACCATCGAAGTCGGCATTGAGGTAGCACGAGGGTGGGCCTTGCACGATGCGGGCGTAGGTGGTGAGCGGGGTGCCTTGGCTGTAGACCTGCATGATGCGGCCGCCGCCCAATGGGGGCAGAACTACCTGCGCGAACGCCCCGTGTGTGGTTTGGTTGTGCTCCAGCACCGGGATCACATCGCCGATGCGAAGCGCGTTGCCATTGCGCACGCGCACCGTGAGCGTTCCTGCCAGCACGGTGTTAGAGAATGCAGATGTTGAGCGCCGCACCACCGGCACAGCCGGGTCAATGAGCGCATCGAGTGCAGCGGTAAGCCCGCCCTGGAAGCGTCCGAGAAACCCTTGTGAGTTGGCTCCGGCCTGGTCGAGCTCCACTATGTCGGAATATGTTCCTTCCAGTAATACCGTGGTGCCGGGCCCTGCGAAGAATGGCCCGCGGTACTGCGCATCGGAGATTGGCACCGTCCAGTTCGCGCCGGCCGACAAGCGCACCACGCTTGCAGCATCATTTCGAAACCCGACACCCAGCCGCACCTGTCCACCGTCACTCAGTTGCAGGTTGCAGCTTTCCGCCAAGACTGCCTGCGCGCCCCCGCTGGTTAACGTGATCTCCGCGGCCTGGGTGACCTCGACGAGGCCCCGCAGCGTCATGCCCAGTTGATAGGTGAATCGTGCGGTAGGCCCGGCCGCACGGACCGTGCTGCCGTGGCTGACGTTCACGACCTCGCCGCGTAGACCGCCCGCGGTAACGATGGCCGTTCCCCCCTGAATCAGCAGGTAACTGGGATTGACACCGCCCCCATCCACGCGCAGCACGCCGCCCGGGAGCACCCGCAGCTCACCGAAGTTTGAGGAAAAGTACGAGCCGCCGCTCAGCATCACGGCCGTGCCCTGCGCCCGAATCTCCATGTGCGCGTTGGCGGTCGTGATGCTTGTGTTACTCAGCGAGAACGCGGCAGGACTGGTGCCGTTGCCTACAAGCAACCGGAGCTGACCACTGCCGGGCGTAATCGAAAGTGTGCCCGGCTGGGCGGCACTTAACCCCTGCAGCGTCACGTGCCCGCCAAGGACATCCATCCCGAAAACCTGAACCATCGAGACGGGCATTGTCACCGTGTAGGTAGTTGGAAGATCGAATAACACCTGGTCTACGTTGGTAGGCAGGCGTCCCAAGTCCCAGTTTGCCGCATCCGTGAAGGCGCCCCCGGCGGGATTGACCCAGCGCAGTGTGTCCGCCATTGCCGCGGGAATGGCCGCGCAGACCGCCGCTAGCACCAATAAGGCTGCAAACCGCATGATGGAACCTCCTCTACGAACCTGCCGCGGTGTCCGACCTATGCCCGTCGGCTCGATGCAATATACCCCGCGCCTGCTCGGATACGAGCCGATTGCGCGGTCGCGTGGTCTATTTGTACAGTCGGGTATGAACATGGGTTGCGGTTGCCCCCCAAGTGTTCCTCGTTGAGCCGTCGGGTAGGCTGTGGCGACGCACGCAGGCGTATGAAGGTGAAGGGATTTTCGGTGCCGCTCGATAAGACCCCACAGTTTATCCGGGAGGAATCGGGCACGCCGCCGGATGTGCGCTTGCGGAAGTTCCTGCAGCGGTACGATGCGCCGTGCCCGCAGTGCGGGTACAACCTGCGCGGCGTTGCGGCGGACTGCTGCCCGGAGTGCGGGGCCCCGCTCAATGCCGAGGTGATGTGGCCGGATCGATTCCGCCACATGCTGTATGTCGCGGCAGGGCTCTACATGGCGGCCGCGGGCATCTTGTTCATGGTTGCGGTGCACGCGCTGGTCGATTGGGTTACAAGGCCCGGCCCCGTGCGGTGGCACGCTGCTGCGGGGTCTGGCGCGCCGCTGCTGCTCTCGCTGCTGAACGGTTTTCTCGCGTGGACCCTGCTGCGGCGGGTGGGGCGGGAGCGGTTCAAGGCGGCGGGTGGAGATCGCCGGGCGACGGTGGTGGTGACGGCGCTGCTTGTGGTGTTGGTGACTGTTGCCGCGGGAATGCTGATTGGCGGGATCTTCTGATCGGAAGAGGAGGGCACGGTGTGACGGCGGAGCACGATGCTCATGTAGCGAAGTCGGATGAAGCGGTGACACCAGGCGTGCCCTCGCCCTTGCTGACCCAGTTTCTGGCCGAGCAGGATGTTCCGTGCCCTGCGTGCGGGTACAGCCTGCGCGGGTTGAAGGGGGCTGCGTGCCCGGAGTGTGCGCAGCCGCTGGTGCTGCGGGTGGCGCTGGCGGAGCCAAGTAGTTGGCGATATGTCGCTGCGATGGTGGCGTTGGCGGTGGGAATGGGCTTTAGCGGCCCCGTGAGTATATTGGTTTCCTGGATGGGCCTGAACGGCGAAGAAATGCGACGGTTGGTGTTCGGTTTAGTGCTCCCGTTCGTGATCGAGAGCGCGGCGATGTTCCTGCTCGTACGCAATGCGAGAGCCTTTCAACGGATGTCATCACACCGGCAAGGCTGGGTGATTTTGGCGTGCTGCGCTTTTTCACTCGCGATTTTCGCCTCCTTCCTCCTGATCGTTGCGGATTGACTCGGTCAACCAATTGGGCTGCCCGAACGTATGGAAGGGGTCCAATCTGCCGATAATCCTCCTATGCCAGGCACCCCTCACACGGACCTCTCTCCCGAGCTGCTGGCCCACATGCAGGCCATCAAGGCCAAGGCTGTCGAGTACGGGCTGGACTTCTACGAGGTGGTGTATGAGGTGCTGCCGTTTGAGGTGATGAACCAGATTGCCGCGTATGGGGGGTTCCCCACGCGCTACCCGCACTGGCGGTGGGGGATGGAGTACGAGAAGCTGAGCAAGCGTGATGCGTACGGGCTGGGGCGCATCTACGAGATGGTGATCAACAATGATCCGGTGTACGCGTACCTGCAGGAGAGCAACGCCGTTACGGATCAGAAGCTGGTGATGGCGCACGTGTACGGTCACGCCGACTTCTTCAAGAACAACCTGTGGTTCAGCAAGACCGACCGCAAGATGATGGACCAGATGGCCAACCACGCCACGCGGGTGCGCCGGCACATCGAGCGCCACGGGCAGGAAGCGGTCGAGCAGTTCATCGACGCGTGCCTCACGCTCGAGAACCTCATTGACCCGCACTCGCCCTTCGTGATGCGCGAGGAGCACGCGCCCAGCGCAGCGCCGGGTGACAGTGGGCGGCGACTGGCGGAGATCGGCGGCGAGGAGGACATCGCCCACGATGCGGGGCGGGACTTCCACGCCGACAAGCTGCCGGCGAAGGACTACATGGACGCCTTCATCAACCCGCAGGCGGAGATGGAGCGTCAGCGGGCGCGCCACGAGGAGCAGCGCAAGGCCGCGGGCAGCCGCGTGCCGGCGCGGCCGACGCGCGATGTGCTGCTGTTTCTGCTGCACAACGCCCACCTGCCGGAGTGGAAGCAGGACATCCTGTCCATCATCCGCGAGGAGGCGTACTACTTCGCGCCCCAGGCGATGACGAAGGTGATGAACGAGGGGTGGGCGACGTACTGGCACAGCAAGCTCATGACGCTGCACTTCCTGGAGGCGAAGGAGATCGTCCACTACGCCGACCAGCACAGCGGCGTGGTACATATGCCCCCCGGCGGCTTCAACCCTTACAAGATTGGTGTCGAGCTTTTCAAGGACATCGAGCGGCGTTGGGACAAGGGCCAGCACGGCCCCCGCTGGGAAGATTCCGCGGCTATCGGCGCCAAGGCCGCCTTTGATGACAAAAGCATGAAGGGCCGCGCCAAGATCTTCGAGGTGCGGCGCATCTACAACGATGTGTCGTTCATCGATGAGTTCCTGACCGAAGAGTTCGTCGAGCGGCACCAGATGTACCAGCACAAGCGCGACCCGCAGACGGGCGAGGTGAAGATCGTGTCGCGCGATTTCAATCGGGTGAAGCAGACGCTGCTGCACCACCTGACCAATGCGGGCCAGCCGTTCATCTATGTGGTGGATGCCAACTACCTTAACCGCGGCGAGCTGGTGCTGGCGCACAAGTTCTCGGGCGTGGAGGTGGAAGCAGCGCGGGCGAAGGAAGTGCTGAACAGCCTCCGCCTCATCTGGGGCCGCCCCGTACACCTGATGACGCGCATCAATGAGGAGCCGAGCCTGCTGACGATGACCGATGTGGGCGGGCAGGTGACGAAGGAACGGGTGAGCGAGGAGACGCCGAAGGCGGCGCATGTGGTGGAGTAGGCGGAGGAGTGGGGATTATCCTCAGTGAAGAGCCGCCGCGGAGCGGCGGGCCACCCAAGGCGCGGACCCCTCTCGGAGAGAGGGGGTACCCAGCTAAGCCATGAATGATTCGAGCATGCCGCGCCATTCGCCGTAGCGATACTCAATGCCGTGCCGGTCGTGGAGTTTGCGCACCATGTCGAGCGTGCGCTCGCTGAGTTCCTGCTGCCAGTCTTGCGCGGTGGGGTCGCAGAAGTACACGCGGCAGCCCAGCGGCTTGATCGTGTGCACGGTGCAGAGCTTGTTGATGAGGAACGGGCAGTCGCCGCGGGCGCGGGCGTCGGCGATCATCGGCAGCGAGAGGGTTTGTGCGGGCGGCAGGCGCGTGAGCGTGTACGCGGCTTCCAGGCCCGTGACGTAGAGCCGGTGGCCATGCTTCTCGAAGTTGCAGCAGCGGCCGGAGACTTCGCACAGTGGGCGACGCGCGGCGATCTGGTCCGTGATGATCGTGTAGATGGCCTCAAGCCCGGCGGCAATGGCGGGGTCTCGCGCGGCGGCGAGCCAGTGGGCGGGAAGTTCTTCAGGGGTGGTCGGCATCGCTCATAGGTCTTCTAGGTCGCATAAGACTTATACGACCCATGGATTCAAATCTACATCGGCACCACATCGCGCAGCACGCGGATCTGCTGCACGGTATAGAGCTTGCCTTTGTCCATGCCCGGGCACGTTCGCTTGGCCCGATCCCAGGCGTTGCGGCTGGTGAGGTTGCTCTTCCAGAAGGGCCAGGTGCGGCATTGGCGCGGGCGGTCTTCGTACACGCCGCACACCGCCTTGCCGGGAATCTTCTCGCGGTCGAGGAATACGCAGTCAAGCCCCGCATCGGTCATGCGCTCGGTGAGCGATCGGCCCATGCTGGTCTCGCGGGTGTAGCGGGCGAGAAAATCACCAACGCTCAGCGCCATACGCCGGGCCAGCGCGGCAACCTCGGCATCATCCACCAGCACATAGCCCTCGGGCCCCGTGCAGCAGTTGCCGCAGAGCGTGCAGGAGAACGAAAGCCCCTCCGAATGCGCGAACCATTCCTGGCCGCGCAACGGTCCGGCCGCGTGGGGTGCATCCTCTGATTCGTGGGGGGTGGGGTCGCTCACGCGATGGAGGGTAGTGGGGCGGGCTGGGCGGTGGCCGCTGCGTCGATGAGTTTCTCGATTTCCGCCGCGGCAACGGCAGCGCCGTCCTCAACTTTCAGGCGGGCCGCAAGCACAGTGGCGCTGGCGCGGGCGGCCGGGTTCTCCAGCACGCTCTGCAGGGCTTCCACCAGGCGGTCAACCGTCAAAGCCGATTTGTTCACGGTTTCGGAGACGCCAAGCCGCATGGCGCGGGCGGCGTTGTCGTACTGGTCGTGTGCGTGAGGGACGATGACCGTGGGGCGACCGGCGCGCAGACCCTGTGCGGTGGTGCCGATGCCGCCGTGATGTACGCTTGCCGCCACGCGGGGCATCACCTGGGAAAACGGGATGTAGGTGAAGGTAGAAACGCCGGGGGGCGGGTCCTTCACCATGGTGCCCGAGTTGCCCACCAGCAGCATGCCCCGGCGCCCCAGCACGCGGCAGGCTTCCGCGGCGATCTGATAGAACTTTCCCGGCATGTGGACAGCCGCGGTGCCCAGCGAGAAGAGGATGGGCTCGGGGCCTGCCGCGAGGAAGCGTTCGACGAGGTCCAAGCCGTGCTCCTGCGTGAGGTGCCGGTCGTGGATGGGGAAGCCGCAGATGACGCCGTTCTCCGGGTCGCCCTCGACAGGCGGCCGGAAGAGGGGCGACCACATACCCAGGTTGATGTCTCCCGCGCGGCAGGCGTTGCGCCAGCAGTCTTTCATTGGCTCCAGACCGTGGTCGCGGCGGACGCGGTTCAGCATGGGGTCGAGCCGCCAGCGCACCAGCGGCCACACAAGACGCGACAGCGCCCAGCGCATCCACGCCGGCGGGTGTACGGGCGACCACGGCATTGGCGCAAAGGTGTCACCCGGGCTCATCCACATCATCGGGGCGAGCACCATGTTTGCCGTGGGGATGCCCCGGGCTGCGCACACCCACGGCGTCGCGAAGCAGATGTGGTGGTGCAGCACGACATCGGGCCGGAAGGAATCGAGCAGCCCGGGAAGCGACCGCATGGTCTCATCGGCAAAGGGGACCATGAGCCGGTTGATGACCAGTCGCGACCCCTTGCGCGGGTGCATCAGGTCGGGCATGTCCTTCAGCTCACGCAGGTCCAGCGGCTCGCCCAGCGGGATGAACTCAAGGCCCGCCTCCTCGATCTGCGGCTGGAAATAGGCGTTGCCCGCGAATGCGGCCTGGTGCCCCCGCGCCTGCAGTGCCCGCCCCACGCCGATAAACGGGTTGACATCCCCGTGCGAGCCGATGGCGGTGATAAGGACGCGCATGCGGGCGGATCGTATTCAGCCGCGGCGGAGAGCTTCCGCCTCAAGCTTGCGCTGTTCGCTGTGCCGGTATCGCATGCGCACGACCCGCAGCAGCGCGCCCAGCACGCAGGTGAGGACGCCGCCGCCCAGCACGAAGGGGTACCACACGTGGTATGGCTGGCCCAACACCAGGGCGGTCAGGCCCGTCAGCAGGGTGGTGATGCCCAGCCCGATCAGGGTGATGTGGATGGTCATCATGGTGCGGCGTCCGATGCCGCGCTGAACCATCAGGCCGATGAGGCCGCCGTACACCCCACCAATGAGGCCGATGGCAGCGCCGCCAAACCCGCCGATGTACCCCGCCTGCTGCTGGCTGAACCACTCTGTCATGGCGTTTCTCCCTGTTGAGCCTTTCGAGCCGTGTCGCGGATATGCCGGGCGGTTGGCACGCTGAGCTCCCCGCGTTCCACCAGGTCGGCAAGCAGTTCGGAAAGGGGGTCGGGCTTGAGACCGGCGAGCACGGCTTGCAGACGCAGGATCACGCGGTCCAGCCGCCCGCGAATGGTGGGGTAGCTGACCCCGTACTTGGCGGCCAGGTCTTTCAGCGAGCCCGACTGCAGGACGAGTTCGAGGATGAGGTCGAGGTCTTCCCGCGGCAAACTCGTGAGCGGGTGCGGACGTGTCACGATGTTTGACAAAACAGAAGTCACGTTGCAGATTATTCATGTTGACTTACGAATTGTCAATGTCTTGTTTTGAAAAACGTAAATGCTTTTGCTTTTGTGGGGCACTGGTGTGACGGGGGGTAGCAATCCGGCCGATCCATCGGCCCGTCGTACACTCCCTGCATGCCGCTCTTGAGCGTCAATATTGACCATATCGCCACGGTGCGCCAGGCCCGGTACCGGGGCGGCGCGGAGTATGGCGAGCCCGACCCGGTCCGTGCCGCGCACGAGGCGGAACTGGGGGGTGCAGACGGGATCACGGTTCACCTGAGGGAGGACCGGCGGCACATCACCGACCGCGATGTTGATTTGCTGCGGCCGTCGGTTCGGGTGCGGTTTAACCTCGAGATGGCCGCGACTCCGGATATGGTCGAGGTTGCTGAACGGGTGCGGCCCCATTGTGCCATGCTCGTGCCCGAGGGCCGGCAGGAGGTCACCACCGAGGGCGGCCTTGATGTCGCAGGTCAGTTGGATCGCCTCCGCCCGATCGTGCGACGCCTGACGGCCTGTGGCGCGTTGGTGTCCGCGTTTATTGACGCCGAGCCTCATCAGGTCGAGGCTGCCGCGGCAGCGGGGTTCAACACCTGCGAGGTCCACACCGGCCCTTACGCCGAGGCATTCGCCCATGCAGGGGGTGACATCCACAACTCTGCGTTGTGGCACGAGGTGGAGCGGATCAGGAGCGCGGGCGTGGCGATCCGCGGCGCGGGCATGAACTTCAACGCGGGTCACGCGTTGAACTATGTGAACGTCGGGGTGATCGCGGGGCTGGAGGGCGTTTCGGAGCTGCACATCGGGCACGCGATCGTCAGCCGCGCGGTGTATGTGGGGCTACGGGCGGCGGTCGCCGATATGAAGCACGCGATTGCCCACGGCAATGGCGGGTGATGATCGCCGATGTGCTGCGCGCATCTGAGTGCCTTTGCGAGTCTTATGACGTTTGCCCGCAACTTGTCGCGGTTTTGCTTGTTAAAAAAACAGAAGCCTCTGCTATGATGAGCCAGCGATGTCCATAGCCCCGGAAACCAGGAAGAGCACCAAGCGGCCCGCCAAAACAGTCATGGCCGAAGAAGCGCTGGAGAGCCCTAAGGCGCCGCGCAGGCCTGCTTCCAAGAGGTTTGAGAGCTATGACGCGGCGATTGCGCACCTTCAAGGCTGCTTCAATGTCGAGCAGTCCCGCCCCTCGCAGGTGGATGTGCCGCAGGTTTTCAACCTGGACCGCATGACGGCATTGATGGATGTGCTGGGCAACCCTCACAAAGAACTGAAAACCATCCATGTGGGTGGGAGCAAGGGCAAGGGCAGTGTCTGCGAGATGACTGCCGCGGCGCTGATCGGTTGTGGCTACACCGTGGGGCTGTACACCAGCCCGCACCTGGTGCACCTGAGCGAGCGGGTGCGCATCAACAACGTGCAGATCCCGCCCGAGGCCTTTGCCGAACTGCTGGGCAAGGTTGCCGACGCGGCAGACCGCCTGCCCAAGAAGCTGGGCGCGGCGACATACTTTGAGACATTGACGGCGCTGGCGTTCCTGTACTTCGCACAGGAGGCGGTCGATGTCGCGGTGATCGAAGTGGGCATGGGCGGGCGGGTCGACGCCACGAACATCATTACCCCCGTGGTGACGGCGCTGGCGGCGATTCAGCTTGAGCACACGCAGCTCCTGGGCGACACCCTCGAAAAGATCGCGACGGAAAAAGCGGGCATCATGAAGCCGGGCGTTTCGTGCGTGTCGGTGCCGCAGGATGAGCGGGTGCTGACGGTGCTGCGCGAGCGTGCCGCGGCGGTGGGCTGCACCTTTGAGGTGCTGGACAAAGAGATCGACTTCTCCTTCCGCTTTGAGGCGACGCCGCAGCTGGGCCATCACTCGCGGGTGTGCCTCAGCAGCCCGCGGAGCATGTTCGAGCACCTGCCGGTGCCGCTGAAGGGTGAGCACCAGGCCCTGAACTGCGGCTTGGCGCTCGCGATTCTGGATCGACTCCGCGAGCGCGGGCTTGAGACCCCTGAGGCCAAGGTGGCGCAGGGGCTCGCGAAGACCCCCGCGAATGGACGCCTGGAGCGGGTGCAGAATTCTCCCCCTGTGTATGTCGATGGGGCGCACAACCCCGAGTCGATGCTCGCGCTTATGAAGGCCATCGGGGCCAGCGTGGACTTCGACTCGCTGGTGGTGGTGTTCGGGTGCGCCGCCGACAAGGATGTGCCCGCGCTGCTGAAGGCGATCGCCACGGGGGCCGACAAGATCTTCTTCACCCGCGCCAAGGGCAGCGCGCGGGCGATGGCCCCCCACGACCTGCAGCGCAAGTATGTGGAGGTCTCGTCCAAGATGGCTCAGGAGTGCGAAACGCTGGAGGATGCCCTGCGGACCGCGCGCAATGCGGTGGGGCGCGGCGACGTCATACTCGTCACGGGCTCCTTCGTCATCGCGGGTGAGGCGAAGCGGTATCTACAGGGCAAGGACCGGGCCTCCCCGCCGCCCCCGGACGTGCTGCGGGAGATCAAGCCGGGCTCTGCCAAGACGCGTCCGCGCCACAACTGAGGCTGCGGGCAGGCGGCGCAACCCTACACTTGCGCCCCTATGACCCACGCGCCAAATACAAGTCCTGAGAGTCAGCCCGCGCGCGGGGGCGATGCCCCGCCGCACCGCTACAACGCCGCCCTGGCGCAGCAGATCGAGTCGGCGTGGCAGGAGCACTGGCGCACCCACGCGACCTTCCACACGCCCAACCCCGGCGAGCCGGGGTTTGATGCCTCACGGGCCAAGAAGTACATCCTGGACATGTTCCCCTACCCCAGCGGCGTGGGGCTGCACGTTGGGCACCCGCTGGGGTATATCGCGACTGATATTTACGCCCGCTACCTGCGGATGGCGGGCTTCAACGTGCTCCACACCATGGGG
The DNA here is from genome assembly GCA_038260025.1 of Phycisphaerales bacterium. Taxonomy (GTDB): domain Bacteria; phylum Planctomycetota; class Phycisphaerae; order Phycisphaerales; family UBA1924; genus JAEYTB01. Next base: position 65,274 of record JBBSOF010000017.1, read on the forward strand.
TTCGATTCCTTCGGGCTGCCGGCCGAGCAGTTCGCGCTGCAGACGGGCGCGCACCCGCGCATCAGCACCGAGGCGAACATCGCGACGATGCGCTCGCAGCTGACGCGCCTGGGGCTGGGCCACGACCCGCATCGCAGCGTTTCCACCACCGACCCGGAGTTCTACAAGTGGACACAGTGGGTCTTCCTGCAGATTTATGGCTCGTGGTATGACGAGCGCGTGCAGAAGGCCCGCCCCATCGACGCCCTGCGCCAGGAGTTTGAGTCGGGTGCGCGGCTTGGTGCGGATGGTCGCGGGTGGTCCACGCTCACCGCTGCCGAGCAGCGTGCGGAGATCGACAAGCACCGCCTCGCGTTCCTTTCGGAGGTGCCCGTCAACTGGTGCCCGATGCTCGGCACCGTCCTCGCCAATGAAGAGGTCACTGCCGACAACCGCAGCGAGCGCGGCAACTTCCCCGTGTACAAACGCCCTCTCCGCCAGTGGATGATGCGCATCACCGCCTACGCCGACCGCCTGCTCGAAGACCTTGACAAGGTGGACTGGCCCGAGCCTATCCGCATGATGCAGCGCAACTGGATTGGGAGGAGCGAGGGGGCGGTGGTGGGGTTTGAGACTGTGGGTGGCCAGCCGCTCCGCGGCGGCTCTTCGTTCGCCTCCCCCAACGCAGACACCAATATCTGCGCAAATACCATCCGAATGGCGGCCGCGTATTTATCAGCAGGGGAAACCCTCAACCCGCGCAACTTCCTGCCCAAAGACCCATACCCGACCGGCACATGGGGCGGCGTGGCCTCGCTTGTGCGGAGCCGCCGCTTCCTTCCGCACCTCAACTTGCCGGGCGCAACTTATTTCGTCACATGGAAAACAGCCGTTCCAGTCTTGTCTGAGAGTGAGCGGACGACAGTCCTCAACGCCATGCTGCACTTCGAGGGTGTGCGCTACCAGGCCTACGCGGCGGTCGTCATGTCAAACCACGTCCATTGGATCGTGCGGCCCTACGAAGGGTTCTCGCTTGATGACATCGTCAAGTCCGTAAAGCACTTCACCGCGACCGAGATCAACCGTGCGCGGGGCGTTAAGGGACACCTTTGGGATTCGGAGCGTTTCGATCACATCGTTCGCGACGCGGCCGCGTTTACGGAGTTCACGCAGTACGTCATTGAGAACCCTGTTGATGCAGGTGTTGTGACGAAGGCCGAGGATTATCCGTGGACTGCGCTGCATCACGATGTTCTTGGTGCTCGTGAGACCAGCGCCGCCGCGGAGCGGCTGGCCACCCAGGAAGCGCGGATCGAGGTCTTTACCACCCGTCCGGACACACTTTTTGGGGCGACGTATGTGGTGCTTTCTCCTGAGCACCCGCTGGTGGATTCGCTCACGCCAGAGGCGTGGCCGGAGGGCACGAACCCGCGGTGGAAGGGGACGACGCACCACGCTTCGCCCGGTGTCCAGCCTCGGGAGGCGGTGGCGGCGTACCGCGTGTTCGCGAAAACTCGCACTGAAGACCAGCGCACCGCGGCAAAGGACAAGACAGGCGTGTTCACGGGTGCGTTCGCGGTGAACCCCGCCAGCGGCAAACCCATCCCGATTTTTATCGCCGACTATGTCCTGATGAACTACGGCACGGGCGCGATCATGGCGGTGCCCGCGCAGGACCAGCGTGACTGGGACTTCGCGAAGACGTTTGACCTGCCCATTGTCCGCACGGTGCAGCCACCCGCGGGCTTCAAGGATGACAACGCGTACACAGGCGATGGGCCTGCCATCAATAGCGCGTTCCTCGATGGGCTTGGTGTGGCCGATGCAAAGCAGGCGATGATCGGATGGCTGGAGGCCAAGGGGCTCGGCCGCGGCACGACCACTTACAAGCTGCGCGACTGGCTTTTCTCGCGTCAGCGCTATTGGGGCGAGCCATTCCCCATTGTTTACGATGCGGAAGGCGTGGCGCACCCGCTGCCGCAGTCGATGCTGCCGCTGCTGCTGCCTCCGCTGGACAACTTCCAGCCTGAGAGCAGCGAGGACCCCAACGCCCCGGTCCGCACGCCCCTCAACCGCGCCAAGGAATGGGTGAGCGTGACGCTCGATCTGGGCGATGGCCCCAAGCCCTACACGCGCGAGACCAACACCATGCCCAACTGGGCGGGCTCGTGCTGGTACTACCTGCGCTACCTCGACCCCGACAATGCTGCCGTCATGATCGACTCGCGCGTGGAGCGGTACTGGATGGCTGGCCAGACCGCAACTTCGGCGCGCGAAGCGCCGGGGGCGTGGGTCACGGGCGCCTCGCGTGCGGGTGAACTTGCGGGCGAGACCAACGACGCAGCCAGCGCGGCCCGCCCGCCCGCGGCGATCGACCCCGACCACTTCGGCGGCGTCGACCTCTACGTTGGTGGTGTTGAGCATGCCGTGCTGCACCTGCTCTACGCGCGGTTCTGGCACAAGGTGCTCTTTGACCTCGGGCATGTCTCAACACCCGAGCCGTTTCAGCGGCTGTTCAACCAGGGGTACATCCAGGCGTTCTTCTTTGAGGATGCCCGCGGCACGCGCGTTGACGCCTTCTCCGTCACCCTGCCCGATGGCACGCTCGCCATGGAGCACCAGGACAAGCCGGGGCCGTTCGCATACAAGGGCGAGCCTGTCACACGCCAGTACGGCAAGATGGGCAAGAGCCTGAAAAACGCCATCTCACCTGATGAGATGTTCGCAGAGTTCGGCTGCGACACGCTGCGCATCTACGAGATGGCGATGGGCCCGCTGGAGGCGAGCAAGCCGTGGAACACGCGCGACATCACCGGCTCGTACCGCTTCCTGCAGAAGGTGTGGCGAAACCTCATCGATGAGAACACGGGGCTTTCGCGGTGCGTCGAGACGCCCGCCGACCGGGGAACGCTGAGGGTGCTGCACAAGGCCATCAAGGGCGTGCGGCGCGACATGGAATGCCTGGGCCTCAACACCGCCGTCAGCAAGCTGATCGAGGTGAACAACCACATCGGGTCGCTGGACGCGCCACCGGTGTCGGTTGCCGCGCCGCTTATTCTGATGCTCGCCCCCCTCGCGCCGCACATTGCCGAGGAGTTGTGGCACCGCGTGATGCGATTGCCGCGTGATGCGGATGCCGCGCGAGGATCAATCCTGCTGCACCCGTTCCCCATCGCCGATGAGACGCTTGCCGCGGATGATGAGGTCGAGATCCCGGTTTCGATCATGGGCAAGCTGCGCAGCAAGGTCATGGTGCCCGCAGGCAGTGATGCCCAGGCGATCGAAGCCGCGGCAAGGGCCGACCCCCGTGTGCAGGAGCTGATGGAAGGAAAGCCCATCAAGAAGGTCATCGTCGTGCCGGGGCGGATGATTAACTTTGTGCTGGGGTAGAGGAGGGAAGTGGTCAAGAAAATAAGATCTTCGTCACTTCGTCACTTCGTCACTTCGTCACTTCGTCACTTCGTCACTTCGTCACTTCGTCACTTCGTCACTTCGTCACTTCGTCACTTCGTCACTTCGTCACTTCGTCACTTCGTCACTTC